>JAHHHS010000080.1 GCA_019359215.1 Nostoc indistinguendum CM1-VF10 | reverse complement strand
ATCAGCGACAATCACCTGTTTGTTGGTGATTTTATAGACAACAATGTAATGCTTCCCTTGCCAATGAGCGATCGCAGGTAGAGGTTGCTCTGCAAATTTATCTAGACTAGCTTTGACAGGTCGAGTTGAAAAACCGAGGCTTTCTGCTGCTGCGGCTAAAGCTCTTAGAGAAGATCCACTGCGACTGACATTAGCTTGCTCTCGTAAGCGATTGACGCTAAATTGTTTACCCCAATAGCGACCAATCATTGCCAAGCAGGCTGCGCCACAATCTGCGGAACTTTGTTGCGCATAGAAGGGATAGGTTTTAGTGAGGCTTCCCCACACCTGCCTTACCTTGACTTTAGGGCTGGGGAAGTAAGGCAGAAATTTCTTTTGCTTTTGTTTTGGCGATGGTTCTCGCTGGGGAAAAGAAATGACGTTACCAGAAGAAGTTATTCGCTCTGGTTTTGGCTTGCTGCGAGGTGTCTTTTGGTTCTCAACAACAGCTTTTCTCTCTTCGAGTTCAACAAATTCTGACAGTTGCTGCCAGTCCTCTTTAGCTATCTGCCAATTTGAATCTCGGAGAATGTAAGCTACTACTGGTTGTGTGGCTTGCCAAGCACCAGGTTTTGCCTCTGAATAAATTTTGCCTGGTGTTAAAGTGTGACCTTCAGAATTCCGCAGTTCTCCTTTTTGCAACAGCAATAACTTGCAATCATTTGGTATAATTGTTTGCTGCTGTAAACTTAGATTGTGCCGCTCAAATAAGGATAAGGCTTTGAGTATTCCTGGTACATCCAATGGGTTGCTTAGAAGTTGCGAGTTTTGACGATATAACATCACCAAATCCCATAGTTCTGCACGTTTAAATAGGCGATCAACAATCCCAGGAAAGCGATCCATTAATCCAAGCAATATCTCTTGTTTGAGATAACAAAGCTTGAGATTAGTCGAGGCTCTAACGGCATATGGCTGAAAAGCTTCTTGTGCAAACAGCGTGGCTTCCCCAAAAGATGACCCTGCACTCAAGGTCGTGATTAAGTTTTCCTCATTATCCAGCACTCTAACTTTTCCAGCCAGAACGATGTAAATTCCTGGGTTCGCTGCTGTTGTTAGCCAAAACTGCTTTGCCACTGGTGGCTCAAAGATTTCTGCCAGTTTTAAGCTTTTTTAACGCCGATCTACTTAAACTGAATAAGTTTATTGGCAATTCATATTAATTATAAATTGTATTTTGATAGCGCATTAACTCCAAACTAACAAATGCTTGAAACGAACAAAATATGTGTGTTTTAATTGCGTGGCTGTCTCTCAAAACTGAATGTATAAATACCACATACTTGCTTGATGGCTATATATGTGAAAACTTTCAATTTCCCAATAGGCATCATGAATTGTGGCAAATTCAGTTCTCGTTAATATAGCAATCCGATTGGAAGTTGCTAAATCATTCCGCAATTATGCAACGCCAATAAATACATCTGCCCAGTCTGTGAAGGCTATAACTTAAGCATCAACTCCAGATTAGGCCGCAATTAGCGATCGCCATTACGGTTCAATGGTTTTTTAACATAATATGCATGAACTATGGAATTGGCTTGTACATAAGTTAGCAATCAGCAAAAGCTGACTATCCAATCGGTCTTAACTGGTTGAGTTATAGGTGCGATGACTACAACGGACTGCGCCTACACACGCATTGCCCACCGCAGCGATCGCACTCATAGATAGCACTTTGGTTTAACTAACTGTAATAACAGTTCCTAGACTCTCATTCGCCAATCTATCCACCGCACACACGGCATAAGTTCCCGCTTGTTGGACGGTAGCGAAGGTTGTGCCAGCAGACAAAATTTGCTGAATTGTCCAAGTATCGCCAGTTTGCCGATAAAGTGTCCAGGAACGAACTGGCTGATTATCTCCAGGCTGCCAACTTAGTTTGCGGTTATTAACTTGTAGTTCAATAGGTGGAGAGGGCGGTTTTGTATCTTGCCAAGACAAAGTTGGAGCTAGCGCAGGTTTGTTATAAAGCAGACTTTGGAATTTATCAGCAATGCCTTGACTATTTTGTGTCAAAACACCTACATTAAAGAAGATATTCCCCAGTGACAACCGTCCAGCTTGGCTACGACTAATTTTCACCTGCTTTTCAATCTCATCACTCTCTCGACTTTTGTTGCTTGGTTCTGTCAGATTGTTACCAGCGTAAACGTGTCTTTGCTTTGTATTTATCTGTGTCCACCACTGTAGCAACGCCGAATAACTTTGTTGTGGTTGGTCTGTACGCCAGTAAAGTTGAGGGGCAATATAATCAATCCAGCCTTCTTCTAACCATTTCTTCGCGTCAGCATACAGCACATTGTAAGCATCCAACCCAGTAATACCAGCTGGTTGTCCGGGGCGATAAATCCCAAAGGGACTGATACCAAATTTTACGTCGGATTTGGTTGTTTTAATTCCCTGCCAAAGGCGCTGTACCATTTTGTTAACATTGTCTCGTCGCCAGTCGCCAAGGCTGAGTGTACCACCAGCTGCTTTATATGCAGCATAAGTTTTGTCATCGGGGAAAGACTGTCCCTCGATGGGATATGGATAGAAATAATCATCTAAGTGAATGCCATCAACATCGTAGCGCTTCACTATATCAAGAATTACGTTGTAAGCTCTATCTTGAACTATTTTTAGTCCTGGATCCATCCAGCGTTGAGTTTTCCACAAATAAACGCTTTCTGGATTGGTAGCCGCTATGTGGGGACGGACTGTTTTAGCTGGGTTGGTGGAAGTGCTAGCGCGGTAGGGATTAAACCAAGCATGAAGTTCAATATTGCGCTTGTGACATTCTGCGATCGCAAAGGCTAAAGGATCATAAAATGGTTCTGGTGCTTTCCCCTGAGTTCCTGTAATCCAAGCACTCCAAGGCTCTAATTGGGATTCATATAAAGCGTCTCCCTCTGGTCGCACCTGGAAGATGAGGGCATTGAAGTTTAGCGCTTGTAATTTACTAATAATCTCGCTGAGTTCAGCTTTTTGTTGGGCAACAGAAAGTCCTGCCTTGGAAGGCCAATTACTATACCACACCGACGCTACCCATGCCCCCCGGAATTCCCGACTATGATTTACCTTAACGCTACCGACAGGTGTGGGCGTTGGTGTCGGTGTTGGTGTTGGCGTTGGTGTGGGCGTTGGTACTGGTATAGGTGTCGGCGTTGGTGTAGGCGTTGGCGGCTGCACTAAGTAACTAGAGGTAATTTTTTCTGCCTCACCTAAATACACCAAAGCTTGATAAATAATCACTGCCACATCTGCACGGGTGGCTGCGACATTGGGACTGAGTAATTTTATATTGGGAAAACTAACCACCAATCCAGCTCTGGTGGCAATAGCTACCTGATTTATACCATACCCAGGAATCTGAACAGAATCTTGATAAATTTGTGGGAGTGCTGAGAGGAGGTCAGGTTTTACCTTGGTGGCAATTTCTAAGCCTGCTACTAAAGAAACTAAAACTTCTACCCTTGTAATTCGGTTAGCAAAACGGAAACTTTTATCAGGAAAGCCGCTAATAAATGCTTTTTCGTAAGCGTTTTTAATGGCGGCGGCTGCCCAATAATCAGTTGGTACATCAACAAAGGGAATATACTGCCGTTTCTTGGTAACTGTCGGGAATGCCTTCGCGATGATGGCGGCAAATTCAGCGCGAGTGAGTGACTTATCGGGACGATAAGTGCCGTTAGGCAATCCACTGACAATACCACGTTGGGCTAAGGCTGTAATAAATAAGCGTGCCCAATGGTTTTGAATATCCGAGAAGGGAATAGATACCATTGTTGATCGCAGCTAGCTGGCCTTGATTTTGATTCCTTAGTTAATTTAGCAATATATCCGAGCGATCGCTGCTGCAATATCTTAGTAAACTTTCACTACTCAAGTTTATTTGGGCATGGGTAAGAGGACTTGGGGACAAGGGGAAAGACTTGTTTCAAGTTCTCACCCCTTGTCCCCCCTGCCTCTTCCCCCACTTCTATGTACTAAGTAGGATTTGCAGCTTGCTCAGGAGGATTTGAGGTAGAACGCGCGTTTAACGATAGCATCACGCGGGAAACGCCGGTGAAAATAACGCTGACACCAACTAGTGTGCCAAGAAGCCAGGGGGCATTGAAAGGCCACTGGAACCAAATCATTGCACCTAAGACTAGGGTAATAATGCCATCACCTAGTATCCATGTCCAGTTATTTTGCGGACGTAACTTGAATGCCAGAATTAACTCGAATGTACCTTCAGCCAGCAAAAAGCTGCCAAGCAACAAAGTTAGTGTGAGAATACCTGTATAAGGATAAACAAACAGCATTATACCTGTTGCGATATAAAGTCCGCTTAAGAGAAGTTTCCAAATAAAACCTCCTTGGTGGCGGGTTTGAGTAGCATAAACTAGTTTTGTAAATCCGGCGAAAATCAAAATTACTGCAATCCAAGTCTCGGTAAATAAAGTCGAGAGACTAGGCGCTGCGATCGCAACAACCCCGAAAATACTCAAAAGAACACCACTTATCAGTGACCCATTAACATCCTTCTTAATATCTCTAGAAACATCGGCTGTCATAGCAATCTTTTCCCTATCTTTAAACTAAACTCTACATTTAGGTTAGGGAATTTCTAAGTAACAGAGTATGAACCCTAAGATAGACTCATCAGTATTAACTTAATCCTAATCATTACTAAGAGTTCACGACTATTGAAACACCAAACCAATCATCTGATGACATAACCCTCATAAGAGTTTTGCAAGATTGCTTAAGCGTTTATAAACAGCGATGAGACGATCTCCTTTAAGTTCAACAGAAGTATTTGGATAATTCTGAATGGCTCCAAGCAGTGTAACTTCACCATCTTGTTCAATAGATGAACTTAAAGCAGTTCGCAGTGCCTGCTGATCTAGTTGTCCTGCGGGAGGGTGAACTACTTGACCAATTTGGTCAACTAAAACTGGCCCTGCCCAGCTAGACAGTAAGCTATTTAAAAAGGCAGGATCGGCTTTTATCGAAGCTTTCAATGCCTTACGAGCTACTGCGGGGTCTTGTTGCGCCGCCTGTAAATAAGCTCTTAATGTCGGGGTAGTCTTGCCAGTTTCTGTAAACTGAGTTAATTCTTTAACAGATATTTGCCCCTGAAAAGTACCATACCTTAAAACAACTTGTTCAGCAGCATTAGCATTAGTGCTTGAAAGAAGAACAATAGCACCTACGCCTAAAGCTACTGTTTGAGTGAGTAACTTACCGAATTTGCTATTGTTTAATCGATTGATAAGTTGATAAATTTGCATTTTGTCTAACTTTGATAATGGTGCGGAGTGTACTTAGGCACAAAGTACCCAAAGGTTATATTGTTTTACAAACTTCCTGCTACAAATACATGATTAGGGACGTACAACTAGACGCCCCTACAGCCAATTTGTTGCAAAGATTATTGGAAATAGTGTTATTAAGCTTTTTCGTTAGGCAAAGCTAATGAGGTAGTATTGGCTTATCTTCGTCTAAGGTTGGTGCTGGTATACCCAAATGCTTCCTTGCAGATTCTTCAGCTAGCTTTCGGTCTTGCTCGTTATTGAACTGACTCTCATCTAACAAATGAGGATTTTTTGCCGCTTCATCTCGGCTTGGCCGATAACCATTTTTCCACTTGTACTTCCAGTCCATAATTTGAAAGGCAGATATACTGCAATTTGATTTCCTAGTTCTTCATACTAGGCGCTTAATGGAACATGACACTCCTACTATAGGTTGAAGAGGCTCATTCTGAGGGTACAAATTTAACATAATCTTTGAGTAACAAAATCCCAGTTTGCTTATTTCAATGTTTTCCGCAAACAAAATGACATTTAACTAAAAAAAGGCTTTCACAGGGATTATGCTCTAGCTGGTAAGTATTAGTCTGGTTAAAAAAGAAGCTAAATTTTAGTTTACCTATTTTGTCACAAACAATTTCAGATTGCTGTAAATTCATCACCCTAAAGTTATAAAGGCAGTTTGAATATAATTCAAAATTTATAAAAGTTACGTCTAAAGAAGTAAGCAAAAACTCACTTTTGTATGCCTAAAAATTATGTATGCACAGAACAGTCACTCTCAACCAATATCTCTATAGATATAACTAAAAAAGCTAATTTTACGATAACTCCATCTGTAGACTCACGCAATTAAAGCAAAAAAGGTTAATACTAAAAAATAACTTTACCAGCATTCAACCTGGTTGTAATCAAAATCCCAGGCTAGGAAAAGCAAATAGAGAAAAGAGTGCAAAAAATGGCAATTTCTACAGACCGTGATCAACAGATTAAAAAGCTGCATGAATTAATCAAAAATATTGATTATGGTATGTTTACCACAGTCGATGATGATGGCAGTTTACATAGTTACCCGATGTCAAAAAGTGGTGAAATTAACTCTGAACCCACGCTCTGGTTCTTTACTTATGCTGGTTCTCATAAGGTGACTGAGATTGAACATCATGAGCAGGTAAATGTTAGTTTTACGTCACCCGAACAGCAGCGATACGTTTCTATCTCAGGTATATCGCAACTCGTCAAAGACCGCAACAAAATGCGAGAGTTATGGAAGCCGGAACTTCAAACCTGGTTTCCTAAAGGACTGGACGAACCCGATATTGCTTTGCTTAAGGTGAATATTAACCAAATTAATTATTGGGATAGTGCATCCAGCTTCAAGCCACAAACAATTAATTTAAATAATTAGCAATTAGTAATTAGTAACTAGTAATTAAAAAATAAATTACTAGTTACTAATTATTTTCAAACGTGTAATTAGTGGGCGAAATTGGCAAAGGTTAAGTATTTTTAATATAAGAAAAATCAATGACAGAGAAAAAAGATGATAATTCTGCTCAAAAGTATCTACCTTTAGAGATAAAGCGGCGAAATTTTTTAAAAGGAATAGGCTTTATCGGTGCTGGCGCAGGGGCAGTTTTTGCTGATCACATCCTCAATGCGAATTCTGAGGTGGAAGCGGCAGAAGTTCCAGCATTATCTGCAACTCCAGCCAACAGCACAAATACTGGTGAGATTCCTCTCCGTCCACTGGGAAAAACAGGGGTAAAAGTGTCGGCGATCGCACTTGGAGGTGCAACTTTAGGGCAAGCAAAGAGCAAAGAAGAAGCGATTCGCATCATTCACGAAGCTATTGACAACGGCATCACTTTCATGGATAACGCTTGGGAGTATAACAAGCATCGTAGTGAAGAGTGGATGGGAGAGGCGTTGCAAGGGCGACGAGACAAGGCTTTTTTGATGACGAAGGTTTGCACCCACGGACGCGATCGCAAAGTAGCAATGCAGCAACTTGAAGAATCTCTACGTCGTCTCAAAACCGACCACCTAGACTTGTGGCAAATCCACGAAGTTGTTTACGACAACGATCCAGAAAGAATTTTTCGTGCTAACGGGGCAATTGAAGCTCTGCATCAGGCAAAAAAAGAAGGTAAAGTCAGATTCGTTGGCTTTACGGGTCACAAAGACCCTGCTATTCATCTAAAAATGCTCTCCTACAATTACCCATTTGATGCGGTACAATTGCCGCTTAATTGCTTTGATGCTAGTTTTAGAAGCTTTGAACGGCAAGTACTACCGGAACTCAATAAACGGGGAATTGCCGTAATTGCCATGAAAAGTCTCAGTGGGAATGCTGATGCAGTGAAAAAAGGTGTCGTGACTCCCCAAGAAGCTATCCGCTATGTCATGAGTTTACCGATCGCTACACTTGTCAGCGGTATTGATTCGCTGGAAGTACTGCGGCAAAATTTAGCGATCGCCCGTGGTTTCCAACCGATGCAGGCAAAAGAAATGCAAGCGTTGCGCGATCGCTGCGTCCAATATGCCACCGATGGGCGTTTTGAACTCTTCAAAACCTCCATGAAGTTTGATGGCGATGAAGGCAGAATCCAGCATGGCTTTCCACCTCAAAGCCAAGTGCAAACATGAGATGAGGGAGATGAGGGGACAAGTAACCCAATGCCCCCTGATTAACACTCACTCTCAGCAGGATGTTGGTCTAGATTCAGATCAGGTTCGAGTATCAGTTTTAATCGCTTTTGAATTTGTATGTAGATGCCAATAAAGTATCTAGATATTATTTACCTCTTCTTTCATATTTTCATCGAGGTCTTATGAATTACCTTGTTGCAGTTTTACCAGATCGAATACAAGCAGAAGCCGCCTACTCTGCTTTAGAAAAAGCAGGTTTGCCAACTTCACAAATTAATATTTTGGGCAATGGTTATTTAAGTGCTGATGAATTTGGATTAATTGATCCCGATAAGCAAGCCCGCAAACAATCAACTCGGCTCTTATGGTGGCTTGTGCCCTTTGGATTTGTTGCAGGTGCTGCCTTCAACTATCTCACAGCAATTGAAATATTTCCCCAGATTACTCGATTTGGCAATGAACTTATTGCTGGTATTTTAGGGGCGATATCTGCTGCGCTAGGCGCTACTTTAATCGGTCGAGGAGTTGGCTTAACAGTTGGCAGTGGCGATGCTTTACCCTATCGTAACCGTTTGAATGAAGGCAAATACCTAATTGTAGTTACTGGAAATCGGAATTTAACACGCGAAGCTACGCGTATAGTGCGTCAATTTGAACCAGAGAATATTCAAGGCTATACAGACTATTCACAAAACAGCAAACTTGTCGGGAATTAAGGCAATTTCCGTGAATAAATCTACCATCGCCGTTGGTTTCGACGTCTCGCTGAGAAGTCGAAACTCGTCAACCTGGGTATATTCTTTATCAGAAATCACCTAAGTCAAAATTTGTGAGTTTTTAATATGCAATTTTTTGATTAAGTTTCAAAAAAAGCTAATCTAACTCAACACCTTGCAGAACGAGGCAGCATAAATTTCTCACCCTCAGCTTCAAATCTACCACGAACCATCAGCACAGTTTCATCAAATAGGTGGGGGAATGATTGCACATCTTTGACATGGAGAAGTTCTGGACTAAAGTAAATCACTACTTCTTCAATGGGTTGAGGTATCTTAGCAAGAATATTGTTTAAAGAGCATATCTGCGGTGTAACTAGATCAAAAAGATGAAGTCGGGTATCTTCTATCTCCATGCAGGCGATTAAATCTAAATCTTCTGCGTAGTATAAAGTACGACTTCCTTCATTGACGCAGAACACAGGTTTTTCTCTGACTACGCCAACGATATTAGAAACAGGGGCGCGTGTTTCTAATAGTCTGTGTAGCAATGTGTAATCTTTGGTATCTGTAAAATTCAGTGTTCTGAAGCTATCAGTGCTACCTGTGGAATTACACTTAACTTTGAAGATGTGTTCTTCGACAACACGAAAGCCAAAAGGTAAATAAAACTCTGGTTGTGGTGTTGTCAGTACTAAAGTTTGGTAAAGCCGATCGCAATATCCTAGCACTTCCTCCATCACTTCGCGGTAATACCCTCTCCTGCGAAATTCTGCACGGGTAGCTACTCCATGAACTCCTCCGACAGTAAGTTTTTGTCCCATAATTTGCATGGGAATTTCTAACACTCCCACATGGGTAATAGCTATATCATCATGAAAGCGAATAAACGGAGTTGAAGCTGTTTCCCAAGATGCACCTAGTTTTCTTGCACATTCTGCTAAACTTCTGAGTCCGGGAAATGTGACTTCCATTAAGTCAAAAAGTTTATCGCTTATGCTGGGTTCAGCAGAGAACGACTGTTTAAAACGATACTGGGTCATAGTTAAAGTATTACTATCAGTTACAGTCTATACTACAAAACTAATTCCAGCAAATTCAAAAAAAGCGAACCAATATTTCTCAAGCCTGAGTCTCGTCAAATAATACTAAGCCATACTTCTCACCAGTAGGCAAAAAGCCAATTCCTCGATAAACGGCTTGGGCTGCTTGGTTATTATCACCTGTAAATAAAATGGCACGTTTTACTAAAAGCGATCGCGCATTTAACAACGAACCTGCTACTACACTTTTGGCGTAGCCTTTACCCCGCAGCGCTGGCGGTGTCCATACTCCACCAATTTGCACAATATCAGGTAAGCTAGCATTGAAAGCAGAGTAGGAAACTGGGGTATCTTCTGCTAGCTACTAAAACCCAATGCATTGCCATATCTTGACGAGCTTCAATTACGAGACGGCTAGCTGTTGTTAAACTAGGAGTATTTCTTTGTCCTAAAGTTTCCACATTATAAGCAACGCACCATTCAGTGAGTAATTCCAACTCTTCTGGATATGGCAAACGACACTGCACCTTTGCCGATGCTAAAGCTTCAGGTATTTGTAAGTCTTGTAGCGCTAGAGAAAACAATATTTCAGGTTCATCAAGCTGAGTTGTTCGGTTGCTAAGTCCCAAAATGCTTTTTGTCGCTTCAACTTGTGTTGCTGGGCCACTAATTCCAGAAATGGCACGTTCAGATTGTGCCACAACTGCTTGTACCACCTCTAGCAAATGTACAGGAGCTTGGACTACGAGCATCCCATTCCAAAAGTGGGCTGCAACTGCCACTATAGTTTCATCTATGTAGGCCGCTATATAAGTTCCTTGAAATCTTGCACCTTTATCAAGCAGTCCCGCAGCTCGCCAATTAGAGCGCAAAAACATAGAAGTATTAGCGTGTTGCACGAGAAATGCTTCCAGCGATACTTCATCTCCAGGTTGCAGGATTCTCAAAGTAGGCACAAAAAACTCCTAAGTGTCCAATTCAGTTTACCGAATTTTATCTTGCTTACTCCTGGTAGATTAATAGATTATTGATACGTCTTTTTTGTAAAATAGGAGTGATTGTAAGGTGACATAGTACATTTGAATTGAAAGTGTTAGCGCGATCGCCTTCTTTATCACTCCTATAAATCAGAATAATTTTTAATGAAGCGTCAGGCTATAGCGATTCTCAAAAGAAAAATGCTTAAGCTAACTTGTCGCTGCTGCTTTGTTTCCATTCTGGCTGCCATTTTTGCTGCCGTTACCGTTCACACTGGCAATGAATGACGGTTGCTGTGAACTAGGAACTGGTGACTCACCTCGCAGTCCCTTACGGCGTTGGTTCTTAGGAACACCTCCCGCCATGCCATACTCCACACTGCTTTTACCATATTGAGTAGCAACACCCAATAGCATATGCTCTGCCATATCTGCCAACTCGCGCTCTGTTTCGAGCATTTCATGGTATAACTTATCGAGATTGGAAAGAGCAGTGTTGTATAAATGCTCTCTAGTTCGCATCGTCTCAATTAGGGTTGAGAAGGCTGGTAGGGTGAGTCCATTGCCAACATTTAAATTCGGATCAATTGAATTGATGCCAGCAGCACGACGCGCTGCTTTTTCTAATACCTGAGACGTTCTTTTTCTCCGAGCCATGATCTGAACCTTGTAATCCAATACGGTTAATATTCTTTACTCTAAAGAACTTTCGTATTGATCAGCTTGAGAGAACTCCGGCAATTATCCAATGGTTTTTGTTACATAGCAATCTTGTCATGAATGCGCGATATACCGAAATGAGAAAGCAATTAAGCTTTTAAGAAAGCAATATGTCTTTTTGCTTGCTGAATCTACCGAAATGAGAAAGCAATCAAGCATTTTGAGAAAGCAATATGTCTTTTTGCTTGCTGAATCTACTGAAATGAATGCGCGATATACCGAAATGAGAAAGCAATTAAGCTTTTGAGAAAGCAATATGTCTTTTTGCTTGCTGAATCTACTGAAATGAGAAAGCAATCAAGCATTTTGAGAAAGCAATATGGCTTTTTGCTTGCTGAATCTGCTGAAATGAGAAAGCAATCAAGCATTTTGAGAAAGCAATATGTCTTTTTGCTTGCTAAATCTACTGAAATGAGAAAGTAATCAAGCATTTTGAGAAAGCAATATGCTTGATTGCTTATTGGAATCAACTTGAGCAAATATTAAAAGCTTGACAAGCTTAAGTAAAATATTTTACTTTGAGGTGAGTGTGTTAAAACTGATCAACGCATCTCAGCCGAACCTTGAAAACCTTATAATTCTGTTGAGATGCATTGAGTTTTTGAGCTAATTGGAGGCTGTTGAAGGCGAATTGTCTTTCTGCAATTGCGAATTATCTTGGTCAGCGAAGGTTTTGAACTCGATAGCATCATGGCTACAAAAGAGCCGTACTTCACTACTGTGGTCGAGCGATAACGCCCGTAACTTATCTTGATTATAAAGTCGAGCCTTGCGGTCTACCTCCATAAACGATTGGTAGGCACGTAGACCAGGTGTGCAAACTCGTTTAGGAGAGCCGACTTCGTGTCGGTAAAAGTAAGCATCGCCTGCATGTAAGAGCCAGCCTTCGGATGTCTCAATAGCGATACCTGCATGACCCCGTGTGTGACCGACGAGCGGTATCAGGAGAATTTCGGGCGGTAGTCCTTCGAGGTTACGTACTGCCTCAAAGCCGAACCAAGGTTCACCACCAGGCGAATAATACTTCCAATTTTTTACTTCATCCCACTGGCCAGGGCGGTAACGTCGAGATGAGACAAAGCCGTGCCGTTCCTTGGCTGCTTCAATCTCACTGAGCATTACATGCACGGTTGCTTCGGGAAAATCTTCCAACCCGCCTGCATGATCAAAATCGAGGTGAGTAAGCACTATGTGGCGAACATCACGGGGGTTTAAACCAAGCCTCTCAATAGCTGCAACCGCCGTGTATTTTTCTTCAAATTTGATCCGATTCAAATTCATAAAGAAGGGGCTGAGTCTTGATAATGGCGCTTGAATATCGCGCTGACCGAAGCCTGTATCTATGAGAACCAGTCCCTGATTTGTCTCGATGAGCAGACAGTGACAGACGAGACAGGCTGTTAGTCCGCGACTAAAACCGTCGAAGAGTGCCCCACCAATCGGGCACATACAACCGCAATTAAGATGATGAATACGCATAAATGATTTTACCGAGCATTAATCTCTTTTAAAGATGAAAAAAGATGAATAATCACCATACTTAGGAGTGAACAAATTTATGTTTTCACAGAATTTGATTACTGAGTTAGTTTTGCTGCCTGTGTCTAAAGTCTACTGAAATCGATTTGCGGGTTTGACTTGTTTAAGTTGTAATTGTGAGAATGAGCCTGACTCGCTACGATCGCATTAGAAATTTATCGCATCTGAGTATGTCAAAGCAGGATGAGCCACTCACAGGAGAAGCGTTAATTAAGGAAGTCTGTCGGCGGATTCGGGTAGCCCGCAGCTATTGGGATGCTCACAACAATGCTGCCTGTCGGGGTGAGCGCGATCGGGCAATCTCCCTTTACAACACACTGAGCAAAGAACAAAAAGAGCAGATTCCGCAAGTGTTGCGGGTATGGCTGCGCTACCGTAGTGAGAAGTACTTTGACGCACATCGAACACCGCCCAAATCGGCACGAAAATCAAAATAGTCCTTATGATATTCAGGGCATCATAGCTACAGCAAGTAAAAAAGGCTTTTTTACCTGCTGTAGATTAAAATATTGTAATTTAGTAACTTGTAATCTACTGTATTAAATCTATGTATCCACCAACTGTATAGAATACCTAACTCAATTCTAAAGCTTTACTATAGCAATAAAATTTAATGGAAAAACAGCAACTCATAAAATTGCTAATTGGTGATTTGACTTAGCAACGATTGCTTAAATCTTTAATATTTATTTATATATTTTTTGGTGTATATGTATATTTTCGTGCAGATAGCATGATTTTTCTGTCTAAACCTTCTAGCTATCAGGATAATCCAGGAATTCTGAAGTTAAAAAGCGGAGAAAATACGAATATATCAGCTACATACTTATTGAACAATCAAGCTGATTATACTATTCTTTATTCTCATGGTAATTCTGAAGATTTAGGAGAGATAAAACAGATCCTAGAAAAATTAAACGCCTGGGGTTTTAGTGTCTTTGCTTATGATTATCGTGGTTATGGTACAAGTCAAGGAAAGCCGACAGAAAGTCACGCATATGAAGATATCAATAGCGCTTACAATTATTTAACACAAAATTTAAAAATATCACCTGAAAGAATTATAGTTTTGGGGCGCTCGGTTGGCGGTGGTTCTGCGCTAAACCTGGCAATGCGGAAACCAGTAGCTGGTTTAATTCTTGAAAGTTCGTTTATTTCCGCTTTCCAAGTAATAGTACCATTTCGGATATTACCTTTTGATAAATTTCCCAATCTGGACAATATCAAAAAAGTCAAATGCCCGATATTGGTGATTCATGGAAAAGCAGATGATATCATTCTTTTGCTCATGGAGAAAAGTTATTTAATGCTGCAATATCTCCAAAACTTTATTTGTGGGTTGAAGAGGCAAATCATAATGACTTATTCTGGATAGCTGAAGAAAAGTATCAGAAAACTTTGCAAGAGTTTACTAAGCTTGTAAAAGCAAATCAGTAGTAGAGGTAGGCAATAGATTTTTTTGATGTACCCAATAAAGAGTCCCTTACCTCTACGAGTGATTCAGAAATCAAATCGGATTACTATATGTGTTTTCTAGTTAATTAATAGCCAGTTGTAGTGAAGCGATGACCGAGCGCTGTAAGTTAACTGAAAAGATGTTCTACAGCGTTGAGTCAACAACTGGCGATTTGTGGAGGTACTGAGGCATAGGGTAAACCATTCCTCGTGTAACCTTTGGGCTGTTGCGTTCTCTTGATATCTCATTTAAACTCCAAAACAGAGAGTTGTAATGCCAAATTGGCAGAATTTTTCTGTCTTTAATTGAAATGCCGCCTTCACTTCAACTTTTTCTGAAAAGATGAATGGGAAACTCTGCCAGTTCAATAGATAATTTTTAGCAAAGTTCGTTAAGCACGTACAAGTTAGGTCGGTTGTTACCCACACTAGTCTAATTGTGATTAGCCATAATGTAGTGTAGTAGTGCAATCTATTGCACTGTTACAAAAGCTAAATACAGAGGTAAACTATGTTTCCTTTTTGGGGTAATACCTGTTATGGAAGCGAACCCATTTCGCGCAAAGCTGGCTTAGAACGGAAATTAAAATTCTTGATTTGGATGCGAGATGATTTAGAGTCCAGACTGGCTGGTATTAATGCTTCTATTGAAACCATTCGGCAGCAAATAGAACGCTCAGACTCAGCTGCTTAGAACTTAGTTCTTGCAGAGTTTGTACTTAGTCCGATTGTAACTCCTTTATGACTGGGCGCTGTAAATGAACTGCTGCATCAGTGTTGTAGGTCTTTGTATAGCGCTCAGTCATTAACTGGCATACAAAATGAAAAAGGAAGCTCAGTCTTTTGTGCTGATAGCTGGTGGAACTAACCTTGAATAAATAATTCAAGCCAGAGGTAGAGTAAGCAAAGTTTATTAAAATCTTAAAGTTAGAGCCGTAATCCTCATTTAATGCGCCAAAACTTATAGAAATGAAAAATATGATCTCGATTGGTTGGAATAGCTGGTTCAAACGACACAAAGAATCTATTTTACTCTTTGACTCAATTGCTGCCGCTAATGAGATTGCCTTTATGCTTAACGGTCAGTGGGATGGCTGCAATGGTGTGATAATAGATAAATGTGATGAGGTAGCTGTTAACACTGTTACCAAACTATTAGAAGCTGCATGGTGTTATCAAGGCGCATCAAAAGCTGTTTTAGACAAAGTAGCAACTGATGGCATTTTACGCCGTTATGCAATGGGAGAAAGAAATTTTATTAATGCTAATTTGAGGTGTGCAGTACTTGCATCCGCGAAACTGAGTGAAATTAACCTAAGTTATGCAAAGTTGAGTTGGGCAGACCTAAGCCAAGCCAATCTAAGTAAAGCTGATTTAACAGCAGCAGACCTAAGTGAAGCTAATTTAAGCGGAGCTGACCTGAGTAAGGCATATCTAATGAAAGCAAACCTAACTAAGGCAGACCTACAACTAGCAGATATGAGGGGAGCCAACTTAAGTAGCGCTAACTTAAGTGAAGTTAACCTAACTAATGCCGATTTAACAGGAGCTAATCTATCGCTAGCTGACCTCAGAGGCGCAAATTTTCACTGCTGCAATTTGAGTGGGGCCAACCTAACAAGTGCCAAGTTAATTGAAAGTGATTTGGCTTTTGCTAGACAATAAGCACGCCTGGAGGTAATTGGAATTAGCTACGGTTTGCTTAAGCAAGCAAGTATAATTTACTTGGTTTGAAATATATTTTGTACCATTTTTTTGTCTGTATTCGCTGCTGTCCTATCTAACTCTGCAAGCTCACCGGCATCTAATTGCCAACCCAATGCACCAATATTCTCCCTCGCCTGTTCCACGCTCTTTGCTCCAGGGATAGGAATAGTTCCTTTACAGATGCACCAATTAATTGCGACCTGTGACATGGTTTTGTTTCTGGACTGTGCCACCTCACGCAAACATCCCAAAAGCGATCGCATTCCTGGTAATATTTGTCTAAACAGTAAACCTCGGATGCCTTTGGGCAAAGGGCCTTGCTCAGAGTATTTTCCAGTCAGTAGCCCCAAAGCTAGAGGGCTGTAGGCAATCAATTTGATTCCCAACTCATCACAAAGGTCTTTGAGCTTTAATTGAGTGACGGGATATGTAGACAACAAAGAATATTGAACTTGCAGAGTAGTAATAGAAACGCCTCGTTCAGCAAACTTTTTCTGCACTTGCTTAAGCCGCTTAGGCCCATAATTGGATAATCCTACTCCTTTAACCAGTCCTTGCTCATACACATCGGCAAGACCATCTAACAGCCCTTCCTCTTGCCAAGAAGCATAGTTTGCTGTAGACCAGTGCATCTGTACCAAATCTACGTTTCTTCCCAAGCGTTGGGCAGATGATTTACAAGCTCTTACCATTGATTGACGTGTCCATCTCCACGGGTAAGCAGCAAGCTTAGTCGCAATACAAATATTGTCTTTGCCTGAACCTACATATTCTCGGCTGAATTGTCCTAGAAGTAGCTCACTGCGACCATTCAATCTCCCGGTTCCGTAAGAATCACCTGTATCAAATAAAGTTACAGCGTTGTTTACACAAAGGTTAAAAACGGCTTGCAACTGGTCATCCATACTTTCGTCATATCCCCAAAGCAGTTGGTTACCCCAGGCCCAAGTCCCGCAGCCCATACTTGGAAGGAAGAGTTTTTGGAGAGTCTGCATCTTTGCTCTCTGTAGATTGCCTTATTAATTATCAGGCATATAGTAGGTATTAACGCACGAATAGCATGATTACCAAGCAAATGAAAAGAATTTTCTAGCAATCGTGCAACATTGCATATTTTGTTTTAAAAATTTACAAAGGTTTGGAATATTCTCCAAAGTAGGATTGCTACTTTACTTATTGGGCAAACAAAGCCCAAGCATATATATTTTTTTTTAGTCAATTGCTAAAAGCAGATGAAGCACCAACTATTAGGATATTGTCGAATTTGCTGCAAGGAGCCAAGCTTTTTGAGTCCATGCATTATTAAAGAACCCGACTTCTGGCACTTCTAATTCAAATGAATGAGGTGGTGATTGTAGCAATAAAGGCGAACCTTTTTCATGAGCCTCAACTAAGTTAACTATCCAGGGAAGAAAGTCTAACATTTCTTTTGGTAGTACAGTTAATTCAAAATCCCACATCAAATTAAGACCTCGGCAGACTTGTCCTTTTCTGAACGTCGTGATTCTACCAGCACTCTTGTTAATAGCCAGTCGAAGAATGAATGGGCGGAATGGGAAGAATTCATCAGGTGCTGTATAAGCGTATACATTTATATAATTCAGTCTCTCCCTATGATCCATCCAAGATGCGATCGGTGAATTATTACTATAAGATGTACCAGTTATGGTCACCGGCATATTCATAGAAGCAACAAAGTTAGAGTAGAACTCACGCCTTAGTTCGCTAACAATATGTTTAGCTTCTGGGTTCATGATTACTACACCTATTACAAAAACGATACCTACCGGAAGTACGCTAACACAAGTTAACCGAAGCACAAAAAAAGGCAGACACCTTGTCTGCCCTCAAGACTTTAAAGCTAAGAAATTAGCTTTAAACTTTAATAACGGCCAGAGGAACCACCATCACCACCTCGTCTACCACCAGAGGAACCTCCCTCTGTCTTGGGTTTAGCTTTATTAACTTTTAAGCTCCGACCCATCCACTCAGCAGTATCAAGGGCTTCAATCGCTGCTGTTTCTTGTGCATCTGATTCCATTTCTACAAAGCCGAAACCTCTCATCCGACCTGTTTCTCGGTCTATTGGCAATTGAACATTTTTTACCGTTCCGTATTCTGCAAAGACTTGCCGGAGGTCATCTTCTTTAACCTCATAAGATAGGTTGCCGACGTAAATTGACATAGAATCTCTCCAGAATCAGGGGTGTAGAGATTTAGATCCGGAGAGGTCTGTAATACAAGTACATATAAAAACAAACTACACAGCCGAATTTCATCTTTCACGCATACTTTAACATAAATTGAGAAGTTATATTCACAAGCAAAATTATACTTATTCTGTTGCTCTAAATACTCGGACAGCAAACGAACCTAGTTTAAAATCAACCTACCAGCGATCGCACTGAATTTGAGATCACTAAAAAATTCAATTACTGAACTTATTTCTCGGCAAATAAGTTCAGTAATTTATAAATTTTATTCACTCAAAATTTTAAAAAAGGGCAATTAAATAAAACCAGTGCGATCGCTTGTAACGTAAAATTAATTTCCATCCGGCATTTGTTAACACCTTGACAGCCATGTTTTGTGACTACCTCATCCAAATTCTCACTGCCCGTGTATATGATGTTGCCCAGGAAACACCACTGGAGTATGCCCCAAATTTGTCTGCGCGGCTGAATAATCAACTGCTGTTGAAACGTGAGGATATGCAGTCAGTATTTTCCTTTAAACTGCGGGGCGCTTATAACAAAATGGTGCAATTGCCACCTGATATATTAGCGCAGGGTGTAATCGCAGCATCTGCGGGAAACCATGCTCAAGGAGTCGCCCTTGCAGCCAATCGCTTGGGAACTAAAGCGATTATTGTTATGCCAATAACCACGCCCCAAGTCAAGGTGGACGCAGTTAGAATGAGGGGGGGAGCAGTTGTATTACATGGAAATACCTACGACGATGCTTATAGCTATGCCCGTGAATTAGAAATAGAAAAAGGTTTGACCTTTATTCATCCTTTCGATGATCCTCATGTCATTGCTGGACAGGGAACAATTGGAATGGAAATTTTACGGCAATATCAGCAACCCATCCATGCAATTTTTGTCGCAATTGGAGGGGGCGGATTAATTTCTGGGATTGGGGCTTATGTAAAACGCTTGCGTCCCGAAATTAAGATTATTGGCGTTGAGCCAGTAGATGCTGATGCGATGTCTCAATCACTAAAAGCCGGACATCGGGTGCGCTTGTCTCAAGTGGGATTATTTGCTGATGGCGTGGCGGTGCGAGAAGTAGGTGAAGAAACCTTCCGTTTGTGTCAGCAGTATGTAGATGAAATCATTTTGGTAGATACAGACGATACTTGTGCTGCGATTAAAGACGTGTTTGAGGATACGCGATCAATTTTAGAACCAGCCGGTGCATTAGCGATCGCAGCGGCCAAAGCCTACGCAGAACGAGAGCAAATCGAGGGACAAACCTTAATTGCTGTAGCCTGTGGTGCAAACATGAATTTTGATCGCCTCCGCTTTGTGGCAGAGCGTGCAGAGTTAGGCGAACGCCGCGAAGCAATCTTTGCAGTTACAATTCCTGAGGAACGGGGAAGTATTCGCCAATTTTGTGAATGTATTGGCAACCGAAATCTTACCGAGTTTAATTATCGCATTGCCGATGAAAAAACAGCCCATATTTTTGTAGGCGTGCAAATTCAAAACCGTGCTGATGCTGCAAAGATGGTAGAAAACTTTGAAGCTCAAGGATTTGAAACTCTTGATTTAACGGACGACGAACTAACTAAATTACATCTGCGGCACATGGTGGGTGGGCATTCTCCTCTTGCTCACAATGAATTGCTCTACCGTTTTGAGTTTCCCGAACGTCCCGGCGCATTGATGAAGTTTGTTACTTCCATGAGTCCTGACTGGAATATTAGTCTTTTTCACTACCGCAACAACGGGTCAGACTACGGTCGAATAGTTGTTGGTATCCAGGTTCCCCCGCACGAGATGGGAGAGTGGCAAGCCTTTCTCGATAACCTGGGCTATCGCTATTGGGATGAAAATAAGAATCCAGCATACAAGCTGTTTTTGGGATAGAGGAGTGGGGAAGAAGCAGGGAGCAGGAGAAGAATAACAATACCCAATGCCCCAATCCCCTACTCCCCAATTTAACGAGAACTACCCTCTACTATCATATTGGAGTCCCAAGTATAGAAGCCAATTTGGTTAGGAACCCTAGAGAATCTGCCTGTTCGATAGCCTCTAGATAATTCGTTTAGCACCTTATTTTTGACCTCTCGAAGTTGCTGAGAATCTAGTTCTCCATAAATTCCGGCGATGACTTCAGCAACGCTGAAAACTTTACCTGGATTTTCTTCAAACAGAGAGGTGAGGGCATCAATTAAGAATTGACCCTCAAAGGCTTTGAGCATCGGGACTGCTTTTGTCGGGGGTACGAAAGACTTCTTGTTTTTGTTTTTGATGCTCCTAGAAGCACCATTGCGGTTACTTGGGGCTACCAAACTTAAATCCAGAGTATAACAACCTGGCTCATCAGGAATAGTTACCCAGTAATTCCTTTCTCTACCTTGGGTCAGGGAAGATTGAACCCTACCTTTAACTACTTTGAATAGATTGGAATCTAACTCTCCATAAAGCGATCGCACGATAAAATCGATATGACACACAGTACCTATCTGCTCTTGCAATAGCTGTTTTATGGCTTCCATTCGGGAAACAGCGTGATTATACTGGGGTAGCATGGGGACTTCGGCTACCTTTGTTGAACTATCGTTGTTCTCTGGGGCGATCTTTAAATCTAGCGATGTAGTTGAAGGTTGACTCTCTTTTGTATCAACAGCAGCAGAAAAGGAATTATCTATCTCAACCTTGTCCGAGTCTGCAAGTTCTGACTGTACAGAATCCGCCAAGTTGATTTCGTCAATGTCATCAAGAGGTGATAAAAACCGCAGAGTGCCTTCTTGGGAAACATCTGAGGTTTCATCAGCCGCCGTCAGACTTGATATCTGATTGCTGTCATCTAAAAAAGACCAGTTAGACAACAACGCTTCTACATGATCCAGCTGCGATCGCGCCTGCACAAAGAGGCGTTCATACTCTTCTGTGAGGCGAGCATAATAGTCTCGTAATTCCAACAGTGGTGTGACAAAGTTGCCTGGAGGTGGTTCTAATTGTCCATTTTGAGTCATAAGGCTTCAATCAATTTAAATCGATGTCACTTTTGTAAGACATTGCTCTGGGTTTTGCTTTGTGAGATGTTGCCTGTAATTTCTTAGGCGGTTGGGGAGGGCGACATCTCTCACAATATAAGGGTCGAGGTCCGAAAGTCTCGCGCTTTGTCAGATCGTTACACTCTTTACAGACAAACTGGAAAACACGAGTATGAATCTGTCTTTTGTGCGCCCTGACAGTATATTCTCTAACATCAATGAATTTACTTGCCATAATCAGGATTGTGAATTGCCGTCGTATCTATGTCCTATCAATATAGCTATTCAAGCAAATCAAACTGCATCAGTGTGTGTTTATGTAGAAGTTTTATTCAAAATCAGTGAATTTGACATCTAGCATAAAGTGCAGATGAGCAACTTGGGTTAGTTAGCTATTGACTATTCTCTGAGCATATAACTTGGTTATGAGCAAAGACTAGTACTATTTCTTCGTCACAAGCGATTTTCATCCCCATCGTCAAGATAAATTGGGGATAGGGAAGTGCATGATTATAAAAAGGCGTCGAGAAAACCCACTCTTTTTAAAGATGGGATGAGAGACGCTGCGATGCTGTTGACGGTTGATGGTTAAAAGTCTTTCGTGTTATCCCTCCTCTAAAAGGGGTAACATGAGCTTAATCACTTCCACTATTTGTCAGATCAAGTTATTGTCAGTGTGTCTAATTGCCCATTATCAAATTTCCGTGCTCCTAGCCCCTCTCCCTCATGGTGAAGAGCTAATACTCAACGAAGCCATTCCTGTCTAGACGACAACCACTCTCTCTTAGAGGGTGTTTGAAAAGTTTTATGTGGATATCAAAAGTTCTAGATCCTTCTAAATCCTCGATAAATTGGGGGACTTTGATTTTGATCTTGCCCTCAAGCATGCATGGTTTGTCTATACACTTGTTGTCTGCCTTGAAGTAAAACAGTGTAAATTTAATATACTTTGTAGCTTAATAAATGCTGTTCTTCAAATCAAATCGCTATGTTTTACCACAATATACAATCCTAAATCATTCGTAAGAACAAAAATCGTTAAAAAGCTTAAAAGTAGGTATTTTGAATCTAGATATTTTCTCACATTTTAATTCGGATTGCTATATTAAAGTAGTCGAACTATGCCTGTACAAATACCTTCAACAAAAGTATTACTTATTTAGGGAATGTTATCCAGAAAAATTCTTTTGTTTGTGAAAACGTACAAAATCAAACTTGGGGTTTGAGCAAATTGTTCTATACAACCTTAGAGGTTGTTTGAAAAGTGTTCCGCTGTGACTTTAGGCACTTTCAGATCCCCCCTAACCCCCCTTAAAAAGAGGGGGACCGGAATCAAAGTCTCCCAATTTATCGGGAGATTTAGAGGGATCTAAAATTTTTGATACCAACAAAAGGACTTTTCAAACATCCTCTTACAGGTAATGGGTAGCTGTTTCAGGAGGAAAGAATCTACTTATGTATTTAGAGGATGTTTGAAAAGTTTTCTTCTCGGTAACAATAGGTTCTAGATCCCCCTAAATCCCCTTTAAAAAGGGGGATTTTGATTCCGGTTCCGCCCTTTTTAAGGGGGGTTAGGAGGGATCAGTGCCTAAAATCACAACCAACCACTTTTCAAACAATCTCTTAGTCTGCCTCAATGGTGCTTCCTTTGTTGAAAAGATGAAAGAAGCATATCAGCGCGTGAAAACACGTAGTAACTACTAAACCTTAACCAAGATGTTATGAAACCTTAACAGTTAGAAAAGTTTTTCTTAACATTACTCAAATATAGTTTTATTAAGATAACTCCAAATACAGTTCTCAACCTTAAGTTTTGACTTTTAATGGGCAAATAAAAGACGGTTAAATCTCTGTTCATTTAATCCGAATTGGAATGATGAATTTTCAAAGGGTGTGCTGTAAGTGTAACTAGATGTAGTTTTGAGGTTTTTACCCCCACATCAAGTTCTCACATACCTTACTTTCACAAAATGAGCAAATTGAGTTAATTTGTCTAAGCCTGTTTACAGTCAAAATTTTAGTAGTATTTCAGTTTTGCAAGCTTTTCGGCTATATAAGCAAAGTGAGATAACGCAGACTAACCTTAAATCTCGCCCTGCGAAGGAAAGCTCTTGTTTGTGTTGTTAAAGACTTTTAGTCAGATAGCAATTTGCACATTTGGAATGCTGCATATTTGGAATGTTCCCAAAAGTTTAACAGGTTTCAACAAGGAGAAAATTCTCATGGTTCTTTACGGCTATACCATTGGAGATGCGGATATCAATCCTAGCCAAGGTGGAGAACAATTCGCAGTTTACCGCTTTCCCATAAGCTCCCCTAATAGTACTCCCCAAAAAGTAGGCGAAATCAATGCTGCGAATATTCCAAACGCAGACCTAGAAGGTTTGGGAACTAACCTCGCTACTGGAAGGGTAAGTGCAATTAACGAAGCACGTGCCTCTGGTTCTACAACAGCTGGTTCTGTTTCTCGGGTAAATAATGTAGATCAGCCTTTTGCTCCAGCTAGTGCGTCACCAACACCTACACCATCTGACCTACGTCGTTTTGGGTTTGACTCAGGTGCTGACTTTGGACGTGAGTTTTCAGCAGCTGGTCAACCAACATCAACAACTGTTCTGTACAACATTTCAGGGAATAATAGCGGTAGTAATGCAGGTAGCTCTCTTTATAAAATTACTACAGCTAACCCTGGAACTATTAGCCTTGTAGACGGCTTTGGCCCAGCTACTACTGCTGCACAAAGACAAGGAACTCAAGCTACCAACCCTGGAAAATTTGCCGATGGATTAGCTATCGACAATCTCAATCCTGGTCGTACTCGCGCTCTTGCTAGCGATTTCAGCACTGCTGATGGAGATGGAGCGCAGCTTTACAAAGTAGATTTGCTCACTGGTGAGCTATCTGCGCCGATTGCTTTGAGAACTCCTTCAGGGCAAGCTTTGAATGTCAACGCCGATTCTGGACTGGCATTTACTAACAGCGGATCTCAAAGATTGTTGGCTTTCCTGGAAACTGGTGCTGTCTATGAGATCACAGGCTATCAAGATGAACTTGCTGCATCAGGTCTAGGTTTAGGTAGTGCTGGCGGTGCTAATGGTGCTCGCTTTGCAACCGCCACTTTACTCGGTACAGTCCCTTTACCAAGTGCTGCAAGTGGAGCCATTGATTATGAAGGCTTTACGATTGTTAATGAATAACAGTCGTTAGGATACTCTTTCTTCAACTCTTGTAAAAGTAGTTTTTATAAGAGTTGAAGAACGGAGCTAAAGATAAAAAAGTTGTATTTACCAAACTACTTGCTATTAAAAAAGTCGAGTAATACTTCTTTTATTGAAACGATAGAAGAAGCATCTCAGCGAGTGAAAATACTCAGTAAATATTAAATTTTAACCTAAATGCTATCAAAGCTTAACAATTAAAAAATTGTTTCTTAATATTAGTAAAATATAGTCTTATTAAGATAACTCCAAATACAGTTATTAACCTTAAAATCTGACTTTTAATGGGTAAATCAAATACGCTTAATTCTTCGTTCATTTAATCCGACTTGGAAATAATCAGTTTCCAAAAAATGCCTTTATTTAAATGTAACTAAATGTAGTTTTGATATTTGTACCGCCAACATAGTCAGATAGCAATTTGCACATTTGCAATGCTGCATATTTGGAATGTTCCCAAAAGTTTAACAGGTTTCAACAAGGAGAAAATTCTCATGGTTCTTTACGGCTATACCATTGGAGATGCGGATATCAATCCTAACCAGGGTGGAGAACAATTCGCAGTTTACCGCTTTCCCATAAGCTCCCCTAATAGTACTCCCCAAAAAGTAGGCGAAATCACTGGTGCGAATATTAATAACGCAGAACTAGAAGGTTTGGGAACTAACCCCATTACCGGAAGGGCAAGTGCGGTTAACGAAGCGCGTGGTCCTAATTTAACACCTGGTGCTGTTATTCGGGTAAATAATGTAGATCAGCCTTTTGCTCCAGCTAGTGCGTCACCAACACCTACACCATCTGACCTACGTCGTTTTGGGTTTGACTCAGGTGCTGACTTTGGACGTGACTATTCAGCACCTGGTCAACCAATTGTTTTATACAACATTTCAGGGGATGCTGAGACGCCAGTAGGAAGCTCTCTTTATAAAATTACTACAGCTAACCCTGGAACTATTAGCCTTGTAGACGGCTTTGGCGCACCTACTACTGCTGCACAAAGGCAAGGAACTCAACCTACTAACCCTGGAAAACATGCCGATGGATTAGCTATCGACAATCTCAATCCTGGTAGAACTCGCGCTCTTGCTAGCGATTTCACCGCTGGTGATGGAGATGGCAACCAGCTTTACAAAGTAGATTTGCTCACTGGTGAGCTATCTGCGCCGATTACTTTGAGAACTCCTTCAGGGCAAGCTCTAAATGTGGACTTAGATTCTGGGCTGGCATTTACTAACAGTGGTTCTCAAAGATTGTTGGCTTTGCTGGAAAATGGCGCTGTCTATGAGATCACAGGCTACCAAGATGAACTTGCTGCATCAGGTCTAGGTTTAGGTAGTGCTGCTGGTTCTAATGGTGCTGGCTTTGCAACCGCCCGCTTGCTTGGTACAGTCCCTTTACCAAGTGCTGCAAGTGGAGCCATTGATTATGAAGGCTTTACGATTGTTAATGAATAACAGTCGTTAGGATACTCTTTCTTCAACTCTTGTAAAAGTAATTTATAAGAGTTGAAGAACGGAGTTAAAGATAAAAAAGTTGTATTTACCAAACTACCTGTACTTTTTGTAGAGACTAACTGGATTTTTATTTTTAATGTTAACAACTAGATGGTTATTATCTAAGTTTTTTATTCCCTTTTATTGTAAAAATCTCAACAAGAACTTTTATGGAGCGTGTACATTTCCAGGGCTTGCTATCCACTACAGCAAAGCGGCGACGCTTTCTGCTCGGTGCTGGCACATTGACCGCAAGCGCTATTGCTAGTCTTTGGACTCATAAAGTTGTTGCACTGTCAAGATTCTCTGCCTATCCCTTCAGCCTTGGTGTTGCTTCTGGCGATCCTTTACCAGATAGTGTAGTGCTATGGACGCGGCTGGCTCCAGATCCCTTAAATGGTGGCGGTATGCCGCAGGTGAATGTGCCAGTACGCTGGCAAGTTGCTTTGGATGAAAACATGAGACAAGTTGTGCTACGCGGCGTGGCATTGGCAACCCCTGAATTAGCGCATTCTGTTCATGTAAATGTACGTGGTTTAGAGTCTAACCGTTGGTATTGGTATCAGTTTAAAGTGGGTAATGAAGATAGCCCGATTGGCCGTACCCGTACTGCTCCAGCAATTGGCACTAGGTTGAATCAACTCAACTTTGCGTTTGTTACTTGTCAAAAATGGGAGGATGGTTTCTATTCTGCTTATCATCGCCTAGCTGAAGAAGATTTAGATTTGGTTTTTCACTTGGGTGATTATATTTACGAATACGGCATCCCTGCCACAGGTGGTGTACGCAACATTTCTTTACCTGAAGAGTTTAGAAAAGAAACGAATACCCTTGAGCAATACCGCCTTCGATATGCTCTATATAAAACTGACCCGGATTTACAAAAAGCTCACGCCTTGTTTCCCTTTACAGTCACCTGGGACGACCACGAAGTTGAAAATGACTATACCGATGACATTTCGGAAAACAACGATCCGGTCAAAAAGTTTCTCAAAAGGCGTGCTGCTGCTTATCAGGCTTATTATGAGCATCAGCCACTGCGGGAATTTTCCCTACCACAAGGGCCAGATATGCTGATTTACCGTCGGCTGACTTTTGGTAATCTGGCGGAGTTTAACGTACTTGATAGCCGCCAGTACCGCAGCGACCAGCCATGCGGTGACGGTGAAACACCCCGTTGCCTAGCAGCGCTGGATCCATTTAAAACCATGCTTGGTTCTCAGCAGGAGCGCTGGCTGCTGGATGGTCTTGATCGTTCTCAAGCACGTTGGAACATACTTGCCCAACAGGTGCTGATGGCAGAGCTAGATCATAAAATTGGACCAGGCGAAATCTTTTGGAACGACTCATGGGATGGATATCCCCTTGCACGTAATCGTGTTTTAAGTCACATTGCCAGCCAGCGGATTTCTAACCCAGTAGTGATTACTGGAGATTGGCATTCTACATTTGTCAATGACCTCAAGCTGGACTTTAAGGCTTCTAACTCTCCAACAGTTGCTACAGAGTTTGTGACTCCCTCAATTACTAGCAATGGTGATGCCAATGTCTATGGCCCTTACTACGGGCCGAAGATTCCAGAAAACCCTCATATTAAGTTCTTTGATGGCGATCGCCGAGGCTACTTCCGAGTTAACCTTAACTATGAGCGTTGGCAGACTGACCTGCGTATTGTTACAACTGTGAGTCGTCCAGATGCGCCTGTATACACTTTTGCTTCCTTTGTTGTTGAGAACGGTCGTCCAGGTGTCCAAAATGTATAGGGGGCAAAGGGCATTGCTGCAAGTGTAAAGTTCGCCGCAGATTTACTATAATAAGCCATGCCGCTTCCAGTTGGACTAAGCCATACGTGCCATTGTTGCTTCATTTCACGATTTGTTGGGCATAGTTACGTAGGACAAAATCTACAATCATTCGAGCAAAACCTAGCGCGAATTACTGAGTTTCCATAAGCATCTTTTGTATTTTTCCAACGGCAACTGCGCTTGCTTTGAGGACAATAGACTGCTTTTCGCTTCCAATCTATTTTAAAGTGGGATAAATGAAATTCCAGAAGTGCTTTTGCTTGCCATCCAACATTGAGGGCTACTGCCCCGAACAAATCAATTTTCAGGGTAAGCGCGTTTAATTGTATGTTAAATAATATTAATAATTAAAGTGGCGTAATCCAATAAGTAATGTCTCGGACAAGTTGTTTCTTAAAACCAAATAGAGGTAAATTCTCTTCAGATAAGCCTACATAAGTCCAATGTGGGACATCATTTGCTACAGTTTGAAACCAGCCATTTTGATTAAGAGCTTTTCTTTGCTCTTTACTACCTACGCGTAAATCAATTGCTAATCCCCAGAGATGTTGTGAAGTTCCAGGAGGGGCAACCACACCGAGAATTTTTGTTTCTTTGCCCTGTTTAACTTTTGCCAAAACTTGATTGTTAGCATATTTATGCCAAAATCTTAAATTCGTGTTAAAAGTGCGAGTACAATCACCAGAACCATAACCAGATTTTAGTGGTATTTTTTGTAGCGATCGCGCTTTATTTAAAGCATCAGATGCCGGCTTTTGTAAATAACAATCTTTAGTGCCATTAACATGACCCATTGTTAAAGTAGCTTGAAATTCTTGGGTTTCTTGTTCATTAGCAAAGATATATTTTGGCGGCAGTTTAATTCCGACATTTGGGTTTACAAAAACTGCGCCATATGCTCGCAGCATAATATATTCATAAGTACCAGTTTGGGGAACTGGTAACTTCCTAGTGATCGCAGATAAAAAACGCTGTTGCTCATTTAATTCTGGGTTAGGAATAAATGGTTCTAATATTGTCTCTTTAGAGGTATCCGTACAAGCTAATAAATCATTACTCAAGCATCCATTTAATGGTTGTGCAGTTCTAGCTAATTTGTGTTGGCTAATCTCATTACTGGCTACTAAAATAAAAATCATCAAGATAACTATACTAATAAAAGTTGCCTTTCTGATAATTCTAGGAATAATTTTTTTATTTCTGATGGGTAGTTTCATTTTTAAATAATTGGTTAGTGCATTTAAGAATAAAAGCAATAGATAATTTTTTATTGATTAATTGCAAGCAAAAATGATAGAGATAAGAGCAGATAATGCATAAGGTTGATATATGTTTCTATATAGCTTATGCAACCCATTTAATATAAAACCGTAATAAATCAGCTTTTCTTTATAGCTAACCATGTCAAAAATAGCTGTAATAAATAAATGGCAACAATGCCAGAATTATTAAAAAAGATTGAATTTTTGACTTATTGTTCAAGTTTAAAACTAGAAACTTGTCTCTAATTCAGTACTAGTAAAGTTGATAACTTTTTTATCAGAAAGTTACATCCATGAAACCACTGGAACAGTTAAAATTGAAAAGAACTCTAAGCTTGTTGATCCTGTAAGTATGACCATGCACAATTCCGTTGAATTCCAAGACGCTTTTGATGTCATAGTCGTCGGTGCAGGTCACTCCGGTTGCGAAGCAGCTCTCGCCTCTGCACGCCTCGGTTGTCGTACCCTGCTATTGACGCTCAACTTGGATAAAATCGCTTGGCAACCTTGTAACCCAGCAGTGGGTGGTCCGGCCAAATCCCAGTTGACCCATGAGGTAGATGCACTTGGCGGAGAAATTGGTAAAGTAGCAGACCGCACCTACTTACAAAAACGTATCCTCAACTCTTCACGGGGCCCTGCTGTTTGGGCATTACGCGCCCAGACTGATAAGCGCGAATATGCAGCAGTGATGAAGAATATTGTCGAGAACCAAGATAACTTGACAATCCGCGAAAGCATGGCAATAGATTTGGTGCTGGGTGCTAACGGTGAAGTCATCGGCGTTGAAACTTATTTTGGTGTAGGGTTCCAATGTAAAGCAGTTATCTTGACAACTGGCACCTTCCTGGGAGGCAAAATTTGGGTTGGTAATAAATCAATGCCAGCCGGACGCGCTGGAGAATTTGCGGCTGAAGGATTGACACAAACCTTAAACCGCCTGGGATTTGAAACCGGAAGGCTCAAAACTGGAACCCCAGCCAGAGTAGACAAGCGATCGGTGGATTATAGTAAAATGCTCATCCAGCCAGGAGATGAAGATGTACGCTGGTTTAGTTTTGACCCAGAGGCGTGGATAGAACGGGAACAGATGCCTTGCTACATCACCCGCACAACCACCCAAACCCATCGCCTAATTCAAGATAACTTGCACCTGTCGCCAGTTTATGGCGGTTGGGTGGAAGCGAAAGGACCGCGTTATTGTCCCAGTATTGAAGATAAAATTGTCCGCTTTGCCGATAAGGAAAGCCACCAAATTTTTATTGAACCAGAAGGACGGGATATACTCGAACTTTATATCCAAGGGTTTTCCACAGGATTACCAGAAAATTTGCAACTGCAAATGTTGCGAACTCTCCCCGGTTTGGAAAAATGTGTGATGCTGCGTCCAGCGTATGCTGTGGAATATGACTATTTACCAGCAACTCAGTGTTACCCCACACTGATGACTAAGAAGATTCCCGGACTATTTTGTGCTGGGCAGATTAACGGCACTACAGGTTATGAAGAAGCCGCAGCTCAAGGACTTGTAGCGGGAATCAACGCAGCTCGATTTGCTCGCTCTCAAGAGATGATTGTTTTTGCCCGTGAGCAAAGTTACATTGGAACGCTAGTTGATGACCTATGTACAAAAGATTTACGCGAACCTTACCGGATGCTTACCAGTAGGTCAGAGTACCGATTGATATTGCGTTCTGACAATGCTGACCAACGCTTAACACCCTTGGGACGAGAAATTGGTTTAATTGACGATCGCCGCTGGGATCTATTTACTCAAAAACAGGCAAATATTACCATAGAAAAACAAAGATTGCAAGCTACACGAGTCAAAGAACACGATGAAATTGGAATAGCGATCGCATCTAATACCCAACAAGCAATCAAAGGTTCAATTACCCTTAATGACTTGCTGCGCCGTCCGGGATTCCATTATGTTGACCTCGACAGGTTCGGACTAGGAAACACCAACCTCAACCGCGCCGAGAAAGAAGGCGCAGAAATTGATATCAAGTATTCTGGCTATCTCGCTAGGCAACAAAATCAAATTGACCAAATTGCCCGCCAAGCACATCGCCAGTTACCTGCGGATTTAGATTACACAAGAATTGATACTCTTTCCAAAGAGGCACGGGAAAAGCTAACTCACGTAAAACCACTCACTCTTGGTCAAGCTGCACGTATTGGTGGTGTAAACCCAGCCGATGTTAATGCTTTATTATTATATTTAGAATTGCGTAGAAGCAATAGCCAATCGGAGTTTCCAGCATTAGCTTAACACAAGCTTGATAAAGACTGAGTATAGTAGTAGGGAGGGGGATTGGTATCATAGATGACATGAATACTAGTAATGGCATCATTAACAATCCTCAGATTAAAGTTGACTTTAATACCAGCGCTCAACCAGCTTGTCTCAATCAGACGGCGGATTGGATGTTTCATCTATAATCCTAATTCCCAGGCAGTAGGCGCGGCGTTTCCTCGTCCTAGCAACAACCCAGAAAGTCTATGTTACAAGAAGCCAGCACCCGTCTCATAGTACCAGAACCATCAGAAGACTTAATCGCCAACGAGCCTTGGTCGATAGAAAACTATGCTGATGGTCTAATGGATGAACTCTTTGCCGATATCGACTGCATTCTGGATGTTAGTGGGAATCTGCCTTCTCAAACCTTTAGGCACAGTAGGCAGAATAAATCCAACCAGTCTGTTGCTGGGGTTTCCCCCCAACCTCAACGTCACTCGTCTCCAGAATACGTGCCTATGGGAACAGTCACAATCCCGCAGATTATTTTACCGACAGTTGCTCAAGATAACCACAAGCACTTGAGTACCGTTGTGTTTGACAGCGCCACCGTAAAAAGAGTTAGTAGAAAGCCTCAGAAAAGTAGTCGGAGTTTGGGCAAACTGCTGATGGTAGGAACAACTCTAGGCGTGGCGATCGCTGGTATGGTCTACCTGGTACAATCTAGAGTCATATATCTTGTAAATCCCAACTTGACCCAGCCAGCTGTTTTAGTGCCGCAACCGCAGTCACAGTTGCCTGTAAAACCAGAAATTGAGGCAGAGTTAGTTGACTATATGCTCCAGGCACTGGCAGTTATAGATAAGCAAGAAGCCAAAAGTAATCAAAAATCTTTTAGTCCGGGATATTCCGCTCAGGCAAAGACTAACCAAATAGCCCTTGGCAACGGGCAAACAACTGGTAATCTACCACCACTTCTAGTTAACAATACACCACCAGCTCCTAACCGTTCTGGAAGCGTTGTTGAGCGGATCTACGTTCCTGTTTATCAAGCGCCGTCGCCAATGCGCTATGCCCTGCCAGCAATTCCTGGGACTCCCACACTTTTACCACAAGTTGCCAGTGCATTGCAGGGATCTCAATCTAATGTGGTGAAAAATGTCCTGAATACAGTGCAACAAGCTGCCAAGCCTGTAACCGTCAATATGTTAGCTTCGGCTGTAAGAGCCGAACTTAAACCTGTAGCTGCAAAAACTGCACCCATTACCGTACGCCAAACACCCAACCCTCTGCCTGCATTACCAGTAGTTCCATTGCGTGCGGCATTAGCCCCAGAGTCAGAACCAACTATTACCCATGAACAAGTATATCCACCAACTGCGATCGCAGTTGCTCCGAGTAATACCTTAGAGGGATTGCTAGAGTTGGGTAACAAATCTGCTGCTTTGTTTAAAATTGAGGGCGTGACTCGCCGAGTCAATATCAGTAGACCGAAAAGTTTGGCGATCGCTCTGTAATGAATGCCTATCCCAGTAAAATTTTGCTTAATACTTATAATTTTAAATACTAGTGTCGAGAAGCTCTCTTGGACTCAGAATATAAGTAAA
>JAHHHS010000079.1 GCA_019359215.1 Nostoc indistinguendum CM1-VF10 | reverse complement strand
TCGCAAAGAAGCAGGTAACATTCGCTCTAGCATTACTCGTTTAGCTAACTTGGCCAAAAAACTAAAGTAGCAATCAGTCAAATAGCAGACACAGACACAATATCTAGGAATAGAGAGGCTTTTAGCCCAAATAGGTGTAGAGAAAGTCTATTTTCGCACCAAATAGGGGCTAGGAGGTATACAGTCAGCCACATTTAAGAGAGGATTTATTCATTAGCTCTTGATTGACTGCTGTGAACACTCCTGCGATCGCGGGTAGTGCCTCCGCACATGCGGCGAGACCTGGAATCGGAATTTGAGCCGTTTCTTCCAGGGGTACTCTACTGGGTGCTCTTGATGCCGGAAGCGGAAGTGATTGAGTATCTCCAAAATACCGATGCCAAGGCTCCGTCTCTTCGGGGATTCCAAGCCGATATTCTCCTCGAGACGAACCCCATAGCACTTTGGGCTGATACTGCCCTTGTCATTTCCCCCGGGCGAAAGACCTTCGTCGGCAACAAAGGGATGGACTCCGGACTGGACGTGGCGAGAGCTTTTGGAAGCGATGTTCTGGCTGCTACGAACAGGGTCGCAGTGGTCCGCGTTACCGGAGTGCTTCCCCCCCGAGATCTACCGTGAATCGATGCTATCTGCATCTGGTCAAGACGGGCTTCTTCGAGAGACTCGCCAACACGATCGCGCAGGAACTCCTCGAACTTGAGCAGATTGACCTCTCGGAATGTCAGTCTATTGGTAGATACCTGGTAATAATCTATGCATGTTAGCGTAGAGAACCGGGGTATTATATCCCTTTTCCTCTGCTCCGCCTCACACAAAAGCCGGAAGAGCCATTATTTTTTGTAACAACTAATGCTGTTTGCTTGGCAGAAATCCCCCGGGGGGGGTACTGTAAAAGAACACGTAAGCAAACAAGTATTGCTAGGAAAAAAAGAGGAAATTATCAGTTTGTGTACCTCTTGAAATAGAACTTCACCACAAGTAGTAGTTCTAAAAGTCTTGAAAATATACCTTTTTTAAATTGTTTAACACTTGCTCAATTACAACAGAATCTATTGGAAAGTGAAGGGCAATAACGGAGAACATTGGAAATGAAAACTATAAGTTTACGCAATAGATTATTACAAAACAGTTTTGCCTTAGTCTGTTTTGTTGGAGGAATGGTAGTTTTTGCCGCAGAAGCAAAGGCACAAGTAGCCGGAAAAAATTACTTAGTCACAATTACAGAGGTAGGCGGGGGTACTACTCAGGCCTGTTTTGAGTTTGACAATACCAATACTTTAGCAATTGATGGAGCACCAGTTGAGTTCACTTTTGGTTCTAGGAGACCTCAAGGTACTAATCCCTTTAGGTGGCAAGCTGTCTCAAGAGGTCCATTTAATCCTTCCGTAGGCATAAGTGGGGAAGAACGACCTGGTCCATTCGGCGCAGGATCTCGATTAGTAAATGGTAATGGCATAAATCAACTTGGTAAACTTTTTACATTTACTGGAAACCAGATCAACTCTTGTCCAGCAGTAATACAGAGCACGATAGGGAATCAGCCAATTGGGGGAGAACTTCTCTTTCGATGAGCATATCAGCCGTCTGATTGACTGACAAAACTTAGGTGACATAGGGCGTGTTTTAAAACTCGATAAAATGGTTGAGAAGACTAAAAATTAACGAATTTAGCATTGGACGGAAGTAATTTCCTCGGTCGAAACGGGTCTAAGGAGTCACTTAGACATATTATTCGACGAAGGGATAATTGAAGAACCCGCCTCTACTGCCGAATTCGAGTGTGTAGACTTTGAGGAAAATGCCGCAATGGTATAAGTTCTAGTGTGATGTAAAAGTCACCCAATGAGAGCCCCAAGCCACATTTGGTAGCTTGAGGCTTTCATCAGAAAAGGAAGGTTCATTTGTAATGGTTCCTACGCACACTTACTGATTTCGTGTTAGTCCAGGACTTTGTAAGCCACACTTTCGGCGTAGATGCCTCAATGTGTTTACGAAGCAAATAATTTCCGTTTCTGAAAAAAGGGGACGTTGCAGATCCAGCAAGGGGATTTTGCGAGATAATTGAGAGTTGTCGCGTTATTGTACTTCTCATTGAAGATAGACCGTCACGGCCGTTCCAAAATCCTCACTCCCGAAGAAATCGAAATTATCTTTGACGAAGCGTACTCGAACGAAAGAGATCGCGCGCTCTACGCCGTCATGCTCTTTTCCGCGTGTCGTGTAAATGAAGCGGTTACCCTTGCAAAGCGGGATGTGTACGACATGAAGGGAAGGGTGCGAGCGGAAATCACCTTCCGCAAAGGTAATACAAAGGGGAAACTTGCAACGAGAGCCGTTCCGGTTATTGAGGATTTGCGGTACCGATTGGAAGTGTACACCCCTCGCACGGATTCACTATGGCTATTCCCAGGAAACGAGGTGGGGCCGCGAAAGGATAGTTACCTTCACAAGGATTCCGCCATGTGGCTACTTCGGCGGGCCTGCCGACGAGCTGGCATCGAAGGGGTCAGTTCTCACAGCTTCCGGCGCACGGCGCTCACGCAGATGTCGAACGCAGGCATCCCCCTTCGAGTCATTCAGGAAATCTCAGGGCATCGCACTTTGGAGGAACTTCACAAGTACCTCGAGGTGCGAGACGACCAGGTACGAGGAGCCGTGGCATCGCTTGCCATGCTCTCGCCGGCCCGGAGAAGGAACTTCGGGAAATCAGATTTTGACGAGGTTCAACCTTTAAAAACCCTTGGCTCATAGAATAATCGAGTAGATTCAATCAAGTGAGCGACGAGTTCTCTATTCACTATCTTCCACTTCACGTCGTCAATTAACCGTCCATCTGAAAATTGCCCAGCACCTCGTACCCGATAAGTTTCCGTGAGGCGTGCCGTTTCCTGATGATGCCCTTTTCGGTAAGAGTTCTCACGGCCCGTTTCACGGATGAGGGATCACATTCCAAAATCCTTGCGATCGCAACAGGAGTAACTTCCGAGAAAAGACCATACTCGACGTTTTCGAGTATGACAAAGAGAACCCTGTACGCTTCTTTTCCAATCTCTTTTGTAGCAATGCTCGGCATTATTTTCCATAAACATCCCAAAAATGTGACGATAGATTAAGATGAAGAGGGAGCATTCCAGATGTATAAATTTATTTATTTTTGTAGTGCGGGCATCTTGCTCGCTTGATAATAAAGTAGGCAGCTTTCCGGCTCCCACTACGTTTTTTTTGCAAAATTGGGATGCTCCCGTATGAAGATTAGTAAAGCAGAAATATTAAAATCCTCTTACATTCGTCTGATTCCGGTACTATGCTTCTTGGCTTTACTTAGTATCTTAGCTGGATATATTATCCCCAAAATTTATAGTCATACTAACATTCAAAATGAAGAATCACCAAGTCCCCAAAGAATAAAAGTTGTAGCACTTGGGCGTTTGGAGCCAGAAGGTGAGATTATTTCGGTGACTGGTCAATTGGGAGAAAGGATTGCTCGTTTAGAGATTTCTGAGGGTAGCTTTGTTAAAACTGGACAAATTATTGCTTTCACCGAAAGTTATAATGAACAACTACAAGAACGCGATTTAGCTGCAAGTCAATTAGCGGAAATAAAAGAGCGGATTGAAACAGATACTCTGACAAGCCGTGTGCAAATTAATCAAGCTCAAGCACAGATTCAGCAAGTCGATCAACCGCAGTTATTACAAATTGAATCTCAACAAGCTATTGTGCGACGCTTAGAAGCAGAATTAGCGAATGCAATTCAGGTACGCTCGCGTTTTCAAAAGCTTTATTATGACGGTGCGATTTCGCAACAAACTTTTGATGAAAAAAAGTTAGCAGTTAGTAGCGCTCAAGAAAATTTAAATCAAGCAAAAGAAACTTTAAATCAATTAATTAAAAGCCGCGATACTAACATTCAAAAAGCGAGAATAGATCTAAGTCAAGCTAAAGTTAATTTTTTAAAAGTAAAAAGTCATAGTGGCTTAAAGTCTACCATACAGCAATTAAAATTAGCAGAAGCACGACTTCAACGTATGATCATTCGTTCGCCGAGAAACGGTCAAATTTTGAAAATTTTTGCTTATCCAGGGGAAGCAATTTCTCAACAAGGGATTTTAAAACTAGGTAATACCCAAACAATGTATGCTGTGGCAGAAGTTTATGAAACTGATGTTAGTGCAATTAAACTTGGACAGCAAGCAACTATAACAAGTACTGCTTTTGCTCAACCTTTGACAGGTAAGGTATCACAAATTGGTCGGCTAGTATTTAAAAATAATATCATCGGTGATGATCCAACAGCAAAATCAGATGCTCGTGTGGTCGAGGTAAAAATTCGTTTAGCAGAAAGTAAATTAGCATCTAATTTTAGTCAGCTACAAGTGGATGTAGCAATTGATTTAACTTCTCCTGGAGTGCAGCAAAATGATTCACCATAGGAAAAGAGACTGGGGAGGTCCTCCCTTAGCTTGGTTGAATTTAATTCATGTAAAAGGCCGTCTCATTGTAGCGATATCAGCTATTTGCTTTACTGTAGCTCTAATTTTTATGCAGCTTGGCTTGTTTAGCGCTGTTTTAAAATCAGCTACCTTGATTTATGACAATCTCAACTTTGATATTGTTTTAATTTCATCTAAATCTTTAGAGGCTACATTCACACAACCTTTTTCGCGACAACGTTTATATCAAGCTCAAGGAATTAAAGGCGTAGCATCTGCAATGCCATTTTATACATCATTCTTCGCATGGCGCAATCCACAAACGCATCAGACTCGTCAAATTTTAGTGTTAGGTTTTAATCTTCGCGACCAAGTATTAAAAATTCCAGAAGTCTACGAATATATTACAGCATTACAACGCCAAGATACAGTGCTAATGAGTCGTTTATCTCGCAATGATTTCGGTTCTCAAACAGTCGGTCTAAAGACAGAACTGGCAGACAGAAAAATACAAATTGTCGGTTCTTTTAGCATAAGTAACAGTTTACGAGCAGATGGAAGCGTCATTATGAATGACCAAAATTTTATTCGTTTTTCAACTGGGCGTTCTCTCGATGATGTTAGCTTAGGTTTGATTACAGTTGAACCTAATACCAACATTAATACTGTTATCAGCAATCTTCGCCAATTACTGCCCAAAAATATCGAAGTCAAGAGCCGTAGTGAAGCTGAAAATCGCGATCAAAAATACTTCATTCTTTCTACTTTTACTGGGTTAGTTTTGAGTATTAGTGCTGTTGCCGCTTTCGTTGTTGGCATTGTCATTATTTTTCAAATCTTGAATGTAGACGTGACAGAACATCTTCACGAGTATGCAACTTTAAAGGCAATTGGGTATACAAATTACTACTTATCTTTAGTAGTCCTTAAACAAGCTGTTTTGATGTCAAGTATAGGCTTTATTCCCGCACTTTTTATCGCTTCATTACTATACAAAATAATTTATGAAGTAACAAAATTACCAATATATTTAACCTTAGATAAGGTAATTTTTGTATTTTTCTCAAGCCTAATTATGTGTTGTTTATCTGGTATTATTGCTTTGCGTAAAGTTTTAGTTGAAGACCCTGCTAGTATTTTTTAAATTTTAATTTATAAATTTTAATTTTATTCAAAAAAATATGCAATTGTTGATATTAATATTACTTGTTGCTTGGCAAAATATATATCATAACAAAAAACGATTTTTAGCTGCATTTCTTGCCATTGCATTTGCTGTTTCATTCATGTTTTTACAGCAAGGTTTTCAAGAGGGATTATTAAATAGTAATATTAAATTTATTCAAAAATTAAATGCCGACTTAATCATGGTTAATCGGTCACGATATGCCAGCTATATTGAGCAAAGTTTTCAAAAAATTAGGTTATATCAAGCAAAAGGTTTTCAAGGTGTAGAAGCTACTTATCCATTATATATCACAATGGGAATTTGGAAAAATCTTAAAGATACAAAAGAACGTTCTATTAGAGTTTTTGCATTCAATCCTGCTGATGTGGTGTTTCTTATTCCTGATGTTCAAAACTCAGTAGACAACTTACATCTTCCAAATACGCTATTAGCTGATAAAAAATCTTTTAAAGTTTATGGTTATATGGATAAAGGGGTGATTGCAGAACTATCGAATCGTCAAATTCAAATAATTGGTACGTTTGAATTAGGCGCGGATTATGTTACCGAGGGAAACCTCATTATGAGTGATCAGAACTTCCTGCGGATATTTGCCGAACGTCCATCTGGCTTTTCGGCAAAGATTCGTTCTTCTCTAGATAAAGTCGATTTAGGTTTAATCAAACTTAAATATGGAACTAATATTAATAGTTTAGTTAAAAGTCTGAATAAATCTCTTCCTCAAGATATTAAAGTTTTTGATAAACAAGATTTTATTCAAAGAGAACTAAAACACTGGAATCAGACAACTTCTGTTGGTTTCGTGTTTGGTTTAGGGAAAATAATTGGTTTTATCGTCGGTATGATTATTGTTTACAATATTATTTATACAGATATTAATAATAATCTACCGCAATACGCTACTCTCAAAGCGATGGGTTATTCTACTTTATATCTTCAAAATATTATTTTTATAGAGTCAATAGTGATGTCATTTCTGGGTTTTGTGCCAGGCTTTTCTCTGAGTGTATTAATATATAAATTAATTGCTAACGTAACAGGTTTATTAATGCAGATGAGTTTGAATGCAATTCTATCAGTGTTACTATTAACAATTTGTATGTGTATACTTGCAAGTCTAATTGCTAGCAGAAGACTGCATAATCTTGACCCGGCTGAACTTTATGGGCAAAAGTTTTAAGTTTCGGCTTAGTTTTGGAATTAAATTTGATTTATTTTTTCACTATTATGCAATCAAAATCAGTAATATTAGCCAAAAACATTAATCATTATTACGGAACAGGACAACTGCGAAAGCAGATTTTGTATGAAATATCTACAGATATTAAAGTCGGTGATATTATCATCATGGCTGGACCTTCAGGTTCTGGAAAAACAACCTTGTTGACATTGATGGGGGGATTGCGTTCAGTTCAGGAAGGTAGTTTGAAAGTATTAAGTCATGAACTATATAGAGCAACAAGTATTCAATTACAGGGATTGCGAAAACAAATTGGATTTATTTTTCAATCTCACAATTTATTAAATTCATTAACAGCCTGTCAAAATGTACAAATGTCTATAGCTTTACATCAACACTTTTCAAGGCAAGAAGCCATCTATAAATCGCAGGAAATTTTAGAAGCTGTAGGACTTGGCAATCATATTGATGCTTATCCCAATCAACTCTCTGGAGGACAAAAACAAAGAGTAGCAATTGCTCGTGCTCTTGTTAGTCAACCTAAACTAATTTTGGCAGACGAACCAACATCTGCCTTGGATAAAAAAACAGGTCGGGATGTTGTAGAACTCATTCAACGACTAGCAAAAAAACAAGACTGTGCAATTTTAATAGTAACTCATGATAACCGCATTTTCGATATTGCCGATCGCATTCTCTGTTTAGAAGATGGTCGATTGTTTGAGTGACAATATCCACAAAGCAATAATTCAAGTTTTACCCACAAGCAGTATATCTGCCTAGCTGCCGAACAGAATTTGGTTATGTTGCAAAAACTTGCAACATAACCATTAGGAAACGCCTTTCCCCAACCTGGTAGTACTTGTAAGGTGTAGAACTCTTTGAACGTGCGCTCGTTGTTTTGCATCTGATTTATCTGGGGTTAGATGGTGTTTAGTTTCGGCTATAGCTTGAGCTTCTTTCGGGAAGATGGTTGATATTAGTTGTTGATTAATTGGCTTATTATCTAAAGATTCTAAGAAACTATTTAAACGTTTAATTTCGCTATCGTCCCGTTTTGGGTCGTAGTTTATCCCCAATTCGGACTGGAGCTTTGTAAAGGAACACTTATATTTATTGAGATTACCTCCCTGTTTCCAGAGCAAACGGGGGCTACCATCTTCATTAACTGAGCCAATATCAATACCAAATTTAATACCTCTTACTCCGCCATGACCGTAATAACTAACGATGGCTTTGACTTGATACTCTCTCCACAACTGCTCAATTAGCTGGGGCATTGTGGGTTTATTTACTGCCACTTTCTCAATCGTTCGGCGCATTATTTCTTCGCCGGGAAGTCCATCGCGTTCGACCCGTTCAAGCTGATTACGAGTCATAGCCTTTTGCTTACTTTCCCAACTACTTTGGACTGGGTTTAGCTGAAATTATCGCTCTAGTAGTCGGGCGGAGTGTTCCGAATGGGCGTAATTGTTCCAGGTGCGAATAGATTTACCATCTAGGTTATTAACTCTAGATGCAACGATGTGGGTGTGGTCGTGTTCTTTGTCTGAGTGTCGCGCTATAAAGAAGTCATAAGCTGGCAGTTCTGTTTCTATAAATTCATCAACTAGTTCTTTTAATTTAGTGTCAGCTATCCTTTTATCTGGCTGTTTGACTTGGGATTCATCACCTTGAAGCCGCGATAGCACAATGATATTCTCGCAATCCTTAACGCCTGAAAGGGTTGTGATAGCGACACAATTGTTAGAGGATCTATGGAAAAGCCTCATTTAATTGCCTGTGAACACCCGCGCGATCGCATCCAATTTTAATCCTGAGTCGCTGGCGTTAACTGAACCAGTTCCGCTAACTTTGCACCCGGCTGAAGTTTACCTTAACAGTCTAGGGGAGGGTTCGCGGCGGACGATGCGGGAGGCACTGAATGCGATCGCTCAACTACTAACCAGTGGCACTTGTGATGTAAGCACCTTGGATTGGTCAAAGTTGCGTTACCAGCACACAGCTGCGGTCAGGTCGGTGCTGATGGAAAAGTACAGTCCGGCGATGGCGAACAAAATGCTATGTGCATTGCGGCGGCGCGGGGAAAAAGCTGATGTGGATGCGTTTACACCTCATGATTTTAGAAGAACTTTTATCGGTAATCTACTGGATGCGGGTGCAGATATCGTCACGGTAGCGAAACTTGCAGGTCATGCGTCACCAAGTACGACAAGTAAGTATGATCGGCGGGGGGAAGCAGTGAAGAAACGGGCGATTGATTTGCTGAATGTGCCTTACAGTAGGCGGAAAAACCGCTAACTTTCTTAGTTCAGTATTTGAAAAAATATCTATAAGTAAGTTATAAAATATTAAAAATTATATATAAATATATTACAAGTACAGGATTGTAGTATTAGTATAAATCAGTAACTTGTGATGAGTGTTTTCACTTTTTTTTATTTTAATAAAAGAAAAATATGAACTGTCAAAATATTAAATTCAATGTAATAGATCTGAAGAAAGACATCACTAACTTATTTTCTCATCTAGATAAACTGATGCTTAAAATAAGTGAAATCATGGATTTTGTGGATGAAAACGGTAATAAAGATGAAACAAGTGAGAAAGCTAAATATTATCAAAAAATTTTTCAAAGCTTACAGTATGATATTGAAAATCAAGAGTTGAGAATGGCAATATTAGCACCATTAAAATCAGGTAAAACTACTATAATTAATACAATCATAGGACAAAAACTTTTGCCAACCAGAGTTAAGGCAATGACAGCATTGCCAACTAAAATTGTTTTTACAACAAAAGAATTACAACCAACTCTATTACTAAACCATTCAACAATAGAGTATTTCAAATATTGCATTGATAGAATCAAAACAGAAATCGAAGATAACGAGCAAGTTATAGCTAAAATAAATAAAGATTTAAAAAAATTAGTCGAAAAAATTCAAAACTCACAAAAAGACGAAAACTTATCTAAGATTATTAATGCACAAAATGAAATTAAAATTGAGGGACAGGAAAAAATATTAAATATACTTACTGATTTGAATGATTTAATTCGTCTTTATCATCAATTTGGCACAGATAGGAAAAACGACATAATTGATATTCCTTGTATTTATACACCATTGTTTAATTTACAAAAAAAACAAAAGTCCCAGTTAGGTAATTTAGTAATTGTAGATACGCCAGGTGTAGATGACGTAGGAGGAAAACATAACTTTGAGGCTGTTGTAAGACATGAAGTAGAGAAAAGTTCAATGGTATTACTTGTCATTGATTTTACTAAACAAGATAACAAAATAGCAGATCAAATTAGAGAGGAAGTAAACAGTTTTATTAATTTACGAGGTCAAGATAATTTATATATCGTAGTTAATAAATGGGACATAAATCTTAATGGTACTGAAGTGATGGATTTTCAGGATTTGCAAGAGAGTGTAGCTATAGGATACAAAATAGATAACTCAAAAGAAGACAATCGTGTATTTGCAGTATCTGGTTTATACGGAGAGATTGCTACTCAATTCTGGCAAGCACCAAAGAGTAAAGAAAATTCTCAGTTTCAGGAAATAGCTAAAAATTTTCTACGTATATATTTAAGAAAGGTTAGTCCTGAAGATTTTGAAAATACTACTCTTGATGAATTAGGAAAAAAAGTTGACGAGATGTGGAACGAATCTCGTTTTTCTATATTTTTAGAAAATGTGATCAATTTACTGATAGAGCAAGTTGCACCTCGTTCTATGATATCTGCACTTAACTATAGCTATAACTCTCTAAAAGATTTTACAGAAAAAATAAAATTTAGAATATCTAGCATGAATAGTAATTTTCATGATCTTGAAAAAGAAATTAGTAATTTACAAAGAGATAAAACAGAGCTAAAAGATAAAAAAAATCTTTTTTTATCTTTTGCAAAAGGAGAAATTGAGAAAGAATTTGAAGTAATAGATAAAAGCATTGATGATTTAAAAAACAAAATAAATAATCTTAAAAATAATACACCTTCATATCTCAAAACCTCACCTAAAGAATACGTAGAAAATTCACTTAAAGAATCCGAGCAATATAATGCTTTAATAAATAATTTTCATGAAATATCAGAAATAACATTTAGTGAACCAGAGCTACTTTATAAATATCTATTAGGTAAAATATATAATAAAGGTATTTTAGATTTTAAGTTTAGTACTGAAAAAGAGTCAAAGGAAAAACAAAAAGAGATTATTGAAATAATAAGCTCTATGCTAGGGGAATTAATTGAAAAAATACATGAAATTTTAAATAAAAATATCAAAGTCAAAAATAAAGAATTTGAAGGTTTATTTAGTGAAGAAATATTGCCTTTTGTAAAAAAAGTAATTACTCGTATTAACAATGAATTTATGATAGATTTTTCTGATAATCCGCCGGAATTAGAAAAATATCTATCTAACCTAAAAACTAAGGAAAAAAGAATTAATGATTTGGAGATTTATAAGACTGAGTATAGTATTTTAGGAAAATTTAAAAATTTGTGTAAGAGAATGTTTGGCTACGAGATTAGACCTTATAAAATACTAATTAAAGAATACTTCATTCTAATGTACGAAATTTTAATTGAAGTGCTAAAAGAATATCCACAGACAGTAAAAGAAGAAGTTATCCAAAATAACAACACCAAATTTGATAAATATTTTAGTTTCATAGAATATAGATTAGAAGAATTTATTTCAACTTTAGAAAAGTCTACACAAAATCAGAGTGATGAAGTGCGAAATAAACTGAAATTTTTAACGTCAGAAGAGTGGGAGAAAGAAGTTATAACTATAAAAAACAACATTCAACGACTTAAAGATTATACAGAACAAATTTTAATTGAATCATCTGAAGAATAAGAATAAACATGAGTAATTTGGATTTCAATGACTTAAAGGATTTTCCTGTAGCTAAAGCTCAACTTATAATTCAGCTATTTAACAGCATTGAACAAAATTTAAGGCAGGTTGAAAGGCTCAACGAAACAGAAAATTATCGTTTGTTTGAAAATATAAAAAGTGAAGATAAAAGATGGTCAAAAATAATTATTGAAAATAATATCCGTAATATGAAGGCACTTGGAGAATTTGTATTGAATCAATATAAAACTCTTAATGATGTTCAATTAATAAAGAAAGAAATTATTAATAAAGTGGAGGAAATACAAAATTATGTTGATATTCAAGGAACTAATTTTAATTATCTAGGTCAGCAAATGAATACTATTAAGATGGATCTTAAAGCAGAGAGTGTTTATGACAATATTTTAGCTGAATGGAAAGCTCAACTGCGTGATGAGAAAAGATATAGTAATTTTCCTTTTATGATTCCATTAATGGTATTAGTAACCCGCATCTTTTCTAGTGCCGTTATTTATTCCAGCGAAACCGATCTACTTTGCAAAAGGCTTATTAACGATATAAAAGCTTCAGATATTAATGCTAAATTTCCTGCTCACCCTTTTACCATTAGTAAACTTATAGAGCAAACAATCTCATCAATAAATAATAAAGAGCGTGAAACTTTTGCTTTATCAATTTATGGAGAACAAGAACAATATTGGGATAGCACGTTTGAATTATGGAAAGATGCACCAAATTTATTTGTTATTTGCACAACTATAATATCAGCGATACAAGGAAACAATCATATTAAAGATACCTCTGACAAAGCAATATTGTTTTGTGGCAAACGAAATATTTTTGTATCATCTGTAACTGACAAAAACTATTTTCTTAAAACAGTTGTTAATGAGACAGCAACTTACTGCAAGGCTAGAGCTAAAAAATATCCATTTTAAAACTTAACCATAGATTCGCTATAGCATTTAAACAGATGGAAACTGAACCAAAAATTGGACTAGTTTTAGTTGGTGGTGGTGCTAAAGGAGCTTACCAAGCGGGTGCTATCAAGTATTTATCAGAAAAACTAAAATTTGTACCAAATATTATTGCTGGTACAAGCATTGGCGCTCTTAACGGTGCTATTTTAGCATCTCATAAGTCCTTCCCGGAGGCTGTTAAGCGATTGAATGATATCTGGGATACAAAAATAGATAAACGTAAAATTCTAGATATTGATCCCTGGTTTCCAATAAAAACTGCCGTAATTAAGCCAGAATTTATTGAAAACCTATTACGCGAAAATGTTCAAGCAAATGCTCTAAGAAATGGTATTGAATTATGGGTTACTGTCTTTCCTTCCATAAAAATTAATGTTCTTGGTATTGGAGGCAGTGCTATTCAGGCTCTGGGTAATTTTGTGATTGCTAGTGCAGGAAAAAAACCTCACTGGCATTCTGTTAAAAATATTGCTAATGAACAAGACCTCTACAATTTAATTTTAGCAAGTGCAGCTATTCCTGTTGCTTTCCCTACACGAACAGTTGAAGGACAACTATATTGTGATGGTTTCTTAGGTGATAATATTCCTGTTAAGCCTTTAGCAGTTCGTGGATGCAAATATGTAATAGTCATTCATCTGTGTGATAAAGAAATTTTTGATTCTAGCAAGTTTCCTGATACAGCAATTATTGAAATAAGACCAACAAAGCCAACTACAAAGTCTGGTAGTGGAATTATTGGCTCACTAAGTAGTATGCTAGATTTCAGCCATAAACGGATTGAAGAATTAAAAGAGTGTGGAGAAAAAGATGCTCAATATTTCACAGAATATATATTTGATAAATTAGAAATATGGAAAAAATGGCATGAATCTCATGAGAAAATGCTAGCATCAGCAGAAAGATTCCAGCAGCTTTCAAAATTAAAACTAATTAATATACAAAATGTCTTGATAGCCCATAACCAAAACCGTGAAATAAGGAATTTACCGTCTATAAAATGGTCTTTCCAATTAGCCGAATCTGCTCAAGAATGGGCAAATCATTTGGCTTTAAATAATTCCTTTCAACATAGTTCTACCCAAAACATAGAAATTATTTGGGTAGGGGCTACAGGAACTCACTCAAAATCAAAGATGATTGAATTTTGGGGTTCACAACAGAAGATTTGCAGCGATAATATATCAATTAATGGAAGTTGGCAAGATATTTGTACTCAAGCAAACGAAGTAGGCTGTGCATTGGCAACGAACGGTGCAAATGATTACCTAGTATGTCAATATGGGGTAGATATAGCATAGACGCTGTTGGCGATTCGGGAAACGCTTACCAGGGCTGGTGGCTTGAGGAATAAAGTGATGAAGTTGTATGATCTCAAGCCATGTATTACAAAATAAAAAATGCCCCCTTTCTTTGGCGGGTTTCCACAAAAGCGCAAAGATTGACAAGATTAAGAAATATTTCGCCAACGGGATCTATATAGCGGGTATAAACCTTTGAAATGCTGGCGACATTTGACGAGTTTCAATACTAGTATTCATGATAGTGATCGCTGTCATGGCTGCTGAGTTTGTAACAAATGATTGCAGACATCAGCCGATTGACTAAGTTTGTGTTGTCTAAACTTGAGTTTTTTTAGAGCTAAAGAGAATCTGAGCAAATATAGATTTAAATCAATAGTATTTAAATTTTATAAGCTATTTATTGATGATATTTGGGGTAAGTAAGAAAAAAAAGTAAGAAAAAGTTTGATGAGGCAGTAAAAATGCTTGTCTAGTAAGGGTTTTGGAAGCCACGACCGAGCAACACTGTTGCTCGGTCGTACCTGCGAGCGCAAATTCTAGCCCCGACTTTGCAATAGAGATGCACCACATTAATTTGAAAAACTCTTGCTCTGGCTTGTTTGCAGCAACTTGAGTAAGAAATACCTTGGTTGGTTGACCATCAACGTTCTAGGCGTCACCGTGCCAATTTGGGAAAATCGTACGCTAAGGCTGAACGTCATTGTCTGTCTAGGTTTGAGGTGTTAATTTTTTTGTTGGTGCAGAGTATTGGTAGTACTCTGCACCATCTGGAAAGACGTTAGTGAGTCAAAAGTGATAAATACTGGCACAAGCCGCGCAATATCAATACTTTTAAGAGCCAATGCTGTTTACCCTTCTTGCGTAGAATAGGCTAGCAGCCAGGGGTGAAAGTAAAGCAGATACCTGCACCTTTACCAATAAACTAATTGATACTGGCACATTTTCCAGAGAGGTGCGCTCGCATTCTTGCCAAGGTGAAAATAGGTAAATGATTGCACTCTAGATATTAATAGCATCTAGAGCAAACGTGATCGCATTTACTACCAGCAACGCGGAGATGTGATTGCACTCCCTTATCAACAGAAGAAGTTGAACTAAGCACTAACTCTTGCTTTGTGTTTTCTTTCGCCGAAATTTGTAACCTAAACCAATTAATGTAAAATAACCTAGCAATGTTGAAGGTTCTGGAACAGATGTTGAAACAGGAGGTTCTATACTTAACCTTGAGTTTTCTAACCCCACAACTTGAAGTCCAACGGATTGAAGCCTATTAATTCTTTCCTCAGTCCAATCTTCAGGTTGCAAAAAACCTAGAAATTCAATTTCCCCTTCACCAGCTAAGTTAGGATCAATGTTCTGAAGAAAAGCAATATTTGTAATGTCATTTGCGCTCGCACAAGTTTTACCCAAAAGTGAGCAAAGCCGGTCAAGCCCTTGCCCCGCAAAGTTGGCTTTTTGCGTAAATCTCCATTTAAAAGCTAGATTATTAAAGTTTCCACCCTTGTTAGAAAAAATAATGCCTTCATCACCTTGTTGTACACCAGCTAAATACGTTACAAATTCTGCTGACGTTTCAGATATAAGAAGGTTGGGGGCATCTACATACTCTAGTTCTGTGGCTTTAGTACGCTCTTGAACAAAAAAGTCTCCTCTACCAAAGACAGGAGTTTCATCCCAATACCACTTAAACTGATCCGCGATTGTGAAAGAACAATTGCCTCCTGGTAATGGATCAACTCCTATTCCTCGACAGATATTTGTTGCCAGTCCTGAGTCTATAGATGTTATTTCCTGATACCAATTAAAGTGATCAAATCCACCGAAAGATGCAAGGCTATTCAAATTATTGAATCCCTGTATCACTGCTAGCTCTGGCTGAAAATTTGCATATATAGCATTACTCAATTTTGATTTTGCAACATTGCCATTTTCATCGGTAATTTTAACTGTGTTTTTAAGGAAATCATCAATTGTGTGAAGCTGTACAAACCATGTATTTTCCCGTGCAGAGCCACTGACATCTGTAAATCCTTTAATTCCACTGAGTCCTGTCCCCTCAAAATTATCATACTGGGTAACTCTCAATTGGTAATCTCCAGGTTTTAACCGAATATCGAAACCAGCATCAAATGTTAATCCTGTTATAGGATCAGGTCTATTACCTAAAATACTTGCATCATCAACTATAGCAACTTGATTTCCACTAGAATCAAATATTGCCAAAATTGGATCAAAACCACCCCTGGAAACCTGTTGTTTTTTGAAAGATCCCCCAGGAACGGTTGGTGAGTCAAAAGAAATACCCCCTCCATAAGAGAGGGTTCTAATCCGGATACCAACATCACTATCAGTACTAAATAACTTAGGTACAGTAAAGTTCAAAGAAGTATTGCCTCCTGGACTAGGAAGACTTCCACCAATAGCGACTCCATGTGCTGACTTCGCACCAAAAACAGTTGAAACTACAAGACAAAAACCTATAACAAAGTTACTTATACGCATTAGTTACTTAATCAGGGTTAGCGCATCTCAAACCCTATTGACAGGTGGATTCTAGCACAGGGGAGGAGTTTGAGAGAGCCGCTGCCAATACAGAAACCATGTACTGATCATTCATAGCCGCGCGGCGTGACTTTTGGCGAATACTGCGGCGAAAAGATGATTCTCGTTCTAAGGCATTAAGGGCAATACGACGTAGCAAGGCAAAATTCTGTGGACTGTGCAGAGAACGAATCCGACATTCATCTTCATGAAACGTGACATCTAATGTCCAATGAACAGAGTTTTCGATGCCCCAGTGCTGTCGAATTGCACTAGCAATCTTATTAGCATGACTGGCGAGACTAGAGATATAAAATTGCACCTCATGGGTAATTTTATTCCAATGCTGAATTGAACGCACTACCATCACGACTGTTTTGAAGCCTATCCAATCTTCTTGTTCATCAAGTGCAGGAATTTGTGAGATAGGCACAGCGTAAACTTTACGATTTTCAATTCTGTGATGCCCTTTTTCTACCCGTTGACTAATATTTACATCAATACCTTGAAAGCCTAGAGATAGTGAAGTCTCGAACCAATTCTTCACTTGTTGGTGTAGTGTGGGATGATTATCTTTCAGACTCAAAATATAATCGGCATCAGCTTCTATGAATTTTTTTACAATCGATTTCTGAGTACCCATTGCATCAATAGTAATGATGCAACCAGATATGTCCAACATTTCTAAGAGTGCTGGAATTGCGGTAATTTCATTAGATTTGGCATTAACCTTCGTTTGTCCCAAGATCAAACGGTGTTCTTTTGACCAAGCACTAACCAGATGTAAAGCTTTCAGTTCAGATTTTCGGTCATATGAACCTTTAAGAGCTTTACCGTCTATAGCGACTACTTCCACCCCTAACTTCTCAACTATCGATTGTATCCACACCTGGAAACATTGCTCAAATTCTTTAGGGTTAATTCTTTCAAACACTCTTCTGAAAGTATCAGGACTGGGAATTCCAAAGGGCAGTTCTAAAAATGTTTCCAACCATTCTTTTTTATTAAGCCCATATTCCTCAATATCCTCCCAGCCTTCTGCGCCCGCTATTACTGCTAAAATGGAAATGGTGATGATATCAGTGAGTAGATGTAATCTCGTTTTTTCTACTCTTGGGTCTTTTATTTCTGTAAAATATTCTTGAAATTTACTAATAATTTTAAAGCTATCTATATTGGATGTAAAAAATGTTTTCGTTTTATTTTTATTCTCAAATCCTGTTGACATAACTCTAGAGGTTGTAGCTAGGTGGATTGCTATACTTTTGCAGAAATTGACCCAGAAATTAAAAATAGATGTTAACAAGTGTACAACGTATTTTAAGTATTATTACCCAATCTACAATCCTAGAAACTGGAAAAGTCTTGACCTAGCTCGGATAGTACTACTTTGTTCCCAACTTAATGACTAATCAACCAGGTCCGCTTGTCAATAGGGTTTGAGACGCGCTAACCCTGGTTACTTAATAAATCAAGATGGTAACTTGCATTAAAAGAATGGCAAGTCTTAGACAAATAAATCATACTAAAATATCACAATATAACTTAGTAAATGTACTGAAAAATATTAAATCTTCAAAGATATTAAATCTTTATATTGTGAATTTGTAAAAAATTTGTGGCTCTTGCATTCGTTTTATGGTAAGGCATTAAAATCGCAGTTTTATAGAAAGGTTCAAAAAATCAAAATCCAGTCACAGCAAGGAACGCAGGCTATGATTAGATTTTATTTATTATTCGATTACATAAAATGAACTGAAGAGCCAAATTTGTTTATTATCAGAAACAATTGATAAGTTTACTAATAAGCTTATAATAACCTGCACTACATACTGGAAAACCACTTTTTAATACTGTCTTTAATAGAATATAAGCAGTCTAATGAACTAAATTATTTAGAAGAGATGAAGTAGAAAAAGTACATTACTGTAATTTTATAGTAAATTCAAGAAACCTCTGCATGAAGCTAGGCATAGCTTTATGATTATTCCTATACATCTAATTTTAAAATTATGATTTAAAAATTTTCCCCTCTGCTATCCAATGCTTCGCAAGGAAGTTTCGGGGTCGCTCCTCGCTAAAACCTTAATAACCAGCGCTTTTGGACAAGTCATCAATTCCGTTTCTTACTTAATGTTCTTACTTGGCATCAATATATAGTTGCGCTACACGATTGGGCTAATACGTGTAATTGATGGCGAAGATTATTGATTTCACGTTGTTAGACCAAAGGTGTAATCCCCTGTTCGGTAGTAAAAATCCCGCAAAACTGGCAAAATTATCTATAGATAATAATACCTTTGCCAAAATAAGAGCCTACAAAAATTTTAAATTGGTATTAGCCCTTATCATTCCAGATTACGAGGTTCTTATGTCAGAAGGAGAAAAATTGATCGCCATTAAGGCATCTGATGCACCGACAAGAACTAAGCCCTCAAACTATCCTGAACCGTTTGCATCGCGTATGGTGGGCAGGGAGAAACACCCACTAGGTGACTTGTTTGGGATTACGAACTTTGGTGTAAACCTAACACGCCTAGCTCCAATGGCAATTTCAGCCCTTCGTCACGCTCACACCTTGCAAGACGAGTTCGTGTACATCTTGGAGGGGCATCCAACGCTTTGTACCGACGAAGGTTATACACAACTCTCCCCAGGTATGTGTGCCGGCTTCAAGGCTGGCACTGGTAACGGCCACCATCTAATCAATGAAACAAGAGAGGATGTTCTTTACCTCGAAATCGGAGACAGAACATCCTCTGACTCAGGCAGCTATCCCGATGATGACCTGATGGCCAATTTCGAGAATGGCTTGTGGAGATTTGTCCACAAAGACGGTACACCGTACTAATTTTGTCAGAGCCAGTAGGGCGCTATTTGGCATTAAGTAAATGAGCAATAAAATGTTCAGGAGTCGGAATTCGGAAGTAAGGAGTTTTAATTAATTACTTCTCTGATTTTGAAGGAAACTAGGTTGAAATAATAGTTCAGCTTCAACTGCTTAGACTAATACCACAATCTAAGCAACTCTTAACAAATAGGCGGCGAAGCGGAGTGTCTGCTGCTGCCTGCAACAATCTGGGTGGCTCAACGAGTGGATTTCTGGCAGTGGCAGACACCGCCTATTTGAGATTTATCGGTTAAGAGTTGCGCCATCAACTAGAGAGACATGCCTTTAGTCTGTCTTCTTTCTTGTTGCTGTTTTTCTGATATTAGTTGTTGCAATACGCGGTCGCAAGAGTGCCAAAGCTGAATATCTTCTCTTTCTACTGACCCCAAATTAATCGGTGAATACTCAAGCTCACCTGACTGGTTTCGGTTGACTGCCACTCGAAAAATTTCACCTCGTTCATCATGGGTAAATACCAGTTCTCTACCCTGTTTCTCCAGAGTGGCGCGTTTGAATCTCAGTCCATTTGAGCCAGTTTCTCTTAATTGCCAGTTGATTAATTTAACAGCAATAGGCACAGCCATAGCTAAGAATTCTGACTCTTGACGCTGCTTTTCTGTGAGTGACTGTTCTGGTTCAGACTTTTGAGTTGCCAGTTGATTACTAGCGATTAGTACCAATTCTCTAGCTTCATCTTGTGTCCATTTGGCTGGGCTGGCAAAGAGAATTTCTGCAACTTCTTCAGATGGCTTATTATCTAATAGCGCCCGCATAGCAATTTCTTTGTCTCGGTCAGTCACTAATAAATTTTGCAAGTCGGCGCTGTAATACTTATATAACTCGGTTGTTTGATTCGGGGTTAGTTTTGGTTTATCTGCGGCTAGAGTTTGAGCTTTGTTAAGAGCAATTGCATCTACTGGTTTTTGTGATCTATGGAGTTGCTCCAAATAAACAATCCCTGCTTCCAGGTCGTCAAATATGGTTCTTCCGGCTGATAGCTGCTGCTGATTTTGAGAAAGTTGTTGTATTAATTCTAATACTGTTTCAGTTAAGGCTGACTCGACAGTTGATTGCTCAATATAATCAGAGATTGATGAAATAGCTCTTTTCTCTCGATAGGATTGTAACTCATTCGCAAGCACTGCATCCAGGTCATTAAATGTAGTTTTAGCTGTAACGAGTTGCTCTTTGTATTGAGAAAGTTGTTGCGTTAATTCTAATACTGCTTCAGTTAAGGCTGACTCGACAGTTGATTGCTCAATATAATCAGAGATTGATAAGATAGCTTTCTTCTCTGTATGGGATTGTAACTCAGCCGTCAATGCTGTTTCAAAGTCATTGAATGTAGTTTTAGCTTCAAGTAGCTGCTGATGATATTGAGAAACTTGCTGTGTTAATCCTAATACTGCTTGGCTTAAAGCTGACTCGATAGCTGATTGCTCAATATAATCAAAGATTGATAATATGGCTTTCTTCTCTGCATGGGATTGCAACTCAGCCGTAAATGCTTCATCAAAGTCATTGAATGTAGTTTTAGCCTCAACAAGTTGCTCTTTGTATTGAGATAGTTGCTCTGTTAATCCTAATACTGTTTTAGTTAAAGCTGACTCGATAGCTGATTGCTCAATATAATCAGAGATTGACAAAATTGCTTTCTTCTCTGCGTGGGATTGCAACTCAGTCGTCAAGGCTGTTTCAAAGTCATTGAATGCAGTTTTAGCTCGAAAGAGTTGTTGCCGATAAATAGATAGTTGTTCTGTTAATTGTGGCAACGTTTCAGCCAAGGCATCATCAACTACTGACTGTTCAATAAAGTCAGAGATTGCATCCACTGCTCTTTGTGATGATAGTCGTTGCTCTTCATTAACAATCGCGGCTCCCAGGTCGTCAAATGCGGTTTTTCCTGCTTCAAGCTGCTGCTGATACGCGGACAGTTGTTCTGTTAATTGTGGTAAAGTTTCAACCAAGGCATCATCAACTACTGACTGTTCAATAAAGTTAGAGATTGCATCCACAGCTTTTGGTGAAGACAGTTGTTGCTCTTCATCAACAATCGCGGTTTCCAGGTCGTAAAATGTGGTTTTATTATTAGCTAGCTGCTGCTGATACGCAGACAGTTGTTCTGTTAATTGTGGTAACGTTTCAGCCAAGGCATCATCAACTACTGACTGTTCAATAAAGTCAACGATTGTATTTATGAATCTTTGGCTCTCCACTGCTTGCTCTTTAGGATTCTTCAACAGATTCTCAATAAGCTCGTCATCCCGTTGGGGCTGGTAGTCAATCCCCTTATGTTTTTGTAAACCTGGGAATGTGTAGGCAGGCCCCAAAGATGTGCCGCTAAATTTCTGGTCATTCCAAGAGTACGAAATGCCCTTACTTTTACCGTTGCGCGTTAATCCGTGACGAACTTCTACACCTTGTAATTGCAACCGCTCAACCAGTTGAGGCATAGTTAGTTTATCTATTGTGGCGCGGTCGATTAATTCCTGGAGTTGTTGCTTAATGGGGCGTTCTTGTGGCGTAAGGCGCTCACCGTTGATATATTCTTCATGTTCTCTTTCTAGGCGTTTTTGTTGTCCTATACTGGGATTACGCGATAATTTTTCATGGCTACTCTGGGTTTGTTGTAAACCATAATCTCGTTCTAGCTGCCGGATAATGGTTTCGCTGCGCTTGTAATCCCAGCTATCATGTACAATCCTCCCGTTATTTAACCGAATGCGGCTGGCGCAAATATGTATGTGGTCGTGTTCGGTATTGCTGTGTCTGTAGACTACGTACTGATTACTGTCAAATCCCATCTCTTCGAGATAGCGGTTAGCGATTTCGTTCCATGTTGCTTCGTCTAGTCGCTCGTTGTCTGGTAGTGATAATGATGCGTGATACACTACTCGGTCAGCTTCTGGGTTTAGTTGTCGGGAAATTTTGAATTCTCTGGCCAGTGCGCGGGAGTTATTGCCACCCATGTTGCCACCAATGAGTTTGGCATCTTTCTGAGACTCCAAATAATTCAGCAGTCCACGGAATCCTCGCCCTTTAGTCTGGTTGCCAATCATCAGTTTCCTCGTCCGATTCTTCGATGAAAGTATTGGCTATTTCCCGTTGGCAGTATCGTAGCAGTTCTAGTAACTCTTGTAGAAGTTCTGGTGATGCTGGCGGTGGCAACTGCATTTTGATTGCGGTATTGGTGGCTTTGGCCAGTTGGTTGATGTTGTTGCCGATGCGCGACAGTTCCAGGTATGTATCCACTGTAACTCTGCCCAGTCGCGGTGGTGGTGGTGGGATTGGTCGCAGTAATATACAACGTCTTGTTAATTCTGCCAAACTCATGCTCGTATCTTCCGCTTTGGAGCGAATCATCTCGTATTCAATTGGGCTGAATCGCACTTGCAACATTTTAGTGCGGACAAGTGATTGAGAAGAAGCTTTAGGCATAAATCAAACCAAACAAGATGCAGTTTTTGAGGGGGTTTCCAAAGTGGGGACACCTCCCCCTTTGGCAAGCCTGCCGAGCCGAGCTTTAGCGAGGCAGCACGCAGTGCTAGGCATGGGTTGCTCCTTACCCGTCTTTGGGGGAGGCGGAAAGACTAGGGATACAACCCACTAGGGGACAAAATGCGTAATCTCCAGCTACCACGACGATGATATTACTAACGAGTTGACGTAAATTACAGTATGGATAATTTTTACTGAGAAGTGTGTGATTTATTTTTGATTAACTGTTCGTGAGTTATCTTACACGTTCTTAGTAATCACTGTTCAATCAGTTACGTTAATATCTGTTGCTGTCTCTTAACTATTTGTTGCATTGATAATTACCTGTCTTTAGATAGATGCTCCGCGTTAAAGTAAAGTTTTAAACATAAACATTAGTTTGATTTTTACTCTTGTGGCTAAAGACAATATTCCTAAGTCGAAGATTCCTCTTGCTCTTGATGCTCTACGCGCTTTGGGTGCTAAGGAATTAGATGATATTCCAGCACGAGCAGCTATAAAAAAGATGCGCCGTCAAATTGAACGGGTACTTCGTCTCGGCTATAGCTACGAGGAAGTTTCTTTTACTTTAGCCCCTTTGGATATCAACATCAGTCCTGAACGTATCCGTTATTTACTTAACGATATTCGTCGGTCTACACGCAAAAAGTCAGTTACTCCTCCTAGTCAAGAGGATGCCAGTACACAAGTTATTGATAAGCCACTTGTGAGCGAGAATTCGGCTTCGGAGCAAAGCAGTAGTCAGTCCGTTCAAAAATCTGAATCGAAATCACAACCAGAATCACAACCAAAATCAAAAGCCGCTTCATCAAAATCAACAACTCCTAAAACTCCTAAAACGGCTAAAAAGACCTCTGATGTTAAAGCGAGTGAGAATCAAAATACCTCTCGCCCTGCTTTTGTACCTCAAATAATTTCAGATGAGGATTTGTAGATGGTAGTCAAATCTAAGCAATTGGCTGACCAAGTTCAGGAAGATTTGCCTTCTTTACAGCCAAAAACTCTTGGGCGATTGGTGTTGGTGACTGGAGATAAGGGGGGTACTGGTAAAAGTGTAGTGGCGCGGATTCTCCTCGACATTTACCGCCACAGAAATATCAACTGCATTGCTTATGAGTGTGACCAGTCAAATCCTCAGCTTTATCGCCACTACAACAAGGTAGATCCTGGAGTACAAACGCTCAAACTAAATCAGCGTGGTGGTGCTGATGCGTTACAGGATGATTTGAAACGTTTATCGCCTCAAGTTTCTCTGGTGGATCTGCCTGCTGGCGCTGCTGAGTATTTTGAGTCAGTCGCTAAGGATATTTTTCTGTTTCAAAATGCCCAGCGTTTGGGTTATCGCATCACTATGGTGTCGGTGCTGGGTCGGGTTAAAGATAGTTTATTGCAGTTAAAACGGCTGGTGGATTTCTGCGGTGACAAAGTTGATTATGTAGTTGTGAAAAATCTTTACTGGGGTGATGAACACAAGTTCACTCGCTACAACAATTCTAAGGTGAAGCAGGCTGTAGAAGCATTGGGAGCAATTGAACTGTTATTGCCTGAGTTATATGACGATATTTTTGACCTCGTTGACTCGAAGGATCTTACGTTCAGGGAGGCACTAGAGCATGAGGATTTTAGTTTGAGTAATCAATCGAGAGTTTATGGCTGGATTGATGCGGTTGAGACTGAGTTTAATCGTGCGGCTGTACAGTTGGGGTTAGAGTAATGGCTGTAAGTAATGGTAATGGAAATGGTGCGGTATCTCATTTAGATAGGTTGCTATCAGAAAAGCCGCCTGAGTTTCAAGCGAAAGTGCTACGGTTTGCTTTAGATTCTGGGATGAAACAAGATGACCCGGCATTTCGGTTAGTGCAGTACATCGGTTATTTGGCGCAACTGACAGAAACTGCTCCAAACGATTGGAAATTATTATTTGAAAATTTACTCTTAGAGCTAAACGAATGGAGTCAACTGACGGCGGAGCAATTGAAGATTCAAGCCGACCACACGGAGAACATCAAAAATCTAGCGACCAGTTGCCAGAAGCTAGGGACAGCCTTGAGCGCATTAAATCTAACGTCTCAGCAACAACTTCTTCAATTAACGAGCTTAACCAAACTCTCCGAGAATTTGAACAATATCTCCCCCAGGCAACCAGAGAAATTGAGCCAACCGTTGCAAGAACAATTGAACGAGATTCAGGCGAAGATTTCTCTATTAAACCAAAAAGAAGCGGAATTAGTCGGTAAAAGTTGGGCTAGAGCTTTTATTATCTGGCTTTTCTCTCCGATTACATTTTTTATTCTGTTTTTGTTTTATTCAAATCTTTTTCCAATCAAAGTTCCTTATGAAACTACCGAGTCTTTACAGAAGATTTTGCAGAATACTAATTGGACAAATACCAAGCTGCAACGGGTTGAGAAAAGTTTGGGGACAGATCCTAACCTTAGACGGCGGCGGTGAAAATTTCAGGTTTAAAAACCGATTGAAAACAACTAGGTTTGCATTACATATTTGAGCCAAAAACGTGGAATTAAAGATAACCTGATGTAATCATTTGTTAGTTTCAAAGCGTTACCCAGATAAACAAAGCTATTGGAGAGCCAGTAATTCGCAACAGCAAAATTCACTCAACATTGGCTATTAAAAGGCTTTAAGAGTCAGCCTTTCATGTCCAAAGTAGGAAATAGCAACACTCGTGTTGCTGAATCCGCATGGTTAAAGTAATCATTCAACTAACTCTAGTCTCATTCCCTCTTGCCCTGGTACAAAGCATTCCCATATTTTTAAGCTGGCTTCAATATTTTCTAGTTTGACGATCGCTTTGAGCAAACCCAGTTCATAGATAAACCTAGTCACAATTCCCTCTAACCCATGCCGCTTGCTGCCAGGGCAGTAAACCCGCACCCTTGAACCTTTAGTAATTTCTGGTGTAGTTGGGTTCTCTTTGACCTCTTGAGGCTTGGTTAATACTGTGTCAACAGCTTCAACTTGCGACAGGTAAATAGAATCATCTGGCGGAGTTTCAGTCCTATCAATGACATTATCCTCTCCGTAGTCTAAGTGGAGATCGCTATTGTCAGTACTGACAATGGGCAATTGGCAGTGGCTATCACTGACATTAATTTCGTCGATATCTAGGGCTTTTGAGATTGAATTTTCTTCATTGTCAGTGTTGTCAGTGCTTGTAAAGGGTTTTTCACCGGATTCAATTTTTGATGCCACAAATCTTACAGAGCGACCTTTACGTACAATTTCTCCATAACCCATTTGTTCCAGTTTGAGAAATAAATCATGAGTGTAGGCACTGGGTTCTCTGCCTGCGGCCTTGGCTCGTGACTTGATGCTATCCAGTGGTCGATAAATGTCACGGACAGAAACGCCGTCTGATGTTTGGGAAGCACGGTCATAAATTTGCAACAGAATTGAGCTAATTTCATCACTATTGCTCACTTTCTCTTGCAAAACGTGAAAAGCACTCTTGTAGTATTGGGCAAGCTTGACAGCACGTTCTAGCGTATCTTTTTGCAGCGTTGTAATATCTCGGCTATTGGGTGAGTAAAAACACTCAATCAGATGCAGATTCAACGCAATTCTCAAAACCTGGGTTGTTAGTTTCGACATCCAATTACGGATGGCGGCGTGTGTCGTTTGTTCTATTTGGTCGCCAATTACCTCGACTAGCTTTTTGTAATATGCTTTAGCCTGGGGACTGCAAGAGACGTTGATTTCTGGTAATTGCTCTAGCCACTTGTAAAGTAGGGGCAAGCGATCGCTAAGTTGACAAAAGCCTTCTATGTATCGCTGTTTACGACGCTGGGGAACTGCAAACAACATTCTCGCTTGCAGCCCGTTATTGTCGTCAGCATCCTTGAAGATTCTGCGAAATACACCGGGTTGAATACCACCCGTCACAGAAACGGCTGTACGTTCTGCAAAATAACTGTCAGTTAAAGATGTACGGTCAACACAAAGGGCGGCTGCATCCCAAAGTTTTAACAAAATCTGCAAGCTTTCATCCTCACCTTTGGAGAATTGCCCCAAGGAATTAAACAGCCCTGCTATTTCATCTCTTGCCCACAACGCCCCATTGTCGGCGTTTTCAGCAGAGCGCTTTAACACAGCTTGAATGGTTGCGACTTCAAACAGATATTTCCTTAAAGCAGGTGGTTCTGGCTCATCCCCTTCACAACCGCCTTTTTCCCACTGTTTTTGCGCCCGTTTGTAATCATTATCAGCATCTTTGTAGCGCTGCACTGCGTCGGCTTGCATTTTTCGCAATGGGGCTACAACCAAGCTGTCAGCGCGGCTTTTTCCGCCACCAGACTCTAAAACTGTCACAGTCCACAGTACAGAGGGGATTTTATGAGATTGCATATCCAGATTAATTGTCGTGCCTGCTAAGGAGGCAACAGCGCTGATTAAGGGCTGCCAGATTACAACAGGATCAACATTCAAAACGTCCGCGTCATGGGTTAAATCACGGGCTAGAGGGGCGGGTAAGATAGCATCCCAGTCAATTTTATTATTTCGCCACTCGATGAGCGACTTGAGCCGCATTTCATCTTCTGGCAGAACCTCATCCAGTTTGACACGCTCCCTAGCAACAATGCGGTCAAAAAGCTTTTGGTTAATTCCTAATTCCGTACAAAGTAAGTCTAATTTAAAACTCTCTTCTATGTCATCTAAATTAGAGGCTAAGATGCCACTGACAATACTGACAATAGACTGAGAATCTTGTTTAGCAATTCTTTCTATTGTCAGTGGTGGCACTGACAATAAGCTATTGTCAGTACTGACAATAGACTTTTGTACGGTTACTCGTTTTTGGCTATGTGTCCCTTTTTGCTTGTTTAACCAAGCGGTGTAGCATCCTTGTAGCTTTTCGTCATCCAAAGATGGTTGCTTGGCGTGTGCGTCTGCGTTTTTCCACCAGCCCTCAGATTCACCACGAATATCGGAGCCAAGCGGTGGGGTGCAATGATAGCAGAACTGGTCATAAAGGGTGCGTGGGTCGCCTTCGTAGTCAATACCCAATTCTTGGAGGCGACGGGCAGTAGCGATTAAATTAAGGCTGAGTTTTTTCGCTGCGTCGTTGCGTCCACCGTCACCAGTGCCATGTTCTACTAAATCTCTGTCCTCACGTCCGAGAAATATGGATAAATTTGGGCGAGTGCTGACTGTAGTTTGCACTGGCTTAGTTTGGGGCTGTGGAACTTGCACGGGCTGTTGCTGATTAAGCATCAACTCAATCACCCAGTTTGGACAGTTCGCAACCTCAATATCTTGCGGCGATCGCACCCAATGATAACTACCAGTTTGTGGGTGTACTGATGGCGGTAGTACGCTTTGCAGCCCGTTCCAGCGAAATTCTAGTAACTGTTCTTTACCGTCATCGCCCTTAACTCCAGTTTTGAGCTTGACAGTTTTTACTAGTTGCCAGTAATCCTGTGTTACAAAGTAAAGTAACTGTCTACGCCCAGCTTTGCCAGAGCTAAAAATTACTGTGTCGGGTAAATCGCCATCAGAAAGCTTTTGTAGTAATGCTTCTGCTGCGTGACCATCGGCATCAATGGCTAAAATTCCGCCTGATACAACTCCAGTGCGGATGCCGTAGCCAAAAGCTCTGTTTGATTGCAGTTCTTTAATCAGCGTTTGCCTATTTAGTGCTGTTTCTTGCTGCCAGTTCTCACGATAAGGGCGCTTATTGTCTGTAACAGGGGTCAAGGCCCAATTCCCAGGAATTTGCTGTAAGCCTGAAATTAACTGGGATGCGGTCGTTGGATTGATTTGTGTAGTTTGCACTTGTATTACCTCGAATTTTTCAAGATTCGGGTAACTCCTCAATTGCATCCGCGCCGCCAACTGGTTATTATAGTTATGGCAAGCGCGGTCTATCTCCATAGAAAAAGGTTCTAGCCTCTCTATGCTCTAGGAGCTACCGCAATATGACAAATGGAATAATCTTGAAGCCGTTCTTAGTGCCTCCACACTTTGGGCGGCTTCTCGATTTTGCCCCTCTGGGCTACCGTGCCTAAGACGTTTACGCCCTCCAGCGCTCGCATCATGGCTTTAACTTGGATTTGACTTCGTAGCATTTGCAGTGTTGCTCTTACGCGAATCGCAGCCAATATCTAGTCTTGACTAGTGGTTAAAATTTTCCCTCAATACGCTCTCTACAGTCGTTTTGCTGATTTTCTGCGGTTAAATTACCTCCTTATTTTGTTTGTTGTACGCGATCGCTGACTTCTTCTGGTGGAATCCACTCGATTAACTCGCTAGGCTGAACGCGATAAGTGTCACAAATTTTGTTCATCGCGGTTACGTGTGGTACTTGCCAGGGATTGTCATACAAAGCGTAAACTGTGGTTGCAGATAGCCCTGTATCTTTTCTGAACTGATAACGGGTAATGCCCCTATCATCAATAAACTGTTTGATTTTATTCCTAACTGGCATCAATAACAAGTAACTGATATTAACAGTTAATTTTGTTGCAGTTTATCAGCATTTGAAAGATACCATTCGGTTGATAGCTAGGTTTTGTTGACATTACCACTTGGTTGATATTATTATAGTAGTGTCAAGGTTATCGATACGTCAATAACTTAAGGCAGACGCAAGTAAGACCCAAGCACAAAACGCTAAGGCGAGTTCCTTTCGAGGGTTGCAAGGCTTGCAAGCGCTGTTTTGACAGCATTCAACTATTCACAGCAATATCTGTATTGCGTTCGCTCTATATATGCGGTCGCGGTAATTGTGCGTGTCTGCATTAGGACAGAGGATTCATGCATATCAATTTACGCAACTTAGAAGCAATCAATGAACTACCTCTTGAGAGAACAATGCTTAATCAAAATCAATTACGAAGGTTAGAAGCAATAGATCGCTGGCTCAGAGAAATCCGAGATTCTAAGGAATTTGGACAACTAGAATACTCCCCAGATGTGATGCTAGGAGATGCAATTCAAGCAGTAGGCGAACTACTTGACTTTCACGTTCCCTATGATTACAAGCCCACGAATTTTACTAATGAAGAGTGGGATTCATATCTAGAACAGAAACCAGTAATGCACATTCGCCGTGTAATTCCTTGGCGTGAAAAGATTAGCTCATTCATACTCGATGCTGCGTCATCAGTAGCAATTCTGAGCTTACTAACTACTAGTTTTATGGTTGTTGGTACTATCTTTTGTCACGGCGTTGACCGCATTGAACAAAGCAGAGGTGAGGAATATCACCCGACATGGATTTACAACGCCAAAATTCTTGAAGGAAGCGCCATCGCCTCTATAGCGGTCTTCCTGGGTGCAAGCTTGATGGCTGCGTGTGTTGCAGGAGATCAGAATGATGCATAACTTAATTCCTGTCTACGAACCTTCTACCCTGTCACAGTGCAAGGTGTATCAAATAAAAGGTACGCTGTATCGCTTTACGGGTAAATGCCCTTGGGCAAAAATTGACCATCCCCAGTGGACATTCGAGCCACTAGACGGACAGAGAAAGACAGCGACTCTCAAGCTAAATCAGAACAAAGTCAGGTATGGGACTTATGAAGTCCCTGGTATGGTGACCAACCGGAAATCTGAAGTAATGGGACAAGGGATACAGCAAAGCTTGTTCTAAGGTGTTTGATTTGCAACCACGTTGAATTCTCCCGTTGAACGACACGATGCCTGCGGCGGGCGTAGCCATCGCAAAACTAGGCTCAAAAGGGCGTATTCGCGGGGGTAAACGAGAAAGTGTCAGTATGTCTTAAAAGCTGACAAACCTTGTTATTACGTGGTTATAGCCTCGGAAAATTAAGTTCTTCGTGATTTGTCAGATTTATTTTCCAAGGTTATTGATAGTCGTCAGCTAAATGCTCATATCAAATAACTGGATTCAGCTAATAACATACATCAAATACCTTGGACTTATCTGGAATGGCAGTTAATTTTATACACACTACCGCATTAACCAGGAGAAAATGTGGCGACGAAAGAGTATATAGCTAAGTATCGCCAGTTAAAACAGATTTACGAGCGCGAGTTAAACAAACAGATTGCTGATATTACTTGGTATAGAGTTGTAGCAACCTTAAAGCAACACTTCAGTTTTGAAGTACAGGCAGTTGATGCTCACAAGATAGTCTCAGGTTTCGCTGGACTAAAACGGCGCTACGGCAGTTTTACGGGTCGTGGTGAGGGGTTTACGGAACGCTGGCAAGCATTTAGACATTTCTATGAGTTAGATGCTCACTACGACAGCAGACAGTTTTTAGAAATTCTTGCAGACTATCTCAAAATCAATCTTATAGACGTACCGCGCAGCACTCGTTACTACTGGTTTGAGAAAGCCGGGCTATCTTTTAAAGCTGAAAATACTTACCACTGCAAAGATTTAGCCCTTGTTGCGTTTGTTGCTGCTAAATGGGCAATCAACAAGCGCTCACAACCTCGGAAATCTGCAACTATCTCAGTTTCAACACTAGCCCTCTAAGGAGCAATCATCATGTCTGACAAGTTTACTAACAATGTCCGCGCTCGTTTGTACAAACAGGGTTATCAAGGATTTACCAAGGACGATTACACAACAGCAGCGATCGCTGTCGAGTGCGATGACCTTGACAATCCCACCAAAGAGCAATTGAGCCAAGCCGTTGACTATCTCAGAGAAAAAGCAACCAACCGATTAACTGTGACTGATGAACCCGTTGAAAAAACGTTTCTAGTAGGGTCATTATATGAACAGCCTGAAGTTGAATCTAATCAGCTTGCGGTTGCCGAATCAGAGAATCAGATTGTGCTAACTGAGCAGGAAAAGCAATCCCTCGTTGCAGATATTGCACAGGGCGCGGGGATTGAACTCAAAGCAGCGGATGTGAAACAGATTACAGTGTCCATTGCTTCCACCTTCGCATCTAGAAAGGAGTTGAACGAGGCGATTTTTAACGCCCTCGTCCACTTTGCAAGGGAATTCAAGAATCAAGAAGTATCCAAAATCCGACGCAAAGCCGACGAAATCAGGCAGACACTCGCAGAGATGGATGATGTTGCAGGCAGTGAACTGACCCAGATTAAGCAAGCGATGGAGGCGACCGCCCTGGACTACAAAAGCCAGTTTGCAGACCTCGCGTTATCTTTCGCCGGAATTATCGATTAAAGGAACAAGCAATCTCACTTACAAGCATTTGTTGATCGGACTTGTGGGGATACCGTTACTAATTGCACTCGCGGCTCCCCTCTCTCAATGGTTTATGACGGAATGTTGCACATACAGGAGTCAAAAACGTGAAACACATCAAGAATATAGTCAGTAAGCACGGCAGAAAGCTGAAAGCAAGGGCTGAGAAATTAGGCGTTGCAGACAGCTTAATCATGGGTTGCATCAATGGTGACGATGCCGCACTGACCAAAGTAGGAGAAATGGGCAACGAGGGCGAACGCATCTTAACCATCATGCCCTACATCACAGATAACCTGTCAGCGTTCATCAAAGGCACTGAGGAGTACAACAAAGGACTTGCAGAGATTTACAAATCTGCTGGCGCGTCTGATATTGCCATTGATAAAGCCAGTGCTGATTTGACGATCGCAAATTTAAAGTACGGTCATGAGCGATCAGAAATCGGATTGAAGCTGGCCAGCGACCGCACACTAGAGAATCAGCGCTACAGAGAAAGCATCGACCTAGTTAAGCTCAAGGCTTACATCGATTACCATATCAGCAAAGTTGACCATCTGGCGGCCGCTAAATCGCAGTTAGCCCGACCTGTAAAGGCACAGTTAGACGCTGACAGAACTTATGAGACGGAAAAGGCAAAACACCTACTAACATACGGTGAAAGCTCAGACCTTGATTTAGTACCTCGTAAGTCATTCACAACTAACAAGTTAGTCCAAGCATTTCGTACTGCTGTTTCTACGATTTTCGAGTAATCAGCATTTAAAAATCCCCTACGAGTTACCGCTCAGTAGGGTCAATCAAATTACTCATGAGAACAATGTTAGATGAACTTGACACCGAATTGCAAGACGGGGACACCGAACAATCACGCTTCTATCAAGATTATCCTGATACTGCATTTACCCAGGATGAGCAAGAAGCTATTAAAAGATTCAAGTCCAAAGAAATTGAGAAGCTTAATCGTAGTCGCGCTGTTCTCAAAGGTATTGAGTCTTGCGGCTGGGGTGTTACTTCCTATTGCTTGGCTAAGTATTTAGTAATAGCTACAGGAAGAGCGGGGCTACTGCCTGCGGTCGCTATTGTGTTGG
>JAHHHS010000078.1 GCA_019359215.1 Nostoc indistinguendum CM1-VF10 | reverse complement strand
ACGAACTAATCGGCTGGACGAACTTTTTAATTCTTTCATTAACCAACAATTTTTTGGGGATATTTTGAGATATGTATTATGTATGAACAAATATCACCTCAAAACGCCCAAAGTCAACACCCTAGCGTGAGGCACGCAAATACTCCATTAGTCGCAAGAGTTGGCTGTCTAAGGTTTCTGGTAAATTAATCTTTTGCTGGTTAGAAAGAACTTGGATTAGTTCTACCAACAATTGTTCAATGGGTGGTGCATTGCGAAGACTGCGCCAGATAAGGTATTTGAACTCTCCCTGAATCTTGTGCGCTAGTTTCACTGCTAATGCTGTTTTTCCAATCCCTCCCATTCCTAGTAGCATGACCAAGCGACAACGTTCTTTTGTAATCCATTGCTCTAGTGTCGCTAGTTCGGAGTTACGACCGTAAAAAAAACCAACATCAATGGCATCTCCCCAGTCAGTATGTCGATTTAAGGCTGCAATTTCAGTAGTGTCTTTCTGGGGTTGTGCGAGATAAGCTATTTGTGGGCTATCTAACATTGGTTGTAATTGTTCAGCATTCAAAGAACGCAAACGTCTTTGAAGAAGAGCCCGGCAATTATTTTTGGTCACCTTCTCACCAAGCTTCTGTGAGAGTAGCCGCCATAATCCGGAACCAATGTGCTTGATATAATCGGTGTCGTAACCAACACTTTCTGCGATTTCCTCATAGGTGTGCCCAAGCCATACTTGCTGCAACACTACCAGTTGAAGATCGTTCAAGGTCTCTTGCTGAAGAAGCTGATCCAAAATATCTAGTAAATTTTCAACTGTCATTACTAAAAATCTCCCAATATGCACTAATTTAACTTCTCAGTAGAAGTGCTTATACCAATTTTGTATGAAGTTGCATAAAATAAAAAGACTAAAAACTTGCTTGGCAAGCATTTCAGGCTTATAAAGTTTTATGCAGCTTCACAATAATTTGGTATTAACCCTCTTTTGTCACTCTGGGGAAATAAAAATTGGGGCTAAATGATGAAACTTAAATTTAGTGGGAAGATTAGCGATCGCAAGCTAATAGAAACCTTCAAACAAAGCGTTACAGATTATTATCTGCCGAAAGTGACAAAACAAGGATTAAAACTTATATGTTAAATTAATCAAGGTATAATTTTATTATAGTAAGTCATTTCAGGCTTATATTAATCATTCTTTGATGGTATTTAAACCCTTGCTATAGGGGCAATTCATAAATTGTCCCTACGATAGATGTGGTTTTTAAAATTATTTTTGGTCTTTCTTGTCAATACGTAAATCCTAGTATTGATATTTCCAAGAAATTATCACTTTAATCATTAGACCTTTTGCAAAAGTCAGTTAAACAGATTCGCTTTTGGGTATCCGTTCCATAGCACCTGCAAGGGAAAGCGATCGCCTGAACCTTACACACTGCTCAATAGCATTCGATGCTGTATGCTTATCTTTCATTGCTTTCAGCTTTTATTAGTACCATTCAATACTGGGGGCATATACAAAACTAGAACTTACGCATTAACAGAAAAATTATATTATGCAGTCAATGCCAACTTCTGCGATAGGTGTTCTAAAATAAAGTCACGAGCTACTTGAAGAGATAAATTTCTTTGGAGTTCATACCAATTTTCAATTAGCTCTTCTACCCGCATTAATTCTAATTGTGTAAAAGCTCGAATTGCGCTAAAAAAGTGAGTTTTAATTGCCTCAGATGTCCTCACCATAAATCGACCAATACCACATACTTGTTTAATAGCTCTGTGGTAGCATTCAATCCCCCAATGAATTGAATGTAATGTGTTAAAATCTGTTCGACTAATTCCAAGTAGTGCATCTTCTTCAGCTATATACATCATGTAGTATCTGTGAGTTCCGTTTTTGAAACTTTTCCTAAATACTTTTACTTTTCCAAAATTTTTTAGATGCACTACTAAACCAATTTCGGGAATTTCTAGATTTTGAACTTGGGTAAAATTTTTACCATCAACTGAACATGAACGATTTTTCGCTATACCAGTTAAAAACGTCAATCCCTTGTCTTTAAAGAACTTTACGTTATCTTTGCTAGAATACCAAGCATCGGTAGTTACTGTCTTAGGCTCCAATCCCAAACTCAAAATCTCAGCAATCATTTCTCGCAAATAATCATTCTTTGTCTTACCTTCTTGTTTGTTATAAATGCGATAATTTAGAGGGACAGACTTACCGGACAAAGGGAGCATCCACTTTTGGCAGAAAGACTCAAATAGCAAGTAAATCATTGAGATAAGCACAACGAAGGGAAAGGATTTGGTTGACACTTTCAACATTCCACTGTGCGCCGGAAATTTTAATCCTTGCTCCAATCTGTTTAATAGCAGACTCGACAGAACCAGAACCAATAGAACACAGTTGTTCAGCTTGGTAATAGCTGTAGTTAATAATGCGAGAGCGATGTTTTTCGAGATAAGCGATAAACTTCTTAACTTGTTTGCCTCGGCAATTATTAAATAAAGCCTGGATTGGCTCTATCTGACCTTGCCACAATAAACTCTCAGCAGCTTTGAGACGCTTTAAAGAACCACCAATTTTATAAAGATTTTCCTTGAGGTGATACCAATCCAAAATTTCCCAACGTTCAAATTGTTCAGTTCCAAACTCTTTAACTAAATTCCAAACTCCATCATGACCATCTCCCAAGCAAACAAGTGGATTCACCAAACATTGGCTATTGACGTAATCGATTAATGATTGGTTGTCATCAAAAAACGCACCATAGTAAATCCCTTGCAGACGAACGGCTTTATAGTCTCGCCAGTGGCAACCTACTTGCGGTTTGCCCCGTAGTCGAACTTTTCCGCCATCCACACTCACTTCTGATACAGGTTGTAATGCTACGGGTAGTTGAAAATCTTGCTTGAGAACTAGATTTTGTTGCGTTGTATGTCCAACTTTCACTCCTGTCAATGCCTCAATTTCGATTTCTGCTTTTCGGTATGAAACACTCGCTGATAGCCTCAAACAGCACTTTTGAAGTAATGGACTCAATCGGCTTCTTGGCTTTAAACCCAGTCTCTGTATCTGTTTAGCTTTTAATTTCAGTTCCCCAACCAAGCTTTTTATTTTCCTAGTTTTACCGATTTTTGTTTTTGTTGTTTGTTCGATAAAAAAAGGGCTATTTCTGGGCCGACATACTCCAATATTTGACTACGAACTGTTTTTTCTATACCTTCGAGGTCTGTTAACTGACTCTTATCAGCTTCCGAGTACAGCAATGTTGCCAGTTCTTGTAAGCAGGCTTTGATCCGTTCTTGTTTCTCTTGGCTCATAGTCAGCGATGGCTACGCCCGCCGCAGGCATCGCACAGGGTTATCTCCTTCTACATTTTCTCAGAAATGGTAAATCTTCCAAAACTGGATGCTCCCCCGGACAAATCGGTATAGTACAAAGTAATTAACTGAATTCCTTTGACTGTACTCCCGATGCCTTCCTGAATAATAGTAACCAATTAATTCTGTTAACTTTGGGTCACTATGAGGTTTATCAATTACCGTATCGTCTGCACTTAATGTGCCGCCTACTAAATTGATATGCAGTTTAACTTTATCAAATAAATCATGATTGCTCATACTGCTCACGTAGCAAAAATCTGTTGACACACTTCCTGTGACAAATCTTTCATAATCTCTGCTAAACGTGTGCAACCTGGATACTTTGATTCTGCCAATAAAAACAGAGTGTAAGTGTTGAGGTCACACTTTGCAGTGGATGGCTTGGTAGTTACTCTGATTGTCCATGCCCTCAATAGAGACAGTGTAAATCATCTATCTTTTCAGTCCCCTACTGCTAGCGTAGGCGTAGCCCGCCGTAGGCATCGCTTATTCTTTTCTCCCTCTCGCTACTACATTCTTTGTCTCATTTGTCAATGCGTAAGTTCTGAAAACTTCTACCTCCAGCATAGCTGCCTTCTTCAAGTTTACTCTACTCGATTCAGAGAATACACCACCTTTTATCACCATATAACACTGTCAAAGCTAATGCCTCAAGTCATACTTATTACAAATGTTGTTGAAGAAATCAATAACATTTGGAGCACTTCTAGACTCCTAAATTTGGAGAATTAAGTATGAAAAAAAGTTTCTTAAGGATTGCAGTTACCACTACATTAGGTGTTGTGGCTTTCTCTGGAGCAGCTAAAGCTGATGTTTTGTTTAATGGCTTAAGTCTTAATGGCTCGAATCTTAATGGTTTAAGCCTTAACGGGTTAAGTCTAAACGGCTCAGATCTTAATGGCTTAAGTCTAAACGGACTAAGCTTAAATGGTCAAAGTTTTAACAGTTTTTCCTTAGGGGATACTAGTCTTAAAAGCACAGTACTACAAGAAATCGTAGTAGAAGGCGGGCAACTTGTAGTAGCAGGGCAGTAATCTCAAAAAAGTCACGATTAATAAATAAAACAGTTATGGAATGGCAGGCATCTTAGGTCTGCCGTTCATATAACTACACGTAGCTACTGTCTCGTTAGAATTTATTCATTCTATCTGTTATCCTCCATCATTTTTTTCAAAAAAGATATCAGAGCCTAAATATATACTGTGGATACAAACTTGGAATATGAGATATAAAAACTTGACTTTACCCTGTTTTGTTATTATTTTACTAATAACATATATTTTTAAAGAAGAATATTTTCAAAAACGGATTAAGCCTATAGATTTCAGATTAACAGAGCAAAAAAATATAAAAAGTAATACAGTCAGTAAAGGTAAAGCTTTAAAAGGAACTCAAATATCAGGTGTTGACGAGCAAGGAAAAGAATTAAGGTTTCAAATTAGAGATATTGAACTAGACCCAAAATATTTGGAAAGAGAAACGTATCTCTATACAATTTTTTATTGGGATAAATCGGACTCTCAGTGGAAGAACTTATGTAAACCTGATACTAATAATGATGCTAAAGCAATTCCGTTAACAGGTTATTGGAATGTAACAGGAGCACATGTTGAATCAAGTAAGGTAATTACATTTGCATGTACAAGCGGAGTTTTAGCTAAATGTGTTCGCTGGGGCTACAAGCCGTGGAAGACAATCCAAGGAAGGTCGCTGCGAGACTTTCATCAGGCGTGTACGCGTATGGCACGTGCTGATTACTGCGGCAATGGCAAAAGCCATACTAAAGAAGGAACTGAAATTAATATTTACGATACATTGGGTATTCAAAAGAAAGCACTGAAAAAAAACATGGTTTTAGAAGCAGCTTGGGGACCAGATGGTGCTATCTACATTAATCATTCAAGATGGTTTGAGACACTAGCTGATATTTACAAAGAGTGTCCGAAAAAACTTATAAATCGTATTAATAATAACGGTGACTACACAACAAAAGAAAAAACTAGCCATATTATGTCAGATGCCTTGCTATTTAATGATTCGCTAGTAAGAACCCGAAGACCTCATTTTTCAATTTTTCAAGTACGCCCAGAACCTTGAAAGTTAAGTTTACGTACTCTAAAGCCTTTTGAAGTAAACGGGTGTTCTCAAACAGTCTAGTAAGTCTAAAAGAAAATTCCTTGCCTTTCTTCCTCTCCTACTTCCGTAAACCTTACTACTATCTGTCTTTAAACCTAAAAAAAGTAACTTGCGCTCTCAAAATTTTTTAATTAATCAAGAAACTTTATTTGCTATGATGCTAAATCAAGTTGCCGATTTTAGTAAAACTAATCACACCGAATTAAACATTAATTCTTACGTAGCGCCATGTTCGGCGTTGTTGCGTAAATAAGGAAAAATAGTAAATTTTCCTTATCCCCATTCCACATATACTTGACTATTGGGCAGCTAGTTTGCTCATGAAAACGAAAGCTAAAGCTAACTACGGAGTTCGTAATTGTAAGGAATATGATGCGGCACTCAAGCAAAGAGGTAGTATCATCTTCTGGCCCAGTGAAGAGGTAATTGAGCAATGGCTTGAACGTTTAAAAAACGGGGCGAAAGGGAGCCTCTAAATTGAAAGCAACTTTATTGGCCCAGTTCGTATGTTCCTGTAAAGTTGCGTAGATGACACTTTTTATCACCTTTTAGCATTGATACTGCGATTGAATCCAGGCATACTCTCAAATAACTAAAGTTGTTAATTAAACGCTTTGCAAAAGAGAGTGTACTAGGAAAACCAATTCTGAAAGCAAAATTGGGTAAAAATTGCAAATGATAGCAGGGCAAAAATGATAAACTTATGTACTGATTTAGACTATAAACTAAATGATTTCTCGGAAAATCCACACCAAATTGCTACTTTGGTCGGTATTCTGCGTTATAGGGCACAATACCAGCCTAACCAGATTGCTTTAATATTTTTGCAAGATGGAGAGACAGAATCGGGAACTCTAACTTATCAACAGTTAGACCAACAAGCACGGGCAATTGCTGCTTTGCTACAGTCTACAAACGAGATGGGCGATAGAGCATTGTTATTATATCCTTCAGGATTAGAGTTTATTGTCGCCTTCTTTGGATGCTTGTATGCTGGAGTGGTTGCAATTCCTGCCTATCCACCCAAGCGCAATCAGAAAATGTATAGGTTAGAGGCGATCGCCACAGATGCTCAAGCAACAACAATCCTGACCAATAGTTCCTTACTAGCCAAGATAGAGAATCAGCTTAACGAGCATATACAAAAGTCAAAGTGCCACTTGCTCACAAGCGATAACATAGCCATCAGCGATTTAGCGTCACGCTGGCAGGAACCAACAATCAACAGCCATACTCTAGCTTATCTTCAGTACACTTCTGGCTCTACAGGAACTCCAAAAGGAGCCATGATTAGCCATAGAAATGTACTGCATAATTCAGCCAATATAGCTTGCACATTGGAGATTATTCAGAATAGCATACTCGTGTCGTGGCTTCCTCACTTTCATGATTTTGGATTGGTCTTTGGAATAATTCAACCCATATATACTGGATGCTTAGGAGTTTTAATGTCGCCTGAATCTTTTATTCAGCGACCAATACGATGGTTACAAGTCATTTCTCGCTATCAAGGAACTCACAGTGGTGCTCCCAATTTCGCTTATGAACTCTGCACTCAAAAGAGCGAGCAGATTTTTAATGTAGATATAGATATAGACCTGAGAAGCTGGTGTGTAGCAGTAAATGGTGCTGAGCCAATTCGCCAACAAACTTTAGAAAAATTTACACAGACCTTTGAACCCTTTGGTTTCCGAAGGAGAACTTTTTGCCCTGGTTATGGGCTTGCCGAAGCAACTCTTAAAGTTTGTAGCGTCCGAAAAACAGACAGTCCGGTCATCTGCACAGTTCAGGGATCTGCACTTGAACAAAACCGTCTTGTTAAAGCTTATGAAGACCAAAAAGATACCCGGATGCTTGTAGGATGTGGTAGCGCTTCCCTTGATACAAAGATAGTTATTGTCAATCCTGAATCTCTAACTCAGTGTTTCCCTAACCAAGTAGGAGAGATTTGGGTATCAGGTGCTAGTGTTGCTCAAGGCTATTGGAACCGACCTGAAGAAACAGAAAAAACTTTTCGGGCGCAACTGCGAGACAGGGGTGTTAGCGAAGCGGAACGAAGTCCAGTACCTTTTTTACGTACTGGCGATTTAGGTTTTTTGCAAGATGGAGAACTATTTGTTACAGGGCGGCTCAAGGATGTCCTCATTATTCGGGGGCGCAATCACTACCCCCAAGATATTGAATCAACAGTGGAACAAAGTCATTTCTCCTTAAGGTCATGTTACAGTGCTGCGTTTTCGGTTGATGTTGCTGGCGAAGAGCGTTTAGTAGTTGTGGCAGAGGTGAAGCGTGAATCCCTAGGCCAACTAGATAGGGATGCTGTGGTCATAAGCATCTGTCAGGCAGTGGCAGAACAACATGAGTTAGAAGTTCATGCTATATTGCTGGTAAAAACGGCAAGCATTGCGAAAACCTCCAGTGGTAAGATTCAGCGCCGTGCGTGTCGGACTAGTTTTCTAACTGGTAGCTTAGATGTTATACACCAATGGAGCACTATTCCTCAAAGTGCAGTAGAAATCCAGCGTCTGATGGCAGAAATAGAATCTTTGGAACGGCAAGTGCGTTCTTCAAAACAACAGCGCTCTTTTTTAGACAAGAATTATACCCTTAAACAAACGAGTTACAACAACGAATCTTGGCAAGCAGAAACCATTCAAGCCTGGTTGGTATCAAAAATTGCTCAATGGCGGAAAGTCCAGCCAGAGGAGATAAGTATTCAAGAACCCTTTGCCGATAGTTTAGATTCATTGGCAGTGGTAAGCCTTTCTGGTGAACTAGGAGTTTGGTTAAAACGCAAGCTTTCTCCCGACTTAGTATACGAATACACCACTATTAAAGCCTTAGCACAACATTTAGCTCAACAATCCAATACTTCAGATAACAATCGCTTCATCCCAAATGGTGTAAGCCGTATCTAAAGATTTTTATAAACTTTTGATTCGTGAAAGAGAAAAATAATCATGACGTATATCGTTGCTACATCTACTGGTTTTCCTTCCCAGTATTACCCTCAAGAAGTGCTAGCCACTGCTTTGCATAAATACTGTTTAGAGATGGAGTTGGATTTCGATTTAGAGCAGATAGACCAATTCTTCTCTAATGTAATGATTGAAGGTCGTTACTTTGCCCTACCATTAGAGTCTGTTTACCATCTACCTACATGGGAAACAACTGTGAATACAGCTATAGAGGCTGCTGTGAACTTAGCTACAGCAACTGTGTATTCATTACTAGAACGGGTTGGGCTTGTACCAGAGGAAGTATCGCAGATTACCTCTGCAACCCTTATTCCAGCAGTTCCTTCGATTGATGCCCGATTAATGAACCGTATTCCCTTTTCACCAAATGTAAAGAGAATACCTATATCTGGGATTGGTTGTTTGGGTGGAGCTGCAGGTATTGCTCGTGTTGCAGATTACTTACAAGGGCATCCTAAGGAAGCTGCGATTGTTTTTTGTGTTGAACTTACTTCAATGCTTTGGCAAGGTTCTTTTCAAAAAGAATTGTCTTCTTTAATAAGTCGAGTACAGTCAGATCCTTCTATATACAGTGACATCATTATGACGCTCGTTACTGCCGCCTTATTTGGTGATGGAGCAGGAGCAGTTTTAATGGTTGGTCGCGACCATCCTTTAGCCCAAAAATCAACACTTAAGGTAATTGATAATCGGTCAAATTGGCTCCCTAATACTGAAGATCTCGTCAGAGTTGATACCATTGATAGTGGTATGAGAAGTATTTTGAAACCTCAGTTAGCTGATTTTGTCAAGGTTGGACTACGACAAGTCATTGATTCACTACTTGCTGACCATAATTTATCAGCTGATAAAATTTCTCGCTGGATTGTACATCCTGGTGGTCCTAAGATAATTAAGGCTATAGAAGACGAGTTTGCGCTTGGTGATCAAGTGTTACAGTTAAGTCGTGATACATTAGCACGAGTTGGAAATATTGCATCAGCTACAGTACTTTATATGTTGAACGAAGTTTTATCAAGAGACTCGCCTCCTCCTGGATCTTACGGCTTACTAGTAGCTATGGGACCAGGCTGTTCTCAAGAAGTAGTTCTTTTGCAGTGGTAAAACAAGGATTGTTAAATGGCAACATGAGTGTTTTTTATAGAACTTGTTGCTGCTGTAAAATTACAGCAGCTTTTTGAACTCCATGTAAGTCATAAAAACACTAACTAGCAGATTAAGTTTTTACTAATAATCTGTTGTAATAGTTGAGAAGGGAGAGGATCGCTAACAAGGTGTTTTTGTCTTGATTTAAAATCTAAGCTAGAAATATAGTTTTCTAAAATTTTGTGAAAAGGTGAGCCAATTTTTTGAAGATATTTCTTATCTGTTAAGCAGAGAACCATTGGTACAGATTCACCAAATTCTGGATGAATAAAGTTATTTTTATATCTTCTATAGCCTAGTTTGCTATAGAACTTATATAATGGTTCAACGCAATCTATGAAGTCAAATACAATACCTGCTTTTAGTACTAGTTTAAACAGATAATTAAGAAAATTAAGTGTTATTCTATTATGTCTATAGTCTTTGTGTATCATCAGCTTTGATGTGTTAGAGATAAAATTTGGAAAATAAGGCAAGAATTCTTTTATTCCATATTCTTCTTCAAATCGAAACTTGCTATTTCTTCTATAATTTATTCTTGCTGTAGCTATTACTTGATTATTGATATGTTTTACATAAACAAGAACTGATTTCTCAGAATCCATTGAATCTAACAGGACTTTATTCTCCCGATCTGCATGACAAGAACGATGCATTTCTTCAATATATATTTGATATCTAAACTTATAAATTTCCTCTTTTTCTTGTTTATGTGTAGCAATTTTTATGTCACGAAACATACTTCACTCCTCATTGATAAAAAATAGCAAAAATATTTATCTTAAACCCAAATAGGGCGAACACAACCGTAATTTAATAAATTACATTTGGGAAAGCCATTGTCACAGGCTGGCTAGATGTAAAGAAAGCGAAAGTCAGAAAACAAACAAAGAAAGAAAGAAAGAAAAGAGTTTATTCACAAACTCTTGAGGAACGCTATAATAACAAATTTTCTATTTTATTCAAAAATATATTTTTGATTTTCATTGATACTTTTTTAACTTTTGAAACTGCTAACTGTAATATTAGGTTTATTATCTTTTTTAGACAGTGCTAAAAAGTGATATAAATATTTTCTAGAGTGGCAAAGCTAGCTAGAGCAAAAACTTAAACCTAGTAAATTCGTTATTATTGAAAATTTTGGTTTACCTATTTACGTCTATGTCAATCATTAAAAATCTACTCTAGCAAGTTTTACCACTCTAGAATATTTTTGCCTTATGCCTTGATTGATTTATGAATATATAAGAGAATTTTTGCGTTTTCTTGACTTTATTTTTAATTATTTGTTTAAATTCAACCAATGTTACCACACCACTTTTTCACACTTTTTGACATTGCCAAAACTATTCGAGTAAGACATACTTTTATTAAAGTTACTTGCAAAACTTGAACACAATCTATTGCTTGATTCCACTAACTCTAGAGCGCCGATACAGTATTCAAAAATGTAAGGATTCAATCACTTTCACTAACAGCGGCTCCTTTGACTGACCAAGGTGTTCCATCCACATCGATATTAGGTTGTGTCTGTTTTATCCAACCACTTAACTCAGTAACGCTCGGTTAAATCGCTTTTTCTACTCGTTCGATGAAGTTTTACTGTTAATTTTTAAACTTTGTTGGAGCCATACTACTTCCTCTTGCAACGCCTAATAATTTCTACCAACTGTTCCTTTGACAATTGGTTTAGTTCTTCTTCTGTTTTGGCTTTTACAGGTTTTTGGCTCATGACAGTGATGCTCTCGTACTCCTGTTTCCTTTGTCAACTAGATTCCACCTGAGTCCTTACAATGATTAAAAAAAATAATTCTTACTTGTTGGATAACTTTTTTGAAAAAGAAAAAGAATTAGAGCGACTGAAACAACAAGCTACTGCTATCATAGACCATGAAAAAATAATTTGGTCTCAAGCAGGATTAACTGCTAGTATGAATGTCTTAGATTTAGCTTGTGGACCGGGAATTATTAGCTGTGAATTGGCAAAATTTGTTACTTCTGGCAAAGTGACGGGTTTTGATCTAAGTGAAACTTTACTTGAAATAGCACGCTGTTATCAAAATATAGAAAGAGTAGAGAATGTGTTTTTTCGCCAAGGCGACATTTATCAAACTAACTTTGTCGAACAAACTTTTGACTTTGCTTACGCTCGTTTTATATTTCAGCATTTGTCCGAGCCGAACAAAGCACTTCAGAATATCTATCAAGTTTTAAAACCAGATGGTATTCTTTGTATAGTTGATATTGATGATGCTTGGCTTACACTCTATCCTGAACCAGCTTCTTTCTCATCTTTAAATCAAAAAGCAGCTAGAGGTCAACAAAGCAAAGGTGGCGATCGCCATGTTGGTCGTAAGTTAAGCACTTACTTACAAACTGCTGGATTTACTAATGTACGAACGTCTGTTCATGTTTTTACAACTGACGACATTAAGATGAAAGCTTTCCTAGATATCACTGTGGGATTTAAGCACGAGATGATACCCTTAGAGCAAAGGGAAATCGCCATTCAAGAACTTAAAGATATTTATTCAGTGCTAGATAATCCTCACGCCTGGGGTGGAGTAGGAGTTTTTGTAACTACGGGTCGGCGGCTTTAGTCAAATACAAAAGTCTTCTACTGCTCCCAGAGTTTTCAAAGTAGCTTTTTGAGCGTCTGTTAAGCCAGTGACCCCAATAATGTTCATTCCTTCATAAAGTCTGTCAGCTGTAAAACTTCTCAAACATTCTCCCGTTTCAACATCATGTAGCTTAATTGTGCAATCGTCAAAAGTACCACTTGCCAAAGTGCGATTGATCGGACTAAAGGCAACAGATTTGAGTTTATTCTGACTAATGTGATTCCAAAGAAGTTTGTACCCATGACCGGGACGTACATCCCACAACTTCAGCGCTTTCCCAAGACAGCAAGTTGCTAAGCTACAACCATCAGGACTAAAAGCAACAGACCAAACTCGAGCTGTATGCTCCTGTAAGGTTGTTAGACATGGTACAGAAATATGTTCTAAACTCTGCGGGTCTTGATATCGGGGTTGCAAGCAGATTTTGCTAACATCCCATAGTTTCACAGTGTTATCTTCGCTACCACTTGCAAGAGTTCGACCGTCAGGACTAAAAGCAATGCACCATACCTGAGCTAAATGTCCTTCCAAGGTTTTCAAACACTGACCCGTGCTTGCATCCCACAACTTTATAATACTATCACCACCGCTGCTAGCTAAAGTTTGTCCATCTGGACTAAAAGCAATTTGAAATACCCAGTTACTATGCCCCTGCAAGGTTTTGAGGCATCGACCTGTACTGGTATCCCATAGTTTCACCGTGTAGTCGAAGCTACCACTTGCTAAAATCTGTCCATCTGGACTAAAAGCAACGCACACTACTTTACCTGTATGACCCTGCAAAACTTTAGAGCATAGTCCTGTCCTAACATCCCATAGTCTGATAGTCCAGTCATAACTTGCACTAGCAATTGTTTGGTTTTTAGGGCTGAAAGCAACTTGCAAGATTAGACAATTATGCCCTTGGAATGTTTTAAGGCATTGACCAGTTTGGGCATCCCAGAGCCTAACTGTTTTGTCTTCACCACCGCTTGCTAGAGTTTGACCATCTGGGCTAAAAGCCACAGACCACACTTGGTTAGTTTCCCCTTGTAATGTCTTAAGGCATCGACCAGTTTGGGCATCCCATAATTTAACCCTTTTGTCTTCACCACCACTTGCTAGGATTTTACCTTCTGGGTGAAAAGAAACAGACCATATTGGACTAGTGTGTCCTGTGAAAGTTTTAAGGCACTCTCCTATTTGAATATCCCACAGTCTCACTGTCTGGTCTTCGCTACTCACAGCTAAAGTTTGACCATCCGGGCTGAAAGCAACAGACCAGACGTAATCGGTTTGGTTTAGCAGAGTTTTAAAACATTGACCCGTGCGAACATCCCAGAGTTTGACGGTGTTGTCATGGCTACCACTTGCCAAGATAGCACCATCTGGGCTAAAAGCAACAGACCAAACTTGATTGGAGTGTCCTAGTAAGGTTTGGCAGTACTGATCCGTGCTTATATCCCACAACTTTACAGTACCATCACTACTACCGCTAGCTAAAATTTGACCATCTGGATGAAAAGCAACAGCTAATATCCAACTATTATTCCCTTGCAAGGTATGGAGACATTGACCTGTAAAAATATCCCATAATTTTATAGTACCATCACTACTACCGCTAGCTATAATTTGGTTGTCAGGACTGAAAGCAACTGAGGTAACCCAGTTGGTATGTTCCTGTAAAGTTTTCAAACACTGACCTATAGAAATATCCCACAATTTAATAACGCCGTCAGTGCTACCACTAGCTAGTATGTCTCCTTTTGGACTAAAGACAACTGACCATATCCAATTGGTATGTTTAAAACTAACGATATGTCTGCCATTTGCAACTTGCCACAAGTCAATCTCACCTCCGGTACCACCTGTAGCCAAAAATTTGCCATCTGGGCTAAAGGCAAGGGACGGAATGCCGCTCATGGTTTCAGAAAATACAGATTTAGCCAAGTCAGCATAAGAAAAGTTAACCTTTTGCAAGATTACTCCTTGCAAATAAGCTTGCCAAATCGGCAAGTAGGAAAAGTCATAACCTGAAAGATTAACTTGCAGTTGTTGTAGCAGGTTAATTAAATTTCCAGCAGCATAACCTGTAGAGATAGAGGACTTTATTGGACTACCACTGATAGTAGAATGGAGCTTTGCAAGAATCTGTTGGCATTTTTTTTCAATGTTTTGCTTGCTCTTCAAGCTCAAGCTTAATTTCTCAACAATTGGTTGAAGAATGACTCGAATTTGACTGTCTCGAACGTAATCTTTTGCTTGAGCTTTAATTAAAGCACACTGACACAGTAGTTCTACTTCTGCCGTCTCAATTTCTTGACAAATTCGTGCTATCAACTGTTCGGTCACGTACTCCATAACTACTGGTTGTTGTGTCAAGCTAGAGCTAGTTTTCTCTATCAGAGATCGCCTTTGCAACGAAGATAAGGTCTCTAATATCTTGCTTTTGTCTTTTTTCTCTAAAATATCTTCTTGTAATTGTGACAGCGTTACTGGCTCGCGATTAATTGCCAGCCAATACATTGCTATTTTCTCTATCTCTGTTAACCGACTAAATTGCCGTTCTAGCAGGTCACGAATATCATCAAAAATTAACGTTCCTTGTTGGCTGTATTCCACAAATTCTGCCAACTCACCTGCAAAGCAGTCTTGGATTGCTACTGCCACCATTTTTAAGGCAAGTGGATTACCTGCATAATGTGCAACAATCGATTCCCATTCCGCTTGTGACCCAGTGTATGTGCCTTTAAGTTGAAATATATTTTGGATTTCTGCTAAACTTAATCCTGACAGTGGTAACGAGCGTATTGGCAGTTTTTCTCCTTCTTTGGCGGCTAAACTTTTTGGTTTTTCTCTGGAAGTTAGTAATAATGTGCTTTTATGGGGTGTCTCCCCGATGCAACTTAGTAGTTGACCATAGCCATCGTATCCGTCTTTATAGCCTCCAGTGAACTCGCCACTTTGCATTATTGACTCGCCATTGTCGAGGATGAGCAAACAACGTGAAGTACGCAAATACTCTATCAACTGCAAGATTTGACCATCTAAAGTTTGTGGTAAGTTTATCTGTTGCTGATTGGAGAAAAATTTCAGCCAATCTGCTATCAGTTCTTGGATGGGTGGAGCATTACGGAGACTGCGCCAGATGAGGTATTCAAATTCTCCCTGAATTTGTTGTGCCAACTTTACTGCTAAGGATGTTTTGCCAATTCCTCCCATCCCTAATAGCATGACCAAGCGACAATGTTCTTTTGTAATCCATTGCTCTAGTGTCGCTAGTTCTAAGGTGCGACCGTAGAAACGCTCCACATCTATGGCATCTCCCCAGTCTATATGTTGAGTCGATGTAACAATTTGAGAAGTTACTACCTCAGATTTGACCGATGATTCAGCTATTTGAGCAATACCTTGCTGGTGTTGGGATTTTCTCTCACTCCCCCTGTGCAGATGTCGTTGAAGAACCGAGCGGCAATTACTTTTACTTACTTTCTCGCCAATTTTTTGCGAGAGTAACCGCCATAAGCCGGAACCAACGTGTTTAATGTAGTCGGTATCATAACCACTACCTTCGGCTATTTCTTCATAGGTGTGTCCTAGCCACACTTGCTGTAACACCAACTCTTGAATATCGCTCAAACTCTGTTGCGGAAAGATATCATCTAAAATGATTAATGGCTCTTCTACTTTCATTTAAAAAAACCTTTAAATACTAAGGATGCACCTCGCAGGGCATTTGTATCTTGTCAATAAAAGTAGTCTTGTTTTCAATACAGCGAAAAACAATTTCAATAAGCTTTACTCATTGATAAATATTAAGGTGTAGACGTAGCTCGTCGTAGACATCACGTTGAGTTTTGGAAACTTAAACAAACGATAAATGCTTAATTATTTATGAGCGTTGATTCTTAGAGAATGTTTGAAAAGTGCTCTTCTCGGTAGTGAAATGTTTTAAATTCCCCTAAATCCCCTGATAAATTGGGGGACTTTGATTCCGGTTCTCCCCTTTTTAATGGGGATTAATTAGGGGGAGCAATAAGCGCCTAAAATCACAGAAAACCACTTTTCAAATATCCTCTTAACCTTAGTTATGATCAAAAATAATTTAGATGCATTTGCCTTAAACACCTAATTTTAATTTGTTACTTAATTTTTTAATTTTCTCTATTTACTTTGTGAATCAGACTTTAAAACAATACATTACTTTTTCTGGCTTGACAACACCTTTTAAAAATTTGTTTGTTAAGGTATATTAACAAGTAATTACCAATTTTTTCAGTATCAACTCAATAAAAGCTTAACGTTTATTATTTGATAACCTTTTCTTAATTTAAGACTTTCTAAATCGAAGTCTTTAATCAAGTAATAATTTTTGTTTAAAACTCAATTAATTTACCACTCTTGCGGTCAAATTTTTCAGTATGAAGTTGACACAAGGGATCACTTATACCATTTTGGATTTTAGATTCTGGATTGAAAAAGCCTTACCAAGACTTGCTGTTAGTTCCCAAAGCCTAATTGCAGAAACAGAGAAATTAAGCCTTAAAGAATTTATCAGTTGGTCGCGTAACCGTGACCCTATAAGTGTGGGGTGGGAATGGGATGCTAGAACTGAACTTTACCACCTAGTAAAATAATCTAACTTGGGGGCGAAGAAAGCGATGAACCACAAAGGTTTGGCAACGATGACTGTTTTGTTTATTGCTTGAACCTAGTGCATATTTCAGTCCCCATGAGGGAATTTGATTTATGGAAATCAGTCACGTAAGTAGGTAGGCAGAAAAGTTTATAGGTATGTAACGAATGGCACTAAGAAAAGCCGAAACGCTTGTGGTTTAAGCAGTTTGCAAAAGATTTCGTAATTCTTGCCGGGGTTTGGTCATTAAGGGGTAAGCTTTCGGGCGGCGTTTACGGACTCGTGCCTCACTTCTACCGGGGCGATGGGGAACAGCCTTGTGAGTGATAACTTTAAGTAACGTGCGATAAATTTGAAGACGTTTTGTTGAATGAGCAGCTAATAATTCGGGAATAAAGTTATTTAAATGATGGCGAGTACCTTGTAACGATAAACGTAACGGAGGAGTACAATAAGTAGTACCTGCTGACCACATCAAACTACGAAGTAAATTGTAAGCCAGCAAATAAACATAAATTTCTTTGCGTACCATAGAGGGAGTTTTACATCGTAAAATATCCATTCCCAAGGTAGTTTTTAGATGTCTAAAATCTAGTTCGACATCCCAACGTCTACCGTAAAGTCCAACAATTTCTAGAGTAGAATAAATTGATTTATCTAACAGAGTAGTAATTAAACTAACTCGTTGAGTACGAAAACCGGGAATAAAGATGTCGTAGTAAATTTCTCGTACAGTTATGGAAGGAGGTAGAGCATTAAATTCATCTTTACTTAATCCTTTTGGGCAACTTTTAGGCTTATACCAAATCACTAATTTGTCGCAATCCCCAGCAATTTTACCTTTTCGCACCGTGGTTGTGCGAGATTGATGTTTACGAAATACAGCATCACATTTAAGCTTTTTGATAGCAAACATATCGGCGTAGGCACAAAAAGCTCTATCTCCTACAAGCACATCATTGGATTTTAGAAAACTATATAAGTTTCTCGCTAATTTAATATCATGAGTGTTCAAAACGTCGATACATAGAGCAACAGCAGCTCCTGTCACCAAACTGAATATCACACCAATTTTGGCAATTGGGAATCCACATCCGAGCTTTTGACTACTGGATTGAGGGTATTCTTGCTGGTTCTCTATAGTGTCAGGCATGGACACAGTTGAACCATCTATCACTTTCACATTGCGACCACACCATAAATGTTCTTCTATCATTTTTTCGTCTAGATTTTGTGCTGAGTAATTGAAAAGTTTCTCCAGTAATTTCTCCGGTAATCTCGACCGTGCTTGGCAGTAAGCACTTGTATCAGTTGAAGGGATTTCTACGTCTTCCTCTACCAAATGAGCAATTATTTTACTCACGGCATTATGGCAACTTTTGTCAGTATCCAAAACCTGAGATAAAAATGCCCAGAGCGTTACTATTGGATCAAATAATCGCCTATAGTATCTAGTTTTTAGCTCTAAGAGTGCCTGCTCAATTACACTTGTTGGTAACAGTTCTTTAAAAGGTAATCCCAAAGATGAATTAAATTTATCCTTGAGGATTTGTACTCGTAGTGTCACAGTAGTATTTGTGATGTTTGCTTGCTCGTCTCAAAGAAAGTATTTCATGAACGAGTAAGCTTTTCCTACCTAAAAATTTTTTGGACAACTCCTACATCTTTGCACTGGCTAGAGTTAGGCACGGTGTAGTTTACCGCCGCAGGCATCCCAACAAGGCGGGCGGTTACGTCGGCAGCAAACTTTATTAGCGATCGCAACACTTCATCAAGGACAATCCCCTGCCCCGTCGCGACACTGTTTATAGCTTTAAAATTTGTAGCGCTTACCCTGTATAGCTTAGAGCTTTTCTTAGTGCCATTCAATTCTGAGTCTGAATGGTAGGGCTTTCACCTACATCTAACCGAGAGTTCAGCTTTTTCCCGTTATCGGGTAATGGCTGGACTAGTTATGTACGGACTGGATACCGTGATTCACTAGTCAACGAATCGCACCCATCATTTGGATATAAGACTTACGGCTAATACCCCCGATCACCAAACCGTACACAAAACTGATCAAAGGTTGAAAAAATCCAATAATACTTAATCTCCGACCACGCCGCTTCTTTTGCTCTAAGCGTTTTTGTTCACCTTTAAAGTAATAGATATAACCTGGTTCACTCCATACACAAAATCCTGATTCATCCAAATATTTGAGGTCTATTTCTCCGACAGCAGCAGATAGCTCCAAAATATCTAAGTCTGCTTGCTTGGAAGCTCGGGCTATCGGATCTTGCTTTCCTTTGTGACTCTTCCTGGCTCGTTTCCAATTGATCCCCTTTTTTTGAGTACCCGTCTTAATCTATCGGGACTCAATTTCAGTAGACCGAAAACTTTTGCGATCGCTGTGCGAGGAGTAGCTAACTAAGTGTTTTTTGATGAAAACTAGTGATTTTAAATCTCAGTGTCAAAGGGCTGAGTTAACCTCATAACATAAGTAAAGCTAATAAATTAGCCAAGTGTAAGAGTAAATGCCGCATCAGAATATGGGTTAAGTAGAGACTGAATCTGAGATAACATCACATAGTGGCGGATTTCATGACGACCATGCCCTCTTTCTTCTGTTTTATATGTGCTATGTTCAATCCCCTCAAAATCTGTACTTATCTATGTAGTTTGAGTTTTGGTGTATTTCATCCTGATTCAGGCTCGTCAATATTTAGATGCGTTTGCCCTGATCTCATGCACGGTTTTGTAGCTGAGTCAGGAGGGTGACTTCCTGGCTTAGGCATCCAGTTATACAAACTTGTCGTCGTCAAAGACGTTTTGTTATTGACTTTTTTGACCAAGCTATCAAAGCGATGATTTATCCTACTGTGCAGACATCATCTTTAATCCCTCTAGCTTAGACCTGAATCCTTACCTTTCTCCTGGCTTTTAGATTTACTGTATAAATAGCCTCTCAGTGTCATCGGCTCCATCTCGATGCCCTTGAAGAGATACTCTTTTATCCTCAAGGTAAACTGTACCCGTTGTCAAAATTTGAATTTGGAATTGCTGCGAAAGGTAGGTAATAAGATTATCATCCTTTGGGGATATTGACAATATATAATTATTTTTAAAAAAATAGTAAATTTAGAGATTACATAATTTCTTCTTAATGTCTATCAAATATCTTAAAAACTGAACTTCAAACTAAGAGATCAAGAAAAAGCCATTAATTAACTGTATAAAAGGTAACTACGTTTTAGTCAATACTGGGACTTGAAGGAAAATAACAGCTTGACCATGACATTTGAGAAGCTTAAAAATTCCGTACTAGCATGATTACCTTGCTCAACCCACTCAGATATTTACATACTCATTCAATTTTTCCACTTGCTCATAAAAACTCTCACCATACCCACATCCTAAAAATTCGCTAATTTCTTGGTATGTCTTTCCATCATCCATGAGTAAAAGTATTAATATTCTCTGTGTCAATTGCTAAGATTGACTCTCTTTTAGAGGCTGTTTGTAAATGATTATGAAGTGGTTGAATGAAACTTTACAAGACAAGACGTTTCAACATCAAACGAATCATTACTGTGTAAATTACGCACTCATTTCTGGTAAAAGTTCATAATTCTTGCACAAGCGACGATATTAATTCCACCAAGCAAAAGTTCGTTCAACAATCCAACGCACACTTTAATGGGTATTTTACGCTGCTGAAAAGCTGGTTTTACTCAAACTTTAGAATTTTGAGAAATGTTACTAGAATTTTCTACCTTAGTAGATGTCTTGGGCGAAAGAGCGCGACATCAGCCTGACAAGAAAGCTTATACTTTTCTCAAGGATGGAGAAGTAGAAGTAGATACCTTAAGTTATAAAGAATTGGAGCAACTAGCGCGGGCAATCGCTACTAAACTCCAAAGCCTTAAGGCTATCGGTCAACGAGCTTTGCTGCTGTATCCACCAGGTTTAGAATTTATTGCCGCCTTTTTCGGATGTCTCTACGCCGGGGTTGTAGCTATTCCCGTCTACCCCCCTCGTCTCAATCAATCAATGTCCAGACTTTTAGCGATCACAGCGGATGCGGAAGCAACCTTTGCACTAACCACCAAATCGGTCTTGGATAATAGTAAAACATGGTTTGAGCAAGACTCAGACTTAGCCCATTTGTACTGGTTAGCGACTGATGACATTAACGCAAATCTAGCAAAATCATGGCAGAAACCAATCGTCAACAGTGACACCTTAGCATTCCTCCAATACACTTCTGGTTCTACAGGAACGCCTAAGGGAGTAATGGTAAGCCACGGCAATTTGCTATCTAACTGTGCAGACCTTGACTTGGGGTGGAACCACACAGTAGATAGTATCTTAGTCTCGTGGCTACCAACCTTTCATGATTTGGGACTAATCTATGGAGTAATCGAACCCTTATATAAAGGGTGTTCCTGCTACCTGATGCCCCCTGTGTCCTTTCTGTACAAACCAATGCGATGGCTACAAGCAATTTCATTTTACAAAGCCACTCATAGCGCTGCTCCTAATTTCGCCTACGAGCTTTGTGTGCGTAGAATTACATCAGAACAACGAGCTACCTTAAATCTTAGTAGTTGGCAGATGGCTTTAAACGGTGCCGAACCCGTTAGAGTAGATGTCTTGCAACGATTTGCCAAAACCTTTAAACCCTGTGGGTTTGATTTAACTGCTTTTTGCCCTGGCTACGGCTTGGCGGAAGCTACTTTAAAAGTGGCTGCGGTGCGTCAGCAAGATATGCCTGTTTTCTTGCAAGTTGATGCAAATGCACTGGCACAAAATCGAGTAGTAGAGGCTAACTCAAATCAGGAGAAAGTGCAGACCTTAGTCGGATGTGGACGTAGCGAGATTGATACACGCATTGCCATCGTTCATCCTGAATTCTTAACCCAATGCCAAGCTTCGGAAGTGGGAGAGATTTGGGTATCAAGTTCCAGTGTTGCTCAAGGCTACTGGAGGAAACCAGAGCAGACAAAGCAAACCTTTCAAGCAACCTTAAAAGACAATGCTTCGGAACATTTCCTCCGTACAGGTGACTTAGGATTTATCAAGAATGGCGAGTTATTCGTTACGGGGCGACTTAAAGATGTGATAATTATCCAAGGGCGCAACCACTACCCCCAAGACATTGAACTAACTGTTGAGAATAGTCATCCTGCATTGCGACCCAGCTGTGGGGCAGCGTTTGCAGTGGAATTTCAGGGCGAGGAGCAATTAATTATAGTTCAAGAAGTAGAGCGGAGTTATTTACGTCGGTTAGATATAGATGAAGTCATCGGCAACATACGTCAAGCAGTAGCAGTAGAACACGACATCCGAGTTCATACTATTGCGCTAGTAAAAACTGGAACTATTGCTAAGACTTCTAGTGGCAAGATTCAGCGTCAAGCTTGCCGCCAAAAGTTTGTAGATAAAACACTAGATTTGTTGACCTCAGAGAAATTCCAAAAATTAACAACAATAGCAATATTATAATAGGAGAAATAAATTTATGTTTGCTCAAACCCAGATTAAGCATTTCCAAGAAAAAGGATGGGTCGGCCCAGTCGATATCTTTTCATCAACAGAAATTACGGCCGTAAAAGAGTGCTTAGAAGCCAATAGCCGCACTATTGAGGAAGCAGATGGTCAGCAAGTTATAACCTTTTATAATAATGTCATTAATCTAGAAACCCCTCGTGACCATCATCTGTTTCATAAACCAATAGCAGAACTATTTAAGCATTCCAAGTTAATTCAGCATTTAAATCAAATAGCTGGAGAAAATTTATTGCTATGGTATACTAATGTCTTCTGTAAGATGCCTGGACAAGGGGAAATCAAATGGCATCAAGCGAAAGAATTTTATACGTCTAGCGACATTGACTTTGAAAAGAAAACTTTAGTTTATTCTCAAGATGAAAATCCTTTAAATTTAACTGTATGGGTAGCACTTGAGGATGCTGACCTTGAGAATGGTTGTATGCGTTTTGCCAATGGTTCGCACAAGCAAATATTTAAAATATTAAAGGGGAGTGTTCCTGCATCTGAAGGAGTATTTGCGGGAATAAGTGCCCATAAAACAGTTTGGCAAAAAGAGCAACAATACTCTTTATCTTATGAATTTGAGGAAAACGACTGGGAAATAGAATTAGTGCCAGTCAAGGCGGGTCAAGCAATCATATTTACTGAGAGTACAATGCATAGTTCGCTGCCTAACTTATCACAACGCCGTCGCCTTGCTATTATTGGACGTTATGTCCGTCCCAGTACTCAAGTTTATCCCTATCGTTGGAAAGGAGATTTCATCGATGAAAATGCACACAACATCAAAAGGCATTTTTGTATCCTAGTTTCAGGCCGTGATGATTACGGACATAACGTAGTTAGAGACTGGAATGATTTAGATGAGACTGAAGTGGAATTTCAGATTATGTCCAATTTAGTTCGTTTTGGTCACGTAAATATTCCTGAAGGCAAACTACAGCTAGAGATTTACGGTTTGGACAAACAGGCACTGGAAGGGGATTGTCAAGATCAAGAGCCGAATCCAATTTTGCACCCCCGCAAATATATCCAATGGCAAGCGTGGAATCAATATAAAGGACTGAGTTCTACTGAAGCGATGAAGCGGTATAGCCAATTGGTAGCGATTTTGCCCCGAAAGGAAACCCAGGCTTCAACCTATAATAAGACCAATACTAGGAAGATAGACCAGGAACTACCAACGGCAGCCGATATTCAAGCTTGGTTAATCTCCTATCTGGCGGAGTTACTCGAAATCACTCCGGATAATATTGAAGTGAAAATTCCGTTTGAACGCTATGGTCTGTCATCCTTAGAGGGAACCGGTTTGATTGGGGATCTAGGGGATTGGCTGGGATACAATATTGTGCCTACTCTACTATACGAATACCCTACCATTGAGGCTTTAGCGCAGCATTTAGCAAAGGAGTTGCCAGTCAAGGCGTAATGTGACTTGAAGGATAAAGTGGCCGCGCCAATCAAATACCAAATACTTAAGTTGCGCTCAAACACTATATTCCTACTCCCAACTCCTAGTCCAAGCTACTATCTCTGACTGCAACTAGTAGTTCGCCAACCCAAAATTGCTACGTGGAGGTAAGCAAGGGAGTAGGGGAGCAGGGGAGAAACTTGCAGTAAGTCTTTCCCCCTGCCCCTCCGCTCCTCTGCTGACCACAACGCAAAGTTTCCTTGGCAGACTACTAGGTAGAATGCATATTTGATCTTGAAATACAAACTGAAGATATTGCTGAATTTATTAGGGTTATTAGAACTTTGGAGAAGTATCTTCCCTTACAAGAAGAACCATGTTTAGAAAATTTTATCAGTAAAAGCACACGTAAGGCTTCTATAGGTAAATGAAAAAAACCATTTTATAAAAATACGTATAACTAGGAGTTTTGGAGTGGAACCCATAGCAATTATAGGCGTAGGTTGTCGTTTTCCTGGTGCTAACAATCCAGAATCATTCTGGAGGCTTTTGCATGATGGAGTTGATGCGATCACCAAAGTACCTTCAAATCGATGGAACGTTGATGCTTTTTATGACCCCAATCCAGTGACTCCTGGGAAAATGAACACCCGTTGGGGCGGCTTTTTAGAGCAAGTGGATCAGTTCGACTCTGGATTTTTTGGGATTTCTCCCCGCGAAGCCGAACGAATGGATCCCCAGCAAAGACTGGTTTTGGAAGTAGCCTGGGAGGCTTTGGAAGATGCCGGACTAGCACCAGAGCTTTTGGCTGGTAGCCAGACCGGAGTTTTCATTGGGATCGGGAACTACGACTACGGTAGATTGTTATGTAGCGATTTATCCAACATTGACAGCCACAATGGTACTGGCCTGACACTCAGTTTAGCCGCCAATCGCTTGTCCTATTTGCTGAACTTGCACGGACCAAGTATGGCAATAGAAACAGCCTGTTCCTCATCCCTCGTAGCAATTCACTCTGGATGCCAGAGTTTGCGGAGCGGTGAGTCCAACTTAGTCATCGTTGGCGGAGTAAGCTTGATATTGTCTCCGGATATGACGATCACCTTCTCTCAAGCTCGGATGATGGCGGCTGACGGTCGCTGTAAAACCTTTGACGCTAGTGCCGATGGTTATGTTAGGGGAGAGGGGTGCGGCATCGTGATTCTCAAGCGCCTTGAGGATGCGATCAGGGACAGAGATCGGATTCTAGCACTGATCAGAGGTTCGGCAGTTAATCACGATGGGCTTAGCAATGGGATCACAGCACCAAATGGCTTGGCTCAGCAGGCGGTTATCCGCCAAGCTTTAGAAAACGCTGGAGTGGCACCAGCACAAATTAGCTATGTTGAAGCCCACGGTACGGGGACATCCCTCGGAGACCCAATCGAGATCAGAGCGCTCAAGGCAGTATTAACGCAGGGTCGTTTGCCAGAGCAGTGCTGTGGGATTGGGTCAGTCAAGACAAACATCGGTCATCTAGAACCAGCTGCGGGGATAGCGGGTCTAATTAAGGTAGTGCTGTCACTACAATATGGGGAAATTTTCCCTCACTTGCACTTGAATCAGCTAAATCCGTATCTATCTCTGGATGAGACTCCTTTTTTTATACCAAAGGAGCGCCAGTCTTGGACTGCTGGTATCAAACGTCGTTTTGCCGGGGTCAGTGGGTTTAGCTTTGGCGGCACCAATTGCCATGTGATTTTGGAAGAAGCGCCCGCATCTGCAGTTATCCCTACTAAGGCAGAGCGCCCCTTGGAATTACTGACCTTATCGGCAAAAAATGAGAAGGCACTACAGGAATTGGCACAACGCTATGAAATTTTCTTGGCATCCCATCGGTCAGCATCTGTGGCAGATGTTTGCTTTACTGCCAACACGGGGCGATCGCATTTTACCCATCGACTAGCGATTATATTTAAATCCACCTTGCAGTTGCGTGATTCCTTAAGTTTTTTTAGGGAGGGAAGAGAGACTAGCGGACTGCTATGTAGCAAAGTTTCCAACCGAAAGCACCTGAAAATAGCCTTTTTATTTACCGGGCAAGGTTCTCAGTACGTCGACATGGGTCGTCAACTTTACCAAACTCAGCCCGCCTTCCGGCAAACCCTTGAACATTGCGATGAAATTCTGCGTCCTTATTTGAAAAAGCCCCTGTTGGAAATCCTGTATCCAGACATTTGGTCTTCTAAGCCAAAATCCAAAATCCAGAATCCAGAATTAGATGAGACAGCCTATACTCAACCCGCCTTATTTTCCCTGGAATATGCCCTAGCCGAATTGTGGAAGTCTTGGGGCATAACCCCGCATGTCGTCATGGGTCATAGTTTAGGTGAGTATATCGCTGCCTGCGTGGCGGGGGTATTTAGCCTGAAAGACGGGCTGAAGCTGATTGCTACCCGTGCACGGCTGATGCAGCAGTTGCCAGGAGGGGGGACGATGGTAGCCATAATGGCGGCATACGAGCAGGTGCAGCCATTGCTTGTCCCCTACATCAACAGGGTGGCGATTGCAGCTATCAATGGCCCGATGAACGTAGTACTTTCTGGTGAAGGGTCGGCCGTATACGCGGTAGTAGCCCAACTCAAAGCACAAGGTGTCAAGTGCACTCCCCTGACAGTGTCCCATGCCTTCCACTCCCCACTCATGCAGCCGATGCTAGCCGAGTTTGAACGGGTAGCCGCCACTATCCACTACAGCCCAGCGCGTGTTCCTCTGATTTCTAACGTAAATGGGCTACCAGTTGCCGACGAGGTAACTACACCACAGTATTGGGTGCGCCATTTGCGTCAACCTGTGCAGTTTGCCGCTAGCATGCAGACGCTGCAGCAGCAAGGTTATGAAGTGTTTGTGGAGATGGGACCCAAGCCGGTGCTGTTGGGGATGGGACAACAGTGCTTGCCTGAGACCGGGCTGTTGTGGCTGCCGAGTCTGCACCCTTCCAAAGAAGATTGGCAGCAAATGCTCGAGAGTCTAGCGCAGTTGTACGTGCGAGGAGTAGAGGTGGACTGGGCTGGGTTTGAGTGCGAGTACCCTCGTTGTAAAGTGGCGCTGCCCACCTATCCCTTCCAACGGCAACGCTACTGGATTAAAACTTCCGAGGCACACCAAAAAGTTGGTGTTGTTGCTTTAGAAACTAAAACCACTCCAGTTATGGACTTGCTCCATCAAGGAGATAATCACAAGTTGACTCAACAACTAGAAAAATCTGGGAAATTTTCCCCTGAACAGGTCAAAATTTTACCTAAACTTTTAGACGAATTAGCTCAACAGCATCAACAACAACTAGCAGTAAGCACCATTAAAGATTGGCTTTACCAGGTACAATGGAAATCTTCGCCTCCTAAGCAGCAAAAGCCCACCTCTCAACCGAGTCACTGGTTAATTTTTGCCGCTTCTACAGGAATCGGGGAAGCCGTAGCAACCCGACTACAGCAACAAGGACATCAATGCACTTTAGTTTATAGAGCAGATACTTATCAAAACTTACGTCCAGGAATTTATCAGCTTAATCCTTCTCATCCCCAGGAATTTGCACAACTTTATCAAGAGATAGTCAATACCAGTCAACTCCCGCTCCAGAAAGTGATTCATTTGTGGAGCTTAGATGCCCTGCCCTCACACCAGTTGACAAATTCTGCCATAGAGCAAGCACAAATGTGGGGATGTGGAAGTGTATTACATATTGTGCAGGCTTTAGTCAAAAACAAAAACTCCACTTCACCTCAACTGTGGCTGGTTACCCAAGGAGCTCAGCCTGTGCTATTACAGGAAGAACTAGCAATAGCTCAAGCACCTTTGTGGGGATTGGGTCGAGTCATATCTTTAGAGCATCCGCAATTGTGGGGTGGCTTAGTGGATTTAGACCCACAGGCTCCAGAAGACGAGGTGAGCATGTTGCTGCAACAGATAGAGGATAACCAAGAAGACCATCTCGCTTTCCGTGATGGGCAAACTTATGTGGCTCGTTTATGCAAGCAATCCTTAACAGCCTCTCAACCATTGTCGTTGCACCCTGAGGGGAGTTACCTGATTACTGGAGGACTGGGAGCTTTAGGATTACATACTGCGCAATGGATGGTTGAACAAGGAGCCAGACATTTAGTGTTAACCAGTCGTCGCCAACCATCAGAAACAGCGCAGCAAATGATTGAGCAGTTGGAAAAAGCAGGAGCACAGATTTTAGTTTTGTCAGCAGATATCTCCACTGAACAAGATGTAACTACTATCCTACAAAGAATTGAGCCATCTCCATGGCCATTGAAAGGTATAGTTCATGCAGCAGGAGTCTTAGATGACGATATGCTCCAGCAGATGAACTGGGAGCGTTTTACTAAGGTAATGGCGCCTAAGGTAGCAGGTACATGGCATTTGCATAAATTCACTAAGCATCTTCCACTAGACTTTTTCGTTTGTTTCTCCTCCGCCGCATCACTACTCGGTTCTGCGGGTCAAGGAAACTATGCTGCAGCCAACGCCTTCATGGATGCTTTAGCTCACCATCGTCGAGGGATAGGATTACCTGGACTGAGTATCAACTGGGGAGCATGGGTTCAAGGAGGAATGGCAGCTCGTTTGGCAAGTCATCAACAGCATAGGATGGAGACAGCCGGGTTTCGTTTAATTTCTACAAAGCAAGGACTACAAGTATTAGAGCAACTGCTAGGCCAATCTACAGGACAGGTTGGGGTTCTCCCAGTGGATTGGTTGCAATTAGCAGAGCAATTGAGTTTAGCTAAACCAAGTTCATTACTTTCGGAATTCTTTAAGAAAGAGGAATTACAACATCAACTGTCAACAAAAAGGAAGAAAGACGGACAAATTTTAGAGAAATTGAAAGCAGCACCAAAAACAGAGCGTCAAGATATCTTGAGGGTTTACCTTCAATCAAGAATAGCAAAAGTACTGAGACTAAATTCATCAGAGATTCCTACTGATGCTAATCTAATCGAATTTGGTATAGATTCTCTAATGGCTATGGAGATATTAAACTACCTTAGCCGTGATACAGAGTTGATGATCTACCCAAAAGAATTTTATGAACGGCCTAGAATTGACTCCCTAGCTCAGTATTTGAGTGATGAGTTGGAGATTAACTATGATTCTCCTAACCAAAATCAGCCATCGAAGATTTTAGAGACCACAAAATCTATTCCTTTTCTCCCCTCTCTAACTCCGATCTCAGATCGGCTTCCTGGTATCATATTTATCTTTTCGAGTCCTCGATCAGGTTCAACCTTACTCAGGGTAATGCTAGCTGGTCACCAATCCCTATTTTCACCACCTGAGCTACATCTTTTACCCTTTAACACTATGAAAGAACGAAGGGATCAACTCAACCATTCTTATTTGGGAGAAGGGCTACAGCGAGCTTTAATGGAAATCAATAATCTGGATACAATAGCTAGTCATACTTTAATTAAGAATATGGAGTTGCAGGATCTGTCTGTCAAGCAGGTTTATCAGATGCTTCAAGAAAGCATATTACCTCGTTTGTTAGTAGACAAATCTCCTACCTATGCTATGGACCTCAATACCCTAAGGCAGGCAGAAGTTTTATTTTCTGAAGCTAAATACATTCATCTAGTCCGTCACCCTTATTCCGTAATTGACTCCTTTGTCCGTGCACGAATGTATAAAGTTGTTGAGTTAGATAATGCTAATCCTTACCAAGTAGCAGAGCAAGTATGGACCCAGACTAATCAGAATATACTAAATTTCTTTGAGGAAATAAGCTTTGAGCGTCATTATCAAATTCGTTATGAGGAACTGGTTAATGCACCTACTAGAGTAATGACGGATCTATGCAATTTTCTCAATATTCCCTTCCAGTTGGAGCTTTTACAGCCTTATCAAGGTGAGCGCATGACGGATGGTGTTCATTCAGCCTCTATTCAGATTGGCGATCCTAACTTTTTCAAACATAAGATTGTCGATCCTAGTCTAGGAGAAAACTGGAAGACTATTGAATTACCCCATCAGCTAGGGGAAAATACCCGGAGGATTGCTAGCCAATTAAATTATGATTTACCTACCACAGTTGATACTCCCTTAAGTTCAAATGCAGTTGAAAGGAACCCAGAACTTAAACAAAGAAAAGTTTTTTCCGAAGCCATAGATTATTGTCGATCATCAGAAGCAGATTTGACGAAGAAAATTTGTATAAATGAACAGTATTTGGAGTTTGGGAGCCATCAGATATGTCTCTGCACTTGGGGGCCGGAGAATGGTCCATTGATACTATGTATCCATGGAATTTTGGAACAAGGAGCAGTTTGGGAAGAAGTAGCGCGTCCTTTAGCAGAAAAGGGCTATCGCGTAGTCGCTCCAGATCTATTTGGTCATGGACGTTCTTCTCATTTGGAAACGGCAACTTCTTACAATTCATTGACATTTTTGGCTCAGATTAACCATGTGGTTCAAAGATTACCAGACCAACCTTTGTTCCTAGTAGGACATTCTATGGGGACTATGCTGGCAGCTATGATGGCTAGTGTGCAACCTCAGAAGGTAAAAGGGTTGGTGTTGGTGGAACCGATACTGCCTACTAAGGAGAAGAGGAAGGAGCTAATCAATCAGCTAACAACTTGTTTAGAATATTTTGCCTGTCCCCCTCAGCATCCTACATTCCTAGACCTAGCAGCAGCCAGAGAGAGGCTGCGTCAAGCCACACCAAATCTGTCAGAGGAACTCTCACTTATCCTAGCTCAACGAATTACAGTACCTTGTGATGAAGGAGTTCGCTGGAATTGGGATCCCATTCTTCGTACCCGCGCTTTCCTTGATGTCAATGGCTTTATGAGAGATCGAGCTACATACCTAGAAATACTCAAACATATTCAAGTTCCTACCACATTAGTCTACGGAGATAGCAGTAACTTGAATCGTCCAGAAGATTTGCAACAACAGCAGGAAGCTATGGCCCAAGCTAAACGAGTCTTTCTTTTGGGAGGGCATAATCTCCACCTAGAAGCTGCTCCTACCTTGGTGTCTCTGATTAAAGAGGTCATAGAGAATGGATGAATAGTTAAAAATGGATTTTGCTAAGAAACAAAACTAGTAGTCTGCCAAGGTAACTTTGCTAAGTAACGCCTCTAATTGGTAAACTAGCCAAAAAAAGGGTGTAACATGGCGAAAAAGTACATGAACCTATCCCACTATTCTAAAAATCTCTACTTGTTTTCATAAAATGTGCTTGAAAATCTTAATTTTTCGTTTTCACTTCTCAATAATCTTAAGCTTTATAGCAAAAATATTATTAGTGGGATAGGTTCATTGTTGACTTGAATGAAGATGAAGTTTCTCAACTGCAATCAATAATTAAGAAAGGTAAGCATAGGACAAAAACTACAACCCGTGCAAACATTATTTTGATGGTTTCTGAGGATGAAACGTTGGGTGGATGGCGGCTTTGATGGAGAATTGTTTATGCAGTGGGTAATGAATTTTTGCCGTTGGATTGTCCAGATAGTTCTGCGACTACAAGAAACAGTCTTGGTATTTATGTAAATCTTTCCGTGTTGTTAAATGGTTCTTCAAATTTTTTACTAATCATCAAAAATTTGATTTCCCTAAAGTAAAACAATATATGCCTTGTTTGTAACTCAAATAGGATTGCCATAGGATAACAAATGAAAAGCAGAAAAAAACTAAGTATAGAACTATTGTGGGAGGTTGCACTCGCTCTTTTATCTTTTATTCTTTTTAAAACTCTTAGGTTGTTTATACGAACTCTTATAAAATTTGAGGGCTTCTTCAACCAAAAAACAGTTTTTCAATGGCAAGTTTTATCTAATGAGATGTTAGAGAAAAACTTAGGTATGCTACACATGATGACTACAGGTCCACGATGGAATACCCATGCGATTTGCGCTACTGTTGGACCATTTTATGTAAGGGAATCGTTAGCCATAGAAGTAGAAACTTGTGTAAGTTCAGCACAATCTTGGAGTATAGGTATCTATAACTTTCCTAATTTTAGACTTATCACATGTCTTACATCTTATAATTTAAGCTTTCAGGAAAAATGGCATCTATTAGAACTTAACAAAGGAAGATATGTTCTGGGTTTAAGATATTATAACTGGTTCGATAAAGTAGATTTACCTGCCATCAAAATTCATGACAATCAGATTGTTAATACTCAAAGAGTTGACGGTAAAGTAAACGATTTTTTTATTGGTTTAATTGAACGAGATAATATATTTTATCTTGCTCTTCATTACTACGTCTTTACTATATTAGTTTTACAGAAGCAGTTGCCCCAGAGTTGGATTACAAAAGAGTATTTACCTGTAGGAGATCCAAATAACAAGTTTGTCTATGGAGCCATCTATAAAAATTACTCTTTAACTCTGAAGCTAAATCCGTCATTGCTCAATAACCACGATATTTATTTAACAATATATAATCGTTCTAGTCTCCCAGTTATTTGGTATCAGTTAAAAGAAGAAAAACACATAACCCCTGTAATAGAAAAAGATGGATTCTATTTGGTTCGGCTTCGTCCTAAGTCATCTTTAGCAAGCTCTCACTTCCAGTCAGATTGGATCGAGGTGGTATTAAGCTGTGGATGTGCTAACCTCAGCTCAGAGTCATAGTCAAATCAGCTTAATTGAAAGGAGCCATAGGTAGTGTTTTGGATTTGTTAAATACTAGCCGGAATAGGTTATAGTTAACATTTAAAACATCTTCTTAGCTTGACTTTATACATTTTGTTTGCAACGCGAACACTATCACTAAAACCTTTGTGAGACGGTAGTTTTACTTTTTGAACTTCATCGATAATCTATGATATGGAAAAAGTATTTGCCAAAAAGCCAGGGTTTTTGCCAGATAAAGGAAACCAAGTTTTTAATTTTGGATAAAGTCGAGCTTAGTAAATCTTAGTAAGGTAGTGTATGAACAGAAAAGGTTTAGTACTTTGGCTGACAGGACTGAGTGGTGCAGGTAAAACTACAATTGCTAAAGGACTGGAGCACGAACTTAGGGAACGCGGTTGTCTGGTTGAGGTTTTGGATGGTGATGTTATCAGAACCAATCTTTCCAAAGGTTTGGGATTTAGCAAAGAAGACCGCGAAATCAATATTCGTCGAATTGGATTTGTGGCTAATTTACTGAGTCGCAATGGGGTAGTGGCAATTGTTGCTGCCATTAGTCCATATCGAACTGCTAGGAAAGAACTGCGCCAGACAATAGAAAACTTCATAGAGGTTTATGTCAATGCCTCCTTACAGGTGTGCGAAGAACGGGATGTTAAAGGACTGTATGCAAGAGCACGAGCGGGGGAAATCAAAGCCTTTACAGGAATTGACGACCTATACGAAGAACCGCTCAATCCTGACATTGTTTGCTACACCTTTGAAGAAAGTATTCAGCAAAGTGTTGCTAAGGTCACTGCTAAATTAGAGGAGCTCGATTACATTTCAGCTTATCAACGATGTGAAAACTAGCCAAAGTTTGCGGGATGCAGTAGGTTGGCAGACATATTGGGAGACGTTTCACATGTATCCCCTCAATACTTCGGGGTAGACAATTATTCTGGTTGCCAGGACCAACCAAAGGGATTACCAGAAGATTTCTCACGAATAATAGTCGCAAGAAAGGGAATTTTCCCTGCCTTAGAAATACG
>JAHHHS010000077.1 GCA_019359215.1 Nostoc indistinguendum CM1-VF10 | reverse complement strand
GTCTCGGCATTTTTTTGTGACTTTTTTGCTGATTCTCAATCAATTGTAGCGATCGCTTGGCCCTGTCCAGTTGAGCAAATTCATATCTAGCAATCTTTTTGGGCTTTCCTATCCGTCTAACTCACGTCAGGATAAGTGTAGGCTTCCCAATTCATTACATGTTCTCTGATCTAATGAGAGCTTATGCTCAATATCAATCAGAGAACTGTCGTCAACTCACTCGCAATTCATCTCACACTTCCGACCAAGCGGTAAGATGTGAGCCTTCTTGCTGTTTAAGGTAAATTAGCGTCAGTTTGTAAGTATGCAAAGAGCAGAGGGACAAGGAAGTAATTTTTTTCGCATATCTCCCCCTGCTTTGACACCTGAGCGACTAACTCGAATTGCTAGTTAGTTCAGGAAATTTGAAGTCCCTTTGCCACCATTCTTACCTACAGCAGGAATTTCTAGTAGGTTATCGGCAGCTTTACCAGTACCATCATTGACAACAAACATAGAGTTACCTAGATGTCCATTGGGAACGAACAGTTGCGGGTGGTCAAAGGGCGCTTTCTCAGAGACAACTCGCTCATCAGTGAGTCCTTTCAGGAAAGCCACCAAGTCATCTTTTTCAGTTTCGCTTAATCCCAATGGGCGGAGAACCCCTTCCTGGCGAAAATCTCCACCACGATTATAGAAGTCTACCACTTGTGGCAAAGTCAAATAGCCACCATTGTGGAAGTAAGGAGCTGTGAGTTCTATATTGCGTAGTCCAGGAGTCTTAAACTGTCCGTCTGCAACTACTGTGTCATTGGGGCTAACTATAACATTGGGGCTTGAACCGAAAAGTAGCGGGAATTTACCCAAAGCAGCTACCCGTGACTCCGAAAGCGGATTACCAAATGGGTCTTTACCACCAACACTGATGTCTTCTAGGGTGGGTCTAACACCGATATTGAAGTAACCTCTGTCCGAGACGGTTTTGGGAGTGGTGGTAGTGGCTCTAAGTCTTTGGTTCTTGACGTTGCTAACCGAGGCGCTGGTGAGTTCCAACCCACTATGGCAGAAGATACAGGCAGCTTTACCCTCGAATAATTGTTTGCCTCGTTGCTGCTGGACGGTGAGGGCAGTGGTTTTTCCTTCTAAGAAGCGATCGTAGGGCGTATCGTTGGCAATGAGTGTAGACTCGTACAACTGAACTGCAAGCCCAAAGAATAGCGAGAAGTTATAATCCAACAGCCTGTACTCATTGGTTTGGGAAGAGTTGTCAGCGCTGTTGACAAAAGTCCGTTTACCTTCAGCATCAACTTGGATGAGTTGATTAGAGTTCCACCACTCTGGCTTAAAGGCATCTTGAATCAGATCCTCGTAGGTTATATCCTTGAGTCCGGGTTTAGGCGAGTTACTGTTTGCACCTAAAACGCTGTCTTGTGGATGCACAATCTGTTTGCCTAGTGGTGTGAGTCCAGACAACTTTTGCCCCAGAACTCTGGGGAGCTTTGTACCCCCAATTGACAGAATATTGTCCAGCGAACCATTGACAACTATAAATTTGCTGAGGTCAATTTGACCAAACTTATTACCAATTTCTTGAAAAGTACGACCATCGGCGGATGACTCGAAGGAGCTGAGTGGCGGGCCGACCGCCTGGGAAGCCAAAGACGAATTATTCAGGCTGACTTTGACAAATTTAAGCTGATTTGGGTTTTCTGCTTTCACCACAGAGGCGTTAGGATCTCTTAAACCGAAGGGATTCACCCCATTAAAGATATCTTGTGCCCTTCCATCCCAGAAGTTGCGGAAGTTGAATGCTGCATTAATTACGGTTGGCGTATTACGCGGCTGGACGCGGCGCACATTGATACCTCCCACTTTAAACACTGGATCTGGCTCACTTGTTTCTAGGTCTTTTGAGCTACCAGGTATAACACCAACAAATTTTGTATTTGCGACTCCTTGAGAGGAGCTAACATCGTTACTGTCAGATACCACAGTCGTAGAATCATTTGGATTTGACAGCTTGTGAAAGGGAAAATCTTCTTTTCTTAGCTGGTAGTTTGGCGCGCCGCCTATATTAAAAATTGTATCTGGATTCTCTTTACCATCAGCGTTAATCCGCAAAAGCCCAGGAGCAATCTGATTTATGGATCTATTGTCGGCTCCAGCATGGAAGTGACAACTAGCACAGGAGGTCTGTCCGTCGCTTCCAACCTGCATATCCCAAAAAAGAGTCTTCCCTAACTTGATTGCAGCTGCTTTGTTTTTTACAAAGTCTCCAAGATTGTCAGGTTCTGGAACCGATACGCTCTTGAGCGAAACTGGAGCCGACCCGGTAACCTGCGCGGATACACTATTTCCAGCAATTACTGCTACCATAATAATCGCAGCAATTGTTATAGTCTTGGAAAACCTTGATCCTAGTCCTTTAAGCTTGCCAAAGCTTAGTCTCCACCATTGGTAGTTTATTTTCGTCACCAAAGATTTGAGCAAAATTCGACCTCTTGAGGTCAGTAGGAAGTAAATTAATAAGCCAGCAATAAAGGCTATTAAGCTTATTGTAAGTATAATTGTCATAATTTTGGTTACCAAATAATACCGAAACAATCAGTAGTTGCTCCCACAACGGTTACGCGATACCAGAGCAAGTGAACCTCAATTAATGATCGTCAAGCAAGTACCTACATAATTTACATTGGGCATACAAGTTTTATGCAGAACCAGTCAATTGGTTACAAAAGTTAATAAAAATTTCTGTCTGAATCTGACAGCGTAGTGTCTGTTGAGTTTTCAGTTCCATCTCATAAGTTTTTCGCAGACGATACGCAATATTTACAAAAGCTCACTAACTGCGCTAAAGCCAATGTTTTCTCCGTAACCCAAAAATGAGGACGGGTCGCACGATGGCTGGGATCATCGTGTTCATTTCAGTTTTTGTACGCGCTCGAAATTTTCAAATGCCTAGAATGACGATTTTCGTTCAAATTAGATTAATAGGACTGCGCGTGTTTTTAGAGATTATTTATTACATTTACCAATAGTTATAGCAAGTAAGTAAAATATATTATCTTAAAAATTATATTCAGCCGTTTTTAAAATTTAGGTGCTTGCCAATTAGGATTGATGAGACTTGTCATAATATGATCTTCCCATTGCCCATTAATTAATAAATAATCTCTAGCATATCCTTCAATGACAAAACCGAGTCTTTTGAGTACATTGCCACTGCGCCGATTGTGGGGCATATAATTAGCCATAACTCGGTGAAAGTTTAACTCTTGAAATAGATATTGAGTTGCGGCTTTTAGACCTTCTGTCATATATCCTTTACCTTGTTTACTTTCAGCAAGGCTATATCCCACGTAGCAAAAATGAGCGACTCCTCGGACAAAATTACTAAAATTAACAGTTCCAATAATTACAGTGGGATTTGTTTTTGTAAAAATAAATAGCTTTAACGATTGCCCATTAATAAATTCTAGAAAACTATTCTCTATTTGATATTGCCAATATTCTTCAGTGAAAAAACCATCAGCCCAAAGAGGGTAGAATGGAGTGAGATAGGTTTTGTTATGAATGAAGTATTTGAGAATTTGGGGTATATCTTCATGGATCGCTGCTCGTAATAATAGGCGATCGCTTGTAATTAGTGGCAATTCTGATATCATAATCGACGGTATATTTTCCCAACACATTGTCTAAATTTTATAAATTCTCTCATACGTACGCTTTAACAGCAGCAATAAGATTAACTGTCTCATTATCAGTACAACTGCCCAATGACGCCACTTGCTTCAAGTCGGCAGAGCCGCCCAACGCAGTGGCTCCCCAATACCCAATGATAGGGTAAGTATTTATGCTGATAATCTGCCATTCATCCAAAATCTTGATAAGCTGATGTCTAATATCTAGAGCGGAAGGATTGAGAGCCAATGGGTGATGAAGCACAGTACGCGGCATAACTTCGATGAAATCGCTTTGCCCAAACGCTGTACCGTAGGAAATTCAACCAAAAGACAGCTCAAGATTTAACCCAGTCTACAAGAAGGATAGTGATGTGGTGGGAATACGCTACGATTGGCAGGAATTAGAGATTCGGGCGATATACAACACGCCATTGCTAGAGCTTATTTATCAAGCTGCTAGCGTGCATCGCCAATATCATGACCCAACAAAAATACAAGTTTGTAAGCTCATATCTATTAAAACGGGGGGTTGTCCAGAAGATTGTAGCTACTGTGCCCAATCTTCCCGCTATAAAACAGAGGTAAAGGCACAAGCACTCCTAGAAAAAGAAACAGTAGTTAGCATCGCCCAGAAAGCTAAAGAAACTGGTGTTAGTCGCATCTGCATGGGTGCTGCTTGGCGGGAAGTGCGGGATAACTCGCAATTTGAGGAAGTCCTGGAAATGGTCAAGGATGTAACCTCAATGGGTCTAGAAGTGTGCTGCACTCTGGGTATGCTGACGGCAAATCAGGCCAAGAAATTAGAAGAAGCAGGACTTTACGCCTACAACCATAACTTAGATACCTCGCAAGAATATTACAGCACAATTATTACCACGAGAACTTATAGCGATCGCTTGAACACAATCGAGAATGTCCGTCAGACAAATGTTACGGTATGTTCCGGCGGTATCCTGGGTTTGGGCGAAACTGTTGATGACCGGGTTGGAATGTTACAAACTCTGGCAAACTTACATCCGCATCCAGAGTCTGTGCCAATTAATATTCTTTCACAAGTACCGGGCACACCCTTAGAAAATCAGCCGGATGTTCCCATTTGGGATATTGTGCGAATGATTGCTACAGCCAGAATTTTAATGCCAGCTTCTGATGTGCGTCTGAGTGCCGGTAGGGCGAGACTTTCTCAAGTGGAACAAGCTTTCTGCTTTATGGCAGGAGCCAATTCTATCTTTTCTAGCGACGACAACAAAATGTTGACGGTGACTACTCCCTGTCCAGATTACGATAGCGATCGAGAAATGCTGAATTTACTCGGTTTGGGGATGCGTCCACCTTCCCAAAGGCAAGAGAAGGTAGCGAGTCCGGCTGTTGTGGGATAAATATTTGATTTCGTGCAAAACATTTAGTCAAGGATTCAAATCCAGACTAAATGTTTTTTGTTATACCAATTCTCTAAAATAAGGCAACAGATGTAAGCCGGGAAAGCCTTGCTGCATCTAAATTTCTCAATTGCGAATTGCGAATTACGAATTGATATTATCCCTTTCTTCAAGAAAGTTGTCGCTATTCTCCTTCAAATGAAGTCAAGAGCTTTCTTAACAGCACAATCAATAATTCCCGCTCTGATGGTTGCAAAACACTGAGGATGCGATGCTCATTGGTAACATGAGCTTCTACGGCTTTCTCAATTAAGTTGAAACCTTCTTCTGTCAATGTAATTAAAGTGCCGCGCCGATCGCTCGGATCTGGAATTCGTTTTACCAACCCAGCTTGCTCAAGTTGGTCAACGCGATGCGTCATTGTGCCGGACGAAACCATCAAAGTGTTAAACAATGCCGTTGGTGATAGCTGGTAAGGAGCGCCGGAGCGACGTAAGGTAGCTAACACGTCAAATTCCCCAAGATTTAGTCCAAACTGAGAAAACGTCTCTTGAATTGCGTGTTCAAAATGCTTGGCTACCCGTCCCATCCGCCCAATTACTCCCATTGGCGATACGTCCAAATCAGGACGCTCACGTTGCCATTGCGCCAAAATCATATCGACTGAATCGGAAGCCATTGTGCTGATTGCTGATGCAAGTTTCTTGATATCAAATATCTTAACATCAAGATAAATGCTAAAATCTCGATATCAAGTATCTTGATGTCGAGATAAAACCCATGAAGATAAATGCCGGAAGGTTTGATATTTGGCTGACAGCCTTAGCACCAGCAATCTGGGGAACTACGTACATTGTGGCAACCGAACTTTTGCCACCGAATCATCCGTTGTTAGTTGCAGCCTTACGATCGCTACCCATCGGTATTTTGTTAACCGCAAGTTTGCGACAACTCCCTAAAGGTATTTGGTGGTGGCGGATTTTGCTGCTGGGAGGGTTGAATATTGGTATTTTCCAAGCCTTGTTATTTGTGGCAGCCTATCGTCTTCCCGGTGGAGTAGCAGCAACAGCCGGAGCAATTCAACCGTTATTGGTAGTGATATTTTCGTGGCTATTACTGGGCGATAAACCATCCAAACGCTCAATAATGGCTGCCATTGCTGGATTTATTGGCGTTGGTTTATTGGTTCTCAGTCCTGCGGCTCGTCTTGATTGGATCGGAATTGGCGCTGCGATCGCAGGAGCAGTAACAATGGGCTTAGGAACGACATTAACCAAACGCTGGAAACGTCCAGTTTCTCTGCTGGTGTTTACGGCATGGCAATTGGCGATCGGCGGGATGATTCTTTTACCTATTGCTCTAGTTGTTGAAAAACCGTTGACTCACCTGAGTGTGACAAACCTATTGGGATTTGTCTATTTGGGTTTGGTGGGAACTGGGCTAGCTTATATGCTTTGGTTTCGCGGAATTGAACGATTAAAAGCCACAGCTGTTTCTTGCTTGGGATTGATGAGTCCGGTAGTTGCAACACTGATGGGATTTCTGGTGTTACATCAAACGCTAATGCCAATTCAACTGATTGGAGCAGCGATCGTACTAGTGAGTGTTTTAGTGGGACAACAAACTAATCGATTAGGCGATCGTTCGACCACTTTTAAGCACAACTCATTGTGAATTTAGGGACAGGCAGAGTGCCCGTCCTTCAAAAATCATAGGTTGATAGGTTGAATGTATCTCTGGGTTAAATTATTTTGGCAGTCCGCAAAGCGAACAGCAGACCGACAGCCAAACCAAAGAACAAAGCTAAAAAGCCGATGTAAGCTACAATTGCAAACATTTATTTTTCTCCACAATACTTCCTAAATCTATTGAATCATTAGTCATTGGTCATTGGTCATTTGTCATTTTTCATTTGTCATTGGGAATTAGTCAATTTCTTCCCATGCTCCCCCTGCCTCCCCTGCTCCCTCATCTCCCACTCCCCACTCCCCAGATTGCGATACAATACAGCCCACGGGCGCTTGTTAGGGGTTGAGCAATGACTTCTGTAATTAATGTAAATTTACCTGAGCAGTCTTATGAGATTGCGATCGCATCTTTGAATTTAGATCAACTGGGTCAACAGATGGCCAGTCTCAAGCTAGGCAAGAAAGTACTGCTGGTTTCTAATCCGACGATTTTTAAACATTTTGGGGAAAGAGCGATCGCATCCCTAACATCTGCTGGATTTGAAGTTGCTAGCTGCACCCTACCACCAGGGGAACGCTACAAAACCCTCAATTCCATCCAAAAACTTTACGATACCGCCTTAGAAAACCGTCTAGAACGTTCTTCTACAATGGTGGCTTTGGGCGGAGGTGTAATTGGCGATATGACTGGCTTTGCAGCCGCAACTTGGCTGCGCGGCATTAATGTTGTCCAAGTGCCTACAACTCTCTTAGCGATGGTGGATTCGGCAATTGGTGGCAAAACTGGCGTGAATCATCCCCACGGCAAAAACTTGATTGGGGCATTCCATCAACCGCGCTTGGTTTTGATTGACCCAGATGTGTTAAAAACTCTTCCTATGCGTGAGTTTCGCGCCGGAATGGCAGAAGTTATTAAATATGGTGTAATTTGGGATGCCGAATTGTTTGCCCAGTTGGAAGCAAGTAAACGGCTCGATCAACTGCGCTATGTAAAACCTGAGCTAATAAACACCATATTAACGTGCTCTTGTCAAGCAAAGGCCGACGTTGTTAGCAAAGATGAGAAAGAAGGCGGATTGCGGGCGATTCTCAACTATGGACATACCATCGGTCATGCAGTGGAAAGTTTGACTGGCTATCGTCTAGTGAATCACGGTGAAGCGGTGGCCATTGGTATGGTAGCAGCCGGTCAAATTGCTGTGGAATTGGGAATGTGGCAAAATGTTGACACGGAACGTCAAAATGCTTTAATTCAAAAAGCAGGTTTACCAACTCAGTTACCAACTGGGGTAGATATTGAAGCAATTATTGACGCGTTGCAGTTAGATAAGAAAGTCAAAGCGGGGAAAGTGCGGTTCGTTTTACCAACAGAGATTGGTGTAGTAACTGTTACCGATGAAGTGCCATCAGATATTATTCGGCAAGTTTTGCGGGGAATGTGAAGAATTTGAAGAAGAATTCAGGAGTCAGAATAAAAATTAGTTGCTCTGTCCTCCAATTCCGAATTACGAATTACGAATTAATGAGCCATGATACTCCAAGCCAAGAATCAATTAACCTTGCAAGAGTTCATAAATCTTTCACCAGGTGAGGGAGATATAACTTATGAACTTGTTGATGGTCAAGCAGTTCCTAAAATGTCACCAAAATTTTTTCACGCAAAACTTACCCGTGTCCTTCTGAATTTGATTGAGCAATCGTGCGAGGGGAAAGGAGAAGTTTGCCCGGAATGGGCTGTTGCATTAACCCGTCGGGGACGAGATTGGATGCCAATTCCTGATATTTTGTACATTTCTTATGAACGTTTAGCCGCCAACTGGGACGAAGACGAAGCTTGTCCTGTTCCTCCTGATTTGGTAATTGAGATTATTTCCCTAGGACAAACCTTTGGACAAATGGCAGCTAAAGCCAAAGACTATTTAGATGCTAAGGTGTTGCGGGTGTGGGTGGTAGATAGTAAAGCGAGAAGCATTACTGTTTTTTATCCAGATGCAGCACCACAAACTTATATGGGAGAAGAATTACTCAAAGATTCTTTATTTGAGGGGTTGGAATTTACTGTTGAGCAGGTGTTTCAAAAGGCGAAAATACCATTAGACACCGAATAGCACAATTCTCTTGATTTCAACGTCCATCGAAATTTGAATCGGCAGCTTTTGCTACTCAAACTTTCATATCTTTAGTCAGCAACGCCCTATTTTTGAAGCTGCGGTTCTTTTTGCGGTTGCTGCTGGCTATTTGTTGGTTGCAATTTTTGAAATAAAGCTGGTGGCGTAGCTTTGCGGAAAGCACCACAGTAGTGCATAGTCATAACTGCTTTAAAAGCCCAATGGTCTGATGGTACATCAGTAAAGGGATTTGGTAAAGTTTCTGCTTGATTTTGAATACAAGCATTCAAAACTTGATTCGATTTTGCTGGAGTATCGGTAGTAGGTTCTTGAGATTTAACAGGGGTAACAAAGCTAGTAGTAACTAGCACTACGACTGTTGCCAGAAGTTTGCAGTTCATAATTTGAGTTTTCTAGAGATGGAAGTCTACCCTATGTTAGTTCCTAGGCTATTGCCCAGGAACTAGAATAAACTTTCTGAAATTAAGCGTTAGAAAACATGGTAAGCATTACTAACATAACAACTAATGCACTGATCCAAAGAGCTAACGATCCCCAACTAACAGAATCTTTTTGTACTTTTTGCCAGAAATTAGTAACTAAGTTATTCCGAATTGCCATTTTATAACCTCCAATTTTTATTAAACTTGCACTGACTCAATGCATTAAGCCTGCATTAAGTTAAAAAAAGTTCCTGTTTTGAAAGTTCGTGTTTTGGGATATCAGCCTTTATTCCCTGATCCCCAGAGACTAATCAACAGAGAATTAAATTAATGCGTACAGTAATGTTAACGACAGGCTACGCATAAGAGAATGCCTGTGACTCAACTCATTACCTATCTAAAAAGCGAACAAAAATTTACAAAAAGATATTTGTTTATCCCTAAATTAATTTTCCCATACGTAACTGTTTACACTGCGATATTTGGCGATTTTGAGATAATTCTTAACGTTGTCTTAATCACGTATAAAAGTTAGTGTTTAACAGTCAAAAACTACTTAAATACTGACTATGTTTCATTTTCAATCGTGATTTATTTAGACTTAAAAATAGACACAATTAATAGTGAGGTTGGGAGGTAAATAATGGTGCAACAAATAAGACATAATGAACCGCAATATATCTGTATCATTCCAGTTGAGAGAATTACAGCTAATCAAGACGAAGAAATTATGACCTTTGGTGTATCAGCCGACGATGCAAAAAAAGAAGGTGAGAAATTATTAGCATCTACCTATGGTTGTAATCAATCACAAGTTTTCGAGTTGATCCAGCAAGCACGAATTGAACCAATAGCTCAGTGGTGTGCCCCTAAAGAGTGTTAAAACTACTTATGACGGTATTGGCAACAGCAACTATTAATACCCAAAATAGTCAGGGCTTACGCACTCAGATCCCCCCTTTTTAAGGGGGGATCTGGTTACAATACTTTTCTGCTACGTTCTAAAGATGGCTACATTGATTGGCTCACTGATAGCGGCACTTCCGCCATGAGCGATTATCAATGGGCAGGGATGATACTTGGTGATGAAGCTTACGTCGGCAGCAAAAATTTTTACAACTTGCTCACATGGATCTGACTGCTGAAGCAGTTGAAGAAGTTTATCATAATTGCGATCGCTTACGCGGACTCAAAATGATTTACGAACCAAAGTATCTCCCCTTGTTTCAAGCAAGGTTTGAATTGCTTTAGAGGTAGCCAAGGCACTGAAATGGAAAAACTAATATAGAGAAGTCTAAGAAACAGCGCTGCACTACCAACTAAACTATGCTGCCGTTCAAAACTCTGCTACGCGTTCGACACTATGAGATGGATGCCCTTGGGCATGTAAATAACGCCGTCTACCAAAATTATCTAGAACAAGCAGCCATTGAGCATTCAGAATACCTGGGTTTAACTTTGGATGTATATCGGCAAGTGGGTGGCGTATTTGTCATGCGGCGGGTAGAAATTGACTATTTACGCCCAGCAGTAGCAGGAGATACCCTAGAAGTCACTACCTGGTTGAAGGAAATGCGCGGGACTCGTGCCTTGCGATGCTACGAAATTCGTAAAAAAAACGAAGATAATTTGTTAATCACGGCAGAGGCGCTATGGGTTTGGGTGGATGCACACACAATGCGCCCACGACCAATTCCCAGTGTCATGTTAGACAAATTTTTGCAAATCCAAAACCCAGGTGTTACAACCTAAAAATGGTTAGTTATTCGCCATTTAATAAATCTTAATTATTCTAATGAAAAACAAATGATTGATTTTTTACCCCAGGTAATGCGGATGATCAAGAATGCACAACTATGATGTTATAAGTGCAAAATTTAAATTTGTAGAAACTGCAATCAAAATTAGCTCACTAAATCAGGGTTTTCCAGTCAATATTATGGAGCAAAGTCAGCCACAAAAGCGCCGCATCGCTGATCAAGTATTTCAAGAATCCCTTGATCAGTTGGAGAATATCTTACAAGAAAGTTCAGATGAAGAAGAAGAAATTCCACAACTCGCACAACTGCATAGTAGTAATTTTAGTGAAGTCGAAGATCAAGACTTAACAAATATTGATTTAGCCGCTCTTGAAGATGCAGTTGCTGATATTGAACAATATCTTGAAGAAAAGACAAAAACTAAAGAAAATTGATGATTTATGAGTTCTAAGTTTTAACTCCTAACTCTTGACTCATTTGCCGTCGAGCTTCGTACAACATTAAAGCAGCTGCGATCGCTACATTCAAAGATTCCACCCCAGGACTCAAAGGGATTCTTACTTGTTTGTCTGCGATCGCTGCTAAATCTGCTGACAATCCAGCACCTTCATTTCCCATTAAAATCAAACTGGGTTTGCGCCAGTCCACGTCCCAATAAGTTAAAGTCGCACTGGGTAAGGTTGCCACTACCTGCATTCCTGCCTGTTGACTTTGTTGAACTGTAGCTTTTAAATCTTCGGTTACGGCCGTTGCTAGGCGAAACCATTGCCCTGCTGAAGCCCGGAGAACTTTCGGGCTGTCTAAATCTACACTATCTCCGCTTACCCACAAACCTGATGCTCCCACTGCCGCCGCAGTGCGAATCATTGTACCTAGATTCCCCGGATCTTGTACGGTTTCTAAAGCTAGGACTAAACCAGTAAATGGTAGTTGAGTTTGGCCTCCGCTTCGTTTTGCCGTTGCCACCACACCATCGGGTTGGACTGTAGTAGCGATCGCATCCAATACTTCTTTACTTACAATTTCGGCGCGATCGCTTTTACTACAAGCTTCTTCCCAGAGTGACGAGTGGGCTGCTTGCCAATCTGGAGTACAACACACTGTTTCTAGTGGGTAATTCACCGCACAAGCTTCCTCTAACAAGTGTGTCCCTTCTAGTAAAAATAATTGCTGCTTGTGCCGCTCCTTGGTGGAGTGAAGTTTGCGGATTTGTTTGACTAGGGAATTTTGTAAACTGGTCAACACGATTTTATATTTTGGATTTTGGATTTTCTATTAATAGAAAATCCAAAATGATATGCGGAACCCGGGACTTGAACCCGGAAGCCTTGCGGCACTAGAACCTGAATCTAGCGCGTCTGCCAATTCCGCCAGTTCCGCTGGCACTTGTACTTATCGACAATTTCCTATTATTGCGCTATGTTTTACCTTTGTCAAGTGAAAACATAACACCTCGTTTAAGAGGCTCAGACTGGAAACAAGTTTTTTAGGGGATACTAGGTCGAATCAAAATATTAACTGAACAGTACGGCATCGATTTTTAGAGAACACTTAAGTTATTTTACTGAGTATTTAATTTAGCTTAAAACTACTACTTATTCGTTCGTTTTTATTAAATTTTTTAAAAGCTCAAAAGGCTTGCCATTGCTTCTTTTCAGCCTAAAGGTTTCACCAAAAAACAATTTTTTTATGCAATATAATGTGGACAATTTGAATCTTTAATGTAGAATCAAAACCAACTTCAAACACCATAAAATACGTATTACTTTTGGAGGTAGGCTTATCAATCCTTCTACCAGCTTACCAGATGCCAAAATTGCTCCAGAAGCAGACTCCTCAGTCTTGCAAATTTGGGGTGGGCATCCTTTGCGAGGTCATGTGAAAATTAGCGGGGCAAAAAATGCAGCACTGGTAATCATGGCTGGAGCCTTGCTGTGTCCGGGCGATTGTCGTATTCGCAATGTCCCCTTATTGGCGGATGTAGAGCGGATGGGCCAGGTGTTATCGGCTTTGGGTGTACGTTTAACCCGGCAAGGCGATATTTTAGACATCAACGCCAGCGAAATTAAAACATCAAAAGCTCCCTACGAACTAGTTACCCAACTGAGGGCGAGTTTCTTCGCCATTGGTGCGATTCTGGCAAGATTGGGAGTAGCGCAGATGCCCTTACCCGGTGGTTGCGCTATTGGGGCAAGACCAGTTGACTTGCATGTTCGAGGACTGCAAGCAATGGGAGCGGAAGTACAAATTGAGCATGGCATTTGTAATGCCTACGTCCCTGGCAGCAGCCGGAGATTACAAGGTGCGAAGATTTACTTAGATATCGCCAGTGTCGGAGCGACAGAAAACTTGATGATGGCGGCTACCCTAGCAGAGGGTGAAACAATCATCGAAAATGCTGCCAGAGAACCAGAAGTAGTTGATTTAGCTAACTTCTGTAACGCGATGGGAGCGAAGATTAAGGGCGCGGGGACTAGCAGGATTATTATCGAAGGAGTCCCCAAGCTGCATTCTGTTGACTACAGTATCATTCCCGATCGCATTGAGGCCGGGACGTTTTTGCTAGCAGCAGCAATTACCCGTTCCGAACTTCTTCTCTCGCCAGTGGCTCCAGAACATCTTATACCAGTGATTGCCAAGCTGCGAGATATTGGGGTGACAATAATTGAGGACAAGCCTGAACACTTACGCATTCTGCCAGCAGAAACTCTTAAGGCAACGGATATTGAAACTCAATATCATCCAGGTTTTCCCACAGATATGCAAGCGCCATTCATGGCTTTGCTGACATTGGCCGAAGGCGACAGCGTGATTAACGAATCTGTCTTTGAAAATCGCTTGCGTCATGCCTCAGAGTTGAATCGCTTGGGGGCAGACATTCGTGTTAAAGGCAATGCTGCTTTCGTTCGGGGAGTACCGAAATTGTCTGGCGCACCAGTATTAGGCACAGACTTACGAGCATCGGCAGCACTAGTCATAGCAGGATTGGCAGCAGAAGGGAAAACCACAATTCAAGGATTACAGCACCTCGATCGCGGCTATGATCGACTCGATATGAAATTGCAGCAATTGGGCGCTAAAATCCTCCGCGTGGGCGAAACATCTGCTGATGCAGAAATCGCTCCCAGCATCAGTAGCCTGTCAAGTTGAAATTGATCTGACAATTCAGGCTATGTAGAAAAAGATAACGATTGACCTAACCCCCCTCCCGTCACGGGAAGGGGAAAAATTCAAAGTCTCTCTCCTACAAGGAGAAAGAAATAGAAGAGAGGTTTTCCAGATATCGGGAAGAGTTGGGAAATTGATAGGTTGAGACTGAGGCGGAAACAAAGAGAATGAGGGAGACAAGATAAAATTTTCTCCCCCATCTCCCCCTGGCCACCCTAGTTAAATCGTTATACTAACTGTGGGTGGCTGTTTATCTAACCAGCCAGATTCTATAGTTTTGTTTTTTTATAGCTTGTTGCACTATGTCCTTCTTTAAAACCCCGCTAATTGGTTTAAAAGCTGACTCATTTCGTCATCCATTAGACCTGGAAGCTACCAAAACGCTCAAGCAAATACCAGGCATAGATATGTTGGTGCGAAATTGGCTTGGGCCAATGGCAGAGCAGGTTTTCTATGTGGAAAATATTGCCTCCAGCATTCTGGTGGGTGAGAAGCAACTCCCCGATTTATACAAGCTGTTATTAGATGCCTGTAAAATTCTGGATATAGAGCCTCCTCAGTTATACGTCCGGCAACATCCGGCTCCCAACGCCTATACTTTTGCTGTGCGGGGTAAGCAGCCGTTTGTTGTGCTACACACATCCCTGATTGATATCCTCACCCCAGAAGAAATACAGGCAGTAATTGCCCACGAGTTGGGGCATCTCAAGTGTGACCATAGCGTTTATTTGACGCCTGTAAATTTATTAATATTAGCTGCGGCGATTGTGCCCAATGTTGGAACTTTTGTTGCTCAAGCAATACAAGCACAGCTTTTAGAATGGGTACGCTGTGCTGAGTTTACCTGCGATCGCGCCGCATTACTAGCAACCCAAGACCCTAAAGTTGTCATGTCAGTGTTGATGAAGTTGGCGGGTGGTTCCCCCATCTTAGCGCCACAACTCAATCTCGATGCCTTTGTTGCCCAAGCCCGCGCTTATGATGACATTAGCAAGACCGAATTAGGCGAAATGGTCAAAAGCGCTCGCACAGCCCAATTAACCCACCCAGTGCCAGTGCTACGAGCGCGAGAAATTGACCGTTGGGCAAGCAGCACAGAATATCAATCTTTAATTCAAAGTCATGGATTGAAGTCTACAAGTAATGAAGTCGCACCCAAAGGTGGATGGCGAAACTGGTAAAGTTAGTAATGCGATCGCAATTACTAACTTTGTTCAGGCAAGCTACGGACAATTACACTGTGATGTAAAATACTGATTTAGCCAAAAAATCAGCTAATGACCAGGTTTCCTTACGACCAGTTTGCCAAAGACTATCTTAAAGAATTGTTACAACCTTTGGGAGAAGTGGAAACCAGTCGGAAAGTTCCGGCCCAAATTCGAGAGATTGATGTTTATTTCGTACCTCTACCTCAATCCACAAAGAATACAATAGAATTAGGGTTATTAGGAAAATTTGCGGCTGAACCTGCATTAGTTGAACCATTTAGAAATGCAGCTACAATTGCGGAAATCCGCAGTTGCATAAATAAACTGTTTGATATCTTTGCTTAATTAAAACTTCAAGCTAAAGTTGATAAAACTCGGCTTGCAGAATCAGAATTACTACGTTTATGGATTTTGTCACCCACAGCTTCTGAATCTATACTAGATGGTTTTAGAACTAATCTAGATGAGGAAAGTTGGGGAACAGGAGTACATTTTTTAGGTGATTACTTTAGAACAGCAATTGTGGTAATTCACCAATTGCCGTGTATAGAAGAAACATTATGGTTGAGAATTTTAGGTAAGGGAAGAGTCCAGCAACAAGCTATAGACGAACTAGAAGCACTTCCCCAAAATAATCCCTTACGTTTTAAAGCAATTGATTTATTATTGAATTTAAAAACTACCTTAGAATTCAATCAGAATATAGACGAGGAGGATAGAAATTTAATTATGCGCTTATCACCTATTTACGAGCAAAAATTAGCAGAAGTTAAACAAGAAGGGATTCGAGAAGGCATCCAAGAGGGAATCAAAGAAGGAATTCAAGAAGGAATTCAAGAAGGAATTCAAGCAGAACGTCGTAATGTTATAGAGAATTTGTTGCGAGTTCGATTTGGTTCTTTAGATGCAGAGCTAAAAGCAATTACTGAAGCTTTATTAGCATTATCACCAGAGGAATTTACTCCTTTATTACTACAACTATCCAGGGAAGAACTATTAGATAGGTTCCTTTAAAATAACTCAGCTACTAATAAATACTTAAATCTAACAATCGGATTAAAAAATATCCTATTGGTTAACTCACAGCCGCTACCATGACAGTTCTACCCAACGACCATCGGTCTCAACCCATAAATCTCTTTGAGTACGAAACGCTAGCAAAAGATCACCTGTCTAAAATGGCGCTTGATTACTATAGCAGTGGTGCTTGGGATGAAATCACATTACGAGATAACCGTACTGCCTTTGAGCGAGTCAAGGTGCGGCCTCGGATATTAGTTGATGTAAGCGATCGCAATCTCACTACCTCCATCTTAGGACAACCCCTGCAACTACCTTTGTTAATTGCGCCAATGGCTTTTCAATGTCTAGCTCATCCAGATGGAGAAGTTGCCACCGCTCTAGCTGCGGCATCAGCTGGTGTGGGCATGGTGTTAAGTACAATGGCCACAAAGAGCATTGAAGAAGTAGCGACTGCGTGTGATAAATTTCCAAATTCCCTGCGATGGTTTCAGCTTTACATCCATAAAGACCGGGGATTAACTCGTGCTTTGGTAGAAAAAGCCTATAAAGCAGGCTACAAAGCACTTTGTCTGACTGTAGATGCACCTGTTCTCGGACAGCGAGAGAGAGATAGACGTAACGAGTTTACCTTACCCCTAGACTTACATCTGGCTAATCTTGCCACCATCTCAGAACTAGATATTTCCCACGAAAAAGGCGAATCTGGTTTATTTACCTATTTTGCCCAACAGCTAAACCCAGCAGTAACCTGGCACGATTTAGAATGGTTGCAATCTTTATCTCCACTACCTTTAGTTATCAAAGGAATTTTACGGGGAGATGATGGTGTGCGAGCTGTAGAATATGGAGCCAAAGCAATTGTTGTTTCCAATCATGGTGGCAGACAACTCGATGGTGCGATCGCTTCTTTAGACGCTCTAGCTGAAATAGTAGCAGCAGTAAATGGTAAAGTCGAAATACTCTTAGATGGAGGCATCCGTAGGGGCACAGATATTCTCAAAGCTTTGGCATTAGGAGCAAAAGCGGTACTGATCGGACGACCCATTTTGTGGGGGCTAGCAGTATCAGGGCAACTTGGTGTATCTAATGTCATCTCACTGCTACAAGATGAGTTAAATGTGGCAATGGCACTTAGCGGCTGTGCAAAACTAGATGATATTGACCCTAGTTTATTGATTCTGCCACGCCTCTAAGCCAGAAAATTCTTAAACCTATTGTATTATTCCAGCAAAGCTTTAAAAATTAATTTTCAGACTTGTTACAAAATCGCTTAATTAGAGTACAATAATTAAGGTTGGATATTTAAGGGCGGGTGGCGAAATTGGTAGACGCACCACACTCAAAATGTGGCGACCTTGCGGTCATAGGAGTTCGATTCTCCTCCTGCCCACTACCAAAAAATTACTATAGAGGTGAAACTGATGCGCCTAAAAAGATGGGAATCTCCTCGTAAAGAAGGCAGGAACGATAAAGGTAGAGGCGGTTCTGCAAGGAAGAGGCAACTCAAAAAACAAAGGCAAATGTTACGACAAAAGCTCAAAGAAGGTAATAAAGCAGAAAATAAGAAAAACAGTAGAGCAGGGGAAGATGAGTTTATCTTCCCCTTGTTTTTTGGACTTTTATTTCAGAAAAAAATAATTTAATGGTTTTTCAGTACATAAACTAAATTAAATTCGTAATAAATTTGCAAAGTCATAAGAAAAATCATTAACTATTTTTTAGAATATACTGATTTGAATTAAACCTTTTAAGCGCATATTTACGTATCAAAAGAGACAAGCTGAGTCTCCGGTATTTTGCTTTGCTATATTCTTAATACATGTATAAACTATTACATTATCGAATACATATGTATAGGAATTTCTTGCGATTATAATGCTTACATGAACAAATCAAAAATTAATTATGAAGGAAGTATGAATTTTGTCAAACAGCGTCTAAAATCCTTAGCTTAAAACAGTAAACTAGGACACAGCAGCAAATAATCATAATATTACCGATTAAGCCAAAAGTATACAAAGAAGGCAATTGCATCTCCATGTGTTAACTTCCAACGATGACACAAGCCTACAAAAAGTCAGGAATCATCCAACCTGAATTTTTCAATATTCGGAATGAATGGTCTAGGTAATCTATGGATTTTTGTCTTGGACACAGGAGTTATTGATGGTGGCAAGAGTGCTTCTACCTACTAAAAAAGTACTGGATTTTTCTATTACTGCTTTACGCTTTGATGACCAAGTACAAACAATACTGAAGTGGGCAAGGAGGCGTGAGAGTAAAACTGTATATGTAGCCAATGTACATATGCTAATTGAAGCTCACTGGAATCCAGAGTTTGCCACCGTATTACGAAATGCAGATATAGTTACTCCTGATGGTATGCCTTTGGTATGGATGATGCGAAAGATGGGAGCGGTTTACCAAGACCGTGTAGCAGGGATGGATATTTTCCTAGCATTGTGTCAGCTAACTCAAACGCAAAATCTTAGCATTTTCTTTTTAGGCTCTCAAACAGAAGTTCTTTCTAGAATGCGAAAAAGGTTAGAACAGGAATTTCCGCAAATGAAGATTGCGGCGATGGAACCTTTACCCTTTCGTCCCCTGACTGAAACTGAAGACGAAGCTTTGGTTAAAAAAATTAACTCTAGTGGTGCTAGCGCCGTATTAGTATCTTTGGGATGTCCTAAACAAGAAAATTGGATAGCTCAACATAAGGGTAAGATACAGGCTGTAATGATTGGACTGGGTGGAGTTTTCCCAGTTTATGCCGGAATTCACAAGCGAGCACCCCGTATAGTTCGAGACTTAGGACTTGAATGGCTGTATCGATGGATTCAAGAACCGCGCCGACTTTGCGGCCGCTATGCTAAAACTATTCCATTATTCATATGGCTGGCTACGAAGCAACTACTATCATCAAGTCGTATTGCAGCGGTTTTCCTTCACGAGGCTGGCGATTAAGGAAAGCAAATATGTATTCTGTTTCACAAGACATTGTTAATACACTAATCAATTCCATTAACCAAAAAAATCAAAAACTTATGTTGTTATAACCAATAACTATAAAATTTAGGCGCTACCTAAAATCAAGAAATATAAGCAACAATATCGAAATTTATCAGTAAATTTTCTGCTAAAAGTTTGTTTAATAGCCACCAAATTTCAAAAAGATTGTGGTATACTCCTCTAGGATATATTACTTAGTATCAAGAGTATTTTTTGAGATATTACCGCAAGCATTGTTACATATGCTTTCGATGTAGTTTTTTGAGCATAAAATTTTCATGATCCCCATAACTAAAAAAATAGGTGGTACTAATTGGTTTGAAAATAAATTATTTGTTGCTTTTTAGAAGGCTACATCATTAATTTTGCTAGATTCGTAGTGAGCAATAAATTACTCAATTTCAACGCTTATAGCTGCTGACTACTAACTTTTAAAATCCATTCAATTAATGATATTAATCACTACTTAGAAATATCAAAGCTATATAATACTGTAGGTTCTTTCATCGGTAAACTCTGTAATGGAATCATCTAAAGATTCATCAAATTTACGACAAAAGGCTATTAAAAGTGTAATTTGGACTGCTATTGAAAGTTGGGGACGCCAAGCAGTCTCTTTAGTCGTTTTCTTTATACTAGCTCGTTTACTTAGCCCAGAAACTTTTGGTTTAATTGCTTTAGCATATATTTTTATTGAATTTGCACAAATTTTTGTTGATCAAGGATTCTCTGTAGCAATTATCCAGCGTCAAGATATAGATAAAGAACACTTAGACACTGCATTTTGGACAACTCTAGGAATCAGTATATTTTTGACTATCTTAAGTGTTGCTTGCGCTAGATTAGCAGCTGATTTCTTTAAACAACCGCAGTTAGTACTAATTATTCAGTGGTTATCTATAAGCTTTACATTTAGTGGGTTGAGCGCTGTGCAACAAGCAATTCTTGAACGTAAGTTTGACTTCAAGAGTTTAGCAATACGCTCACTATTGGCAGTGATAATAGGTGGAATAGTTGGCGTAGGGATGGCTCTTTTAAACTTTGGTGTTTGGAGTCTTGTCGGTCAACAATTATATAGTGGTTTTGTACAAGTTTTAGTTTTATGGCGAGTTAGCGATTGGCGACCAGGATTCAGATTTTCTGCCATACATGCTAAAGAACTTTTTACCTTTGGAATTAATATATCTGCGTTTAACATAATCAACTTTTTCAATCGCCGAGCCGATGACTTACTAATTGGCTACTTTTTAGGACTAGTTGCATTAGGTTATTACTCGGTTGCCTACAAGCTGCTGCTAGTAATGATGCAAGTTTTAATCAGCACTACAACTAAGGTCGCACTACCAATATTTTCTAGATTGCAAGGAGAACCAGAACGCTTAATAAGCGCTTTCTACACTGCTACCCAATTCACAAGTCTTATTGTTTTTCCAGTATTTCTTTGTGTGCCAGTATTAGCACCTGAATTTATAAAAGTCTTTTTTGGCGAGCAGTGGATTCAGAGTATTCCAGTATTGCAAGTACTATCGCTTATTGGCCCTGTTCACTTAATCTTCTTTTATAATAATTCTGTAATTCTGGCGCTGGGCAAACCTTCGTGGAGGCTATGGATACAAGTGATTAATACAGTTACGAACGTCGTTGGTTTTGCTCTGGTAGTCAAATGGGGTATTGTAGCTGTTGCATCTGCTTACGTAGTTCGTGGTTACTTAATATTACCTATTTCGTTATTAGCTATTAATAAACTCGTTAAGATTAATTTAACTAACTATCTAAGTTTGTACATAGTACCTTTAGTAGCTTCTGGAGTAATGGTTGGAACTATATTAGCAACTAAATATTTTTTGGGATCATTTATTGAAGCATGGCTTTTACTAGGTATTTCATTGTTATTAGGAATCTCAATATATATTTTTACTATTTCAGTAATATCTCCAAAGCTTTTCAAACGGTTACTTGAATTAGCAGGAAGTTTAAATTTTAAAATAAAAAATAAAGTTTAAGAATTCACAATTCTTGCACTTAAAGGCATTTTTCCTATGGCACGCTATACGAACAGATGGGAATTTAACCCGACTCCGACCGAAACCGATAGTAGAGCGTAAAGTGAGCTTTTAGGATACCTACCTTGCTTCTATTAAGAGTAAGTTTAGAGCAAGTCAACGTTTATGGTTATGGTCTTAAACTCTTTAATTTACGATAAACAACAAATAAATTGCTTGTAAATTTTACTGAATTAATTAAATCGATTTAAAGTATAATTAGCTTGATAAATCAAAACATAAAATTTACTACTTTAGTTCATTAAAGAGGTCAAAAATGAAAATTGGAATTCTAACTTTTCACCATGTAGACAATTACGGTGCAACACTGCAAGCCTGTGCTCTTTGGAGTTTTATTAATAGTCAAGGTTATGATGTTGAAATAATAGACTATCGACCTATTAAAATAGCATGGATATATTTCAGGCCTTTAATTCCACTCAGAAGACTTGGAAAAGTTTTCGTAAATATTCCAAGAGCTTGGAAAATGAGACAGTTTTTACTTTCTAATGTGAAGTTGAGTGCTCGAAAGGTTTATGATAAAAAAAGTTTGCAATACTATAATGATAAATATGACGTAGTAATATGTGGTAGTGATCAAGTCTGGTGTTTAGATTCTTTTAGAGGATTTAATTCTTCTTTCTTTTTAGATTTTATTAATAAGCAAACTACTCGTAAAATAAGTTATGCGGCCAGTTTTGGTAGTACCCTACAATTAGGGAATTATCAAAAAGAAATATATACTTTAATTAATCAATTTCAAACTATTTTAGTTCGTGATTCTAATAGTAAAAAAATTATTAATGATGAATGCAATAAAGAAGCCACAAAAGTTTTAGATCCTACTTTCTTGATTAAATATGATGATTTACAAGAGCCTCCAAAAATAAAAGATAAATATCTTTTGTTATATACCCAAGCAGAAATAGGATCAGAAGAGGAAGATTTTATAAAATTATTAGCAGCAACCCAAAACCTAACTATAATTTCAGTTGGAAAACCTAATCAATTAGCACAAATAAATTTAGAAGGTGCTGGGCCAAAAGAATGGCTTGGATTACATAGCCAAGCATCTTACATCGTGACTAATACTTTTCATGGTACTGTGTTTTCCATTATTTTCCAAAAGCCTTTTAACGCATTTGTTCCTAGTGATAAGTCAAATAAAGTAACAGATTTACTTACTGATTTAGGTTTACAAGACAGAATATTCTCAGATAAACTAAAATCCCAAATACTCAACAAGGAAATCTTTGATATTGATTATGAGGCAGTATCTAAAATACTAGAATCAAAGATCCTGGAATCAAAACAATATTTACTTGAAGCGATTTCACAAGGAGTAGGTAATGTAGTTTTCCACTCTACCCCTGTAAAAAAAGGTTAAGAGGATGTTTTAAAAGTATTTAGCTGAATGTTAGGCACTTATTTATCCCCCCCTAACCCACCTTAAAAAGAGAAGAACTGGAATCAAAGCTCCCTAAAGGGCGATTTAGGAGGAGCTAAAAGCATTTGATACATCACTAGCAAATTTGAAAATATCCTCTCAAACCCTTGCACATAAAAAGAGACTAAAAAAGCTACGTGAACAATATGTATAAATAGTGTCAAATGCAATCAAGAATTTGAGATTTGCATAAATGAAAAAAGCTTTCCAGTGTTTTTACAAAACTAAACATATATTAATTTTATTGTGCCCACTGACTTCACCACTGATTGTGATTTAATTGAAGCATAAACTGTAAGTACGCACTTAACATCATATTGTCATAAGTTGGGGGATAATTGGATATCCTCTTTTATGGCTGTACAGTGTTTGCCAAATTACAGATGATCTATTTTTATCTAAAGTTCCAAAGGAGTAGAAAGAGTTCAGATGTCTAATTTAAAGATTGAGTCTTTAACATCAAACAGCCTTTCACACTATAGAACTCGACATAACTTCGAGCGAGTAGGAGAGATTAATAGTGTAGATGACCTTCAGGAGTACTGTAATTGGGCTAAAGAAGAAGAAGTTAATATTTACATTATTGGAAATGGCTCTAACACGCTGTTTGTTAAAAAAAATATCCGCTCATTGGTTCTGAAAAATAAACTACCTAAGTACACAAATCCTTTACCTGATAACAGACTCGAAGTATCTTCTTCTGTTTCAGTTATGGAAGTACTAAAGTACTGTTACCAAAACTCTATGAATTCTTTTTATTATCTTGCGTCTGTACCGGCAACTATTGGTGGTGCATTAGCTATGAACGCTGGTAGAGGAAGACAACATGGATGCACAATATATGACTTTGTTGAAAGTGTAACTTTCTTCGAGGATGGATGTATAAAAACACTTGAAAATAGTCAGATCGTCCGGGATTATCGGGAAACTATGTTTACTGGGATGCACTCAAAACTGATATTGAGCGCAGTTTTCAAGTTTGAACGAACACAATTTACTGAAAATCCTCTAAGTTCAAGACAAGTTTGGGCAAAAGAACATCAAGATAATACAGCACCTAACTGTGGCTCGGTATTCAAAACTGCTAATTATAGAATACTTGAAAAGCTAAAAGGTCTATCTACTGGTAAAACTATGTTTTCTGCAAAAACGAGTAACTGGATAATTACTAAATCACAAAGTAGCTATTCAATAATTATTTTAATTAAAATAGCTCAATTTTTACATTTTATAACTAGACAAAAAATTGTTCTCGAACTAATTACAATTGATTAAACAGTTAATGCCAAGAAGATATATTTTAGATAGAAGCAACCTTACTTTTTCAAGAAACAAGGTAGCAGGATAATTTGACTTGTTTCTTTCATTGATCGCGAGTGTTACTATGCCATTAAAACTGCTCTTAAGAAACAGTAATGTTTATTCACATTTATCATGTGCGATCGCTCGTAAACACCTTAGATACCAAAACCTTACAAATCCATATCCTAACCAAGGTTTTTGCCAAGGATTTATGTAAAGGCTGAACATCGTTGTTGCAACAAATCAAACTTGCGAATTATACACAACACATATTATACAATTGATGTACTATGTACTTAAATTTAGGGTTTCAAAAACCTTATCCGAAATAAACTACTAAAATACTTGACATTAACCCAGGAATAACTGCTATATTAATTAGAGTGAAGTTGTTGGGGCGTAGCCAAGTGGTAAGGCAGCGGGTTTTGGTCCCGCCATCCCTAGGTTCGAATCCTAGCGCCCCAGTAAATGCAAAGACAGGCATAACAGCCTGTCTTTTAAAGTATTTAACTATATTTGTTAAAATACGTCTCAATGCATCTAGCTCTGTGAGTGTTACTTTTCAGGAGATTTGAGAGCTTGATCCAGAGTCTGCCGAGCTTGTTCTGCTTTAGATCGCGCTTCCTGGTAACGCAGATTAGCTTGAGCAAAATTTTTGAGAACTTTAAAACCTTCCTTGAGCCGAGTAATTTCCTCTTCTGTTACCGACTCATCGGTGAACAGAACATCAACCGCTTTGCGAATTTCCAACGCTTCAGATCGTGACTCCTGAACTTTCAACTTGAGTGTCGCCAGGTTACTTAGAACCTGGACAGCTTGTGTAATTGTATCCTCACCACTAGCAGTATCAATAGTTGACTCTTTGACTTCAATTAATTGTTGAGGACCAAATCCTTCTTCTAGTTCCGTGGGTAGCTTTCCTGAATCCATCAGTTCCATCAACTGATCCATTGCTTTATCACGGGCTTTTGCCGAATCTTTTCCAGAAACAGTAAGGATAATTTCTGGGCTTTGAGCGAGAGTATACTGAACCATATTTGAGCAGAAAATTTCCTGGTTAACCAAGCTGAGGCAAATGATTATAACATACTGCGTGTCCGTTTATTTATAGGTAAATATATTTCAGTGTCGGTTTGCCAAATTAATGTAATTTCTATACTTAATCATTTCAAGCTTCATTCCTACCCCTGCCAAGTCGCTTCAAATAAAACTTTATACTTAAGAAAAGAGAATTAAGTTTCAATAGGAGGGGAGAGCAATGGCTCCTAGTCCCACCATCATGCAAGCTGTGGAAAAACTGGGCTACCGTGTCACTGTTGGTGACGTGGCAACCCAGGCAGGATTGAATGTCGCTGAAGCTAATCAAAGCTTATTAGCCCTAGCATCTGATGCTGGGGGACATTTGCAAGTGGCGGATTCAGGTGATATAGTTTACCTTTTTCCACAAAATTTTCGAGCAATTTTGCGTAATAAATACTTCCGATTACGATTGCAGGAATGGTGGAAGAAGGTCTGGAGTGTTCTGTTTTACCTGATTCGCATTTCTTTTGGAATTTTCTTAACTGTTTCCATCGCTCTTATAACTGTTACCATCTTCATGATCATTACTGCTGCCAATTCAGATCGTGACGGCGACAATCGGGGCAGTAGTTTTGGGGGTGGGGGGTTCTTCTATTTTCCAAATTTATTCTGGTATCTTAGCCCAAATTATGACACCCACTATCAGGAACGGCGACGTGAAAGGCCAGAAGAAAGCAATCTGAATTTCTTTGAAGCTGTGTTTTCGTTTTTGTTTGGCGATGGTAATCCTAATGCCAACTTAGAAGAACGTCGATGGCAAGAAATTGCTACGGTGATTCGGAGTAACCGTGGCGCAGTGGTAGCAGAACAAATTGCCCCATATTTGGATGACATTGGCGAGGGATATAGAAGAGAGTACGAAGATTATATGCTGCCCGTTCTGACGCGATTTAATGGGCAACCGTCTGTAAGTCCAGAAGGGCAAATTGTTTATTACTTTCCAGAGTTGCAGGTGAGTGCAGTTAAAAAGCGCCGTCATGCAATATCAGATCACTTGGAGGAATTTCCCTGGCGTTTTAGTGGTGCAAGTTCAGGGCAAATTATGCTGAGTGCTGGGTTAGGTGTACTAAATTTTGTTCTTGCTTTAGTATTGGGAAGTTTATTGAGAGATGGCACTATTGCGGTGCAATTAGGTGGATTGGTAGCTTTTGTGCAAGGAATTTATTGGCTGCTATTGGCTTACGGAGCAGGTTTCTTAGGCATCCCGTTATTGCGTTATTTCTGGATTCAGTGGCGTAATCGCAAAATAGGCGATCGCAACCGCGATCGCCTTTCCAGATCAAGGCTATTGGCAAGTCCTGAGGAATCTTTGCAACAAAAGATCGACTATGCCAAACAATTTGCCACAGAAAAAGTCATTGGCAACGAAGATTTAGTATATTCCAGCGAAACTGACTTACTCGAACAAGAAGCTGAACATTCTGCACAAATTGATGTTGAATGGCAACGGCGCTTGGAACGTGGGAGTGGGGAATAGAGTGAAGAGTTGAGAGTGAGGAGTGAATAATTAAAATTTATTTAAAACTCCTAACTCCTAACTTTCTCCCTATTTCGCCTGAATTGGTGTTAAAGCTACACCTTGATAATAATGCCCCAAAATTTGCAGATGGTTTACTCCTTGCCGAGCCAGATTGTACGCCCCCCACTGACTCATGCCTAAACCATGACCGAAGCCAAGTCCTTGCAGTACAAAACTACCATCTGCTCCCTTGGTGACGCTAAAGCGGGTACTTCTTAGCTTGAGGGCTGTCCTCACTTCTTCGCGCTGTAGAACCTTTGTGCCCTTGTTACCGACAATTTTTAAGACTTTAACACTGCGGAAAGGCGAGAATGTTTCTGGAATCATCGCCGTCACATTACCAACTTCAGGGAATTTAGCGCTAATATCACTCGTCGAGAAGGTTTTTACCCAATTACACTCCCTGATATTTTGATCGTAGTCTTGAACAGCCCGCAGGTACGGCAAGGCATTTCCCCAAACGTCTTCCACGTTTTCGGTGTGTCCTCCAGAACAAGCATGGAAAACTGAGAGGATAATCTTGTTTTTATAAGTTAGTACTTGCCCTGCTGTTTCATCAACTGCTTTGTAAGTAGCAGGAGATTCACTGATGACGCCTTTGTAAATTTGCCAGCGATCGGGGGTATTGCCTAAATCGTAAATGGGATTATTCCGTTGTTTTTCTCGTTCATAGAGGGCGTAGGTGCGGGCTGCGATCGCCTGGGCTTTTAGTGCTTCTTGGGGCCAGCTAGCATTCATTTCGCCACCGAGAACGCTGTAAAGATACTCTTGATCATCAACCCAGTTAACAGCAGTTAAGCCTTTGTCTGTGGGGACAACCAGAGTTCTACCTCGATACCAGCGATCGCCAATATAAACGAATCCTTTACCTGTTGGCTCAATCCAAAATAAACCAGACTGCCACTTATCTAAAGCAACTCCGCCAGGAACAGCTTGGGCATAATATGCACTCATTGCTGGTAACTGTCCGAGAGTCCGGCCGGTACTATCCTTGATGATTCCAGTGGTGGAACTGCCGACTTTTACCTGATTAACGCCCCTCTCAATTGCCACGCGGAGAATTACAGATGCTTGGGCTGGGGCAACCAAAGCAATCCACAAGAGAACACTTACCCACCAATAACGTACTTTAATCTGGGAAAATAAAAATCCTAAGTAAAGTTGGAATTTCATGCTGGTCATCTAAATCACATTAGTATCTAATTGACGCTTTGAATTATGGCGTCTACTACTTTAAGATGAGACACTTCTCCTACATAGGAGGTTGCCACCTCCTACTAATTATGCATTTTGCTTTAGCTATCAGGTAGAAATCAGATAATATTGACACTCGTTCTTGGCAAAAGTGTCTACCTCTGGTATTAGCGATCGCGCATATTAGAAGTTATCGTCCGTGTTTCATCTTACAAATATTAGTGCGATCGTATTTGAAAACCGCCCCAAAGAAGACACCAAGGATATAGAGAGCTTCAAGAGCGTCCCCCTTTGAAGGATGCTTATTCCGACGCTCGATTACTGGCTAAGGGATTCGACGGAAATCGCCAGACGCTCTCAGACTTGCTAACGCTCTTAGCCTTTCCCCTCCTCCCAAAGAGACAAAGCTCCGATTTCCTTAGTGTATTTGCCACTCTTTGCATCTTATTCGATCTACCTACGATGCCAATACTTTTTGAGAATTGCTCACTTCATTAGCGATAATTCCAATTAAATTCAACTTACTCAAAATTTCTGTTGCTTGAATCACTTCAGTTCGGGTTACTTTTCCCATACGCTCTACCATTACGATCCCATTGCAAAAAGTTGCCACAATCCTGGCATCAACTGTACCTAAAATAGCTGAAGTATCTATCAGTACTAAGTCATATGTTTGTTCAAACAATTCTATTAGTTCTTTCATCCGTTGAGAACTGAGCAACTTCACCGTGTCTTCTGGTTCAGGCCCAGCAGTCAAAATATCAATACAGGGGTGAATAGGTTGGATGTAATCTTGAAAATGAGTAGTTGTTTCATCAACTAATAACAGAGATAGCCCCCAGTCATTGGATAGTTCCAGGATTTTGTGCAGGCTAGGATTATGTAAATTAGCATCAATAACTAATACCCGTCGGTGCATCCGGGTAGCGCTAGCTACCAGCCCTAATACTAAGGTCGTCTTCCCTTCCCCTGGTAGTGCTGAAGTCAACATCAACGACTTGAAAAGTAAGGGATATTTTAATATTTGAATGTTTTGGTAGATCATGTCCAGGGTTTCATGGACGGGTAATCTAGTACTGGCTTCTATTACAGAGGAATCTGAACTTCGCCGCCTATTCCAAGGCAGAACCAGCCTCTGCTTTTTGACACCACGCGACGGTAGTTTTGGTACTGATCCCAGTACACGTAGGTTGGTCAGTTTCTTTAACTCTCCCACGGAATAAATAGCGTCATTAAACTTTTCCAAAATCAGGGCTGCTAAGATACCTAAAATCGGCCCAATTACCGCTCCTCCAACCAAAAGTAATAATCTGTTGTTTCCCATATAAGTACCCAGAGCCGGTTCTGCCAAAACTTGCCAGTTATATCCTTCCTGAGCAATTTTTAGCCCCAAAGACTGTTGGGCTTGGAGTATTTGTTCAAGGCTTTTGCGGCTAGTTTCTACCTTTGGCAGCAGACGGTTATACTCTGCTATTAAGCTTGGGTATTTATTTAGCTCAGAGCGAAGTCGCTGTTCTGACTCGGCTAGATTCTTTTCATTAACAGTTAATCCTAAGACAGTTGTCTGTAACAAAATTAACTCGTCTACTAGCTTTGGCTCAACCCCTACCATTTGCCCTTTTAAGAGCGGTTCTCCTTTATTACTAGTAGTAATAGCTTTCACCTCTTGTCGTAATAGCAACAGTTGACTTTGACGTTGCTGCTTTAATTTTTGTACCGATGGATAATCGTCTGTATAGCGCAACCGCTCCTTAGCCAACCCTAGTTCAGTCTTTTGAATTTCACTCAATAGCGTTTGGTAGCGGCTTGACTGATTTAAACGAGAAGAAATTAGTGCATTCTGCTGAGATGACAAGGCTATTTGTTGCTCTAGATTCTCGTAGCGAACCTTTACATCTTGAAGGTGTGCACGAGTGCTTTGTAGCTGTTTTTGAATATCAGCTAGAGATTCTACCAAGATTTTACTTTGGACTTCGGGATCGAGTAATTTATGTTTCTTGCGAAACTGTTCCAAATTTTTATCAGCTTTACTTACTTCTTTTTTTATCTCAGGTAGGCGAGCATTTACAAAAGCCAGTCCTTGATTGAGACGTTCTTGTTGTTGCTCTTTATTGTATTTTTGATAGACTTTCTGTAGAGCTTTAAGTACTCTTTGTGCTTTAACTGGATCATTATCATTGAAAGAAACTTTAAATAATTGGCTAAAAACTTTATTAGCTCCTATACCTCCCTTTTCTGGAGTCACTTTTAGAGGTGCTTTTTTGTTTTGTTCTGTTTGACCATTAATATCCTCTAAGGTAATATCAGGATAATCAGAACGAAGTAAATCTACAGCTTTCTGAAGCAACTTAGAACTCAGCATGAGTTTCATCTGAGTAGTGGAATCAATAATTTCAGAATTAGAACCAGTAATTTGAGTATCTTTCCCTAGCGGGATATTATTTAACTGTGCCCCTTCAGATAAATTGGAATTTACCAATATCTGCATATTGCTCTGGTAAATAGGTTTGGTAATGAAAGCTATGAGGCTAGCAGCTGACATAACTACACAGGAAATCCCCAAAACCAGCAAACGTCGGCGAAGCAAAATAGTAGATATTTGTCTGATGTCAACTGCGCCTTGTGCTGAAGTAATAATCTTTTGCTCTTGATTCAGACTAGTCTTACCCACTATCAAACTCCTCTAATATCGAAACACTATATTTATTTGGAAGATTTATGAGAAATATGAAATGTTTTTACACCTATAGCCGCAATAGCATACTTAATTATTCTTCCAATAATGACAGCTCACTTGGCACAATATTATGCCAACTAGTGCTTTCATGTTCATCAATTCACGCATATAAATTCTTAATCAGTGTTGGAAGAATAAATTTTTAATAAATATTTTATTAAAGCAAGAAAAATCTTGACGAAAAATTAATTATTTTTCCTAAGTATTTCAGTAAAAAATTCTCTAATTTACAAATTAATCTATTATTAAAGTAATTTTGATAACTTGTAATATAAAAAACACATTAAAAATAATATCTAAACCATAATCTTTGTAGATTATTGATACACTTAATGAACCGTACATTATTGGTTAATTACTTGACTTACCTACTCAAACTAAACTGCTATCTATTTGCTGGATATTATGAGTTAGATTACTAAAATCTAAGCTAGAGCCTGGTTAATTTTAGATTTTAGATTATAAAGGTTCAATAAAAAATCTTAAATCTAAAATCCAAAATTTAAACGCCTACCTTGGTTAATTCTACTTCCCGTCGCCTGGGTACTTCATGAATCATGAAATCATAAGCCATATCAGTGCGGGGAAAAATAGCACGCGCTTCTTGAAGCAGATCCTTCAATTCTAAGGTATTGCCAGGAGCATAGCGGGGACTGAAATGACTCATAATTAGTCGATGTGCCCCAGCAGCTAAAGCTGTTTGGGCTGCCATCGTGGTTGTGGAATGCAGCCGCTGAAAAGCCATATCTGCATCTTGATGGGCAAATGTTGCTTCGTGAATTAATACATCTGCATCATGAGCTAATTCCACTGCACCATCACAATAAATTGTGTCTGTACAATAAGCAATTTTTCGACCAATTTCTGTAGGACCGCATAATTGAGTGCCATCAATCACCCGTCCGTCTGCAAGTATCACTGTTTCACCGCGCTTAAGTTGACCATAAATCCGACCAGGAGGAATTTGCAATGCCTTGGCTTTTTCGACATCAAAGCGCCCTGATCGGTCTTTTTCGGCTACGCGGTAGCCGAAAGCTGTAATGCGATGATGCAAATTACCGCAGCTAACGGTGAAGTCATTGTCTTCATAAATTATCCCTGGACGGATGGCATGGACTTTAATGGGGTAGGAAAAGTGTGTGTAAGAGTAACGAGAGGCGGCTTGAATATAATCATTTAATCCAGGTGGGCCATATATATCAACTCGTTCTACATTGCCTGCCAAGCCGCAAGTAGCAAGAAGTCCCATCAAGCCAAAGATATGGTCGCCGTGCATATGAGTGATAAAAATTCGCGAGAGTTGGCTGATTTTCAGTTCACTCCGTATAATTTGATGCTGGGTGCCTTCGCCACAATCGAATAACCATAGTTCTGCCCTTTGGGGTAATCTCAGGGCGACACTGGAAACATTGCGCGATCGCGTGGGTACACCGGAACTCGTACCTAAGAATGTTATCTGCACAGCGTTCTTTAATCTTCCTATTGCTCAATTTGCTGCTCTATTTTCTATAGTGACACGCTTAATGAGCAAAATACTTTTGAGAGGAAATCGCTTTTTTAAACCCAACACTCAATTAAAGATTACAAAACTTATGCAAAAATCTTTAAAAACTTTAATTGATCTAACTGTAAAAGCGCTTTCGGCGTCTTATTTGCAAAAGACTCCGCCAACGTGCTGCGTCTCATAAATAAAAATTCGTAAAGTGTGCATAAGTGTTAGATTACGCCTAACGGCTCGTAGTAGTACTTTAGTGGCAAAATTCTATCTAATGCACAAAAATGCACAAATTCAGTCTGGTCATTGCAGTGGCAGAGTCACTATTACTGTTGTGCCAACATCTTGCTTACTTTCTAATTGAATATGGCCACCATGTAGCTCCACACATTTTTTAACTATAGTGAGTCCCAGTCCTGTTCCTTGAATTACACCCACATTACTGGCACGATAGAAGGTTTGAAACAAACTGGTTTGGTCTTTGAGAGGAATGCCCATTCCATGATCTCTTACCTGGAAAGTTGCAAGGCGATCTTTACAAATTAAATCAAACCAAATAATGCTATTTTGAGGAGAATATTTGATGGCATTGGAAATCAAATTTGTGAAGATACAATTTAGGAGATCCTCATCCATTTGGGCTTGGGTGGATTCACCTTGAAAGGTAAAGATAATGCTATGCTGGCTAGATAGTCCTGTGCACCTTCGGCTAATGCTTGCAGCGCTAAATTTTCATCATCAAGACCTGTTAACACCACAACTGGAATATCGGGTACTGCTGCCCGATATTCTTTCAAAGTATCCAGTCCAATAGAGTCTGGGAGGCTAAGGTCTAACAGAACTAGATCGAATCTGCGTTGTTTTATACTCACTATTTGAGAATTATCAAAGGTGAAAGCGGAGTTTTCCCTGCTAGCATTTATTGCCTCAGATAGCCGTTCAACATGTAACATCTGCCATTGTCCTTGATCTGCATACAAAATTAATCGGCGTAGCAGATGGGCATCACTGCGACTATCTTCTACTAATAGAATGTGAATTGTGAGCTTTTCCATAAGTACAGGGTTATATCGTTAGATAATCTCCTGATTCTTTATTCATCAGACAGGTTAACTCTCTGGTGTTGTAACAATTTAAATTTCTAACCCAATTACTTCTATCATATATCAGCCAAAAAGTAGGATATCCATCATTTTAAGTACTAATTATGACAAAAAAATACAATTTCTATCAACACTTTGCGCCCATCTATTCCTCAACCCTCAGCAAATCTGGTTTCTTAGAAGCAGCGCCACGAGCGGCGCACCACCCGCTACGAATGAAAGAAACTATGAATTGATAGTCTCAAATGCAGGTACATTTATAAGTGTCCTGAC
>JAHHHS010000076.1 GCA_019359215.1 Nostoc indistinguendum CM1-VF10 | reverse complement strand
TGAATCGTTCGCCAATGATTTTGATGTATGCTTTGAGTGATTCTTCCACATGAAGGACAACTACAATAGTTCACAGATTTTTCTATTGTTATAATTATTCCTATACCTTCGATCTCTTGACAATCTACTCAGTCGAGATCCCCGGTTTTTTAAGTTGTATGGAGTTATTTACAACCAATTCCCAATCAACACATAAGCAGACCAAAAGCTTGGTGCTTTGTAGTTAGGATGTTTCAGCAGCTCTAGCTGGGCACGGTGGATTGCTTCGGCTTTGGTGATTTTGCCACTCTTGAGTTCTCGATAGAAGGCACTAACAAACATTGCTGTCGATTGATCATCAATCTGCCACAGGGAGGCTATAGTACTGCGTGCCCCAGCTCGTACAGCTGCTCCTGCAAGACCGAGTGTTGCACGGCTGTCTCCTGTTGCTGTCTGGCAAGCACTCAAAACTAATAGCTCTACTATACTTTTCCCCTGACTGCGAAAGAGAGTATCAAAATCCTTGACATTAATCTGACCATCAAAATCCAAAATAAAAGTGTCTTCAAGACGAGAACTAAACTGACCGTGGGTTGCTAAATGGACTATGTTGAATGAAGTATCACCAATTTGACTCTCTAAATTCTTTTTCTTAAAATCTCCATCTAGTAAGCTAGTTGTCGAGACACCTGCTTTGGTAATGCCCTCGAATTCAGATTTAATCGCAAGCAACGGTGCAAACTCGGAAAAACCTGGTGGTGGCTGAGTCAGTCCTGCTGTTAAGGCTCTTAATTGCTGTTGTACTAGCGGTTTAGGGTCGAGGAGTTGCAGACCCACGCTCAGAGCAACTGCATATTTCTCTACCAAGTATTGCTTACCATCATAGAGAGCGGCCATTGGTAAATTGCGTAACTGTCCATCCAGCACAAATACTAGGGTATTTACTCCACTTTTTTGCAATTGTGACTCCATAGGTTTGAGCAGCCAGTCGTAAACCTGGTGTGCCTGGGTTTGAACGACTTTGGTTGCGGTAGGATTGACAAGATTTTTTCGCAGTTCTACTAAGAGTTTATCTACGTTTGCTTGGGATATCTTGTTACTGTAGCTTTGTAGAGGTTGTTTGGGAATTTTGACAATTACCTGGAGTTCGTCAGGAAGAATAATCGGATAAAAGATGGCAGCCGTGGGATTATCTTTATCTACCACTTGATCGAGGGCTACTCTCTGGCCTTGTAGGCAAGCTTCCCGGAAAAAGTCGTCCAATTCTGCTAGCTGGAGTGCTTCAATGCGCTCTCGTGCTTTCTCCAATATTTTTTCATCTGGTGGTTTTCCTTCTTGAGATTTCAGGAGTAATTCTACTGACTCTCGGTAAACGGGTTCCACGCTGTCCCGGAAGTTGAATTGCACATCCTGGTTCACCACATCTTTATTGGCTACTAAGTCTCTGCGAAGAGACTCGAGAGTGCCTACAGCAGAATCATACGCTGCGATCGCACCATTAATATCTTTTTGTGCCCAGAGCAATCTACCTAATTGCCACTCCAAGGAATAGGTAATTTCTGGTGCATTGCTGCTCTGTGCTAAAGCTAATCCTTGCCGTGTAAGCTGTTGCGCCTCTTTCCACTGCTTGGTTTCTTCATACAAGCCGCCTAAACTCTTCAGCGCATAGGCTTCTGCTCGCTTGTCCCCTAAACTCTGAGATTCTTGGATGGCGTTGGCAAGTAATACTGCTGAGTCTTTAGTGCTGAATCCTGAGTAATAATTTTGACTTGATGCTTGCAATATACCACTCTTGACTTTTGCCAGACTTTCAGAAAAGTTAACTTGAGCGTAAACACTAGCACGACTAAGGGGGAGTTGCTCGATTTGAGACTCTACCAACGGCAAGATAGTTTGAACCTCTGCCGCTCGTTTATCTTCAATGAGTAGACTCAAGTGATTGAGTTGCGCTTGGGCTTTTATCAGGGGTGAGGGAGATGCTGCAACTGTTTGTTGATAATAGGCGATTGCCTTTGGTATGTCTTCTTGTTTACGGGCATTATTTCCCAGGCTGAACAGACTGGCCCCAATATCAGCGTTTGATTGCAGATTTCGAGCAATTATTAGACTTTCTTCTAACGCCTGACGTGACTTTTCCAAATCACCTAATACCAAAAGGGTATCACCGAGCGATCGCAAAGTCACTGTCTTTTCTATAGAGTCTGGTTGAGATTTTAACGTCTGGCTTACCTGTTCGAGTGTTTTGATAGCGCGAGGATAAAATCCTTGGCTTCGCCACGCCTGTGCTTGATTAATTTGCGATCGCACCACGCCGCTTTTATTATCTGCTTGCCTATAAATTTCTTCTGTCTGCTGCCAAGTTGCTAAAGCCTTGTCTGCCTGTCCCATTGTCAGTTGGAGACGACCTTGAATATCCAGTGATTGGGCAAATATTTGCAGATTTTGGTTGTCACCCTGTTCATTGAGCAAATTTAAGCTCTCTGTAATTGCCTGCTGTGCCTGATTCCACGCACCGAGTTGTTGGTAAGCTAAGGAAAGATTACTCAGTGTTGCTGCCAGTCTAAGATTCTCCCCTTGTTGCTTATATGCTTGCACAGCTCCTTGTAACACTTCTACCGCCTTGGCAAATTTTCCGCTATCGTATAAAGCTTTGCCTTGTTGTAGTAGTGAGGCCGGGTCAGAGGTCACAGCCAGCGACGTAATACTGTTAATTGGTAGTTGAGATGAGGAATTAATTGTGCCAGGAACTTTTGCCAGCACGGGTGAACTAAGGATGCATAGCAATCCTATCAGAAAGTACAAAGGCAAGCGTAAAAAGTAAGCCAGCCTCGTGTTCTGCCAACGCCCTGACTGCCTTTGTTTTTTAATTTTTATAAAATTCGCGCTAAAAATCCTAGTTGTTTTAGCCATAAGCATGACAAAAGGTAAGTGATAACCAGGAACGTACAGGATTAACTGTAGGTATTTGGACTACCACGGTAATGTTAGCATTTGCATTCATTACTCATGCCTAAGCTTCCACAATCTTATCGCTCGTAGACTCGCTACCGGTACGCTATCTGGTTTATTGGTCAGAATATCCAACTGAATTCTAACTCCTGACTCCTGAATTCTGTTTTGGTAAAATGCCAAAAACCTGGTCGAGGTTGACCAGGTTTTATCGAGTTTACAGGCTTCAAATTGTTAAACTAATTAAGTAATTGAAAGTTAATAACTAAGGTGGACTAAACAACGAACAAACTCAGCATTCTTGCGTTTTTCCGCTTTAAAATTTGGTTTTGCCTTCTACATTAGGCTTTTTACCACTTCCCTATTCGATATGCTGACATTTGCTTGGGTTCATGACAAGGGGACACTAAGTCTTGACCCTTTTTGTTTGGTTTTGCTTTGTTTGGTGTCCTACTATTTAAGTTATCACTTACTTTGGTGAGTTACAACCCTTAGTTTACTAAAGTTGATGTTCTGTTAGATTTTGCAATCTAGACCCATAGATTTGATCCCCAGCTTTCTTTTTAAGATAATTAATGGGATCTTGGATAGATCAGCATACCTAACCAAACTGAATTGTCACCAATTCCACATAATCTGGTTATCATCTAGATTGTCGGTGACAATACGCCCAATGGCATCAATTTCTGCCAATTGGGCAGCAGAAAGCTTAATTTGGGCGGCTAATGCGTTGTCTAGCGCTTGTTCGGGATAACGCCCCCCGACGATGGCATTTGTTTGGGGTTGGGCAATTAACCACGCTAAAGCTAACTGAGCAAGGGTACAATTATGAACAAGAGCTATAGGACGCAGTTTTTCTAGCGCTTGTTGGGCACGTTCAAAGTTTTCGCCTTGAAACAGTTTATTTTTAGCACGGTTATCTGTTGGGTCAAATTTATGACCGAGAGCAAATTTCCCTGTCAATAATCCCTGTGCTAAAGACGAATAAGCAAGGATAGAAATATTGTTCTCGATACAATAGGGCAATGCATCTTGTTCTACCTGTCTCCAGAATAAAGAATAAGGTGGTTGTAAACTATCAATACGTCCATAACTTGCTGCTTCTGCTAACTGGGCGTGGGAAAAATTGGAAACACCAATGGCTCGAATTTTACCTTGCTCTTTGAGCAGGTTAAGAGCGCTCATAGTTTCCTCGATAGGTACTATTTTGCTATTGAAAGCACCGGAGGGCCAATGTATTTGGTAAAGGTCGATGTAATCAGTTTTCAAATTGGTTAAAGAACGATCGCAAGCTTGAATGACTTGTTCATACTTTAGATGGTTAGCGAAAACTTTCGTGGCATACTCTACGCGATCGCGTACATCAGATAAAGCTTCAGCGATAATTCGCTCAGAGTGTCCTTCACCATAAGCTTCAGCAGTATCAATTGTGGTGATCCCAGCTTCATAAGCGGCTTGGAGCGTTTTAATCGAGTCAGCATCCTCAATTCCCACCCACGCTCTTTTACCTGCTTGCCAAGTTCCCATCAAGATGGGTGTGATTTGCACATCAGTTGTACCAAGCAATCGCTTTTGCATAACTGCTTCCTAATTCATTTCCCTGGATAGTTTTACACGTTATCGGTTTTAGATTGAAATTAAATCAGAGTTACAGTAGATGCTGATGGAATTAACTACAACTTTTCATGCTCTCAAAGAATGGGCAGTCGCCGTAAATGCCTTAGAAAGTGGCAAAACAATTATGTTGCTCCGCAAAGGGGGTATCCATGAACGAAATGGACATTTCCAAGTTGCCCACAAGCAAGTTTTACTTTATCCTACTTATGAACATCAACAAGCTTTCATGTTGAAAGCTGAGTATGCCAATCGTGTTTATCCAGTAACATCAGGTTGGCATCCAGAGGCAGTTCCCATCGGCAGTTGGGCTGAAATTACAGATATTTTGCCAGTTAGTGACGAATCTATTGTCAACACCTTGCTTCCCTTCCATATTTGGAACGAGCATTTTATTAGCGATCGCCTCAAATGGAAACCACGCCAGCCGCTTTATATTCTCCTCCTACGGACATATAAACTACGCCAACAAGAAATTCCCTACCAACCTAAATACGGCGGTTGCAAGTCATGGATTGATTTAGATCAACCAATTGACTTGCAAGGAGCAAAACCAATTTTATCTGACTTTGCATACACTCAACTAGTAGAGACAATTCGCCAGATTGTTGGCGATAAGTTGTATGCTCCATCTTTGTGATCAAGAAAGGCAGAGGGCAGGAGGCAGGAGGCAGAAGGAATACTGCCCTCTGCTGCGACCGCAGGGAGCAAGGGTTTGAGTCCCCCACTGAAATCTTTGATTTAAGTGGCACTTATTTAGTGGGGGATTCAGACCTCCACCAAATTCTTTCCTTCTGCCCGACGCTCGTGGGCTCGCTAACGCTGCGCTATCTGCCTCCTTTTCAATAAGTAGTTTCCAAAATCTGCGCTTATGTATGTAAGCAGAAAAACAAATAGCCAGATTGCGAACCTTAGTCAAAACAGTAGTGATTGTTACACACAATCATAAAAAGCGCGGATAACATTAGAAAAATCTCCCCTACAAGGAAGGTGAGAGAAAGCTGTTTATCTTTGTGTCCTACTAGCAGCTTTCTCAGGGTAGGACTTGTTAAGTAATTAACTCTTAGTGGATAGAACTTAATTACACTTTGTCTAAAGTATTAGGCAAAAAAGTACCCCACAAGGGTGACAATGTCCTTGACAAAAATCTGTTATTATGCATTATTATCTAAAGGCAAAGGAGTTTGCAATGCATCGACAAATGTGCTGGTTACCTAAGTCTGGTGGCAACGGAGAGAAAATTTTGTATTTGCAAACAGAACCCAATCAACCTTGGCGTCCTTACACTGCTTTTGGACATTTTAAAGTCCCAGATTATCAAATACCAAATGGTTCTAAAGGTTGGGCAACTTATCAAAAACTTCTCAAAGCAGGTTGGACACTAGTACCTAGCGCACGGGCAAATGAGTTTGGCAGGAGCAGCTACGTAGAGTCAACAGCCCAAAATCAATAGTCATTGGTCATTAGTCATTAGCTATTAGTTATTAGTCATTCGTTACTCTTTGCGTTCCTGCGTCTTCCCAGTCTCTCATCTCCCTCACAAACCTCTGGGAGAACCTTCACCGCGAGGATCAGCCGCCCCTTCTAAAGTTCCATCAGATGTAACAGCGATCGCGTTAATATTACCCCAAGGAGTAGTTTCCTTTATTTTGTGCCCCCGTTTGCGTAAGTCTTGCATAGTCAGAGCATCCAAACTCCAAGGTTCAACGCGTAACTCATCTGGAAGCCATTGATGATGTATGCGTGGAACCGAAACAGCTGTACCAACATCCATGTTGTATTCCAGCACATTTAATATGACTTGCAAAACCTGGGTGATGATAGTGCTACCGCCAGGCGCACCCGTTGCCATTCGGAAATGACCATTTTCTGTGACAATTGTGGGAGTCATGCTGGATAAGGGAGTCTTACGGGGTGCGACGGCATTGGCATCGTTACCAACTAAACCAAAAGCATTAGGCACTCCTGGCGCAACAGCAAAGTCATCCATCTCATTGTTGAGAACAATTCCAGTTCCCGGTGTCACTATACCAGCACCAAAACTGAGATTAATCGTGAAAGTCAGACTTACAGCGTTGCGTTCTTCATCCACAACTGTAAGATGACTGGTTTCAGGAGATTCATGTCGGCTTGTATTATTTTGTGATGGAATGATATTTTCTTCCCATTTATGAATATTAGCTTGGCTAAAACCTTGTAGCGTCTTTTTGTCTACTGGCTTGACTTCGGTCGAGGGTCTAGCCACTTGCATATTAATTTCTTGACGGCGTTTTTTGGCGTAAGCTGAACTGATCAGTTCTTGTACAGGAACTTTGACAGAATCAGGATCGCCTAAATATTCTGAGCGATCGCTGTAAGCAATCTTCATTGCTTCTACCATTAAATGTAAAGCGTCGGGATGATGCCATCCTAAAGATTTAAAATCAGTATCAGCGATAATATTTAAAATCTGCAATAGATGAACGCCTCCTGATGATGGTGGTGGCATTGAGCAAATTTTAGCTTTGCGAAAGTTTCCACAAACGGGAGTACGCCAGATTGGTTTATAGGCTTTGAGGTCTTCTAGAGTAATTAAACCACCATTTTTTACCATATCAGAAGCGATCGCACGAGCAATACTTCCGGTGTAAAAACTTTGGGGATTTTGGGCAACTGCTGTTAAGGTGCGTGCCAAATCACGCTGCACTAGCTTCTCCCCTGGTTGGTAAAATTCACCATTGCGAGTAAAAATTTCTTGCGCGGCTGGATTGTTGAGAACTACTTCCTTGCGGGGATCGTTTGCTTGCAGAGAACGCCAAGTTACTACATTACTAACAATAAAGCCATTTTTAGCGAGTGCGATCGCAGGTTTCATCACCTCTTGCCAAGAAAGCTTACCATAGCGACGATGCAGTTCATAAAGTCCCGCCACAGTTCCTGGTGTCCCTACTGCCAAATAACCATTAATACTTGCATTGGGACGCACTTTGCCTTCTGCATCCAGATACATATTTCTTGTAGCTTTCAAGGGTGCGCGTTCGCGGAAATCTAGCGCTTTCATATCGCTAGTTTTCTCAGAGTGCATCAGCAAAAATCCGCCGCCACCGATTCCTGCGGAAAAAGGCTCAACTACTGAGATTGCAAAGGTTGTGGCTACAGCTGTATCTACTGCATTACCACCTTTGCGTAAGATTAAAATTCCCGCCTCACTTGCTAAGGGATGGGCTGAAACCACCATTCCCTTTTTGCTGCGTAGGGGTAAAGTTAAGGCGGCGGCTGCAACTTGGGTGTAAACAAGGAGAGTGAAAGAAAAGATTGCGATGCCTGCGGCGGGCATAGCCATTGCAATTCGCTTGGGTTTAGTAACAGTAAGCATTTTTATGTGATTTTTCCTAAAATCTTATACTTGTTTATGTTTAGAATTTTGGGGAACTCCAAAAAATAAATTATCCAATTTCTGGACTTCACTGCGACTTTCCCTCCCCCTGCTCCCTGCTCCCTGCTCCTTATCTTCTGCCTTCTTCAATTGGCAATCGACAGATAATACTCAAATCGCTCCCGGAGCTGTTCAACCGTCAAATTTTGAGTCCAGTACTCCACTAGAGCGTGACCAAATGCCCAGGCGTTGCGATCTGGTGAAGCGGAGTTTTCCCGCAATAGCGGCCAGAGGGATAGCAATTCAAAGTTGAGCGGGTTAAGATTACCTGTATTTAAGAGCGAGAAAAGCTCATATCCCATTTGGAGTTTGCCAATTACAATCGGCAACTGTTCCACAGGAATTTGCTCTGCCAGCATATATGCTAGGGCAGGAGATCCCGTTGAGAAAGTAGAAACAAACTGGAGAACGGGACTTTTGAGCAATGCCGTTAGTCCCTGTGTTGTTGTCATCTGGAAAGTGTAATGGTCGATGATTTTGGCAGCAGCGACGGTGCGGGCTTCGAGGTTACGTAAAAAGCGGGCGAGACGGAGTTGCTTAGTAGGTGCGATCGCATTTACTAATCCCAACGATAGCGCCTCTACTCCCCAAGCGATTCGATTTGTTTTGCTCTCACCTGTAACCACAGGCACAACTAGATTGCAGAAGGTTCCCAGCAGTTTGGCACGATACTCAGTAGCTTCTCGAATGGCAATTTCTTTGGGGCGATTACCCCATTCCCAATCATAAGGTGGTTGCCATTCGCGGATGGGACGCAGACGATCTACTTGAGTGACGATTGCGATTGCAGGTAAATCTGCAACTTCTGCTTTCATATCTTGTAAAAAGTCTACATCCATTTGCAGGGCAGGATCGAGGGCAGGGGTGACTAACAGCAGCAAATCTGCGTTTATGGCATAATCAAGCACTAGGTTTCGGAGATCAGCACGGTTGACTTGTTCATAACCAGGTGTATCCCAAAGCGTTAGGGTTTCCCCACTTTCAGTCTGCCATTGGTAATTTTGAATGCGATCGGTACTGGGCAAAACATCAACGGCTGCTAAATCTGCCTGAAATAGCGTGTTAATCAGACTACTTTTTCCCGATCCCGTGCGCCCCACCAGCAGAATATTCACGGGTTTTTGCTCAACCACTTCGGCGGGTTGAGCTTGAGTCAGAATTTCTCGGAGTGTTTGGGTTTTTGCCTTGGGTAGAGTTGGTGTGGATACAGTTTCTGAAACTGGTAATGTACTACGTCCGTAAAGTGCGATCGCCTGCTGACATAAGTTTCTCAGGGCAGCTTCCCGAAATAACTGGCTCAAATTCCCCAACAATTGCTGAGTTGCCTGGTTACTAGAACCCTTGCTGGCTTGTTTTGCCACCGCCGCGACAGGATTTAAAACCCACTGTGCCCAGTTCCAAGCTTTCCAGAATTTCCGAGCTGATGGCTCTAACTTTCGATAGACTTCGTATCCTTGGTATGCTTGCCCAACTGTCACCTGATTGAGGACAGGGGATAACTTTTGCATCCATCGATCCATATCATCCACCGTTCCCCGAATCAGCCCATAAGCTTGGGGGACGTAAATGTTCAACAGAGGATATTGAATTTGAGGATTGTAGATATGAGCGATCGCTACCACCAAATTTTGGCATCGCGTCCAAAAAGTTGCCCAGTCTTCCCAAATCGGGCGATCGCTTTGTGCTGCTTGCAGAATCTCTTGAAGGGCGGCTTCTGCAAGTTTTGTAACATCACTTCCCACTGGTAGCCCTACTGTATCCTCTACTTTGGATTCTAGTTCTTCTTGGACTTGGGCTAATACAGCTTCTACTTGGTTAACAGCAGGTTGAGTCCATTTGACTAATAGCCAACGCCAGCCAACGAATAGAAGGGTGAATACACCCCAAATCCAATTAATGCCCCATGTATGGATTTGTAAACCGGCGGATACCAGTAAGAAAATAATGATAAACGCGATCGGGATTGCTAAGACGACCCACTGCCACGGTTTTAATCGCACCATTGCCCCATACCTGCTTTAAAATGTTGGGAAATTCGAGTTTTTGTAAAAATTACTCTTAGAACTAAATCTGGAGAAAAATATCAGATCAAGGCTAATTTTCCTGGATACTTTCACATATATAAGCCTGATCTAACTATTGCTTATCCAAAGTTATTTTTACTTTCATGTATGTCTTTTATAAATTTACCTGAAACCGAAGATTTAGAGTGCGATCGCTTTTTAATTATATTTGGGGATCTGAGGAGCGATTATCTTTATCACGCTCCGCAACGTTAAAAAACCCCCATTCCCCATGTTCATGTAGCGGTGCGAACATAGGGAATGGAGGTTATGTTTCTAAACACGAGCCGAACTAGCAAAAGTCCGGCTGAATTTAATCAATCGTCTATTCGCAGTAGTTTGCGATAAAACGGTTGTGAAAAATCGGTCGCACGATGACGTTTATAATTATCCATAAGTTCAATTAAAAAATTAATAAACTCAAAACTAGCCATCATCAGTTCGTAACTCAGGTCAGCGTTGCCATCAAACTGGATTCGGCAACGGGTTAAGTCTGAGGGTAAAGTAGCAACATTTTAGGAGGCGACAAAGGGAATATGTTCGCTGCCCTCTATCTTCCGATGTCCCTCCAAGACCCCTTTTTGATAGAGACTGATGGCATAAGGTAAGAAATTGCGCTTAGTGCCCTGAACGTAAGGTAAGTAAACACTGGCTTGCTGTTGAGTGGCAGGCTGGAGTTGGTCAATAGACATTATTAAATATTCCTTAAGTTAGTTGGCAACTGGGGATCTTATTGGATGTTAGTAGTATTCCCAAAAGATGTGTCTAAAGCACACAGTGGAGAATCGGGAATAGGGCATGGGGAGCAGAGGAGTGGAGTTCAAAGACTCATCCCTTATGCCCAATGCCCCATGTCTTATAAATGAAGTTACTGCAAAGAAATATTAAAATTTCGGTTAGAATAAGGCTGCATTAACTTTTATCAAAGCTGGGCGCAATAACATAAAAAATCCCCAATGTAAAGTTATGGATGTTATTATTGCTGTTTCTCCCAAAAACTAGCTGTTGCTAGCTTGCTATTACTTTGCCCAAACTGGAGTTCTCACTGGAGAAAGCACCATTTTACAAGCTTCCTGGCCAAGTGGCTATCAAAGGAATCAAGCCTCTGTCTAAGAGTAGCAAACGTGGTTAATTCGAGGTAATTACCCAGAGTGGCGGTGACAAAAAAGTTAGTCCCAGCGGCTTTTGGTTTAGGGATAGCGGGTATTGCAGTTTGCCCATTCCGATTAATATCGGGAAAAGTAGCTTAGGGATATTTGTCCGTAAAATTACTAACTGTAGACAAATAGTGGTCTTTGAATCAAGCAACCTAACCTATGCCAGCGAATTCCTGGCCCGAAGAAGATTCTTATCAAGAGCTTGATCCGTTCAACTCCTTGTTGTCTGACCTATCAGTAGATGAGGAGTCGGTGCTAGAGACAGATCCTGTGTCTCTAACATCCCGATTTCAAGGTCGTAGACGCAAAGCAGCTCTAGTCTTGACTGTTGTCTGGAGTGGCACGATCGCTCTACATTTAGTTTCTTGGGCTTCCATATTTATTCTAGGACTGACCACCATTTTAGGATTTCATGCCTTGGTGGTAGTGTTTACTAAATCCCGTCGCTATCCAAAAGAAATAAAGGGAGATTTGCCTTTTGTATCTGTGTTAGTGGCTGCGAAAAATGAAGAAGCAGTAATTGCTAAATTAGTCAAAAATCTTTGTAATCTGGAATATCCAGGTGGGCAGTACGAAGTATGGATTATTGACGATCACAGCAGTGATAGCACACCAAATTTATTAGCAGAACTAGAACAGAAACACGATCAACTGAAAGTACTAAGGCGTTCAGCAGAAGCTAGTGGTGGCAAATCGGGGGCGTTGAATCAGGTATTGCCCCTGACAAAGGGCGACATTGTAGCAGTATTTGATGCTGATGCCCAAGTTACACCAGACTTGCTGCAACAAGTAATACCTTTATTTCAAAGAGAAAAAGTGGGGGCGGTACAGGTGCGGAAAGCGATCGCCAACGCTAAAGAAAACTTTTGGACTAAGGGTCAAATGGCAGAAATGGCACTTGATACCTGGTTCCAGCAACAGCGTACTGCCCTTGGTGGTATTGGCGAACTGCGGGGCAATGGTCAATTTGTCCGGCGTTCAGCCTTGAAAAGCTGCGGTGGCTGGAACGAGGAAACCATTACCGATGATTTGGATTTAACAATCCGTTTACATTTGGATAAATGGGACATTGAGTGTGTTTTCCATCCGGCGGTGCAAGAAGAAGGAGTGACAAGTGCGATCGCACTTTGGCATCAGCGCAACCGTTGGGCAGAAGGCGGTTATCAGCGCTATCTCGATTATTGGGATTTAATTCTCAAAAACCGTATGGGATGGCGCAAAAGCTGGGATTTGCTGATTTTTATGCTGATTATGTATATCTTGCCGACAGCAGCAGTCCCAGATTTATTAATGGCGATCGCTCGTCATCGTCCACCAATGTTAAGTCCCATCACAGGCTTGTCCATTTCTATGTCGATGGTCGGGATGTTTACAGGTCTAAGGCGCATACGTCAAGATCAGAAATTTTTACCTTCTACATATTTTCTGATGCTGATGCAAACCCTGCGTGGCAGTTTATATATGTTGCACTGGTTAGTCGTTATGAGCAGTACTACTGCCCGGATGTCGGTAAGACCGAAGCGGCTAAAGTGGGTGAAAACCTTGCATACGGGGAATGGGGAATAGCCCCTTTGGAGAATTAAAAATTTAAAATTCAAAATTTAAAATGCAAAATTATTTTTGGTAATTTTGCATTTTTTTATTCATCATCCACTTCTGATTCTTCTACCCACTCAGGTGTAGTTATAGAATCGGAGAATTCTGGGAAATCATCTGCAAAACGAATAATTTGTCCATTGAAAAATTCTGCTAGACGTTGAGCTGCGATCGCTACTTCATCAACTTCCCAATCAGGTGTAGGTGTTGGCTGTGGCGGTGGAGGCAAAGTTTGCGCCCCATTTCCATTTACACCATTTCTATTTACTCCATGTCCATTTACTCCATTTCCATTGACTCCATTTCCGTTCTTTGCTGCCAACTCGGTTTTTTGTGGTGCTGGTGATGGAGTTACTGGCTGCGGTACTGGCGCTGGAGGCGGAATTTGCTGGTTATAACTGGGAGTTGGTGGCTGCTGAGGGCGAGTAGAGTCTTTTGGGGGAAGATTTTTTTTAGCTGAGGTAGAGTTTGAAGAACTTCCTTTTTCTAAATTTATCTGGATTTCACGCTGGAAAGTCTGCTGGAAAGCTGCCGTAATCATTGGTAGATAAGATTTCCCCTTGTCATACCATGCCTGTTTGATCGCAATTCGCGCCACAACACCGTCGAACTCTAGGAGTTGGCTCATTTGACGCAGCATTTCTTGCCTTGATTTTGGCTGGAGGTTAGCAAGCACCTGTTGCCAAACCTGAGTTAAGTCATATTCTGCTTCCTCAACAACTTCTGAAGTTACTGGTTCAACATTCGCAGGTGGCACAGGAACAGCTACAGGTTCTGGGGTTGGTGGTGAAACTAAGTTAGCAACAGAATTGTGATTTGTTTGCCGTTCAACTGGGGGAGATGAAGTGACGGGCTGATTTTGGGCAGTCGCTAGATGATGGTTTGTAGTCACTGAGCCTTGTTGTTCGCGCAGCGTCTCGCGCAGAAGCGCAGAATTATGATTTGTTTGCGGTTCAGCTACAGGTAAAGGAGAGACTACATGATTTTGGGCAACTGCTGGAGGATAGCTTGGAGATACAGCAGGTGTGTTAACTCGCGGCGGAACACTTGGAGTTTGTAGCTGAATATTCGCACTGGGTAACAATCCTAGTAATGCCACTTCCAACCACAAACGCGGCTGGGTGCTATTTTTAATTTGCACTTCAGCTTTTCGCAGGTGTTCCTGTCCTACCAAAATCGCGCTCATATCGAAGTATTGAGCAAACTCAACTAGCGCTGTCCAGGTTTGCTGAGTACAAGCAACCAAATCATGACGATTAGGTGCGGTTTTAGCAATGAGTAAATCGCGGTAGAAGGCGGCAAGATTTTGCAGAAGAGTTAGGGGTTCTCGACCACGATCAAGAATTTTGTTGGTACAGTCTAGAACAGCTTCGGGTTTATCTTGAGCGATCGCATTTAGAAGCCCCAACAAGTCATGTTCGCTTACTGTCCCCACCAAATCCCAAACTCTATCCGGGGTCACTTCACCCGCTAACAAGCCCAATTGGTCAAGTAAACTTTCGGCATCCCGTAACCCTCCCTGAGCAAGTTGGGCTACCAAGGTTACAGCATCGCCTGAAATATGAATGTTTTCAAAAGATGCGATCGCACTTAAATGCTTAACCATCGCCTCTAATTGAATGCGTCTAAAATCAAACCTTTGACAGCGTGAAATAATCGTTGGTAAAACCCGTTGCGGGTCTGTTGTCGCCAACACAAAAACTACGTGTCTAGGTGGTTCTTCCAGGGTCTTTAGTAACGCGTTGAATGCCTGGGTACTTAGCATATGGCATTCATCGATTACATAAACTTTGTAGCGACACTGCACAGGAGCAAACTGGGCTTTTTCAATCAACTCGCGGATATTATCGACACCAGTATTACTAGCAGCGTCGATTTCAATTACATCTAAAGCGTAGCCCTTGGTGATCCCCTGACAAACTTCACACACGCCACAGGGTTCAGCAGTGGGCTTGTCACTTTTGAGACAATTAAGGGATTTAGCCAGAATCCGGGCACTAGAAGTTTTCCCCGTACCTCTAGGCCCAGTGAATAAATAGGCGGGGGCAATTTTGGATGTGCCGATCGCGTTCGTGAGGGTGGTAGCGATCGCCTCTTGGCTCACTAGTTCAGCAAAACTTTTGGGGCGATATTTGTGGTGCAGGGGTTCGTAAGACATGGAAAAATAGACTTCAATGCCTTTCAAAGTTAATTACTAGCACCGAGTCGAGTTTGGGATTCAATTATTTTAAACTCTCGTACCTGCTTTGTTTATCGATGGCGCCATACTGCTTACACTCAACTAATGCCGTTAATTTTGGCACTCAGGAGAGCAAGCAAGTAGATCATATTTTTTACTATGATTTCAACATCAATATATCGGAATTATAGCATAGCATCTAGTACATTTGTTCTATAAAGAGTATTAGGAATCAGGAGCTAGGAGTTAGGAGTTATAAGAATTCTTCCCCTATGCCCAATGCCCAATGCCCAATGCCCTAAAGGAAAAATACATTTTGTTGAATGAACTAGCGCCATAGCCTAGTGCGATCGCTACAATTTTAGGATAAGCAAAACTCGATGGTGCAGCAGATGCTCAAGCGGCTATTTCAATGGTTTAAAAAGCTTTTTCAGAGCTTGTTTGGTGGAAAACAGACTGCTTCAAAATCTAGGGGGAATGTGGAAAGAAAACCAGCGCCACCCCTAAGCGATACGGATCTGGAATTTCTCTTCAACGAACTGTTGGAAGGAGTACATCAAGCACGAGGGGAAGAGTGGGTCCGGAAGTGGTTGCATAATATTGAACATCGCATCCCAACTGAACGCTGGGTTGAGTGGTTAGGACGCTTGGGTGAAAGATTGCTGGCATCACCCACGCCCAATAATGAAATAGCTGCGCGGTTAGTGCAACTGGGTGAGTTGGGCATCGGAGAAATCGGAGATGTTGCCTATAATATTGGGATGCAGTTGTTGACACGCAATCAAGGTGAGCCAATTTGGGAATATGAAGGGCCAGATGTTCTCAGCACGACTTTGCCATTTGAGCCAACCGCCCCAATATCAGAGTCAGCAGATGCCCCAGAAAACCTTCCAGAAGGAGAATACCAAACTGTTACCCTAGAAGAGTTGTTTGTGATGTTACAGCAGGATGAAAACTTACGCCAGCAGATTGCTCAACAGCTTGCCGTTGAGACAGATGACCCACAAGTGCTTGTCCAGGCATTGATTAATCAATTATATCCTGCTGGTCAATTGACTACAGAGCAAACAGAAAATTAACTGCTTCGCAAAGTCAAAACCAAGAGTTGAATCTGGGAATTGTAACGTTGTAATGCTATGCTCTTGTAGTTTGGTATATTTTTTGCTAATTTGCGACGAAAGCGCTGTCCTGATCTAATGGATTTTTACGTAATTGATGATTTTTTTAACACAACGATGGCTACAATCTAGAAAAACAAAATCCAAGAGTGTGGCAGATGCTCAGGCGGATATCGCAGTCGCTTAAAAGGTTTTTAAAGCGCCTCCTTGAAAGTAAGCAGGGTAATTCTCTCAAGGGTACGAGAGGACACAATCTGGTGGAGGTACTACCAGAATTAACCAATGCGGATCTGGAACAATTATTTATCCAATTGTTAGAAGGCGTGCATCAAGCACGAGGACGACAGTGGGCATTGAGGTTTCTGCAACGAATCGAAAATCGCGTTCCGCTTGAACGCTGGATAGATTGGTTGGTGATGTTTGGCGAAACCTTGCTAGCTTCACCTACACCAAATCCTCTTTTAGCAACAAAGATGGTGCAATTGGGGGAACTTGGTGTTGGCAGAATTGGCGATGTTGCTTATGACATTGGCATCCGGCTGATGCAAAACTCATCCACACAGATAGAGTATGAGGACAATCAGACGCAAGAAGAGGTAGAAACTACTCCTGGGCAAGAACTAATCCGGGATTTCGGCGAACAGTTATGGGAGTATGATCAGCCAAATGTCATAGAAACCACTCCTGGGCAACAACTGATTCGCAATTTGGGCGAGCAGTTATGGGATTATGATGAGCCAGATGTTGTCGAAATCACAACCCATGAAGAAATTCTCCCAACTTCGCCTGGACAAGAGCTAATTCGTAGCTTAGGTGAAGAGTTATGGGAATATGATGCGCCCGATATTGAATCAATAACGCCAGCGCCTGAAAATGCCACTTTTGAGGAAAGATTGTCCGACAATTTAGAGGAAATGGCATTGGAGTCTGAAAGGGAAACCCAACCCACGATCCTCGAAAATGTCCCTCTCCCCGCAGCCGAAGATTCAATCACCTCATTAGCCCAACTAAAGTTCGGTGATCAAGAGGAGGTTACTCCAATTACAACAAGAGCAAATCTCCTTTCCACTAGGCAAAGAACTGAATTAACAACATCTGCTTCGGAAGAAACCTGGGATAAAACTCTGACGAATTTAGAAGCAAATGTGGCTTATACCCTGGATGAGTTGTGGGTAAGGTTGGATCAAAGTACCAATTTAATCCAGCAACTTGCTTCTAACTTGGCTGTTCAAGGTAGTACCCCAAGTTCCCCAGGTTTTATTGAGCGACATAGCGATAATCCGATTACCAACGCTCAAGGGTGGTTTTACCAAGGTCTTCAGCAAGCGAAAACAGGTGATTTGTTGGGTGCGATCGCATCTTACGATCAAGCTATTGAACTTCAACCTAAATCTTCAGAATATTGGTTTAACCGAGGCTTGACGCTGTTCCATTTAGAACGTTTTGATGAAGCGATCGCATCTTACGAAACCGCCACACAACTGAAGCCCGACTTCTACAAAGCTTGGTACAACCGGGGTGGAACTCTGGGAGAATTAGGATATTTTGAAGAAGCGATCGCTTCTTTTGACAAAGCCATAGAAATCAAACCAGATTACCAAGAAGCTTGGGCTAGCAAGGGTTTGGCACTGCTGAAGTTAGGTTGGCTACGGGAAGCTATTTCTAGTTATGACCAAGCGCTACATTTGGAACCAGAAGACCAAGAAAACTGGTATCACCGTGGTATAGCCCTAGCTGTCGGCGAACAATTTACAGAGGCGATTATATCTTACGACAGAGCTATAGAAATTGACCCAGAGTATCACGAAGTTTGGATAGACCGGGGTGTAGTGCTGTTTAATTTAGGAAAGTGGTCAGAAGCGATCGCCTCCTGGGATAAAGCCCTTTCAGTTCAAGCCGACTTCTACTTAGCTTGGTACAACCGGGGTATAGCCTTAGACAACTTAGGACGTAGACAAGAAGCGATCGCCTCCTATCGGCAAGCGATCGCCATTAAACCCGACTTTCACCTAGCTTGGTATAATCAGGCAGTAGCACTGTTTTATTTAGAACAATTTACTGAAGCGATCGCCTGCTATGACAGTGCTTTGCAAATTAAACAAGACTATTGGGAAGCTTGGATTGGTAGGGGAACTGCGATCGCTAATTTAGTAGATGCTGACGTATTGCTGATTTCGAGTAGTATAACAGCGACAAATACCGCCTTACAACAGGGCGGCTACGAAGGGAAATTAGCCAGCTACGAGGAAGGGTTAAAGCATCTGCGGACAGATACCCACCCAGAAGGTTGGGGTAGATTGCATTTTGCGATCGCTAATACTTACTACGACCAAGGCAAAAAGAATACTAATCCCCGCGATTATTGGCGCAAAGCTGCATCTGAGTACCATCAGGCGCTGTTAACCCTGACACTAGAATATTTTCCCCAGTTCCACCTAGAACTTTTACAATCTCTAAGCAAAGTGCTGATGGGTTTGGGACAAACAACACAAGTTCAAGAATTGCTGCAACGCGGTACAGATTTATTGCGACAATTATTGAGTGAAGAAACTCGCTCAGACGAAAGTAAAAAACAGCTAGCTCTAAAATTTGCAGGTTTTGATCAATTGGCAGTTGATTTAGCCGTAGAGTCCGGTGATTTAGTTGAAGCTTGGGAAATTGCCGAACAAGGTAAAAATGCTTGTTTAAACTGGCTGCTTTCTGGTTGGAATGATAATATTTACTCACCTGATTATGGGGCGATTCAACAACTATTCAATCCCACAACAGCAATTATTTACTGGCATATTAGTCCAGTTGCCCTACATACCTTCATTCTCAAAGACCAAGCGCCATCACCGATCCTCCTATTTACACCCATGCAAGATACTGGGGCAATACCTTTAGGAGAAGATGCAATTCTTCTAAATGAATTACCCTTACCCGAAGCAGTGCAACGCCTAATTAAATTTGAAACTTGGCTAGAAGATTGGGAGCAAAAATATCAAAAATATCGCACCACGGCCCAAGATAAAGAAAGTAAAAATCAGCATTCTTGGCGAGTTGATATGGAACAGAAGCTGTTGCAACTGTATGAAATATTAAATATTTCCACAATTGCACAGGAACTCGAAGGCATCACCCAACTGGTTTTAATTCCTCACCGTGATTTGTACAGATTGCCCATTCATACCCTTTTCCATCTTTCTTCCCCATCATCGGAAGAATTGCCGAATGTGGAGTCAAATTTCGCTGTTTATCTACCTAGTGCCCAAATAGGTTTATCAATAATAACTGAAGATATTTGGCAGTGGCAAAATCAATTATTGCTAAGTGTTGAACATCCTGAGAGTACAGGTTCTCCCACACTTAAATTTGCCAAACTTGAGTCTGAAGTTATTAGTCAGATGTTCAATAATATCCAACGAATTCAGGGATCAGAAGCTACAAAAGATATTGTCGAAAATGCTTTGTTTGATAATTACAACATCTTTCATTTTACGGGTCGTGTAACTAATAATTTAGCTGAACCTAAAAAGTCAGAATTAGAATTAACAGGTGAAGACAGACTGACTCTAGATGAAATCTGCCAACAAAATCTAGGAAGTTACAACCTTATTACTTTATCTGCCTGTGAAAATTTAAGTACTAGCAACCACACTATCAGCAGCGAATATATAAGTTTAGCGACTGGTTTTGTGAGTCAGGGTGTTCCTCATGTAGTGAGTACTCTCTGGAGTGTAGAATCTTCGGCTAGTGCCTTGGTGATGATAGAGTTCTATAGAAGATTACAGCCTAATAAATCAGCAGTTACTGCCTTAGCTGAGGCAACACAATGGCTGAAAGAACTAACTGCTGGGGAACTGACAAAATGGTATGAAGATATCTTGAATAATCTGCATCCTGAAGAATTACGAATTCAAACTTATTTAGCGACACAAGTATATAGAAATAGTAAAATGGCATCAGATAAAAATCTTTATAATCATCCTTACTACTGGGCAGCATTCACGATTACAGGTAAACCAGATTAATCTTTTGAAACTTGGTCAAAATAATTTATAAATAATAATTAGTAGGTTAGGTTGAGGAACGTAGCAAGATCCCCGCAGGGTAACCCAACATTTCCGGGCTTTGTTGGGTTGCGTATTGGTTTATAACTCTTAATTAAGCCTAATCTAGCTCCCTGCGTCCTTCCAATGCCCTTGCCAGGGTCACTTCGTCGGCGTACTCCAAATCACCACCTACAGGCAAACCAAAGGCAATCCGCGTTACCTTGGTAAATGGTTTCAATAGCTGACCGATATACAGGGTTGTTGTCTCCCCTTCTATACTCGGACTAATTGCCAAAATCACTTCTTGGGGTTTTTGCTTATTCACCCGGCGCTGTAAAGCCAGTACAGTCAACTGTTCTGGCCCAATTCCATCAATTGGCGAAATTACCCCACCCAAAACGTGATATTTGCCTTTGTACTCGCGGGTTTTTTCCAGCGCAATCACATCGCGGGGATCTGCTACGACACAGATAGTATTGTTGTCACGGTTGGCATTGCGGCAGATTTCACAAACAGGTTCAGCAGACAAGTGAAAGCAAACAGAACACAAGCCTATCTGTTTTTTTGCCTCAATTAAAGCTTGCGCCAAAGCTTCTACTTCTGCTTCTGGTCGCTTTAAAATATGCAAAGCCAGTCGTTGGGCAGATTTAGGACCAACTCCCGGTAGGCGTTGCAATTGCTCAATTAACCGTGCTAAAGGGCGTGCGTAAACCGTTGTTTTATCTCCAAAATGTTTTTACCTTAACTATGATGACATTCCTACAGAGTTTTGGAAGGCAGTGTTTATGATTTAGTGATGAATCGCGTCTAGAAACACAATTCATCCGGTTTTATGGTTTTAATCAACCAGGCGGCCAGTTCAACTGCCGTCCTCCTAAAATATGCAGATGTAAGTGGTAGACTGTCTGACCACCATCATCACCACTATTGATGACAACTCGATAACCATTTTCCAGCCCAGCTTCTTTTGCAACACGTTTGGCGGTTAACAAAAGATGCCCCAACAAAGCATGATCCTGAGATTCAGCATCAGCTAATGTGGGAATGGGTTTTTTGGGAATGACAAGGATGTGAACAGGCGCTTGGGGATGGATGTCTTTAAATGCCAGCGCTAAATCATCCTCATAAACAATATCAACGGGAATTTCCCGGCGAATGATTTTGCTGAAAATCGTTTCTGTCGTTTCACTCATACCAATCTACCTAGTTATCTGCTAGAGATTTTAAGGGTTTACTGTAGCGACTAGATCATTCACACAAAAAACTTTTGCAAGAGTTCTCTATCATTAGAAGTGCATAGAAGCAAAGCGGTGATGGGGTCGCAGTCTTGTCTTAAAGGGAGACGCTAAGAGCGATCGCGGTTAACTTATAATCAAAATAACTTGCCTTTAGGAGATTGGCTTTCATGACATATATCTCCCCAAAAACCCTCACATTTGAAAATTTTCTCTCCCAATACCGAGATAATCCCCGCTATGAATTAGCAGACGGAGAACTAATTGATATGGAACCCACTGGGCCACACGAAACGGCAAGTGGCATTGCAACCCAAGTTGGGATCTACCTTGTTGCAGAACAACTCCCCTGGTTTATTCCTCGCACTTGTTTAATTTATCCCTTTGCAGATACAGCTACAGCTCGTCGTCCTGATGTTGTAGTTCTTGATGAAACTGCTCTTGACCGTGAACCACTTTGGGAGCGAGAACCCGTAATTACAATGGGACGCTCAATTAAATTGGTAGTGGAAGTTGTTAGCACCAACTGGGAAACCGGCTATGCACAGAAAGTTGAAGAATATGCACTTTTAGGCATTCCTGAATAAGACCGAAAAGAAAAGGAAGGGCCTTACCACAAGGAAGAACCACATCGCCAGCATCCTTGGTGGCAGGTGATGTGCTTGACTGGTGTAGATTATTTCTCAACTCTTGGCTATCAACCTGGGATTGCAGCACTGGCAGCTGGCGCTCTTTCTCCTGTAGCTACCCTGATTTTAGTTTTACTGACGCTCTTTGGAGCATTGCCAATCTATCGGCGCATTGCTGCCGAAAGCCCTCATGGTGAAGGGTCGATCGCAATGTTAGAGCGTTTGCTCCCCTGGTGGCAAGGCAAATTACTTGTGCTGTGCTTACTCGGCTTTGTGGCAACTGACTTTATTATTACCATTACCTTGTCAGCTGCTGATGCCACAGCCCATATTATCGAAAATCCGCTTACGCCTCATTGGCTTCACAATCAGACGATCGCAATTACTTTGATATTAGTTGTATTACTAGGCGCAGTTTTCTTGAGAGGTTTCCGAGAAGCAATTGGTATTGCAGTCTTTTTGGTGGGAGTTTATCTGCTATTAAACTTCATTGTCGTTAGCGTCGGTTTCTATCAGATTTTAACTCACCCAGATGCGATCGCTAACTGGCAGACTGCACTTTTTGCCCGCAATTCTAACCCTTTGATTCTAATTGGCATAGCTCTTTTGATATTCCCCAAACTGGCGCGCAACCCCATACAATACTTACTGCGTTTTATCTTGTTTGGAGAGGGTGATATTGCTGTGGTCACCCGTGAAGTACTCCGTCGGGCTGAAAAGAATCCCCAAATGCGTCCTGGTGTTCATGTCGGCGGGTGAGGAAAGGCTATAGTAAAGCTCACATAACTTCAGGAGTACTTACAATGAATCAGATACAACTGACTTTAACTATTGGTTACCTGTTAATGACATGCTATTTTTTAATCAATTGGTTAATATTCTCCCTACGTCATCCTGCTTCCACTCCAGAAGATAAATTTTTATCGGTTGTAATGTTTTTGGTCACAACTATCTTCTGGCCTTTAATGATTCCGATGGCTTGTTTAGAAATGGTTCAAAAAAAGCAAATAGACTTTAATAAAATGGTTCCTGTTCTCTTAGCAATATTTGTATTTAGTATTTCATATTATTTTACCGAATAATTCATAATTAATCGTCACAAATTGCATATATAAAGAGAAGCCGGAGGGTTAACTTGTTAGCCTCCGACTTCTTTATGCAACACACTACCTTCACTTTTTAGGCAGTCTATTTATTGAATTTAGAATTTTCTAACGGCGTCTGCTGCCGAAACCAGTTGAGCGGCGGGTTGCTGAACTACGTCCGCTACCAAAACTACTACCAGAACTGCGTCTGGGTGAAGTAGCTCTGCCAGAGGGTCGCAACGTGCTACCACCAAAACCAGAACCAGAAGGGCGGTTATTACCAGTAGTGCTACGCGGTGCATTACGTACAGTTGAATTACCAGGATATGACCTTCTAATTGTCCCTGTATTGCGGAACGTAGTGCGATTTCTCACGGCTGCGGGTTGTGTATTGTAGCGGCTTTGGTAGCTTTGAACTGCTTGGCCATAACTTCCACCGTATCCACCGAAGCCACTTAATCCTTGTCCTGATTGATAGACAGGGGGTACATAATACTGTGGTCTAAACAACATACTACCAATTGCCTGACCGGCCAAGCTACCAGCTACAGACCCCGCAAATGGTGCCCAGAAGTTATTTTCTCGACGGACTACAACTGTCTCTTGTTGTCCTGTTTGAGGATTGACTTTATTCTCGGTAACATTGTGGACGTACTCGATTTTAAAGTCTTCCGTCAGATATAAAATCGGTTGACCTTTGTCTACCTTCAGATAGGTTTTCTTGCCCTGCTTGATTTCATCATCAGTTAACCGTGCCATTTGCAAATTTTCGGTTGCAAAGGTTGGGGGATTATTGTTAAGTAAAAACAGGCTGTACTCACCAGTTCCATCGTCGTATGTAGCTTGCTGTATTTGATACTCTCCGTCACTCAGCTTGGTGTTAGGAGAAGTTTGGCTAACATTCTTAGCTGGAGGGGTAGTAGTATTTTGCTCTCCTCCCCCACAGGCCACTGTTGTCAGGCACAAACTCATAGCTAAAAAAACGGCTGTAAATTTACGCACTATGGTCATGATCATTGGATTATTGTCCTATCTCCAAGCTTAACAATTTCTCGATGTGAGTAGTAAGTAGGGACTACCCAACACATTACAAAGGAATCAATTCTGGATAATATTGCAACAGTTGGTCGCTAGTGAGTTCATCGCCTAATTGTGCTGGCGAAAAATGTACTTGGATTGCCTTCAATCTATGTTTATAATGCAAATTTATCAATGCTTTCAATCCTTCTTTAAGTGCCTGAACGTTAGACAGATCAGTTTCTAGCTCTAGTACTTCTCCTTCATAAGCTACTGTTAGCATCACAATGACATTGCGGGTTACAGGTATAGATAAAGGTTCATTCAATCCAGAGTCAGAACTGTAATCTGGCTCGCTGAGATATCTTTGGGCAGAGTCAGTAAATAATTCATTCACGTAATCTCCTGCCTCGCCTTCATCAAAAAATACGTCACCTTCGTTAGCAGCAGAAAGCCAATATTCATCGTATTGCAGTAAGGTTTGGCTAATTTCTACCAATCCTTCTCCTAAAATTTCTAAATCACCATCGGCATCGATCGCATCTCGTCCTGCACTATTTAATACTCCCAAAATTGGTGCTACCTCACCTCCCCCTAAGTGCAGAAATAAGCGAAAGACTACATAGCGAGTTCGACCAATCATTCTATTAAAGGTATCGCGCATTCTTTCCTCCAAATTTTATTTTCTTCATTAGATATTAGTTTAATAATTCATGGCCAATAACTAATGACCAATGACTAATGCCCAATGCTCCATGCCCCATGCCCAATGCCTAATAACTAATATTGATATTGTGAAATCCTTTGACAAAATCCATAACCATATTCAACGAAGGCAATATATATATTTTGTTGCTTCACTAGATGTATCATCATAAGCTGAAGCATTGAGAGCAGAGCGATTAATAAATTTTTTTCCAAAGTGAGGATTGTCATGGGCAATCAAAGTGTGGGCGCTGGAATTCGTTAAAATTATTTGGGTTGGCGCTTTACAAAAATTTAACTTTGCAGCTACTTCGATATTTTTTTTCATCTGTTTAATTGTTGTAGCCTGACTCATCGCTTGCTCTATAATAATATTTAATTCTTTCACGCTTTGGGGTGATTTTAGCGATTTTAAATTTTGGTTTGCAACAACTTCATTGTTAATCATTTCCACCATTCTGGAAATATTCTTTTGGGTAGATACCGCATCTAGAAAGGGAAGAATCACAATGTAAGCAGTAGGAAATAATGCTTCATCACTATCTAGATGAAATGTGAAAACAGTTCGACGACGCCCACTTTCCATACTTGGGGGTTGTTTCAGCCCCCGGTATTCTTGAGCAATTTGATAATAAGCACCAGCAAGAGCAAAATTGGCTTCGTGTTCTAGGGCTGCGTCAACAATAATTCTGATTGTTGGCGGTGTTTCGTTAAAAAAATCTCGTGAGTCTTCGGCATGGAAGTTTTGGATAATGGAGCGATCGCCTGCGGGGCTAAGATCAACCCATTCACAAATCATGCCTTCGGTTTTTAAACCAAACCTGGAGGTGGCATAAAGCTTTGCTCCTGTTAAAGTTGCTCGTGTTAAGTCAGCACCAATCCATTCCGCCCTAATTAATTTGACCTGAGTTAAATTTGCGTGGATGAAAACTGTATTCGTTAAATTAGCATTGCTTAAATCTGCGCCAATTAAAGTAGCCCCGCTCAACTTTGCGCCGCTCAAATCTGCCCACCGAAGATTTGCGCCGCTCAAATCTGCCCACCGGAGATTTGCTCCACTCAAATCTGCTCCGCTCAAGTTAGTATGGCTGAGATTCGCTTGTCTGAGTTCGGTGTCTCGCAAATTTGCACCGCTCAAGTCACAACGACTGAGGTCGCTAGCATTTAAGTTAGCCATTTCCAAGTTGGCTCCCGTCAAAGAACCGCCTTTCAAGACCGCCTCACTCAAGTTAGCGTGGCGGAGATTCGCTTGGCGGAGTGTTGCTTCTCGCAGATCAGCGCTGGTGAGATTAGCCTCTAACAGGTCGGCGCGACTAAGGTCAGCACGAATTAACTCGGCACGAATCAATAAAGCTCCTCTAAGTTGAGCGCGACTTAGATCCGCTCGAATCAAATTAGCGACGTTGAGACTAGCGTTGTTCAAGATGGCGCTACATAAATTCGCGCCACTTAGTCTTGCTACATTCAGCTTGGCATTGCTCAAGTTAGCTTCACTCAAATTCGCGCCGCTCAGGTTGACTATACTCAAATTAGCATTGCTAAGATTCACCCCACTGAGTTTGGCCCCACTAAGGTTAGCTTCCGCAAGGTCAACACCATTAAAGTTTAAGACTCCTGCTGCGTATTGTTCCAGTAATTCCTCTACAGTCATTGATGCTACCCCTTGGATGCCAACTTTAATAGTTGGTAAAGTCATAAAAACGGAATGTCAAAATCAAAAATGAATATTGGGATTTTAGGACTGGGACTGATAGGCGGATCTTTGGGTTTTGATTTGCGATCGCAAGGACATCATATCTTAGGAGTCAGTCGCCGTGAAGCCACCTGTCAAAAGGCAGTTGCTCTCGGAAGTGTTGATCAAGCATCCGTTGATCTGAGCCTGTTGGCAGCCGCAGAGGTTGTATTTATTTGTACACCTCTAGCGCTTATTGTGCCCCAATTTGAGCAAATGATCGCTCATTTGTCTGCGGCTACTGTGGTAACTGATGTGGGATCGGCGAAAGCAGAGATAGTTAAGGCAATTTCTCCCCTCTGGGATAATTTTATCGGCGGTCACCCAATGGCAGGAAGGACAGACAGTGGCATAGAAGCTGCACAGCGACATTTATTTGTTGATAAACCTTATGTACTAACACCGACAAATACAACACCAACTAGTGCAATTACGGTTGTGGAAGAAATTGTGCGATCGCTTGGGGCTAATATCTACTATTGTCAACCTGAGCAACATGACCGCGCTGTTAGTTGGATTTCTCATTTACCTGTAATGGTCAGTTCCTCGTTGATTGCTGCTTGTTTGAGTGAAACTGACCCCGATGTTTTGGAATTAGCTCAAAAGTTAGCTAGTTCAGGCTTTCGGGATACCAGTCGTGTAGGTGGTGGGAATCCAGAGTTGGGTGTGATGATGGCACGGTATAATCGTCAGGCACTGCTGCGATCGCTGCAACAGTATCGTCACAATCTCGATGAGTTGACTAACTTAATTGAGCAAGAAGATTGGGCAGTTTTAGAACAAAAGTTGAAATCAACAGGGAAAGCACGACCTGATTTTGTTGATTAGTTTTAGGGTGCGTTACGTTATTGATAACGCACCCATTTAAACATTTGGTAAGTTAATTGCTTATTGGTTATGAATGCTTTTTGAGCTTGTTGATCAAGTCGGGTGGCTGCTTTCTGGTTAAATCAATAAATATAGCCATTAAGTAATTTTGACAGTAAAATCTTTACAAAATGCTACTTAACAGTTTTATATTCACCAAACTGATGTACTATACAGATAAGTTTACAAAAATAAACAATGGTAGAACGCCCAATCAAGAAATCGGAACGTCAGTCCCAAGGAAGCACTGACAATAATTCCGAAAATACGGATTCTATTCCTCCTATTGAATCCAACCCCAAAAGCTCAAAACCCAGCCGTAATCGCTCGTCTGACAAAGGGAAAAAAGCATCTTATGGAGAAGAAAACAGGCAGCAGGGGAATCCTGCCCTAGCACGTGGTCCAAAACCCGTTAAACCTCCAGTCAAAGTCCAAACAGAAGAACTTGAAACCGAATCGGAACCTATCTCTGAGGAGCCTCAAGAGTAACATTACAAGTGCTGCGTGTGATGTGGGAGGCTATAAGCGTATGAAGACTAGGATTTCTGTCTTGAAGGCAGTCATCATAGCCCACATCACCATTGGATTATTTTGATATTTAATGCTTTTGCTCAATTTCTGTAACTAGCCATTGCCACTCAGTGACTACAGTGTTAGATATGTTGAGAACCAATTGCTGTCCACTAGAGAGTGGCACATAGAGTTTGAGTGCATCAGTTGTTGGTAATTTAGGCAAGATATCAGTTAAGTTATATTCGCCCACATTAGGGACGGGTGCAGTTAGAGCATATGCATCTGATGCATTCAGCAATTTTCCTGCTGCTGTCTCAATCAATAATGGTTGGGTGTGAGCAATTTCAACAACACCCGGAAAAGCAACCAAGCGTAACCGTAAGTCTTTTACCGGACTGTAGTAATTCTGTTTGAACAGTAGCACTTGCCAAGCATATCCTTTTTCATCCTTGATAGATACTTGTGAGTGGTAGCGTAAGACATCAGGAGAATCATGGTGTTGACGCAGCATTGCTTGTGCTGGCTGTACACTCCATCCACATACAGTTAACGCTAGAAATACAACTAGGGCACAACGCCAAAAATATTGTTGGAATTTTCGCTTCATGTGACGAAATAAATCTGCATAAGAATGATAATCGCGGTAGTGGAGGGAGAGGCTGCTGTAGCTAAAGTTTCTTCATGTTTATATCCCTGTGGAATAGATGTGTGTCAAGCACTCACGGGTAAATAAATTTGGCTCTCCCAGACTAGTTATAAAAAAATAATACTTCATATTGGGTTAAATGCTTATATAGTAAGGGATTCAAGAAGAACAAAGCATATTTTTATTAAATCTTCGATTTATTTTAGACAAACCTTGTTATATCAATTTTTTTAGCCGTTTTTTGGTGTTAATTTATCAACCCAAGTTTAGGATAGCCATAAATTTTTACCTCTGCAATGAGCTATTCGCTCTCGGTAGAAAGACTTTCAATTGCCGGGTGAGGAGTTTGGAACCAGAGCAAGGCGGCACAATTCAAGCGATCGCTTTAACTACTAGCGTGGAGGGATAAAAGCCTGTGGGGCAATCCTAGAAGACTTGCGTGTAAACAATAGCACTAGTTCGGAGTATCACTGCATCTCTACTCTGGTCATAGCAAACTTGCTGGAAATCGACTTCTACCTTTCTCCACAGGATGACGCTAGCTAAACAAGCGATTAAACTATGGATAATATCAAGCAAGTGGTGCTAAAAGCAACACTTACATAAATTTAATTTCATTGTTACATCTAAAATCTGATCCTGCTATATAAATATCGATTATGTCAGTGTATCAAGGAAGTTGTGGGGAGACCGCCGATTTGATTATTGGTGTTCACAACCAAGAAAGCAGCGAATTACAAGCAAATTCTGCTCCTGTAGGTGCTCTTGCTACCAGACAAGGAACTTTTTCTACGTTTCTTGCTCCCCTGACTCAAGATACTTTTAAACAAGTCGTTAAGGATGTCGAGCAAAAATTACAGATTGTCCATCAAACCCTATCAATGCTAGATTCTCAGGGTTTTGAAACTCTTCTGCAAGAAATGTTGCATTCGATAACCTTGAAAACCGGGGAATTACTGGGGGCAGACCGGACGACAATATTTTTATTGGATGAAGAAAAACAAGAACTCTGGTCAATTCTGGCTGAGGGGGAGGGCGATCGCTCTTTAGAAATTCGTATCCCTGCGAATAAAGGCATTGCTGGGGAAGTCGCCACTTTTAAGCAAGTTATTAATATTCCCTTTGATTTTTATAACGATCCGCGATCGCATTTTGCTCAAGAACAAGAAAAAAGGACTGGCTATCGCACCTACACCATGCTGGCTTTGCCATTGTTAAATGAACATGGACAGTTAGTTGCAGTAGTACAATTGCTGAATAAATTAAAATCTGCGAATAATCCCGATACTCCACTTGCAGAGCGCATTGATACCAAAGGTTTTATCTGTGCTGACGAACAATTATTTCAAGAATTTGCCCCTTCTATTCGTCTAATTTTAGAATCTTCGCGCTCTTTTTATGTCGCCACCCAAAAACAAAGAGCAGTGGCGGCGCTGATGAAGGCAATCAAGTCTTTATCTCAAAGCAGTCTTGACTTAGAAGACACATTAAAGCGGGTGATGGATGAAGCCAAGGAATTGATGAATGCCGATCGCAGTACACTATGGTTAATAGACCGCGATCACGATGAATTGTGGACGAAAATCACCCAAGATGATGGTTCAACTAAGGAGTTACGAGTCCCCGTAGGTAAAGGCTTTGCTGGTATAGTAGCGGCTTCTGGCAAGAAATTGAATATTGCCTTTGATTTGTACTACCATCCTGACTCTGATACTGCCAAACAACTCGACCAGCAAAATGGCTATCGCACCTGTAGCTTGCTTTGTATGCCAGTATTTAACGCCGATCAACAACTGATTGGCGTTACCCAATTAGTAAATAAAAAGAAAAGTGGAGATTTTCCACCTTATAATCCAGCTGATTGCCCCAAAGCTCCCGACTGCTTCCAAGCTAGCTTTGACCGCAACGATGAAGAGTTCATGGAAGCTTTTAATATTCAAGCGGGAGTAGCACTGCAAAATGCTCAGTTGTTTGCCACAGTCAAGCAACAAGAACAAATGCAACAGGACATTCTGCGTAGTCTTTCCAATGCAGTAGTTTCCACTGATAAAGCCGGGTTAATTATCGCCGCTAATGAAAGTGCCAAACGTTTGCTGGGTATGGAGCCAGAAGACCGTTTAGAAGGCAAATTAGTTACTGATGCGATCGGCATCAAAGAAGGCGACTTTAGCAAGTGGTATCAGGATGCTTTACATGCAGCCGACTTGAAAGGCCGCCAACAGTATTACCCCGATCGCACACTATTAACTACTGGAACAGAACAGCACAGTATTAATTTATCGATTAACACAATTGCTGATGCTAGCGACCAAGAGCAAGTCCCTGGGGCGCTGGTAGTGATGGAAGATATCAGTGATGAAAAGCGGCTCAAGAGTACCATGTACCGCTACATGACTCAGGAATTAGCCGAAGAATTGCTAAAATTGGATGACGCTAAACTAGGAGGCGATCGCAAAGAAGTTTCGATTTTATTTTCCGATATTCGCGGCTATACCACTTTGACAGAAAACTTGGAAGCAGAAGAAGTGGTGAGTATGCTCAATGAATATTTTGAATCAATGGTGGAGGCAGTCTTTAAACATAAAGGCACCCTTGATAAATACATTGGCGATGCGATTATGGCTGTGTTTGGTTCTCCTCTACCTTTGGAAGAACACGCCTGGATGGCAGTGCAAACATCCTTAGAAATGCGCCATCGCCTGCACGAATTTAATCAACGTCGTTATGCAGATGATAAGCCTAGAATCAAGATAGGCATTGGCATCAATTCTGATACCGTGATTAGTGGGAATATTGGCTCTAGCAAGCGGATGGAATTTACCGCTATTGGCGATGGCGTTAATCTTGGTTCTAGACTAGAAAGTGTTAGTAAACAGTATGGTTGCGATATTATTATTAGCCATAACACTTTTAAACCATGCCAAGATCAGATTTGGGCTAGGGAACTAGATTACATTCGTGTCAAAGGCAGAAATGAGCCGATAGCCATATATGAATTACTGGGTTTGCGTTCCAACCCTATTGAAAGCGAAAAATTGCAAGTGATTGAGCATTATCACAAAGGGCGCAAATATTACCTCAATCGCCAGTTTTCTTTTGCTAGAGCCGAGTTTGCCAAAGTTTTGGCAGCAGATAGCCATGACAAAGCTGCTATGTTGCATCTGTTACGTTGTCAGCATTGGTTACAATCACCCCCAACAGAATCAGATTGGGATGAAGGAGTCTGGACGTTTCAGGAAAAATAACTGGTCAAGTTGCTTCTCTACGAGACGCTGCGCGAACGCTCCAATTAAAAATTGATAATTAAAAATTAAAGAATTATTTTTAATTATCAATTTTTAATTTTTAATTCCCAAAGGGTGGGGGCTTGTACCCCAAATTAATTAAAAATTATTATTCTTCTCAATTTTTAATTTTTAACTTTTAATTTTTAATTAAAAAAAGGTCAACTGCCCCACCGACTTTTACAATGCGGATTGGTATCAATCTATAAGTTCGCCCATATTAAAATCTATTCTTATCCAACCTTTGAGTCTTCGTAAATTGTCGAGAATGAGTAAGGGAATCTGCCAGTGATGTACCATCAAGAAGGGTAAGGGATCACTCACCTCAAAAATTGCTTCTTTCCCGCGCCTGATGTTTCTTACCCAGGTTTGCAGTTGCTTAAACGATCTGATCTCATTTAGCCGCCAAACTTCGTGGTACAGCCAATAGGTTGGCTTACTATCACCAAGAGGCTGCAAAGATTCAGCCAGAGGTTCTTTACCAAGATAGGCATCCGCTACTCCTGGATGATTGTAAAACATAGTAATGGCGGAGTGAGTACGGGGGTTACACTCAATCGCGTAAACAGTTCCGTCTTCTGCCTGGATGAAGTCAAAGGAAAGTTGTCCGGTTTTTCCCAGTTCTTTGGTAAAATGACTCGCCCATTGCATAATTTCTCGCTGATCAACGTTTTCGTAGTTGACTTGAAAGGCGGATGACTCACAGCAGCAGTACATTCTTGATTCTCCATCTCGCGCGGTAGTGTGAGTGCAGTATTCCTTTCCAGGGATGAATTCCTGCATAATCCAGGGCTTTTCCTCACTGATGGGCAGACTCTTGACAAATGCTGCTGTTTCTGAGTTTGTATCGCAAGGTAGCTTGGTGAGATTCAAGCGACGCACTTGATCGTAGGGGATGCTTTTAAGAATGTATTTGCGCTTCTCCTGAGAAAAGTCGAAGTTGAGAACTTGTTCGGGATCGGTAATTTTGAAGGATTTGGGGACAGATAAACCGAACGATCGCGCTGTTTCAGCAAAGGCAAACTTGTCATCCAGAATCTTCGTGACATCAGCATCGAAGTGGAAAAACTCTACACAGTCTGGTAATGGTGGCTTGCCTTGATCGTAGTGAATAACGGAAAAAATGGCTACCGGGATAAAAAAGTCGATTTTTTCTGTTTTAGCGATCGCGTGTAGGGTTGCAATGTAGCCTTCTAAGTCTTTGCTGGGATCGGGAACAGTATAAAAGCCTGCAACTGAGTTGGAATATTTATTACCACTTGACCAGAATTTCTCAATGTCAATTATAATAACCCGATGTCCAGCAGCATGAAATGATCGCGCTAGCTGAAGAGTTTTAGTCATTCTAGCGCCAGCAATCAAGATATTTTTAGAATTGGGGTTGACAACAATTGACTTACTGAATGGTTGCTTAAGAAAGTTCCACAGTAGCGATGTTAAGACGATGATACAGTTTAAGGGAAATGCGATCGCTAGTAATACAAGAGTGCCCAAGTTTTGGAACACTACAAAAATATGCTTTCTCATAGTTATAATTGTGACATCAAAGATTGTATTTTTTCTCGTCAAATATTTTTAAACAATTGCAACTGCTTTAACGAGATAATTTGATTAAGTCTCTATTCGTGTTCAAGCCAATAACCGGGCTTACTATAACTTAGGGGTTGCAGAGGTATTGCCATATTTTATGTCTTCTCCAAACTGTATAAGTTTGCCGATGTTGAAATCAATCCTCACCCAAGTTCGTAAGGAGCGCAAACTATCGAGTAATAGCAAAGGAATGTGCCAATGATGTACCATTAAAAACGGAGCGTTGCATAATAATGGGATGAATTGAGGTGCTCTACTATGCATTGCCCATACTGCGAGTCTGCTAAGATTAGAAAAAATGGTAAACGTCGAGGTAAACAAAATCACATCTGTGTTGATTGTGGTCG
>JAHHHS010000097.1 GCA_019359215.1 Nostoc indistinguendum CM1-VF10 | reverse complement strand
CAACGCTTAAATTTCCTCCCTTGCCCTCACTAAAGGTAGCAGCACTCACCTGTGCCCCATCTTGCACAAGTAAGGAATTAGTTTTAATCGTCAAATCCCCTGCATCCCCTGTTGAGTTTCGCTGTGCAGAAGCACTCAAGGCACTGCGAACCTGACCATCTGCTGATTGACCAATTAGTTGAATATCTTGGGCATCAACGCTCAAATTTCCTCCCTTGCCCTCACTAAAGGTAGCAGCACTCACCTGTGCCCCATCTTGCACAAGTAAGGAATTAGTTTTAATCGTCAAATCCCCTGCATCCCCTGTTGAGTTTCGCTGTGCGGAAGCAGCCAAGGTACTGTCATACTGACCATCTGCTGATTGACCAATTAGTTGAATATCTTGGGCATCAACGCTTAAATTTCCTCCCTTGCCCTCACTAAAGGTACCAGCACTCACCTGTGCCCCATCTTGCACAAGTAAGGAATTAGTTTTAATCGTCAAATCCCCTGCATCCCCTGTTGAGTTTCGCTGTGCGGAAGCAGCCAAGGTACTGTCATACTGACCATCTGCTGATCCACCAATGAGTTGAATATCTTGGGCATCAACGCTTAAATTTCCTCCCTTGCCCTTACTAAAGGTACTAGTAATCACCTGTGCCCCATCTTGCACGAGCAAGGAATTAGTTTTAATGGTCAAATCTCCTGCATCCCCTGTTGAGTTTGGATTTGCGGAAGCACCCAAGCCACTGGGAAACTGACCATCTGCTGATTTACCAATGAGTTGAATATCTTGGGCATCAACGCTTAAATTTCCTCCCTTGCCCTCACTAAAGGTACCAGCACTCACCTGTGCCCCATCTTGCACGAGCAAGGAATTAGTTTTAATGGTCAAATCTCCTGCATCCCCTGTTGAGTTTGGATTTGCGGAAGCACTCAAGCCACTGGGAAACTGACCATCTGCTGATTTACCAATTAGTTGAATATCTTGGGCATCAACGCTCAAATTTCCTCCCTTGCCCTCACTAAAGGTACCAGCACTCACCTGTGCCCCATCTTGCACAAGTAAGGAATTAGTTTTAATCGTCAAATCCCCTGCATCCCCTGTTGAGTTTGGCTGTGCGGAAGCAGCTAAGACACTGCCATACTGACCATCTGCTGATTGACCAATTAGTTGAATATCTTGGGCATCAACGCTTAAATTTCCTCCCTTGCCCTCATTAAAGGTACCAGCACTCACCTGTGCCCCATCTTGCACAAGTAAGGAATTAGTTTTAATCGTCAAATCCCCTGCATCCCCTGTTGAGTTTGGCTGTGCGGAAGCAGCCAAGCCACTGCGAACCTGACCATCTGCTGATGATCCACCAATTAGTTGAATATTTTGGGCATCAACGCTTAAATTTCCTCCCTCGCCCTTACTAAAGGTACTAGTAATCACCTGTGCCCCATCTTGCACGAGCAAGGAATTAGTTTTAATGGTCAAATCTCCTGCATCCCCTGTTGAGTTTGGCTGTGCAGAAGCACTTAAGGTACTGCCATACTCACCATCTGCTGATTCGCCAATTAGTTGAATATTTTGGGCATCAACGCTTAAATTTCCTCCCTTGCCCTCACTAAAGGTAGCAGTACTCACCCGTGCGCCACCCTCAACTCGCAAAGTACTAGTACTGATATTAATGTCCCCCCCCTGCCCGTTTGCTTCTTCTAGCACCTGATTAGCAATGTTGCTCCCATCAAGATTAATTTGTCCAGTAGCATTAACCTCTATATTTCCCGCCTTACTATTATCAGAACCCAGCCCAGTATTTATCCCTGCCAACAGGGAACTCCCTCTTGTCATTTCTAAATTCTGAGCATTAACTGCGATACTTCCACCATTACCAGCTTTTACATCTACATAAGCGCCATTGCTTAGTGTTATATCACTTCTTTCTACAGAATCAGGAAAACTCAAGCTCAGATTATTACCATCTTCATTCAACTCAACTATTCCCACATCAGCCAACCCGCCTAACTCGACTCGTCCACCAAAAGCATACAATCCTCCACCATCCATATTAATATCACCGCCTACTAACAGCAAACTCTTACCATCTGCTACACGTAAACCTGTTGCTGTAAATTCAGAAGATGGATTTAAACCGGAGGGAGCAATTGAGTTATTTTGAATAGATGCGGTTTCAATTTGATTAAATAGCAAAGCCGAAGGATTGACCGTTAGCAGCGATGAAGAACTCTCTGGATTTATGGCACTGAAAATACCTTGATTGCCAAACTGTATCGCCGAGGCTGTACTTCCTACAAAAGAACCACCAATATTTAATTGAGCATTCTGACCAAAGATAATCCCATTGGGATTAAGCAAAAATAGGTTAGCTGTGCCGTTGGCTTTAATCAAACCATCGATATTAGAACGTGACCTTCCCGTTACCCGACTGATAATATTTTGAATATCAACAGCATTATTGAAGTAAGCAGTATCACCAGTGGGGACAGAAAACTCGCTAAAACTGTGAAACAGATTGCTTCCGGCTTGAGTTCCCCCAGTGATATTGAAGTTGTTGCCCTCTTTTATGACACTGGAATTATTAGGCAAAGTGCTATCTGGGGTAATTTCAGCAAAAACGCGCTCTTGCAAACAAGTAATTAACACGCCTCCTATCACTAACCAACTACACCAATGCCGCCAGTTTTGAGTTTTCTCTGACATAACACTCCCCAAAAAATCAGTCACTCAATCGTGTAACTAGTCTTATTTATCTAAATTGTAATGCTGTACGATTGGCTCTTTAGCAAGGTCTTGCAAACCAATAGCATTTAATAAATCAACCCAATCTTTATTGATAGTTGCATTCTGCGGATTGGCGTGACGTAATTGGCCTAAATTACTGATGGCATCATACCATATATTATTAGCACTATAAGCAATGTACTCTCTTGGTTTTGCTGATTTTAACTGACTATCAAGAGCCTGAGTCAGCACTTGCCTTTGCACAAACCCATCTACATAAAAATTGTCAGATGTTTCCTGAGGATCACCACAATAAATATGAAAATACCAATGATATTTTTGCTCTGCTTTTAAAGCATATTGTGATTGTGATGGCAGAGTAATACTAATAATTCCTGGTTTTCCTAACAGAGCTAGAGGCGTTCGGTAGACATTCTGCACATCTTTATCATTCTGTGATAGATGTAATACGAACTCTGCGGAACGTGCGGTTTCAGGTAATTCAGGAACATAAAACCAAAAAGTTGGATTTCCTACAACTGTTGATGTCAAGACTGATTTAGCTTCATCACCAGGAACTAATGCAGTAAGACGTGTAAGAGAAGTAGGGCAATCAGGATTACGCCCAGCCCCGGCTCTGCGGCGGCCTGTAGGTGCGCCGCTTCTTGGTAATGCTGGTTGCTGTGAGGATTGCAACTGGGAATTGCTAACAGTTTTTTTTATAAAATTAGAAAGTTGTGCCTGCACTGGTTGCAAGTAACTTACCATACTTACAAATAATATAGGAACTACACAAGCACGTTGGATTGATTGGATAAATAACTTTTTTTTCATCATAATTAGAAATCTGATTGCCTTTTTTTACCAAGATGGGAACGTCTAAACCAAAAAACTATGACCACTTGGGTAACTAACAATGCTAATGCTGACGGGATAAGTGGCACCCATCCAGATAGCATAAAAATACTGAAACATAATCCAAAAAGTATAAAAACTATTACTGTAACTGCCAATCCAAGATGTAGTGGTTTTGAAAAATACCAAGCAACAATACCCCCTAGCAATGACCATCCCCATATCCAAAAAGCTTCCATCCATCCAGACCACCACCACAACAAAGGTCTACTATCTAAAACTGCACTTAAAATTTGACTTAGCATTTGTGCCTGTACGAACACTCCTGGTACTTGCTTTTGAAGAGGTTTTGCATTAGAACTGAATGGTGTTTTCCAATAATCGTTAGTATTGGTAGGAGCAGAAAGACCAATAAGAACAACTCGGTCTTTCAGCAATTGTATTGATTCTAACGGTATTTTTTCATCTAACACATCTCTCAAACTAACTTGCTCGGCAATTTTTTCAACAGAGGGGAGAGAACGATAATTTAACAATATTTGATAACCAGATGGATCAATTTTCTGATAACCGCTATTGTGTTCGTTTAATTTCTTAAACACAACACTACCAATCTGTAAGTAACCTTCTTTTGTAACACTTGATGTTTTGCCTTCCTTGTCTAAATAATCAAGTGCTAGTTGTAAATTAAAAGAATATTCTGCGGTACATAAAGATGTTGGAGGAGGAGTCAAATATAAAAGCTGACGACGAGCAATAACTTCATCATCTGCAACAAAATCACTAAAACTTAACCGTTCCTTTGGAACTCCATTAGGCGACGGAATCCCATCAGTATCACCATCATCATCAATTGTAGCAACTTTACACACAAAAAATAGACGTTTATCCTGCCCAAAATGAGTAGCTAAATTTGGATATTTGGGATCTACAGTTCCATCACGGTAAATATCTAAACCGATAGTTCGCGGTTGGTACTTATTTAATTTATCTAATAATTGAGCAAGGGCTTGGTCAGATAACGACCATCGCATTTGCATCCCTTTATTGATTTGGTACTGAATATCTGCTTCATCAATAGTAATAATCAAAATCCGTTCATCAGGTTTTTCAGTCACAAGCTGCGATCGCAGTTGCATAAAATGGTCAAACGCTTGTAATTCCGATGTTTGCAGATAACCCCAAAACCGCACCCCCATAACCAAACTTGTTACCAAAAAGCTTGCCAGCAATATGGTCAAAACACTCTTGGTAGTGATCATCTTTCGGTGTAACTGCCAAGTCATTGGCGCTTCCAAAGGATTTTGACAAATTACTGGTAACCAAGTTGCACAAGGATATTCATCTTCTATTCCTTCAAGCCTTTTTCTCGCCTCGCGCAGGGCAGAATATAAAGGTCGTCCGCTAGAAAATTCTGTTAAAAAATGTTTTAAAAATTCCTGCGCTACTAAGTCTGGGACTGGTTCGCGCATGACAATGACTTGGGGAATGTGTAAATCCTCTAATGCTTCTGCTAACCCTAAGCCATCACAGGAATTGAAAATTGCCAAACGCAATCCACTCTCAATTGCTTTTGTGAGTCCATGTTTTAATCTATCTAGAGTAATTGTCGTAGTTTGATTAATTTGCAGAACTCCTTTTTCTTGACTATAACTATGTCCGGCAAAAAATAAAATATTCCAACCTTGATCCCAAATTTCATTACTTAATTCTTTTCGTTGTGGTTCCAGGAGAAACTTGATTTTAGCTTGGTTTGATAATTTTTCTAAAAACCGTTTATCCTGACTAATATCAATCCCTTTACTATTTCCAAAAATCGCTAATATTCTAACTTTTTTTTCTTTAATATATATTTTATTTTGTTGTTTTGGCTCTAAGGAACTTAGCGCTACTTCGGCATTTGGATAATCTTCAAAGAAATTCCACAAATGCCAAGGAAGCCGCCGCAATAATTTATCACTAGTTGCAATCATAAAACGAATCTCTTCATTTGGATTTAATTGCGTGCGTAACTTTTGTTCTATTTTGCGAAACTGCTCCGAGTTAAGCCAAATATTAATTCTAGATGATAATTCCTCACATAAATCGTTAAATTCAACTTCTGAAAAATTTGTAACATCAGTCTCTTCAATTTCCAGGCGTACAGACCAACCATGATAACGATAGAGAGCCGAGTATAATATTTGCCAATTTCGATAAAGTTGGGGAATTTCTGGTGCTGCTGGTAAACTACCACGAAATTCCATCGCCCGATGATCCTTTGTCAACCCAAGTTGAACTGTGACATCGGGGAAGCCTTTGTAGAGGTCTCCCTTACCCAAATTTAAAACAACTAACTTACTCATTGCACTCCGACAAAAAAATGTCAGATGACAAAAGCCTCTTTGATTGTGAAATTACCATTAGACACTTGTATATTAAAGCCTTCTCCAGAATACCCTCTAAATCGTTTTAATTGAATAAAATTATCATTACTTCGTGATACAACTTCTTGCATATTCTCTCCTAATTCTGATAGTAAATTCATTCTTAGGTTAGATTGCAAATAAGTTTGTCCGTTTACTGGATGTAATTGTACTAGTATTTCTACTTTATCTTCAGAATAAGGTGCAATCGCTATTAGCAGCACTACAGATTGATTTCCAACTTGTAATCCCAAATCTATTATTTTTGCTCGTGCTACATTACCTTCATGCTTTGATGAAATACTTCTTAAGGCAAACTTTTTATCATTTATACCGCTGAAAACTTCTTCTAGAGGCATCCAACTATTTTCAAACAGATTCTCAAACCATTTGTTTAAATTTACCCGTATTTGGCTAGGACTGAGTGCAGGGTGAGCAATAGCGTCAGGAATACAGTCGAAGAGAAAATTAAGGGGTTTAAGGCTTGCTAGTGGTATTTGCTCCCAATCATCAGGAATATTAACTCTTCTAACAAATCCCAACAACTGCACTTCATTTAACTGCTCGCTAAACTGGACAGCCACATAACCAATTCTATTTTCCATCACTTCAGGTGGTAGGAAAATGACTGTTTCACCAGGTTGAACTGGACGACATTCTAACTTACCAATGTTGGGAAGAACTAGATCGGCAACATCAAATAAAGCTCGTTTGAGAGGATGCCAACTATCACCTTCTTCTAGAGCAGTATCAATCCATAACCATTTCAGATAACTGTAAACAGCATAAACTGCTAGTGTATTCAAATATATTTGTTTCCCTTTTTGAGGCGTGGTTTGTTCAACAGCAAACTGGTGGGCAATGGCGTGAGCTTCTTGTCCAAGTGCAATTTTTAAGCAAGGTGTTTCTGTGCTACTCATGGCTGTTAATTAGATTGATATCCGAGTTGAATGGCAACTTCTTGCAGGAGCGGTATTGCTTTTAATTTCCAGTGGGATACTAAAGTTTGGTAATTGATTTGACACTCACGCGCAATATCAGCAAGTGTATCTGGTGGGTTCTTAAAGATGAACAGCAACCTCTGGCTGAGTATTTGACAGTTACATTCGGGGTGTTTACGAGGATAGCAATTCCGTAGCTGCTTGTCTGGGTCTTGCTCAATGTAATCCGCTAGGCTTGCCACTAAGTACTGTTGTGAGTTCTGTTGCAACTGTTCTAAATAAATTTCTAGCCCACTTAGAACATACGGGTTAGATGGTGTCCCTAATAACCTTCCTCCTTCTGATACTCGTTCTAGCCAACTTGTTATCTCTGCATCTGCATCCGAAATATTTTCATCTAAGGAAAGCTGAAGCCTCCTTGTTTGAGGGGCAGATGAGGAATTTAAATCTTTAATACGCCAGGAAAGGTAGCCTTTGAGCCATTTTACTAAGTCAGTTCGTACTGAAGATGTACGTGGCTGAAAGTTTCTGATATTGTGGCTTAACCACTCCAAACTTTGGTTTAAGGCATCTAAAAAGTGGTCAGGGCAGTCCATGCTTGAGTATTTTCTAAATTCCGGTAGTCCCTGAATTAAAATCAGAAGCCGACTCATAGCTTTTCGCCATTCCCGACTACCGTCTGAGTGTTGACAAACTGCTGCTATCAATTGGCATAGGCGCTCATCCTGATCATCCATAAAAGCTTTTACCAAAGAATAATACAGTAGACACAACACAGCAGCACAGTTATAAGCACTGCTTTATTTGACCTTACTCTTATATCAGGCAAGAATCAAAAAAATATGAAAACTTTAGAATTTTGCTTACTAATCCTTGAGATCCAGTCTAGGAGCAGATAAAAGAAATTATTTAAAGCAAGTTGGTTGGGGTGCAATACTTCTCGGGTTTTGCATTTTTAATCCGGAATCGGGTTTTGGGAAAAGGTTACTGGGGTTGGTTTAAAGGTTTTTTCTTTCCCTTTCACCCTTCCCCTTTACCCGAGAAGTATTGGGTCGGGGTGTTGTATTTTTCATAGTTATCCAAATTTTCACTGATATAGGATTAGAGGCTTGACTTGGAAAAAGATTTTGAAAACTTTTTAGCAATTTAGCTTCCGAATAGTTTTATTGGAAAACTCAATATTACAGACCTCAATTTATTAAAACCATGATAAAGACAGTTTTCTACAACACACCCAAGTTTTATCTTACGGCGATCGCATTACTCTATTAGCCATATCGAGTGCAGTTAATCAATATTCATTTAGGCTTACTTGAGGCTACCGATAGTAAAAAGCTGGCGTTGCAGAATAGAAATATGAATTAGTGCGATCGCTATGGAATGTCCAAGATGTGCATCAACTCATATTCGCAAAAATGGTAAACAGAGAGGTAAACAAAATTACATCTGTGCCAAATGTGGTCGTCAGTTTATTGATTCTTATGAAGCGAAAGGTTATTCAGAAGAAATCAAGCGCGAATGTTTAGAAATGTATGTTAATGGTTCTGGTTTTCGAGCAATAGAACGGGTCAAAAAAGTACATCATACGACAGTCATTAATTGGGTAAAAGAGATTGGTAATAGGTTGCCTGATATACCGGAAAAGGATGAAATACCAGAAATCACTCAAATTGATGAGTTGGAAACATTTATCGGTAAAAAAAAACAAAATTTGGTTATGGACAGCAGTGAATAAGCACATTTCCGGAGTTATAGCCTGGGTTTTAGGAGACCGCAGTTCCGACACTTTTGAGCTTTTATGGCAGACTATAAGCTGTTGGCACTCTTATTTTTATGTCACAGATGGCTACCCGGTTTATCCTTGTTTTATTAGCAACGAAGACCATATTGTTAGTAAAACCTACATGACCAGGGTTGAAGGAGAAAACAGTCGTTTTCGACATTATCTTGCTCGATTACATCGGAAAACTTTTTGTTACTCTAAGTCCGAAGAAATGCTTAAATTCTCTATTCGACTGGTAATACATTACCTGAAGTATGGTTCAGTGCCACTCAAGATGTGCAGCACTCGTCTGATTGCAGCGATCGCCTGATTCATATTTTGATTCAGCAACGCCATAAAACTTAACTTCTAAAAGCCTGTTACTCCATATTGAAACAGACTTGAGATTACTCCCAACCAACTCAAATCAAAGAATGCTTTATGGTGAAAGATACAATAGTCAAAAAATCCTCTCTTACAAAACCTCCGGTTCACCAATTGACCATTTTGACAATCGCTACAATTTTTTTAGTTGGCGGAGTTACAACCTATATGTTCTGGCGGTTTCAGTCATCTCAAGCTGGTGTTACTCAAACAGTAAAAGTCAACAATATACCCGAAGTCAAGACAGTAACGGCTTTGGGGCGTTTAGATCCTGGCGGTGAGGTCATTCAAATTTCTGCTCCTACTTCATCCGAAGGTAGCCGAGTTGAACAATTACTTGTCAAAGAAGGTGATTCAGTAAAAGCAGGCCAAGTGATTGCCATTTTGGATAGCCGCGCTCGCCTTCAAGGTGCTTTAGCAAAAGCCCAACAGCAGGTACGAATAGCGCAAGCCGAACTTGCTAGCATTAAAGCAGGGGCAAAAGTTGGAGAAATTGAGGCACAGCGTGCACAAATCGCTCGTCTGGAAATCGAGCGCCACAATAACATAGAAGCCCAAGCTGCTACGGTGGCTCGGCTGGAAGCTGAATTCAGGAATGCTCAGGTCGAAAACCAGCGCTATCAGATGCTCAATCAGGAAGGAGCTATCTCTGCATCACTTAAGGATAGCAAACGTCTTAATTTTGAAACTGCTCAAGAGCAATTACAGGAAGCCAGAGCAGATTTAAAGCGCATCCAATCAGGACAAAAACAACAACTCAATGAAGCCAAAGCCACGCTGAAACAAATTGCTGAAGTACGTCCAGTAGATGTCGAGGTTGCAGCCGCAAAAGTCAGTAGTGCTAAGGTTGCAGTTCAAAAAGCCCAGACAGATTTAGAACAGGCTTACGTAAAAGCGCTACAGACAGGAAGAGTGCTTAAGATTCACACTTATCCAAGTGAACGGGTCTCTGATAAAGGAATTATAGAGTTCGGCAAAACAGGACAGATGTATGCGGTTGCTGAGGTTTACCAAAGTGATATCAGCAAAGTTCATACAGGTCAACGAGCAAAAGCGATCAGTGATTCTCTACCAGAACAACTGCAAGGGACGGTGGAGCGGATTGGCTTAAGCGTAGTTCGGCAAAACGTGATTCATGCCGACCCATCTGCTAACACTGATGCTCGGGTGATTGAGGTTTGGGTGCGTCTCGATCTTGCATCAAGTAAGAAAGTAGCACAGCTAACAAATCTTCAAGTGACAGTGGTGATTGAAATATGAAAGGTTTAATCCAACAATTACAGCAGCGAACGCCTCTAGGATGGTTACAACTGAGTCATGAAAAAAGCCGTCTGTTGGTGGCACTGTCCGGCATTGCTTTTGCAGATATACTGATGTTCATGCAACTCGGTTTTATGAATGCGCTGTTTGATACCAGCGTTTTGCTCCATCGCAAATTAAAGGCTGACGCTGTACTAATCAGTCCCCAAGCCCGCGACTTAGCAAATATAGGAACTATTCCCCGGCGGCGGCTCTATCAAGCAATGGATGTGCCTGGAGTGAAATCAACCCAGCCTTTGTATATCAATTTCATAGATTGGAAGAATCCCCAAACCCAGCGCAAGACATCTATGCTGGTAGTAGGTATGAATCCAGAGCGTATTACTGTTGATTTGCCAGAGGTTAATCAGAATTTAAAAAGTATCAAGTTGTCAGATACGGTTTTATTTGACCGAACATCTAGAGGAGACTACAAAGAGATTATTGCCAAAATTGAACAGGGTAAAACTGTCAGGACTGAAATTGAGCGACGTACTGTTACTATTAGTGGACTGTTTCAAGTTGGCGCTTCCTTCTCTACCGATGGCACTTTGATTACCAGCGATCAGAACTTTTTGCGGTTCTTTCCTCAACGGCAGGCTGGGGCGGTTAGTTTGGGATTGATTCAGTTCAAACCAGGTGATGATCCAGTACAAGTTACAGCTGCATTAAAAGCTTACTTGCCTGAAGATGTTCAAGTGCTAACACTTAAAGAATTTATTGACTCTGCAAAGGATTACGAAGCCAAAAATAGACCGATTGGTTTTATCTTTGGACTTGGTACTGTAGTCGGGTTTGTAGTTGGTATTGTGATTGTTTATCAGGTTCTCTCCACTGATGTAAATGCCCACATCAAGGAATATGCAACATTTAAAGCAATGGGTTATCGTACTTTTTACTTGTTGGGAGTTGTATTTGAAGAGGCGTTGATTTTGGCAGTATTGGGATTTATACCTGGTGCGTCAATTGCCATAGGACTTTATCATTTGGTTCGTAATGCCACTAACTTGCCATTATCTATGCCGTTGTTAAGAGGAGTATTTGTGCTGTTACTGACATTAGTCATGTGTACTATTTCAGGAGCGATCGCCACCCGTAAACTTCAATCTGCTGACCCTGCTGACATGTTTTAGGTATACACCATGTTTCACAAGCCAGTCATTTCCATCCACAATCTCGATCACTTCTTTGGTCAAGGTCAACTCCGCAAACAAGTCTTATTCGACATCAATTTAGAAATTCATGCGGGGGAAATTGTGATTATGACCGGGCCTTCCGGTTCTGGTAAAACTACATTGCTCACCTTAGCTGGTGGATTACGCTCTGCTCAGTCAGGAAGCCTACAGGTTTTAGGAAAAGAATTGTGTCATGCCAGTCCAGCAGAATTGGTACAAGTGCGACGCAACAACGGCTATATTTTCCAGGCTCACAATCTGCATGGTAGTCTAACTGCACTCCAGAACGTCAAAATGGGCTTAGAATTGCACAAAAATATTTCTTCAAAACGAATGCAACGGCGAGCAGCACAAATGCTGGAGCAGGTGGGATTAGAGCATTGGATAAATTACTATTCTGATGATCTTTCAGGTGGGCAAAAGCAGCGAGTAGCGATCGCCCGTGCTTTGGTAAGCCATCCTAAAATTGTTCTGGCTGACGAACCAACTGCTGCCCTCGATAGTAAATCTGGTCGAGATGTCGTTAACCTAATGCAGCAGTTAGCAAAGGAACAAAGCTGTACCATCCTCATTGTTACCCATGACAACCGAATTTTGGATGTTGCAGATCGCATTGTCCAAATGGAAGACGGCAAACTAGTAAATAACTCAACGCAGATGTCAAATATTGAAATGTCTCATCGTTGAAGATCATTCACAAAAAAGTAACTTTAAATAACTTCTAAAATCATGATTGCAGAACTTGATGATTTCCATGCCCTAACTACGCTTTATCAAGATATTCTCAAAGCGACTATCCCTTTCATTTTTTTCACTACTAAAGTAGCTCAGGTCGAAACTCGCAAAGGTATTGATCTAGAAGTGAATGATTCTCAATCTCAGCCATGTACTTCAAGGAAATTATTGGCATTAATTGCTACCAAACTTGAAAAACAGACTCTCCTGAAACAGAATTTTGAGGCTTACGCTCAACAAGTGCTAGAACCATTACCTATTAATACTGCTAACACGACAACTCAGCAGCCAAATTATCAGTCTGTTCTCTTGCTCAAAGAAGTCTTTGACTTTATTGAAGCAAATTATAATCAACCAATTACCCTTGACGATGTAGCACAGGTAGTTGGTTACTCTCCAGCTTATCTAACTCACTTGGTACGACTACAAACTGGTAAAAGTCTTTATCGATGGATTACTCATCGACGGATGGCAGAAGCATACCTTTTGCTATTAGAAACAGACCAAAACTTAAATCAAATCTCTCTGAGCTTGGGTTATCAAAATACAACTAGCTTCTGTCGTCAATTTCGTCAGGTAAATGGCAAAACTCCTCATGTTTGGAGAACGATATACCGCCATTATCTTAGTCCAAAAGCAATTAATGCTAAACAATTAATATCTCAATCAAAAGAATGGTTATTGCATTATAAATTTCAGGCGATCTAAGCAAAGGAGGTTTATAGACATAACCTATATTTTATTAAATTGCAAGGGCTACAATATTTACTTTGAGCCATTTTTTGCTTTAAAAGCATAAATATGAACTTACCCTTTTTAATTTAAAAAAATAAAAAACCTACTATTTTTAATTAATCCATCATGTTTACTCACATCTTGCACCAACCGTAGTTATCCGTACAAGTCAAAGAAACTAGTAGCAAACTATAACAACAGGTGAATATAACCAATTCAGTAATTTTAAGTTTTAAATATGACTTAAATATTGTTATTAATACGTAGGCAGACAGATGATGGAATGCAGAGACTTTTTGACCTCAGATAGAGAGATGATTGCATCTTTTTCTCAAAACATGAGAGAAAAGGTGTGAAATATCAAAATGTTTTAAAGCAATAAAAATGCTTGCTCACGCCCAAGAATTAGTTTACAGCCTCAAAGAATTGATGCCGACGCAGTACCAAAAAGATAACCTAGAGGCTATGCTGGCATTGTTTTTAGACGCGCAAGGACACCCGTTACCTGAACATAGTCAGATAAAATCTCCAAGTGCAATCAGCCGATTTTTAAATATTAATCCTTGGTCAACAAGGGAAATGATTCGGATAATTCGCCAGCACGTATTACAAACAGTTGTCAAATCATTATTGTCATCTGGCAGAGGGCGTAGACCATTTTTACAAGTAATAGTTTTACGACATTTGCACAAACAAGGTCAACAGGTTCGTTTGTGTGGTTTAAAGTTTCCCGTTACAGTATCTTGGTATTACTTATAGCGCGATAATGGCAAACTAGAAAAACGCTTTGTCTTGTCTACCCGTCCCATTAAAGCCTCTACTCTGCGGTGGTGGGGTAAGCGTCGTTGGCAGATTGAAGGTTGGTTCAAGACTGTAAAGCATCGTTTTGGTTTACACCGTTTTGGACAAGGAACTTTGCTTGGAATGTATCGCTGGCTTATTCTTTCTCTGACTGCCTACCTCATTGCTCATTGGACTTATCTACATCTTCAGTCCGCATCACCACCTGATTGGGGTCAGGCTGCACAAACAGCAAGAGAATCTATTTTTCCTCACATAGTTGTGTATCTTATTTTACTTGATATTGAACGCCTTGCTCACCTTGCACGTAGTTCTGGTTTTGACATTCATATTTGCAGGTGCAAGATGTGAGTTTAGTAAAATCAAAATAATTGTTCAATTAATCAAAAAAATGATGATTGCAACTATCCTTCAAGACACTATAAACTTAAATTGTGAAAAGAAAACACTCAAATTTCTTCTGGAACAACACACTTAAGACGTAAACAGTTGTTGCATAATTTTTAATGCTTTGCTTTTTAATTGCAAGCATTCGGCATCACAAAACGGAAACTACGTTCTTATTAAAATACATCAATCCGCAACCAATCTAATCAATTGAAAACTCAAGAGATCATGCAAAAAAACAAACATTTTGACACTATCATTCTCGGAGCAGGAATTGCCGGAACAACCTTAGCTAGTATTTTAGCTAAAAATGGTTTTAGCGTATTACTACTCGAAAAAGGTACTCATCCTCGGTTTGCAATTGGTGAAGCCATGTTGCCTGAAAGTGCATTGTGGATGTGGATTGTTGCAGAACGTTTTGGTATACCAGAACTTAAGAATTTAACTCAAGTTGAAACAATTCAGCAATACGTATCATCCGGTTGTGGCGTAAAACGTTTACTTGGGTTTGTTTACCATAAAGAAGGCGAGAAACAAAATCCAGATGAAGCACATCAACTGATTTCGCCATCTTCTTCTTTGATATCTGAAAGCCACCTCTTCCGCCCAGATGTTGATCATTATATGTTGAAAGTAGCTATCAATTATGGCGTTGAATATCATGACTTGACTGAAGTACAGGACATTGACTTTCAAGAAGATGGCGTACAAGTACGTATCAAAGATGGAGAAGAATATTCTGCTCGCTTTTTAGTCGATGGCTCCGGTTTCCGTTCTCTAGTTGCTGAAAAATTCAATCTCCGCGAAAAACCAACTCGTTTAAGAACCAACACTCGCGGTATCTTTACCCATGTAACTAATTTACCAGCCTATGATGATTGTATACCACAAGAAGACTTGCCAGGACAAAGTTGTAAATGGCAGGAAGGAACATTACATCATGTCTTTGATGGGGGCTGGATATGGGTCATTCCCTTTGACAACCACAGTCTTTCGGAAAGCTCTCTGTGCAGTGTCGGGTTAATGCTCAATGGATATAAGTATCCGAAAAAAGACATGGACCCAGAACAAGAATTCTACAGTATTATCGAGCAGTTCCCAAGCATCGCTAAACATCTTAAAGACTTGAAACCAGTACGTAAATGGGTCAGTACTGATAGGATTCAATACTCATCTACACATGCAGTAGGACATCGTTACGCTCTGTTGAGTCATTCTTATGGTTTTATTGATCCTTTATACTCAAGAGGTTTTATCAGCACCTTTGAAACTGTTCATTCTCTAGCAGGTAGATTATTAGAGGCGTTGAAAGATGATGACTTTAGCGTTGAGCGCTTTACCCATGTAGAAAAATTGCTAGCAACAAAAATTGATCACAACGACCAGATACTCTATAACACTTTCCGTTCAATGTCGCACTTTCCACTATGGAATGCAATGACTCAACTTTGGTTAGCTTATCTAATTCTTAGTGATGTCTATCTGTTCCGTAGTTGCTTAAAATCTATAGCTAGTAGTAGTTCATCACCTTTTATAGAGCTTGATCTAGAAGAGCCTTATCCTATGGCTAAAGCTCCCTTTGCTGAGACTTTCCAAACTGTTTTGGATAGTTACGAAGTGTTATTAGATAAGGTTGATGCAGGAGAAATATTGGTAGAAGAAGCTGCTAATCAAATGCTCTTTCTTCTCAAGCAATCCGAGTTGTTACCTCAATCCATTTATCCTTGGGGAGATTCTACAGCACGACATCTTGATTTAGTTGCCCACTCAGAGCTGGTAAAACCAGTAATCTGCTCAGAAAAAGATGATGCTGCAATGACTGCTTTACTGGAAAAATTGTTTAAGTTTCAACAACCCCAACTTGCATATATGGATTAGAAAACTACTTGAATAAAGTTCAGCGCCAATAGAAACGGCGTTGCTGATTGAAAGTATGAATCAGTCTTAGGCGAATACGCAAAAGCGCAAAAAATCATTATTTAGTTATATCAAAAATGTCAATTCATACTCTAATTTAGCAACGCCATAGAAACGGTAGATATCAGTTGAAAATAGGCAAGAATACGGTTTATTCAAGCAAAAAACAGAACCCAAAAATCTTCAACGCTTTTTTCTTGCTGATCTGTCCGGTGAGGTTACATCTGAGCCTTCAGCAGTACCTACTGCTAATACCCTTGATTCTGCTGCTTCAATCCGTTAAGGGTTAAAAATTAAATAACTTGCACAATCCTTAAGCAATTTGAAGGGCTGTGTCCCTCACAGATTCGCCGTTTGACACACAGATAACTTAAAAAGATTGTCCAAGTTATTCTGTCCTTTTAAGCAGGGAACAGAGAATAGGGGAGGGTAAAAACCCATTTGCAAAATCTCTAATTTTTTCAAATTTTGTCTAATCAATTTAGGAGATAGTTATGTCATTGTCATTAGAGTTTTCCAAACAGACAAAAAAAATTCCTCCTGGTCCACGTGGGTTACCACTTGTTGGGAGTCTACCCTTACTAGGCAAACAGCTACATATTACTTTGAATCAACTATCTAAACAGTATGGTAGCGTCTTTCAGCTTCGTGCAGGTAGACGAACCGTAGTTGCACTCAACGGTCTTGAAGCTATCAAAGAAGCCTTGGTAAAGCAGCAGGAAGCTTTTAACTCTAGAGCAGATTTTGACCTCTTTCAGAAACCAGCTGAAGGTGGATTACTTGAGACAAAGAATGGGGAGCCATGGAGAAAACACCGTGAAATTGCCAGTCAAGTTATGCATACCTTTGTAGTAAGCAAATCAGCTCTCATTCAAAATCATGTTATGGAGGAAGCAGCCGACCTTGCCAACATATTCTTAAACTATGGATGTCAACCTTTTGACCCGGATTTATATATGCCTCTGGCTACTTTAGGTATTATGCACAGGGTAATGTTTGGCTCCAAATGTAATCCTGAAAATCCTGAGTTTGCTGCAACTGCCCATATTCTAAAGCGTTTTCCTCACGCTACCCTGAATAGAGTAAAGCTTGAGTTCATGCCAAAAATTGTTTTGCCATTTTTTGTGCTTTCTCATTTAAAGTCATTCTCAGATTTTTACAAAGTTATTGCTACAGTACACAAGTATGTTGCAAAGAACGTAGAACAGCATCGAGACTCTTTCGACTCAGAAAATATAAGGGACATGGCCGATGCCTTGTTGAAAGCTACAAACGAGCTAACTAACTCGGATCGGGACGACCTTGGGTTAAGTGAAAATGATATTGTCAGAGGGACATTAGTACAATTCACCGGAGCAGGAACAGAGCCTGCTTGTCTGCAATTAACCTGGGCTTTGCTTTATATGATCGCCTATCCAGATATTCAGTCTAAAATACAGCAAGAGCTGGATGAAGTAGTTGGTAGAGAACAACAGCCATGCTTGGCTCATCGTGCCCATTTACCATTTACAGAAGCTTGTGTCAATGAAATCTATCGCCACTCTTCTGCTGGTCCCATTCCTCTTACCTACACTACTATCACAGACACCATTCTGGGGGGTTACTTTATTGCAAAAAATACCCCCTTATTTATCAATTACTACAGCTTGACCCGTGATGAGCGTTATTGGGAAGAACCTGAGAAATTTAACCCTTATCGATTTCTGGATGAAAACGGCAAACTGAAAAAAGACCTTCTCGATAAGTTCTATCCTTTTGGAATTGGAGCACGCAGGTGTTTAGGGGAATATCTAGGACGTCTTGAAATCTTTATATTCTTCACAAATTTGTTGCATAAGTGCAAATTTGAAAAAGTATCTAAAGAAAGGTTAACTTTTGAACCCAAATCAGGAATCTTTATCCGCCCACAGAAATACAAAGTTATAGTCAAACCTCGATTTTAGATTGGGTGCATCCTACTTTTGGAAGAATCAGATGGCAAATGAAATACGCAACTATATAAACCAAGTTCACCTTCGCTGAATTATGTTGCGCTAGGATCGGCAGACTTTGTTTTTGAAGCTATAGACTGGAATTCTAAGAGCAATTCGGCCAAATAGGATGCACATTTCTAGATTTGAGTTATTGAGATTGTAAAAATAGGTGAGAAGCTTTAAAAGTAGACATATTGCAGCGATCAGAAACTATTTATGTATGAGTGAATTAATCTTTAGGAGCTAACCATGAAATTGGAATCTCAATCAATTACACAGTCAAGACAGCAGTTTTCCACACAGTTGAAGAAGTTAATCCCCCCAGGACCACCTGAGTTACCTATTGTTGGAAGCTTACCTTTCATGGGTAAACATACACATTTAAAACTTAACAGTTTCTCAAAAGAATATGGTGATGTCTGTCAATTTCGTCTTGGCAGTTACCCTGTAGTATTACTCTCTAAACTTCATACTATCAAGGAAGCCGCTATAGGGCAAAAAGAGATTTTTGCTGGCAGACCGAATTTTTATTTTCTGACGAGACCTGCTAAAGGCTTTACTTTAATGGGAAATCAAGCTCATAGTCTGCTCTGGCAAAAACAGCGTGCAATCAGTGGGGAGGCAATACGAATATTCCTAGGCAAAACTAACTGCCTCGAACAACAAGTTTTGAAAGAAGCAGATGAACTGACAGATACCCTACTCAACTACGCAGGTAAACCTTTTGATCCAGAGATGTACATAGGTTTGGCAGTAGCTGGCGTAATGTTTGGACTATTAGGAGGCAGGGGGCGACAAGATCAAGACATTTATGAACTCATCAAAACTACTAAGGATTTTGCCAGGTATTCCATGGAGATTCTTAAAGCTGAAATATTGCCATTCACCTCCATATTTTATCAACGAAGTTTCCAGAAGTTCGATCATGCATGTGATGTTATGGAAAGGTTAGCTCAGAAGACGCTTAAAGAGCATCAGGAATCGTATGACCCTGAAAATGTAAGGGATATGACAGATGCCTTTTTGAAGGTTATTAACGAATTAAACGAATCAGAAAAACAATTTGCAGGTTTCAACAAAGAATCTATCATAGGGGGAATATTACATGAATTGATAGGAGCGGGAACTGAACCCACCTTTATACTACTCTTATGGATCATACTCTACATGATTGCTTATCCAGAGGTTCAAGCTGAACTGCAACAAGAACTAGATACTATTGTTGGCAGAGAAAGACAACCGTGTCTAGTAGATCTTGGAAAATTACCATTTACCGAAGCATGCCTCCATGAAATCCTGCGACATGCTCCTACCGCACCGATTAATCTTCCCCGTACAACTACTACTGACACAGAAGTTAACGGTTACTATATCCAGAAAAACACTATCGTGTTCTTTAATCTGTATGGCTTGACCCGTGACGAGAGCTATTGGCAGGAACCAGATAAATTTAATCCGCGTCGCTTTCTTAATGAAAGCGGAGAAATTAGAAAAGACCTTTTGGATAAGTACTATCCATTTGGAATTGGAAAACGGCGATGTACTGGAGAATATATAGCCAGACCAGAGATATTTTTGTTCTTCACCAATCTCATGCATAAATGCAATTTTGAAAGTGTAAGTGGTGAAAAATTGAGTTTTAATGGTATTCCAGGATTCCTTATCCGTCCTGAGAAGTACAAAGTTATAGTTAAGCCTCGATTCTAGACTTGAGTTATTGAAGTGAGAGTAAACAGGTAGAATCAATAAGCCTGACGGGCATAGCTGCACTTACTACCTGCCCGCACTCCTTAACCCTTTGCCTCCCATTTAACCAAGCTTTAGAACTTTTCGGTTTCCTAGTGCAAGTTTCGCAGACTCTTAATGATAACCGATACAGCGCTCCGGCTATTATGCAATATAGTTTTCTTCTTGCCCCTCTCCTATCATCGCTTTCAGCTTTTAGGATGTACCTTATAGCTGCCGGAAGTGCTGTAACTAATTGTAGATTGTTCCCGTTGGAACTAGAAAAAAGCAAACAATATTTAAAGGTAAGTTATGACCCTTCATCCCCCAGAACCATTTCGGATCAAGATGGTTGAGCCGATCAAACTACTTGATCGTAATACCCGCGAGGCAGCTATACGCCGAGCTAATTACAATCTATTTGGTCTGCGTTCAGAGGAAATATTCATTGATTTGTTTACAGACTCTGGCACTAGTGCAATGAGTCAAGCACAGTGGGCAGCAATGCTTGAAGGTGATGAAGCTTATGCTGGCGCTCGTTCGTATTATCGATTAGCAGAAGTCATTCAAGACATATTCGGCTTTCCCTACTTTTTACCTACTCACCAAGGTCGAGCAGCAGAAAACATTTTGAGCGCTTGTTTGGTTAAACCAGGTCAGTATGTTCCTTCTAACATGCACTTTGATACTACCTATGCCAATATCCGCGCTCGTGGGGGACTTCCCACTAATCTAGTTATTGAAGAGGCTCATCATACTGGTTCATATCACCCCTTTAAAGGGAATATGGATATTGAAAAGCTGCGTGACTTTATCAATAAAGTAGGAGCAGACAAAATTCCCTTTGGTATGATCACAGTCACGAATAACGCTGGAGGTGGTCAACCCGTTTCTCTAGAAAACCTACGAAGAGTTTCCCAAACTTATAAAGAGTTTGGTATACCGTTTTTCATTGATGCTTGTCGCTTTGCAGAAAATGCTTATTTTATTAAGCTACGAGAGCCTGGTTATGCAGATAAAACTCCTCTGGAAATTAGCCAAGAAATGTTTGCTCTAGCCGATGGCATTACCATGAGTGCCAAAAAGGATGGCATGGTCAATATTGGTGGCTTTATAACCATGAGAGATAAAGCGCTATTTGAACAAGCACGTAATGAATTAATTCTCCGTGAGGGGTTCCCCACTTATGGCGGGTTAGCTGGCCGGGATTTAGATGCTATGGCCATTGGATTGCGTGAAGTACTTCAAGAAGAATATCTGGCCTATCGTTTGGGGCAAACAGCTTATCTAGCAGCGCGTCTACGAGAATTAGGGATTCCTATCATTGAGCCGCCAGGCGCACATGCAGTATATGTGGATGCTGGATTGTTGTTGTCTCATATCCCTCAAGAACAATTTCCTGCTCAAGCCTTAACAGTAGAACTCTATTTAGAAGGTGGAATACGGACAGTAGAAATAGGCTCACTGACTTTTGGTCATCTTGACCCAGATACCAACAAAATGGTGTATCCCAAATTGGAACTAGTTCGTCTAGCACTTCCTAGAAGGGTATATACACAAAGTCATTTAGACTATGTGGCTGAAATATTTGGTAAAACTGCTGCACGCTGCGATCAAATTCCTGGGTATCAACTAAATTACGCGCCTAAATTTTTGCGTCAGTTTACAGCTCAGCTTGAACCTATTAAAGGAGATAATCACTTATCAAAAACATTGACAGAGTTATCAATACTCTCGGTTTAAAGGCAACTTGTGAACTTTCTAAACTAGTAAATGAGGGTTTAAGTCAATGATTATAGTGATGAAAACAGGAACTCCTGAGCTAGAAATTCAACAAATTAGCCAAGAATTGCAAAGATGGAAGATTAAACCAGAAAAAACTGTAGGCAACCACAAAGTTATAATTGCATTAATCGGTGATACGGTAGATATTAATCCTCAATACATTCAACAACTCAGTCCTTTTATCGAGGAAGTATTGCGGGTGAAACAGCCTTTTAAACGGGTTAGTCGAGAATTTCGCTATGGAGAACCTACTGAAGTATTGGTATCCACACTGAATGGAGCAGTTGGTTTTAGCGAAAATCATTCTATAGTTACAATAGCTGGGCCTTGCTCAGTAGAGAACGAAGAAATGATTGTACAAACAGCTAGGCGAGTTAAAGCTGCTGGAGCTAAGTTTTTGCGGGGAGGAGCATATAAACCGCGTACGTCTCCCTATGCTTTTCAAGGATATGGTGAGAGTGCTTTAAATTTGTTAGCAACCGCTCGCCAGGAAACAGGTTTGGGAATCGTCACAGAAGTCATGGATACGGCTGATCTTGAGAAAGTGGCTCAGATTGCTGATATTATCCAAATCGGCGCTCGCAATATGCATAATTTCTCGTTGTTAAAGAAAGTAGGTACTATAAATAAACCTATTTTGCTCAAGCGAGGGATGTCTGCCACGATTGAAGAGTGGTTAATGGCAGCTGAATACATTTTGGCAGCAGGCAATCCGAATGTGATTTTGTGCGAACGGGGAGTTCGGAGCTTTGATCGGCAGTATGCCAGGAATACGCTTGATTTAAGTGCTATACCTGTGTTGCGATCGCTAACTCACTTACCAATTATGATTGACCCTAGCCACGGTACTGGTAGATCGGAATATGTACCAGCGATGGCATTAGCTGCGATCGCAGCCGGTGCAGATGCTTTAATAATTGAGGTTCACCCTAACCCATCGAAAGCTCTTTCTGATGGGCCTCAATCTCTAACACCAGATCAATATGAGAAGTTAATGCAAGATATGGCTGTGATTGGTCAAGCTGTTAATCGTTGGGAGCCAAAATTTGCCACATCGACAGTATCTTCTCTTTCACCAAACTATCAATCGGCAAAACAACTTTGTAATAGTACCATCACTGTCATGACCTCTCACAATTAGTTTTAAAACCCTGTTCAACTTCCATGCACAAGAGGTACAAATGAGCAAGGAATATAACCCTGCAAAACTAGAATTAACAAACTCAGAACCGATCACTAATACTGACTTGATTGCTCCACAAGCTGTAGACGTCAAAATTGAAAAGCTAGAGATTATTATCTAGAAAGCTTACTGAGAAAGCATTTATAGCTCAAAAGAGGCAAGGTTGTTAGATGACAAGCTCTTAGGAATACGCCGTTCTAAACATTGGCGAGATAAAACAGATAATTCAATTTCTACTTGATTCAGCCAAGAAGCTTACCTTTCTTAATTATCCGATTGCAGTTGAGAAACTTCATCTTCATCTAAGTCAACAATGTACTTTTTCGCCATGTTACACCCCGTTTTTGGCTATTTTACCCATTAGAGGTTTTACTTAGCAAAGTTACCTTGGCAGATTACTAGTTATGCTAGGAAAATTAGCTTTTCAACTTGTTTATTCCTCGAACCTATCCCACTAATAATATTTTTGCTATAAAGCTTAAGATTATTGAGAACTGAAAACGAAAAATTAAGGTTTTCAAGCACATTTTATGAAAACAAGTAAAGATTTTTAGAATAGTGGGATAGGTTCTCGTTATATGCGAATTTTAGGTACTTTGTGGTTCATTATTTTACAGTGCATTCACGCGATGAACCAACTAGGCAAACAAGTTTGTAGTTAAAGCATTTCTGGAATGGTGTTCTTTAAATAGTTTGAGAGAATTCCCCAATGTTTGATACTCATTGCTACACAACTAAAGGTGGAGTGTGCATATCTCGCTCCATCACTGAGACACTGATCGAAACTGCGATTGATGAAGTCTTATCACGCATTGATTCTCAACGTGGAGGTTTATTTTCCAGTAGTTACGAATATCCTGGAAGATATAAAAGATGGGCGATAGGTTTTGTTAATCCACCCTTAGAACTGGTTACTACTGACAACTTTTTTACACTCACAGCCCATAACGATCGCGGTGTAGTACTATTGCAGTATTTAGCAGAGCGTTTGTTTGGGCGATCGCAACTCCAGATAGTTAATTGGGAAATAAAGCATTTATCTGGATTAATTCTACCAACAGAACATTTATTTTCCGAAGAAGAACGCAGCAAACAACCATCTGTCTTCAATATCGTTCGGGAAATCTTATCTGCTTTTGAGAGTCCAGAAGATCAACATTTAGGTCTATATGGTGCATTTGGCTACGATTTGGTTTTCCAATTTGAACCAATGCCAAAACAGCTTGAACGTTCTGTCGATCAGCGGGATATGTTGTTATATCTACCTGATGAACTGTTAATTGTTGACTACTACCAGCAACGCGCATTCAGGGTGCAGTATGAATTTGAGACTAAGCATGGTAGTACTAGAGGTTTGTCAAAGAGTGGTGAAATCATTGATTACAAAGGAAAATCCCATACCCCCACTCAACCCTGCGATCACAAACCTGATGAGTATGCTCTTCAAGTTGAGAAAGCACTCGATTATTTCCGTCGGGGTGATTTCTTTGAAGTAGTGCCTAGTCAAAACTTCTTTCAAGCCTGCCAAAAGTCCCCAGCAGAACTTTTCCGAAAATTACAGCAAATAAATCCTAGCCCCTATGGATTTATCTGCAATCTGGGTGGAGAATATTTGATTGGTGCATCTCCAGAAATGTTTGTACGCGTCGAAGGTAAGCGTGTTGAAACTTGCCCAATCAGTGGCACTATCAAGCGTGGAAAAAATGCCATTGAGGATGCGACACAAATTCTTCAGCTGCTCAACTCACGCAAAGATGAAGCTGAACTGACAATGTGTACTGACGTTGACCGCAACGACAAGTCCCGAATCTGTGAACCTGGGTCAGTACGAGTAATTGGCCGCCGCCAAATAGAGTTGTATAGTCATTTGATCCATACAGTAGATCACGTCGAAGGCTTAATCAGACCTGAATTTGATGCCTTGGATGCATTTCTCACTCATCTATGGGCAGTCACAGTCACAGGAGCGCCCAAAAGAGCAGCAATGCAATTTATTGAACAGCATGAGCGTAGCCCTCGACGTTGGTATGGTGGAGCAGTTGGTTATTTCACTTTCAAAGGCGACTTGAACACCGGTCTGATTCTGCGAACAATCCAACTTAAAGACTCAATTGCAGAAGTGCGTGCGGGTGCGACAGTTCTTTATGACTCAATTCCAGAAGCCGAGGCCCAAGAAACTATAACTAAAGCAGCAGCTTTGTTTCAAACGCTCTACCAGACTCAGCAAAAGTCCAACTTGTCATGCAGTTTAAACCTTAGCAATCGAGCTAAAACTGAAACAAACAAGCGTGTCTTACTAATTGACCATGAAGACTCATTTGTACATACACTTGCTAACTATATCCGCTCTTCTGGTGCCACAGTTAAAACACTACGTCATGGCTTCTGTGAACAAATTCTAGATAATGAATCTCCAGACATCGTTGTACTATCTCCTGGTCCTGGTAGACCTAGTGACTTTAATGTGTCCAAAACAGTTGCAAGCTGCATACGTCGAAAAATCCCAATTTTTGGGGTTTGTTTGGGGTTACAAGGAATTGTTGAAGCTTTTGGGGGTGAATTAGGAATTCTTGATTATCCGCAACATGGAAAATCGGCTCGTGTTGTTGTTACAGCCCCAGAATCTGGGATGTTTCAAGGTTTACCCCAATCCTTTGAAGTTGGTAGATATCATTCATTATTTGCTCTACCCGATCGCCTTCCTCAAGAATTGCAAGTTACAGCTATTTCAGAAGATGGTGTGATTATGGGCATTGAGCATAAAACCCTTCCAATTGCTGCACTTCAGTTTCACCCAGAATCTATCATGACTCTTTCTGGTGAAGTAGGTCTATCAATTATTAAGAATATCGTGCGTATGTACACACGAGAGTGCAGTTTTCCACATCCACAGCTAGAAGAAACTACTGGCAACAAAGATGTCATCCATCGTGCCGTATTGTCTATCTCTTAAATTCAAGTGATGACTATGCAGACTGATCGCCATCCTTTAACTTCATTTACTACTAATGCCAAGCCGCGCCATATCCTTGAAGAGATTGTGTGGCAAAAAAAGCAAGAAGTTGCACTTAAAAGTCAGCAATTGTGTTTAGAAGATTTACAAAATCAGGTAAGCACTGCCCCTGCTACGCGAGATTTCTTAAGTGCGCTGCAACAAAGCCCAACCAAACCCAGCTTAATTGCAGAAGTTAAAAAAGCCTCACCTAGTAAAGGATTAATTCGAGCTAACTTTGAACCAGTCAAAATTGCACAGGCTTATTCACAAGGTGGAGCAACTTGTATATCAGTGCTAACTGATGAAAAATTCTTTCAGGGCAGTTTTGACTATTTGCAGACGATTCGACAAAATGTTTCACTACCACTGCTGTGCAAAGAATTCATCATTGATCCTTATCAAATATATCTAGCACGAGCAGCTGGCGCTGATGCTGTACTTTTGATTGCAGCTATTCTGTCAGACCAAAACCTCAAAGAATTTTTGCAAATTACCTACAGTTTAGGCATGAATGCTCTGATAGAGGTACATACTCTAGCAGAACTAGACCGAGTACTAATACTCAAAGACTTACGCTTAGTAGGTATCAATAACCGTAATCTCGAAGATTTCACGGTTGATTTAGGAACTACACAGCACTTATTGGCACAACGAAGAGAAAAGTTAAACAGTTTAAACATCACTATTGTTAGTGAGTCTGGTATACACACAAAAGCTGATTTAGCTCTTGTGGCTAGTGCTGGTGCTAGTGCTGTCTTAGTCGGAGAGTCTTTAGTCAAACAAACTGATTTAGTCCAAGCAGTACTTGATCTTCGGACAAGTTCTTAGCCATTCACTTACTTGGTTAAACAAACTATGAGGACAACCTCTATTTCTCATTGCTTCGAGACTTTACGGAATCACAATCAGTGCGCCTTAATTCCCTTTATTACGGCTGGCGATCCAGATTTAGAAATAACAGCAGAAGCTTTACGGGTTTTGGATCGTCACGGTGCCGATCTGATTGAGTTGGGTGTTCCCTACTCAGATCCTTTGGCAGATGGACCTGTAATTCAAGCAGCAGCAACCCGCGCTCTGCAACGGGGCATTCGCTTAGATCAAGTTCTGGAAATGGTTCGGACTGTTAGTCCCAGCCTCAAAACACCTCTAATCTTATTTACTTACTACAACCCCATTTTGAACCGAGGTGTTGAGCAGTTCTTGCAACAAATAGCTCAAGCAGGCATTGCTGGTTTGGTAGTACCTGATTTACCATTGGAGGAAGCAGAAAATTTATTACAGCTAGCCACAAAATATGGTGTTGAAGTAATTTTGTTGGTAGCTCCTACTAGTTCAGTTGAACGTATTCAAGCGATCGCTCGTCAGTCTCAGGGATTCGTGTACTTAGTCAGCGTCACTGGTGTCACAGGCATACGCTCCGAACTCCAACTACATGTTAAACATTTACTCACAGATTTGCATAGTGTCACTGACAAACCTATTGCTGTTGGCTTTGGCATTTCTAGACCTGAACAAGCTCGTCAGGTGATGGATTGGGGTGCAAATGCTGTGATCGCGGGTAGTGCCTTTGTGAAATGTTTGGCTGATGGGACAGCAACTCAACGGCTGCAAAAAGTTGAGGAATTTTGTTGCTCATTGAAGGCAGCAATTACCACAGTAGAAGTTTAGAAAACTGAAGACAAATAATTATGTTGGCAATAGAACCTTCCAACCAAGCTAACCAAACGCACCTACCTGAAAAACTGCTACAAATGATTACTGGTGTGTGGGTAACTCAATCAATTTACGTAGCCGCAATATCGAGAGCTGGTAGTGCTAAAGATGTAATGATGGAGAAGTAGAATTTATTGGTGATAGTTTCCTCTCATGCCTACCTGCCCAATTTGTGCATCTTTTCAAACGGTTAAGAATGGTCGCATCCACAACGGTAAA
>JAHHHS010000075.1 GCA_019359215.1 Nostoc indistinguendum CM1-VF10 | reverse complement strand
CCGTTTTATGGCGCAATTTAATAAAGATTCTAATTGTTCATAACTAATCCCTAGAATTTGTTTTGTTCTGTGAGGATACTTTTGGATATAATCAAAAACCATAACTAATTGCGAAAAATGGTAGACACTTAATTCAGCATTTTACCATTTTTATTTTCCTCAGTTAATATTTCGGACAAGTCTATTATGCTTAATTTTTCTAAAGTTATTGCTTTAGCTTTAACAAGTTTAAGTTTTTACACTGCAAGTATACCAACATTCTTAAAACCTACGTCTGCTGGGGAACCAATTATTGATAGAAACTGCCATCGTCATGAGAGAACACAAGCAGTATTTCAAAAAATACCACCACAAAATCAAGCTAGAATATTGCTGACATCTCCCTTTAAAGTTAATAATCAAAAATACGCTCTACAATTACTAAAATTTCCTAACTCTACAGGTGTTTTATGTCTTTGGAAACCTAATGCTCGGCTACCACAAAGATTAAAATTCCTGTCGATGATTCAAGACAAGGTAATTGAAAAAATTGAAAGAGATGCGTCTCACCCAGGAACTTATATAGTTACAGTCAGAGGCGAGAAAGCTGAAGATATATTAACAAGGGCTTATAGATTAAACCTAACTAATCCCAATCAACCAAAGAGACTGCTCTTTTCCCATTATATAGCGAGCTACACTGGCACACCAACCATCATGCTGGAAAATTTGGAAGGACTGCTCTTGTATTCTTTGCGGTAAACTTTCATGAAACGATATTGTAGACCAGATTGGTGTCCAAACACCGACTAAAAGCCGTAATTGCTCTGTAACACTAAAAACAGGATTCTGTTGGCTCAATTTTATAAAATAGGGAAGCAATTCAGTTTTATAAAATTTTATTTCGTCATTTAAAGCCTCTGAATTTCTACCTTGAACTCGTGCAAAAATTTCATTTTTAAATTTTAGTTTTTTTGGAGCACTTATTTGATTTTTCAGTAAGAGGTCGAACATTACCATTTACCTTTTTCTAATTTTTTTAGATGACTTGGTTGGTAAGTATTAAAAACTGCTGAGTTTAGCGATTATAAAGGTACCATCTATTTTTTTATTTTGTAGCTTAAGCCTTATTGCCCCTCTTTTTAACAGTTTTTGGGTGCTTATCTGCTTGATATTACTTATTTTAACTCACAAAGTGGTGTGATCCAGATCACTGTAAACTGAAATATATTGAAGAAGCATTTAGAAATCAGAGTATTGCATACATAGATGTGTAGCGGCTGACCATCCGAAATTTCTACGATTCTCTTCCCGATGCCTAGATATCACACCATTTTACAGTGCCTTTTTTCGCAATCACCCAACGGTGATTTACAAGTAACGCACAAAAAGAGCTAACTTGATGCGTTACGCTGACGATCCTACAATTGACCTGCAACTAATTTTCCAAAAGTAATCTAGCAATTACTCCTTTTATTAATTTTCTTATCTTGTCGGTTACATTGAGAACCGCAACTGCTGATATCTCATGAGTACAAAATTACTAAAGCATCTAACTAGTACACTATGGCGCACACTGCGGTTCAATACCCTTATTTGTGTATTTTTTGTTACCTTAAATTCACAAATAATGAAGAGTGAAGAATCAAAATTTTAATCCTTCACTCTTCATACTTCATTTGATATCTCTACGATTCTCTTCCCGATGCCCAGGTATCACGCCATTTAACGGTGCCTTCTTTGGCAATCACCCAACGGCGATTTACCAAATTTTCCCGCAGAGGCGATCGCCCTTCCCGCCACATGGCATATTTATATGCAATCAGCTTACCAGCACTCTCATCAAAGGGAATCTCAGCAGACCAGGTATTTTGATTGATGTACTCTAAAGGATATGCTTTGCTGATATCCCAGTTACCCAACTCTGGGCAATCTCCAGTTACCACAATACTTTCGCCGGGTTGGGTATCCACGCCATTGAGTTGTACGCGCACAATTGTCTGTGCTCTGATGCGTTCCCCAACGTGGCTGAAAACAAGCACTCCCCGTTCTTCTAGTACTAGGTCATAAATCTTGCCGTCTTTCACTTCATACTTATTGCGAGTCACTACGCAGGTATGCTCCCCATCGGGCAATTCTGTTTCTATTTCTGGTAGAATGACTTCTCCTCCCCGGTTTAAAGCTACAAAACACAGCGAGTCACGAGAGCGGCGCACATAACAGTAAATATCGGGGGTGAGGTATTTTGGCCAATGGCTACCCATTGACACGGCTGGATTTAGTCGCCGTAAGCCAGACAATAGCCTGATGTAACGATATATTTCAGTATCAGTATCCCAACTTTCCATCATCGGGCGATTATACGGGTCGTTACCGCCATCGGTGTCGTTATGCAGATACTGTTCTGTGCCGTAATATATACAGGGAATGCCGCGACAGGTCATAATTAAGGCGATCGCAACCTTAAGCATCGCTGGATCGGGGTTCAGTGATTGGAAGCGGGACATATCATGGTTATCGATGAAGGTAACTAACTCTGTTGCCCCCTTGTAGCGATAATCCTGGTCAAAAATGTATTGAATTGTCTGGAATCCGTTTTCTGAACCTTGCGCCAGTGCGGCTCGAATTGCCACGCACAAACCAAAGTCTAACAGTGTCATGCCTGAGTGGTTAACAAATTCCACTGAGCGATCGTCACTAGGATTACTGTAGATCCATTCACCAAAAATAAATACATCTGGTTTGTGATTGCTCATATCGCCAGTAAATTCTTGCCAAAACCAGATGGGCATATGCTTGACAGTATCTACCCGCAGTGCATCCACACCCCGGTCTAGCCATTGTTTAATTGCTGACTTGATATACTCCCGATATTCAGTATTGTTTTCATTAAAGGTTGCTAGACCAGATAGTTCACAGTTTTGTACTTGCCACTCGTCTTCCCAGTTTTGCACTTCGCCATAGTGGTGATACCAATGATTGACATCATCATTAAAATCAGCAATTTTGACGCCATCATCATACAATTCGCCTTTGCTACCGCTAGTATCAGGGCTGCTATGGTTGCAGACAATATCCAGCACCAGCTTCATATTCCGCTTGTGCAGTTCCGTAACTAACCGATCAAAGGTCGTATTTTTTTCTTCTTGGGTAGCGTTTAAAGAAGGATTCTCTCCATCAGCAATGTACCGAGGATTGAGCCGCTTAAAGTCTTTTGTCCAATAGCCATGTAGCGCTGCATTGCCAACAAATAACTCTTCAACCTGCTCGAACAGAGGAGTTAACCAAAGGGCTGTCACCCCCATGTTTTTGAGATAATCTAATTTATCGATGACACCTTGCAAGTCACCACCCCAGTACTTACCCCAATCTTGTCTAGTTGGATCGTACAGTTCTGAGTTTGCACCTTCGCTGTTATTTGGATCGCCATCATAAAAGCGATCAACTACAAGAAAGTAAATGGTTTCCTGACGAAATTCAATATCTCTAGTGTACAGAAACTCTAGGTCAATCTCAGTTTCTGATGGTGATGTTTCTATAAGAGCTTCTACTTTTTCTTGCGCAGAATCAACTTCGTATTGATCTGGTGAAAATTGAGATGCAGGGGTTTTTACCATAAAAAAACTCAAAATTAATGTAATTCACACTTGTAGAACCAACAGTACAACGTTTTGAGTATTGAGTGCTACTACAAACATTGGTATAGTCGCATCCCACTCACGGGGTAAGTATCTATCGCTAGCTAGTTTATAATTCATCGTTAGACATAATTCATTTGTCAGAGGATAAAAACAAAGGACTATAGTACTTATTAACGGTAATTGCTTCAAGTTTTTACGAAAATAAGCTGTTAAGCATATAAGAAAGCACATTGAGATCGCAGGGGGCAGAGGGGAGGGAGCAAGGGAGAGGATTTGCAGCTTTTATTACCATGAAAATGGTGCAATTTAAATGACGATTAGCTGATCACCAATTGCTTGCTGTATGTCTCAAATCATGATATGTAAAGTCAGCAGTTTGTGGAGTCGGATTACAACAAGATTTAATTAGTGCCGGATATTAGCTGTCTACAAGGTTTCATTACACCTAAGCAATACTGAGTAAAGCATTTATTAGCTAACTTTTTCTCTAGAAGATTCGCTCCATTGGTAAACTGACCATTGTCACTTTCAATCTGTTATTACTATCAAGCAATTAATTCAGGTAGCAATTATGACAAAATATGACAAGGTTTTTAACTCACCAAAGACATCAGAGGAATCACTAAGTCCAGAGGAAGCGGTGGCGGCGATCGCAACTGTCACGGCGATCGCTGATTCATCTATTGAAGATGTAGATGCAGAAAGTTTAGCGGGTATCCTCTGGGAATTCGAGGTTTTCGAGGAATACTCAGAAGATGAAATCGCTGAAATAGTTGATAGACTCATAGGCATTACAGAAGAAGAGGGAATTGGACCTCTGTTTAATGCCGCCAAAGTATCTCTATCGGATGAATTAGTGCTGGATGGTTTTGCAGCTGGAGTGATAGTGCTTTTAGACGAAGAACTCGCTATCCCCAAATCGAAACAAGCCTACCTCAAAAAGCTACAAGCGGCTTTGGAACTTGAGGATGAAGAAGCAGAAGAAATCATTAAGGAGGTAATTGCAGCTTTTGAGGAAGAAGAAGATGCAGATGATGAAGATGAGACGGTAGTCATAGAAGATTTTAGCGACCAGACATATCAATCTCCTTTAGGCAATTTTACTGTACCGATTCCGGTTGATCCGCAGCAAGGCGGTAGAATTCAAAGCCAGGAAGGAGTAGTTGGCTTTTCTGATGACATCGGTACTTTACTGAGAATCGATTATTATCCTTTCCCTTTAGAACAGTTAGAGGAACTGGAGGCTATTGGACAAGAAGAATATTTACAAACAATTTTAGTAAACAAGTATGTACCCCAGGCGATTTTTGCCAATGTACCAGATGCTTCTGTGGAGTATACCGAATATCTGGAAGACACTTTGCGAGGCGCTTACTACGTGTTAATCGATATGCCCAAAGGTTCAACGATTTCTAAGCAAGAAAATAATGGAACTGCTATGAGATTAGATGCGTATCGGGGGCTACTTACCTTTATCAATGGTGAATTTTTGTATATAGTTAGTAGTCAGCACAGCTTTATTAACGGCGAAACTCCCGATTCTGTTGAAGAAGAGGCTGAAGACATCAAGGAGAGTATTCTAGAGTTTGTTGAGACTATAGAGTTCAATTGAGTAGTGTAAACCTTAGTTAACTTGTTCAAACTTTAGTAATTCTAGTAATATTGCTCAAATCACAGATGCGATCGCATCTGTGATTTCCATACCTTTTTGACGGTGACGTTTTTAAGGAATCTCTGTTATGCAAAAAAGCGACTGCTAAACGGATTCACGCCATCACTGTACCAATAAACTGTTGGGAATGGATGGCGTTCTCAATTCAGTGTTCATAACTCATGAACTTATCTGATGTACATTTGGAAAGGGCCCTCTCTGACGACAAGCCCAGAGGCGGAATGCCTCCGGTGTCTACGCTTGTGATTTTTCATGACAATAACCCTGCTAAACAATCGCTATCAAGTTATTCAAGTAATCGGTGCTGGTGGGTTTGGCGAAACCTTTCTGGCAGAAGATGTCCATATGCCTTCTCGCCGTCGCTGTGTGATCAAGCAACTAAAACCGATAACCAATAATGACCCGCAAGCCTACCAACTTATCCAACAACGGTTTGAACGGGAAGCCGCAACCTTAGAGTATTTGGGTGAAAGTAGTAACCAAATACCTAAACTCTACGCCTACTTCTCTGAGAACGGGCAGTTTTACCTCGTTCAAGAATGGATTCACGGTCAAACCCTAACAAACATTGTCGAAGCCAAAAGATTTGAGAGTGAAACTGCTGTTCGGCAAATTCTCTTGAATCTGCTTCCAGTCTTAGATTATGTCCATAGCAAGGGCATTATTCACCGGGATATTAAGCCTGAGAACATTATTCTTCGTTCTGTTGATGGCAAACCAGTTTTGATTGATTTTGGCGCAGTCAAAGAAACAATTCGTTCAGTGGTGAATTCTCCAGGATACCCGACGCGATCGCTAGTGATTGGTACGCCTGGGTATATGCCGAGTGAACAAGCCGTTGGCCGCCCAGTTTATGCCACTGATATCTACAGCTTAGGTTTAACGGCGATTTATCTGCTGACTGGCAAACACCCGCAAGAACTACCAACTGATCTCAAAACTGGGGAAATACTTTGGCAGCAGCACGCCCCTAACGTCTCTTCCCAATTTGCGGCGATCCTCAATCAAGCAATTAAACCTCATGCTGGCGATCGCTACAGCACTGCCAGTAAAATGCTACAAGCTTTGCAGTCTGTTAATAATATACCTCCTGAGTTAGCTGCAAATAATTCCACAGTCAGTTTTTCTCTGGCTGCTACATCGACTCGACAAACCCAAGCATTATATTCCCCGCAAAAAAATTCTGCTATCGCATCTCCTAGAAACTGGCAAAAACCTGCTGTGATTGTTGGTAGCTTGCTGATAGGCGGCTTGCTTAGTGCAGTAGCAATTTCTAACATCACTCGTCAGCAACAACCAGAAACGACCATTGCTACAAGTCCCACCCCATCGCCAAAATCTTTGCCCACTCCTGCATCTGCCGAACCGTCCGCTTCTTCTGAAACTTCTCCAGTCCCAGTTATACCCACCTCACCACCACGACGGCGAGTAATTCCTGATGTGCCAACTTTTAATTCCCCAGTTGTATCCACACCACAGCCAGAAAAAGAGCCTGTAACTTCAGATACTCCAACGCCAGAACTGCGTTCTACACCACAGCCAGAACCAGAGAATATTGCACCTTCCACACCCCAAAACAACGATCAGCCGCTTAGTAAAGTAGCTACCACTAACAGTAGCCAAAGTGTTCCTGCATTTCCTACAGGTACACCCAGAAGCGCCGTAGAAGCTGCCCTCGGCAAACCAAATCAAGATTTAAGAGGTGTGTGGGGCAATACCCGTGCTGTTGTTTACAAACTAGTACCAAACAAAATTGATCTTGGTTACTTATTTGATCGTAATTCTAAAGTGTTGCGCCAAACTGAGGTATCTTTTGCCCAATCGGTAGACTCGCAGGTAATGGAGGCTACCTTGAATGGATTGTTAAATGGGCAAGCCACTGAAGAAATTAAGCAGGGACTCAAAGAGGTACAACAGCGCCAGTCGGATAATTTTAGGTTTAAGAAAGGCTCAGTTAAAGGTCAGATTATTCGTCAAGAATGCAATTTTATTTACATCAGCATTTGGGATGCAAATTTACATGATTTTGTGAGTCCAGCTACAGCCAAAAGGTGTTAATTTCTGGTAAAAATTATCTTCAAGAGTTAAGTTTTTGTATCCTATAAGACAAATATAGTATTCAATATAGTAATTAAAAAACTGGCATTCTTGGGCAACAATCAAAATAATTGCAGTCCTTACAAACATAAAAACCCAGTTTTTAGAATTTAGTCTATTTGTCTTCTAGATTTTAAAACTAAACCCATAAAAATCTGTCTTTTCCATGCCCAATGCTCATTTTCAAACCGAGTTTCAAATTCTTAATCTTCATAAAGTTATAAATACCATTATTAAGTTTTTAATAATACTTGTCTCAGCTTCTACATTCATGTCGTAAAGTACGATCGTAATTGTGTAATCTGAAGACAGCAAAGCTAAATTATTCAATTGAGGTCTGATGACTCCTAGAATCATGCGTCAGCTTTGGTCAGTGGTTGAAACTACTCAAGCCAAGCTCCTCTTACAACTGGATGATGCTAGCTTGGTGCAGTGGTTAGTGAAACAAACCGAAACGCAGGTGTTGTTAGATTCTAACGAAACTGATTTTCTCTGCCACTACATCCAATCCCGGCTAGCCCTTATACGTGATATGGCTCATGAACGCCAATGTTGATGAGCAATATCACAATGAATTGATTGATAGTCAAATGTTATTACTATTGACTATTGGCTTTTTGAGGAAAATAACCTTCCACTAAGCAGTCAGAGCCTACTACACGCCAACGAACACGTTCTAGAGACAACGCCTCAGTCATGGTAGTAAAACCTAGATCGCCCACAGGTGTGGGAGCAATGGTACCACCAATGATTTTCGGGGCAATAAATGCCAAAACTTTTTGCACTGCTCCTTGAGCGATCGCACTAGCAGCTAAAATACCACCACACTCCCAAAGGACGCTACAAAAACCCCGTTCATACAAGTACGCCATTGCCTTATCTGGTGTAAGTGATGTTAATTCCACCACCTCCACCCCCTGCTTGAGCAACAGTTCTTGGAAATCGGGATTAGCACCTTTCTGTGTCAACACCAAAGTGGGAGCATCCGCAGTTTGCCACAGATGGGCACTTTCCGGTAAGTCGAGATGGCGACTCATAACCACCCGCAGGGGATTATGTGCTTCCACCTGACGGGTAGTTAAGTAAGGATTATCTTGTCGGACTGTATTACCGCCGACAATTATTGCATCGCAAGCCGCCCGCAACTGATGTACTTCATTGCGGGCTTCTTGGCTTGTCACCCAGGTGCTATGACCAGAGGTAGTAGCAATTTTGCCGTCTAAAGTCATGGCATATTTTAAAATTCCCAAAGGTCGTTTGTAGAGAATGCGATGCACAAAAGCTTCATTTAGCTGATGACAAGCTGATTCTTCTACTCCTACCAACACTTCGATCCCCGCCGCACGTAAACGGGCAATACCACCTCCAGCTACTAGTGGATTGGGATCAACCATACCCACCACCACTTTTGCCACCCCTGCTTGGATTAATCCTTCTGAACACGGGGGAGTTCGTCCGTAGTGATTGCAAGGTTCTAGGCTGACATAGATTGTTGCACCGCGAGCGCGATCGCCTGCTGCCCTCAAGGCAAATACTTCTGCATGAGGCTCACCTGCACGAGGATGAAACCCTTCGCCGACAATCTCGCCATCCTTAACAATCACCGCTCCCACTAACGGATTTGGCGAAGTCCGTCCTAAAGCGCGGCGAGCAAGTTCCAAACACCGCAGCATCATGCGAGAGTCAAAGTCACTTCCGATCTTTTCCTTTGGTGCTGAATTCAATCCTACTGCTGACTCCACTAGATGTATACTTTCCTGAGTGTAATTTGCTAAGGATGCATCTGCTTGAGCGACCACTGGGGAATTATCCATAATTTTAGGCAACACTGTAAATATTCTGCACGCGATCGCGCAGCCTTTCCACAGGAGAATAGCGCTTTGCATATCTATTTGAACCGCAATCTCCTATAGGGTAGCGTGCTACCCACCCATTTACAGCGTCGCTACAAGTCCTTCAAGCAATTTCTCTTCTCTAAAAGAGGCTGCGCCAACAGGAGCCACTGTTGATGTTTCTTTGTCCGCTCTTAGTAAGTTGGCGGAAAAATTTATAAGTATGTAACGAAAATTTAACCAGAACGATTTGTTTTACATAGTTTGGTTTTTTTATGCCCACCTACGTAATCCGGGGTCTTTAATCTCAGCAAATTGCTCAACTAGACTCTGTTGAATATTTCTGATGTCTGCCACTTGCGTTGGCTTTCGCTAACGACGGGAATTTATGACTACACCACGCAAGTTATGGCAATATCAGCAGATTTAGTTTCAGAGCAATATGACATCAACCTGGCTCCTGGAGATTTTTAACGGCAGCATTGAAGTCGTCAAGTGCGTTTTTTACACAGTCGTTTATGCTTCTTCTCTTTAACTTTTCAAGTTCATTTTATACCAAACTAGATGAACTTACCCTTCTATTTATGTATTCTTTTGATTAAGACCTTGAATTGTATTAACATATCTATTGTTAATCGGATAGAAATATAAGTATTAATTCAGCACTAGTGCCATCTGTATATATGATTAGCACCAGAGTAAAGATTTTAACAGGCAAATAGATTATGTAAAATAAGTACTATATTCAATAACTATCACTTATCTCTACAGTAAATGCGACGATAAAATTATCAATCGCTACGATTTTTTTTAGCGAAAATAGAAGTTTTTGCTCTACTAAAACTATGTTAATGGAATACAAATGATTACGTTAGAAAATTTTCAGCCTTGGCTTGATATTCCTAGTATTAATCATGTAATGGAAACAGGATGTAGAGACGCAACAACAAGCCCAAAAGCCCTCTATATATTTATGCAGAGATATGTTCAATATGGGAGGGCTTTCAGTATATCAGTTCCAACACTAAGTGGAACAATTGCTTCCAGTCATCTTTTCCAAGATCCAAGCTGTGCTATCTCAGTACATGGTGATCGCTCAATGGATGTTGCGGCAAAAGTTCTAGCAGCATCCACAGAAGAATTTACAGATCCAAAAACAGGCGTCTCACATGGAACGCTATCCTATGCTTTACTAGATAAGCTTGCTGAGTATGCCGATTTGACTGATGCAGAAATCAACCAAATTGCCCAGCCAAAATCCTGGCTTTTAGGCATTCTCCGTTTTGTAAAAACCGCTTATGGAGCAGAATCAGATAATCTTGAGAGCATTATTCGCGCAATCGGTTTTCATGTTGCTACCGAAACGGTTGGCGATAACGAGTTTAGTGGCATGATTGCTAATCCACCCTATGTCCCCAATGCTTTAGCTCACAAAATGCAACCCGAAGTCGCTCATGAACCACAAATGGCTGTATACGGTAGTGGACAAGACGGTCTAGATCACATTCGGCACCTCATTACTTTTGCACCTGATTACTTAGTTCCTGGAGGAGTTTGGTTACTTGAAATGATGGTAGGTCAGGACAAAGTGGTTAGCCACTTACTAGAGAGACAGGGTAATTATCCAGATATTCAAATTCATTCCGATTATGCAGGACGTAATCGTTTAGCGCTAGCCTACCGAGTTTAAGAATGGCAAGGTAGAATTGCCTTGCCTTGGTTTCTAGCACTTTGTCTCGAAGAACATCAAAAGTGAGTGAACCCTCCAATAATGTCTTTTTTAGTCACTGTATCTAGGGCATTTGTGATCCTAGTAAGACTCTAACAATTGAAAATAAAGAAGACCAACAAGACTATTTGAGTGTAGGGCTAGCTCTTAAAGTCGGCATCGCCCCCACTCATTTACAACGTTGCTACAAGTTCTTTTAAGCGATCGCGTCCATCGCGGAAGACAGGCCAGCCATCTCCCACTAACACTGCTTCTACCCGACTCAGTTGAGCTAACCTCCGCACAGAAGCAACAGCCTGCTCTCGATTCAGCAGCTTGTCATCTGGCAATATAGTTAAGCTACCTGCTTTACGTGCTCTGACTAAATCTCCTGTAATCAACGTTGTTTCCTCCAGTAACAGAGCCAATTCACCGGGAGTTTTCGAGCCTTGGAGTTCAATCACCTCCAATCCTGGCACAAATTCTTCACCATCAGACAGCCAGCGATCGCAAGCTATAGGAAAAGTGTCTTTTTCTGCCACAGGGCCAGCTATTTTAGCGTATGTTTGATCGGCAATTTCTTTACTTGCCCTGACATGCTCGGAATTTGTCAGCACAATCCAAACCACACCACCGAGGGATTTTAGATGATTCCAATCATGGTTTGATAGGGCTACTGGGTCAATCAAGATGTTGCCATCTGGGCGAATCCAGGCAATCCCATTGAAATCAATATTTCTTGCCGGATTGAAATTAGACCAGCTATAGAGATCGGGACGGTGCAAAGATTTCATGATGATTCTGGATCAGTACTTCAGTAATTGACTATTAATATCAATAATTAAGTATATAGATAATAAGGGCATTGGGGATTGGGCATTGGGCACTTGTACTGAGTGTACTCCTACGGAAAAGTAACCTACGCGCAGCTTCTCGTAGAAAAGTATTGATTATTTCCCTCTGCTTGTTCTGAAATGTGCATGATGTGCATGAATATGATGATGAGTGGTTCTGAGTTCATGGGACACACTTGTATGCTCTGTGCTGAAATGTGCGATCGCTGTGCGATGTCTTGTGAAATGATGAGCGATGATGCAATGTGCTGCTGCTTGCCGCAAGTGTGCAGAGTCTTGTAGAAGTATGCAGATGATGTCCGCATAAATTACTTTAACTAGCAGAAGTTTCTCTGCAACCTAATATTCAAGCGCTCAGACTCTTTGGGTCTGGGCGCTTGAAGTAATATTATGTTGAAGAATTTCTCGCATCTTGTGTATCTCTGCGTTTATTCCATCAAAATCAAGCGCTGAGGATCTAAACGCACATACCAAGGAAAAGGTTGGTCTTTCATAATCGCCCATTTTTCTTTAAAGACTTCAGCTTGCAGATGGTAGTCTTGAAAGTTCTTGCCAACAGAATTTAGTTTAAGAAACAACGTCATTCGATGGGGCGTTTCACTTGTTCGTACTACCCAGCAGGGAAAAGTATTTTGCTGGGATGAGTCGTTGGTAAAAATAAACTGATGGGCACGAATGCCGATGTGGGATAATTCGCTCTTGATTGGTTCAATTATTTGAAGGGTACAATCCCAATCAATTGCTTCTACTTGTTGCGATGATTGGAGAACAACGCGGGAAAAGTTTTTACATCCGGTAAGTTGGGCAACACTAACAGTAGCAGGATGCTTAAAAATATCATGTTTGCTGCCATAATGAACGGCTCTACCATGCTCCAATACCAACAGATTTGGGCATATCCGATAAGCTTCTTCCATATTATGAGTGACAAATAGAGTCACACCTTGATAGCCAGCAAGAGTTTCTGTCATTTGCTGCTCTAATTGACTACGCAGATGGGTGTCAAGTGCCGAGAACGGCTCATCTAAAAGCAATGCTTCCGGTTGACTTGCTAATGCTCTTGCCAAAGCTACCCGTTGTTGTTGGCCTCCAGAAAGTTGGTGCGGATAGCGATCGCCTAATCCTTGCAACTGCATTGCTATTAGTTGCTGTTCTACCTGCACTCTAATACTCCCAGCCGATAGTCCTTTAGGCAAACCAAAAGCGATATTTTGCGCCACACTCATGTGCGGAAACAGAGCATAATTCTGTACTAAAAAACCGATACGGCGATCGCGGCTGGGTAAATTAATTCCTTGTTTCGAGTCAAACAAGACTCTGCCATTTAAAACTATGCGCCCATGAGAGGGTGTTTCTATCCCCGCAAGGCAGCGCAAAATCATGCTCTTACCTGCACCAGAACCCCCTAACAATCCCAAGGGTTGCTCATCAGTAGTAAAAGCAACTTTTAAATCAAAGCTAGGAAGTATTTTTTCAATATTGACAAACAATCCACCAGATTCAAAGCTAGAGTCCAACGTATAAAGATTTTCTCCCCCTGCTCCCTGCTCCCCGCTCCCTGCTCCCCTCCTCTTTTCCCTCAATTCTTGCCAGAAGTTGACTGCAATTATTCCAGATAGAGAAATCACCATAATTGCGATCGCCCAGAACCACGCCTCATTCATTGCTCCTGCTTCCACCGCAAAATAAATCGCCATTGGGATTGTCTGCGTAAGTCCTGGAATGTTACCAGCCAGCATTAGCGTCGCCCCGAATTCTCCTAAAGCACGGGCAAAAGCTAGCATTGTGGCGGCTGCAATTCCGGGTAATGCTAGGGGGAAACTGATGCGCCAAAAGATTGTGGCTTCGGTTGCATCAAGGGTTCTGGCTACTCGCAGCAAATTAGCATCTATTTGTTCAAAAGCTCCAAGTGTAGTTTTATACATTAAAGGGAAAGAAACTACCGTAGCTGCGATCGCGGCACCATACCAAGTAAAGACGATGCTGAAGTCAAAAGCCTGCATCAGTTTCCCTACAGGGCCATTTTTTCCAAAAAATAGCAGCAACAAGAAACCGACAACCGTAGGGGGCAAAATCAGTGGCGCAATAAAGATACTCTCAATCAACGATTTACCTTTGCCACGATATCCCAGCATCCAGTAGGCAGCAGCGATACCCAAAAAGAAGGTGATAAATGTAGCAAGTAATGAAGTTTTGAGTGATATCCAAAGAGGCGATAAATCCAATGGCATAGTTGTCTGGAAAAGAATTAGCTCAACTAATCCATAATTTACCAACTTTAGTTAAAATATGTTCGCCAAAGTTGGTAGATTACATTTATGGAAAAATAAAAGCACAACAATGTTGTGCTCCCGTAGTTCCTTTGTATTCAGTTAATTATTACAACAAGATACTTACTTAATTAGTCCAGTTTTGTGCTGTAGGCGCTAAAACCATAAGCTAAACTTTCCTTTAGACTATCTGATGGCTTAAGGCTCCTATTGATCGTATTAGCAAATGGCACTGGAATTCCTTTAATGGTTTCCGGCAAAATTGCATATTCTTGCGTTGGTTCGACAGTATATTGTGGACACTTCGTTTGTATGCCAGCAGTTGCTAACATTTCATTTATTTGAGCAGATGTATATTGCTTAAGATAAACTGGATTTCTCACAAATGGATTCAGCCTTCTGATAAAATTATGAATAATATGAGAAGGACAAGACTTGTTGTGGAAAGAATGATTAAAAACGAAAATTCCACCAGGTTTTAGCACACGAGATATATCAGCCAACAAATTTCTTAATTGTGCATCTGGGATATGCATAAAGACGCAGTTAGAAATTACCAAATCTATAGAATTATCTTGTAAAGGCAATATTTCGGCAGAAGTGCAAATCAAGTTAAATTCAGCTTCTGGAAAAAAATCATATTCTTGTTTAACCTTAATTAACCGCCGCAACAAAGGTTCAGAAATATCAATTCCATAATATTTTTCGCATCTCAGATTTTTGGCTTTAGAGAGATGCAAAGGTGCGCGACCATAACCAGAACCAATCTCCAGAATAGAACCAACAGATTTATTCAAGGGAAATTTGTTCCAAGTACCTCCAGGTGTGCCAGTTAATAGAGTGTAATCTTGTTTGATGGGCGATGTATCTGCAATTTTTTCGATCTTTTGGGAACCATAATATGTTTTACCAATCGCATCCCATGTTTTTTTATGTTGAGTATTATTCAATTGCTCATAGTCACTAGGAAAATAAATGCCATCTCGTAATTCAAAGTCATTCAAACTGAATTTTACATTTGCTAATTGAGCCATTAGAATTATTCCTTATGAATAGTTAAGTCTGTTTCCTGTTATACTCTTAACTCAGCATTAACCGCAAGTGATTTTTACTGACCTGCTCCACTTTAGCCTTTCTATAAAGTCTATAACTGTTTTCAATCCGATGGAATATAGTTCGGAGGGCGCACAGATATCGTATTGCATCCAAACAAAAACCACTCTAATAGCAACCGTCATCTGATGAGAGCGGCAAGTTCGTATACATTAGTTGATAGACTGCAATAATCGGAGGCTGGGATGGTAGAAGGGTCGCAACAAAAACGGGTGGTAGTTGTAGGTACAGGTTGGGCTGGTTTAGGAGCAACCTACCATTTGGCAAAACAAGGCTATAATGTGACACTTTTAGAAGCAGGCCCCTATCCCGGTGGACTGGTGGCAGGTTGGCAAACAGCCGCCGGAAAATCTGTTGAAGCTGGCATTCATGGCTTTTGGTATCCTTACAAAAATATTTTTTCCCTAATCAATGAATTAGGAATTAATCCTTTTACTACTTGGACTCGTTCTTCGCAATATTCGCCAGCAGGCTTGGAAGTTGAATCACCAATTTTTCAAGACTTACCGCGACTTCCTTCTCCACTAGGAACTTTTCTCTACACACAGTTTAAGCGGCTGCCACTAATTGACCGTCTCAGCGCCTTACCTTTACTTTATGCTGTTGTTGATTTTGACAATTCTGATGAAGCTTGGCGGCGCTATGATTTTGTAACTGCCCGTGAATTGTTCAAAGACTTTAATGTTTCTGCACGGCTTTACCGCGATGCTTTTGAACCAATGTTATTAGTGGGCTTGTTTGCCCCTGGTGAACAATGTTCAGCCGCAGCAACTTTAGGGATGCTTTACTTTTTTATTCTGGCTCATCAACCAGATTTTGATGTAGTTTGGTGCCGGGGAACTGTTGGAGAAATGATATTTCGTCCTTGGGTGGAACGTATTGAAAAAGCTGGTGCGCGAGTGTTACCTAAGCGCCGGGTTACAGACTTAATTGTTGATAGTAACCATCGAGCCAAGGGTGTAGTTTGCGGTGATGAAGTAATTGAAGCAGATGCCGTGATTTTTGCCGTTGGGATCACGGGAATGAAGAAAATTGTCTCAACTAGCCCTAGTTTACAAAGCCGTGAAGAATTCCGTAATTTGAGCAATTTAGGATCAATTGATGTTTTAGCAACGCGATTATGGTTTGACCGCAAAATTGATATTCCTCGTCCTTCCAATGCTTGCTTTGGATTTGACGCAACTACAGGTTGGACATTTTTTGATTTGAATGCTCTACATGATGAATATCGAGATGAGCCGGGAACAGTGATTGAAGCTGATTTTTATCACGCAAATCAGTTTCTCAATTTGAGTGATGGGGAGATTTTACCAATAGTTCAAGGTTATTTAGCAACTTGTGTATCGGCGTTTCGAGGAGCAAAGATCATTGATAGCAGTGTAATTCGGCTACCTCAAGCGGTGACTCACTTTGCACCTGGTAGTTACCGTTATATGTTGCCCGCTAAAACAAGTTTTGAGAATGTGTTTATGAGTGGGGATTGGATTGTGAGCCGTCATGGTTCCTGGTCACAGGAAAAGGCTTATGTTACTGGTTTAGAAGCGGCAAATTTGGTGGTGTCTTATTTGGGAGAAGGTCAGCCATCTGAGATTTTAGCTGTAGAAGAGGATGAAGCGCATATCCAAGTGGCGCGATCGCTCAACCAAACTTTGCGTGACTTGGGCAAATCTATCCTACCTGAATTTTGGTTGCCGTAATCCGTAGGGGCGCAAAGAGTTAATCATTAATTGTAATCTAAATTCGGTAAGCTAAAGGAAGCTATTGCTATACCATCCTTCTAATGTAAATCAAATCACATAAGCTTATGGAGCCAGACTCTTTACAAACCGAGGTGATTCTGACGCATCCGCGTGAGTCACTCGGTAAAGTACAACTTGATTGGACACCCCAACCCGGAAATTATCTCGATTTTGAAGGTAAAACTTATGCGGTTTTAGAACGCCGCCATCGATACCAACTTAAAGCTGGGCGCTACCGCTTACATAATATTGCTATTTACGTACAGTCGGCTAAACGACCATCTGAGAAAAGTTTGGTAGGTGGACGTTGGGTAGTTGGCGATGCCACCTGCTGCTACAATGCTCATTCAGAACTCATTCGCTGTGCAGTCAACCCAGATGGCCCTTGCGAATCTTGCCGCTTTTATGAAAAGTTAGAAGTTAAGAGTTAGGAGAGACGCGATTAATCGCGTCTGTACAGGAGTTAGAAGTTAACGGTTATTCTCCCTCAACTACCCGCACCAAAAACTTCTCCCACAGTTAAGCGAGTACCATTAACAAAATCCCATCCCGACTGGGGACGTTTACCAGCTAGCTGAACCTCTCGTACCAGCAACAAACCTTCCCCAGTTTGGACGATCGCTCCAATTCCTTTGGCAATGCTGACTACAACTCCCGGCCTGTCTGATACATTTGACAAATCGGGCAATTTATGAGTTAATCCTTGTAATTCTGGTGGTAAATCACGATCGCTTACAGAATTAAGGGGAGCAGAAGCGGTGATTTTTAGCAGGTTGTTACGAAAGGTAGCGGTGCAGTTAGGGTAAAAGCCTCTGATTTGATTGTGTAATTGGATAGCGCTTGTTGTCCAATCCAAACCATAATCTTGTTTTTGAATCAGAGGTGCATAAGTAGCTTCTAAATTATCTTGGGGAATTGGTTGAATTTCCTGGCGTTCCAACTTCAATAGAGTTTCTACTAATAAATCCCCACCGATCCCAGCTAGTATGAAGGCTAAATCTTGAGTATTATCCAGTAATCCAATGGGTGTAGTGGCTATTTGTAGCATTGGCCCGGTATCCATCCCCACATCCATTAACATGGTTGTGATCCCCGTTTCTTTCTCACCGTTGTACAAGCACCACTGAATCGGTGCTGCACCCCGATATTTGGGTAAAATCGAGCCATGCACATTAATGCAGCCCAACTTTGGCATATTTAAGATTTTTGACGATAATATCTGTCCATAGGCGACAACAACAAACACATCTGCGTCTGATTGTTTGAGTTGGGTTAAAGTTTCAGTGTCTTTTTTCACCCGTTCCGGTTGCCATACTGGTAAGTTGTGAGCAGTTGCGATCGCTTTTACTGGTGAGGGGATCAGTTTGTTTCCGCGTTCCCGGCGTTTATCTGGTTGAGTAACAACTGCCAACACCTCAAATTCTGAATGATTCAATAACTTTTCTAACGTGGGCACAGCAAACTGTGGTGTACCAAAGAATACAATTTTCATTAATAATTAGTTGTTAACTGTTAGTGATTAATTAATAGTAAATAATATTGGCTGTTTGGTGGTACAATGTTTTCGTATTGGTGAACCAAAAGACTGCAATATTTAACTTAATAGTTAAGTTGACAAGTATAAAAGCTAATATTAACTGCATCTACCTTTAGTGGTCCCAATACTTTAGTGGTGTATCGTCACGAACCGCTAGAGCATCTACCGAGTAAATTTTGTTGTGTTCCTGATAATTTCACCCAAACTAGCGTTAAATGCAATTGTATTTCTAAAAAACTATTGCATCTTATAGCTATTTTTGCAGTAGTTGAGATTGCAATTTATAACTTTGGGTTGCTGACAGCAGTATTTTCTGGGTATGATGTGTTATGCGTCCGCTTTAAAAGCTTTCACGTAACGCTTCACGTTTACCATTATGAGGGTTTGCCCTCTAATATTAGTGTGTAACCTGGCTTGTTTGTAGTGTACTAGCGATCGCTAGTACGATCCCCAATAGCCGATTTATCTCACTCTTGGTTACCAGCGTTATTGGCTAAACTATACGCTGAATATCCCTTGACTAATACCTGTTTTCGGTGTGTTTAGGTGTAGCAACAGCAACATTACATATTCTGTAGTAATTACTGAGTTTTCAGCATATTTACTATACTCGCATATTTTTGTACAAAAACATCCAATACCTAAGAAAGAAGGGGTGTAAAGATGATACTTAATTTGTGTAAAACTCTGCAAAATTTGAATAAAATATATCGTCAAAGTTCTTAGTTTCTTGTTATACATATAATTACCGCCTGCCCCATTGCTGCATAGGTATTGCTTCTCACATAGCAACCGCCCCCTCTAGAGATTCTACAAATGCTTAAACTCCTTTTGCTGTCAGGATGGTTCCGCACGCAACCATTGATCAATTACGTTGTCGTTGTGATGCTAATCGCACCCTTGCTAGGCGCATCGGCTCACTCGTTCGCAGTAAAATCCGAAGTAGCTAAACTAACTTCGACCACTGGAGATTTTGATGTATCAAAGGAAACAGCTGTAGTTGGGGAACCTGAGATAGCTGAAATACTAACCACAGAGCAAACTTACTTCTTAACAGAAAAATTTGACTCTGTGCCAACACAAAGTACTGCTGTTCAGGAACCGCAAGTATTATCAGCAGAGAAAATTGAGTCTTTAGCTCAAATAGATAGTTTTGTGTCAAGTAGCGATTTAACTGTTCCTGATTCTTTGGCAGCAATTGAACTCGCACCATTAACAGATGTTCCTGTTAGTCAGCTTAATTTAATCCGAAAACTTAAAGCTGCTAATATCAAGTCTTTGAAAGGACAAGAAAATTCTTTCCTCAAAGAAAAATCTTTTACTGAATCATTGACAGCAACTCAAGTAACACCAACTCTTAGAAAATCACAACCAACCACAACGACGGAAGTACCTGTTTCTGAACCACGTGATGAGTCCCAAGCAGAACAAATAGATCCTATAGGTAGTCCTCATCCTATTCCTTGGAAATGGATTACAGCGACTCAAGAGGCGATTGGTTCCAAAGGCGGTTCAGGAGTGCGTCACTACCGTAGCGTACCGGTGGTTTCTCCAGATGGGAAATATGCTGTTTATAGCCGGGTGCAACTGGAAGTGAAACCAGAAATGTACAACAGCCGTGTTACCAGCGTTCTGTTTGTCCAAGATATGCACACCAAGAAGTTGTGGGTGATGGCTTCAACGACTCCTGTTAGCGATCCTTTATTAAAGCTAAAGGCTTTAAAGGCGGCGGCATCAGAAGAAACTGATACGAGTGGTAAAATTGGGGTATTAGTACCAGTTAGCTGGTCGCAAAAAGGCGATCGCTTCTTGGCACGTAAATTTGAAGGTATATTTAATGCAGGCGATTCTACAGATAGTGCAGTAATTTGGGATCGGCAAAAAAATTACGCTAACACCGTAGCTCCAGCTAATGAGGAAGATGAGCATGAAAAAATTGCAGTATTGTTAGGTTGGAGTAAAAGACAACCGGATCATGTGTTGTTCCGTGCAGGTGAATTGGGCGAGGAAAACTGGCCACTAATGCAAGTTGCTAATGATGGCAAAACTGTGCCCACAACAGACGAAGATCAGCCGATCACTTTTGGTAAAAAGGTTACAGAAATTTGGGCAGGTCCACAAGTTGCTTATCGATAGTTTAGGGAAAGAAAATTTTATAATCTCCCTTACTTTCATGAGCTGCATTTGTCGTCAGTAAGGCTTAGGACAGTGACCGACTAGTACCGCAAGGCGGAAGTCAAAAATCAAAAGTCAAAAGTCAAAAGAATTGTATTCTAAGCTTTTGCGCCATTTGAAATGGTATGTTTATTTTCGCCGTGTTGTACTAGGTTACTCCTGAGTCTTTCCAAGCCGCTTCGTAGCATCCAGCATCAATTTAGCAACTAGAAGCAAAACTCCAATCGGCACTGCTAGAGAACAAAATATTTTAATAGCATCTCCCAAGCTAGATTGAGCAGGTGCAGTAGTTGCAATAATAGTATTTTGAGGTTTGGTGCGATCATACCAAACCTTTACTATTTGTCCCTTGCCAAATTGAGGATCTCTGGGACACTTTCTAAGCCTTGAATCTTGACAAGGACGGCGTTTTATAACGCAAGGCCCACTTTGTTCTTCATACTGCTGACCTTGAACCGTAAATCGAATTACCGGACAGCTTAGTTTTTTACCCTCTGGCTCAGACTCCGTAAAGGTAAAGGTTTCTCGACGAACTACAGTTGCAAAGGTGGATTCCCATTGAATACGTGGCTGGGTTAAAACTGACCAAGTTGACAATCCAGTGATTGTAACAAGCATCACCCCCAAAAGAATAGCCACCCCGATAAAAATCGAAGCAGATACAAGCAAAGTGATACGAAAAAAGATGATTTTAAGCCGTGACATACAAGGCTAAACATAGTATCGATAATACCTGTATGTAAGTATGCCCAAATCAAATACTGTGTTATCTCAACTCATTTGACGTAGAATCACTTTTTTATAAAGACTTTTATTAATTCAAAAGTTGGGATGATTTGTCGTAATTGGCGATATTTTCACTACATCCTAAATAAAAATACTTCAGATTAAAACTATAGAGACTTATTTATCACCCCTTTCCCATTCAGGTATAGCTCCTTTGACTCGGCGGATGGGCAAATTAGCAATTAAAGCTGTGGTTCGTTGGTTGCTTTCTAAAGAGAACTCCAAGCCCTCCGTCTCAATTTCGACATAGCGACAGACTACATCTAAGATTTCTTTCCGCATTTTTTCCAATGTTTGAGGATCTAAATCAGCGCGATCATGAGCAATCACCAATTGCAGGCGACGTTTGACTTGAGTTCGACTGCTATCAGTACCGCGAGAAAAAAGTCGTTCTAGAAGTTCAATCATTACGAATAGGTCTGGCGCGGAGACTGGAAAAGTAAGTTAAACAATCTTTGTCCTGAACAACCTTCGTATACGGGCGAAGATGCTGTCTTGGGACGAGTCGATCTCCAGAAATTCGACACTTTCCCCTTCTAATCTACGAGCAATGTTCTCAAAGGCTGTGGCAGCTAAAGAGGGATTTTCTGCTAACACTAAGGGTTCGCCGCGATTGGTAGATACAATAACACGCTCGTCGTCAGGGATTACCCCGATTAGGGGAATGGCGAGAAGTTCCTGAACATCTTGCACTGACATCATATCATTTGCCTGCACCATTGAGGGTCTGATGCGGTTAATTATTAAATGAACACGCTTGATACCTTGTGCCTCAAGTAACCCCACTACCCGATCGGCGTCACGAACTGAGGAAATTTCTGGTGTGCTGATAACTAGCGCTTCTTTTGCCGGGCCGATCGCATTTTTAAACCCATTTTCAATGCCGGCGGGGCTATCGATGATCACGTACTGATACTTTTGTGCCAATGCATTCACCAATAACTTCATCTGTTCAGGTGTGACTGCATCTTTAGAGCGATTTTGGGCTGCCGGCAAAAGTACGAGATTGGGTTGGCGCTTATCTTTCACCAAGGCTTGTTCTAAGCGGCACTCTCTGGCTAAGACTTCCACCGCAGTATAGACGATGCGGTTTTCTAGCCCTAGCAGCAAATCCAAATTTCTCAGACCAAAATCCGCATCAACCAAGGCAACTTGACGCCCCATTTTGGCTAAAGCCATGCCCAGATTTGCCGAAACTGTGGTTTTACCCACTCCTCCTTTGCCGGAGGTAATCACAATAATGCGAGTCATGATAGAAATACGGTCAATAAGGGTTCAGAAAATATAAAACAGTAAATTGCAGTATAAAGTATGAAGTATCGTATCAAGTATGAAGAAATATCTGATCTTCCTCATCAGGGCGAGGCATGAATATTTGTATTATTTCATCCTTATCTACTTCATCCTTTAAGTAAATATTTATGGCTCTTGATTGCTTTAGGTAAATTGGTTTCTGGAAAAATCAGTAGCCCTAGCAATGCGAATTCCTTGGGGCGTAATATGTGCCACCTCTGGAAAAAACTGTATTGGCAATTTTTCTGGTGCCCTAGCGACAGCATCTGCGATCCGCAATTGGGTTGGTTCCATTTGCAAAGCCATAATCAGACACTCACGATTGCCTCCAGCACCAGCATGAGCGATTCCACGTAGGCGACCCCAGATGATAATATCTCCATCTGCAATTACAATACCACCTGGATTTAAATCTCCCAATAGAATTACTGTTCCAGGATGACGAATTTCAACTCCAGAGCGGACTGTCATTTCCAAATAGAGAGCGTCTTCTTGGGGTATGGCTGTAGGTTTTGGCTCGGAATTCAGGGAAGTTACGGGCTGCAATTGTTCTACAGAATACCCAGATGTGACGGCAGCGATCGCAGTTTGCCGACGACTAGTCGAGACTGATATGAGCCTAAGTTGTACTTCATTCAAAGCCTCAGCGAGTTCTTGAAGTTGCCTGGCATCTACTAGACGGTCTTGTGCCATCAGATGCACAGGAGTATTAGATATACGGAAGCGATCGCCTGCATTCAAACGTTGTCTTATTTGTTGCCAAATTTCAGACCAAGTGAGTTCTGAGGCAGATACTTGGGATTCCGGGGGCAAAATTAATAAAAGTCGTCCCTCCTTACTTTTTAACTGGACTTGAGTATTGTCATTTACGCGATGTCCTGGTAATGCTGACTCATTAGGGTTTGAATCAGTAAGGATAAAATCTAATGCTGTATCAGCATTTGACTCTACATTTGGGTTAGCAGGATTTGACTCTACATTTGGGTTAGCAGGATTTGACTCTACATTTGAGTTAGCAAGATTTGACTTTACATCCTCAAGGACAGTATTTGATTTTAAATAAAGGAGGACAGATTTTAACTCCGCATCCGGGAGGATAGAATCTGACTCTACATCAGAAACAGTAGGATTTACCTCTACCTCAGAAAGGATAGAGTTTGGTTCTGCATTAGGAAGTGCAGAATTTGACTTTAGATCGGGAACCGCAGAATCAGAAGTCATGCATTACTAGCCAAAAGACAAAGGATACACAGATTTTGGATTTGTATTACCCACGAGGGCTGAAAGCGCGTAGCAAGAAGTTAGTCTGGCATGAAGCAAAAGATTATTTAATCTCAAATCTTAAATCTCAAATTGGCAGGGTCAACCTCTGATAAACTGTCGCCAAGGCATCAGCATCGCCGACATTACCAGGAAACAGCACTACAGGTAAATCAGGAAACTGGGGATGATCGGAAGGCGTTAACACCATTGAACAACCAGCTAAAATTTGACCGAGTAAACGGGCTGAAGTTAAAGCTAGTCCATTACTCAAGACATCATTAGAGGTAATGCCACCCTTGCTGATTAAGAATCCTATATCAGATGGTAAACCGCGTACAATATCCATCAATAAACCTGAAACTTTTTCCCCAAACTCCAATCGTGTGTTGACATCTTTAAAATTCAGTTCCTGACGGCTAGTATAAACCACTGGTGTTTTGCCAGCCTTGTGTGCCGCCCGTGTACTTTCTTTGATTTCAGTTAGTAGTGCCGCAGATTGATTTGCATCATTAAGTAATCGCGCTACATTCACTTCGATGCCCACTGTTCCTTCTACTCTTAACAATGCTTCTAACTGCTGAGTAGTCTTTTTCACATGGGAACCAACAATTACCGCACCTGGTTTGCCTTGCCGCACGTACTGGGCCATGTTTTCGGCGGCAATGGGTTGGGGTGGTAAAGCGGCTAAAGCTGTTAAAATACTTGCTGCACTGCGAAACAAAAAGCGTTTCCCTTGACTTGCTGCGGCTAATATGTCTACTGCAAAGCGGTTGAGATCATCTTGAGTTTCACCATCTACAACACCGCACTTATTACCACTCAGTTGTAACAAGCGTTCCAAACTACCAGTGCGAATATCAGCTAGGAGAAACCTTTCTACAGCTTCGGCACTGATTCGCCCTTGAGTCTTTTCTTCGACGTACTTGGGTAAGTAACTGTGATGGTAGCTGAAGACTGAATCACGGGCAAATTCGGTTTCATGCACTGGGGTGGGTACACCGCCAATAATTAAATAATGAACGCTGTCGCGGGTGATGCGTCCACCCTCAAAAAATGCTGGTACGAGAAAATGAGTATCAAAAGGGCCGAGTTCTTGTGCGATCGCATCAGTTTCAATGGGATAATGTCCCCGCAAAGTAGAATCAGAACGGCTGACAATCAGAAAATCGCCAATTCCTTCAGCATTCAAAGCGATTTTCAGGTTCTGGCAAACTTGTGTGGTGACAGATGCAGCTGACTCTGGCGTTAGCGATCTAGTATTAGTCAGCACAAAGAAAATCGGCGAATCATCCTGCAACCCGATGCGTAAAGTGTCCACATCCCAGTGCATTAGCAGCAAGCAGCTGTGGACTGTTTGAGAACCCGTAGGGTCATCATCCAGGACAATTATTTTTGGTTTGTTGCTCATTTTAAGTCAACGGGGCGATTGTTTTTTAGGAAATTTATCAGCAAATAAAAACTCTACTTAGCCTTTGTGCAATTTTCTGATTTCTGCTTGCACATCGATCGCAATTTGCAATGATTGATTTAGCAGTTGAGCATATTCGCCTGCTTGACTACTAACTTGTAAAGCTTGCAGACTGGCTAAATTATTCACAAATAACTCTTGGTTATTAGCAAGCAATTTTTTATTATCCCGCAAAATTCGTTCCGTTTTCAGAGCGCGGACTAAATCTTCTCTAATTAGTTGCAGGGCGGCGGTGACTTGATCTCGGTCATGGAAACTGCTTTCTACGTTTCCTGATGCTGCCAATTGGTCATTAATATCTATAGCAGCAATCAGGTCATGATATTTATCAACTTCATCTAAAAGTATTGTCAGCCCTTCAGGACAGGTCAACTGCCGCCAGAGCCATCGCCCCACTAATATCGGCATTGGCACTAAAATTAGTAAAAGAATTCCAAGTCTAATTGAAGAACCAATTATCGGCAGAATAATAAAAGCGTAAATAAAGCCCACAATTATTGGCGTTAGCGCCAGCGTCACCAGCATTTCATTGATCAAGAATCCTAATCGCTTCTTGCTGTCTCGCAAAACAGAGGGGCGAAAAACGTCTTCTGGATCGAACCCAGTCAAACGTCTCAGTTCCCCCTTACTAATTTCCAAGCCTATTAAGTCCGGCTGCACGGCTGGATAACTCCTATGGAAGCCCAAGTTGCGTATTTATTTTAATCGGGTTTGGTAGATAAGCAATGGATGGTTACGTATAGTTATGATAAAAAGCAGATTGCGGAAGACGATTAGATAAAGCTAAAAAGCATTTGCACTTATTTCCTGCTCTCTTTTGGATACAATGCAGTACTTATGTAGGCGATCGCGTTTAAGCGCATACTAATTTGAATAGTATGACCGCAGAACGTATAAAACTAAATTATCGACCGCAAGCTGCCAATACAGCATTGATGCCGATAGTTATTTGTTTTCCCGGTTGCAAAAACTCTCACTTGAACAACGCATAAAAATGTTCGTGGCTCATGAACGTGCGGTAAAAAAAATTTGCCTTGCAGGAATTAAATCACAACATTGCAATGTTTCCGAGAAGGAAATTCGTTGTATATTTGCGCGTGATTTGTTGGTAGAAAAATTTTCTCCAATTAAACTCTTATTATTTGTATTTATTATAAACTGTGTGTTTTATACACCAATTATGCTTCAGGTTTTGAATATTCAAAATTTCCTCTAACTCTTCACCAAAAGAAAAATACCTTCGGTAACATCATCATAATAAGAAAGTTGAGTTACCCCACGCGCTCCACCATAAATCACCTGCATTCTATAAATAACTTCTAAGCTCTACTTTACCCAGCAATTGGCTTAGTGCTTTACTGTGTGGGAATCTTCAGATGGTATTCCAGGTTTAGGTCGTAGCTTTGAACTGAACTACTAATGATACATACTTAGTATCCATCATGCCAAGGTTATGGATTTTAGTTAAAGTGCAATAGCGAAAATATTCCTTAAGTCTAAATTAAAGCTTACTGAAAGAATGAGGTTTTAATTTACCAAGTCATTGAGAATATGCGGTATCTCATTTCTGAACCTCCAAATTCTCAGCCCTATAAATTGATAATTCCTAAGGGAAAAGAAAATGGCTAAAACTAAAGCAACAGACATTCTTTCATTAATTGAAGCAGAACATCGCCAAGTTGAGAAACTTTTTGCAGAAGCAGAAAAAGCTAAGGGCGCAAAATTGCTTGAACAATTCAATCAAATCTATATAGTATTGAACTTACACGCTAGAACTGAAGAATTAGTCTTCTATCCAGCTATGCGAGAACACGAAAAAACTGAACAATATATTGAAGAAGCTGAAGAAGAACATGAAGAAGTTTCAGTGATTTTAGAAGAGATTAAGGTGCTTAAACCTACTGATCCTGAGTTTAAAGAAAAAATGAGCGAATTTAAAGAATCAGTTGAGCATCATGTAGAAGAAGAAGAAAGCGAGATTTTTAATGCTGTGCGCGAATGTATGAGTGAGAAAGAGCTAACTGAATGGGGTCAGGAATTTCAGGAGGCGAAAGCTAAATTGGTACCCGATATAGAAGCTGCATTAGCAATGTAACAATGCACTTTTGCTAAGTGTTTCATCAGCAGTTAGACATAATTTGCACGTAATTAGTGCATGAAAATTACACAAGTATTCCTTCATCGGAGAGTAGAAAAATGACTGCTACAAATGGCAACCGCAAAATTCGCTACGCTGTCGTTGGTTTAGGTTGGTTTGCCCAAGAAGCTGCTTTACCTTCCTTTGCCAACACCGAAAACTCAGAACTAGTGGCACTAGTTTCAGATGACGCCACTAAAAACGAAGAACTGAGCAAAAAGTATGGGATTGAGCATACTTACTCTTACGAAGAATATGAGGACTGTTTAGCAAGTGGCGAGATTGATGCAGTTTATATTGCGCTGCCGAATCACTTGCATTGTGACTACACTGTGCGGGCTGCTAATCAGGCAATTCATGTATTATGTGAAAAGCCAATGGCAATAACTGAACAAGAGTGTGAGGCAATGATTAAAGCTGCCAATGACAATAATGTGAAGCTGATGATTGCCTACCGCTTACATTTAGAACAAGCCAATTTACAAGCAGTTGAAATTGTCCGCTCAAAGCAAATTGGTGAACCACGGATTTTCAACTCGATTTTTACTCAGCAAGTAGAAGAGGGCAATATTCGCTTACGAGATGTAACAGGTGGTGGCACGCTTTATGATATTGGCATCTACTGCATTAATGCTGCACGTTATCTATTTCAAGATGAACCAATTGAAGTATTTGCTGTAGCTGCCAATAAGGGAGAACAACGCTTCAGCGAAGTGGAAGAAATGGCTAGCGTTATCTTGCGTTTCCCGAATGAGCGATTAGCAACATTTACCTGTAGCTTCGGAGCTGCAAGTGTTTCAACCTATCAGATTGTAGGTACTCAAGGCGATTTACGAGTAAAACCTGCTTATCCTTGGCAGGGAGAACTGAAGCACTACCTGACAATTAATGGTGAAACTCAAGAGCGTACCTTTGAGGATCATGATCAACTAGCAGCTGAATTTACGTACTTCTCTGATTGTATTCTCGAAGATAAAGACCCAGAGCCATCTGGGACGGAAGGCTTGATTGATGTTGCTATCATTCAAGCACTTTACCAGTCAATTGAGACGGGGAAACCTGTGCAGATTGAAACTCGCGATCGCCATCAACGTCCTACATCGGAGCAAACTATTCAACGTCCTCCTAGTGACGAGAAGCCAGACTTGATTCATGCTGCTGCACCTTCTGGGCAGTCGTAAATTTGGTTGAAGAAGATGTTTAAATGCTCTGCATGGGGATGCTTCATGTGTGCTGCTGACTCAATGTCTGACTGGAAACAGCAGCCCCTAATTAGTCATTCCCATGCAGAGCATACGAACAAAAGAACAATGGGGAAATCTAGCTTTTTTTTTAGTTTGCTTGCTATATGTATTAAGCTTCTTATTGTAATATCGAAGACATTTAGTAGTAGTTATATTGTAGTGATCGCTCAACGAGAAAAGGCAGCAATTTCAATGGCTGTTCCAGTGAAATTGCTGTCAACAATGATTTATCTGTCCTGTGAACAACTAAGTATAAAATCTTAAGGATAAAGACCTCTGTCAGTCAGCGCCTGAGCCACTCTACCCACCCCTAAAGTGTAAGCTGCTAATCGCATAGGAATTTGGCGCACCTCGGACTGATGAATCACCCGATGGTAAGCTTGTACCATCAAATGCTCCATTTCGCGGTTAACCCGCTCCTCATCCCAAAATACGTAGGAAAGACCCTGCACCCACTCCAAATAACTGACTACCACACCGCCAGCATTCGCCAAGATGTCGGGTAGCACTGTTACACCCCGCGCTTCTAAGGACAAGCTAGCCTCAAGAGTAACTGGCCCATTAGCCGCTTCGGCGACAATTTGCGCTTGCACTTGATTCGCATTCTCTTCAGTGATTTGGTTTTCCAAAGCGGCTGGAATCAAGACATCGCAGGGTAAAGTTAATAAATCTGCATTGCTAATTGGTACAGATTGCGGGAAACCCATAATACTCTTGCGATTTTCAGCAGCATAGACTTTCAACTTGGGAATATCAAGACCGACTTCGGAAAATATTCCTCCAGCACCAGTTGAAACAGCAATAACTTTCGCGCCTGCAAGATGTAGTAATTCTGCTGCGGCACTACCAACGTTACCGAAACCCTGAATAGCTACTCGCACTCCTGCTAAGGATTTACCTTGCTGTGCCAGCGCCTCACGAACAATAATCATCACGCCACGTCCGGTTGCCATTTCCCGTCCTAGCGAACCACCAATAGAAACTGGTTTCCCAGTTACAATTCCTGGTACAGCATGACCAACATTCACAGAGTAAGTGTCCATCATCCAAGCCATCTCACGGGACGAAGTACCCATATCTGGGGCAGGAATATCTACAGCAGGCCCAATATCTTTAATCAACTCGCTCATATAACGGCGGGTGATTCGCTCTAATTCGCCAACACTGTAGCGTTTCGGATCTATGGGAATGCCACCCTTCCCACCACCGTAAGGTATACCTAACAAAGCACATTTCCACGTCATCAGCATTGCGAGAGCCGATACTTCGCGCAATGTCACAGCCGGATGGTAACGGGTTCCACCCTTGTAGGGGCCTAAAACATCGGAGTGCTGCACCCGGTGTCCAGCAAGAACCTGTATTTCTCCATTATCTAATTTCACGGGGATGGAAACCGTGACAACCTTACGCGGATGGCTAAGAATTTCCAGCAAACCCTGATTTAAATTTAATTCTTTAGCTGCCGCTTCTAAGTAGCTACAGGCTTGATCAAATGGGCATATATGCGCTGGAGAAGCTGGTTCTGGCAGCAACAGCGATTTTGAAATCATAGAATTTTCTCCTAATCACGGTATCTTTACGAACCGGATATCATCTGTATTTAGCTTATCCTTTTTTTGAGGAAAATAGGAGTTTTGTAGTTTTTGTTACAGTTTTATATTTTATATCCTGCTATTGCTGCGAAAGCAGAGTGTTTATAGATCAAAAACAAATACTTAACTAAAACTTATATGTGATGTCGGATAGTTAAACTTACAAATTTTTACCTTGCTAGTGCGATCGCTGCATTCTGTCCCCCAAAGCCAAAACTGCAACATAGTACCTGCCTAATTTTGCTTAGACGTGCTGCTGTAACGATGTTTAAATCAAATTCTGGCTGCTGAAATCCTACACAAGGTGGTAAAATTTGATGCTTTAAGGCCATGAGAGAAAAAGCCACACCTAAAGCTCCAGATGCTCCTAATGTGTGGCCTGAGCTTCCCTTGGTGGAACTAACTGCCACGCCTTGGGGAAACAAACGCTGGATTACCATGCTCTCCATCTGATCATTTAGCTGGGTAGCTGTGCCATGAGCATGAATGTAATCAATATCTCCTGGTGAGAGACAACTACGTTTTAGACATTGTTTAATGGCAGCGATCGCACTTTTCCCTTTAGGTTCTGGTGAATTACTATGATATGCGTCGTTGGTTAAGCCAAAACCGAGAATTTCACCATAAACTTTTGCTTTACGCTGTTTTGCCAACTCTGCTGATTCCAAGACAAACACAGCTGCGCCTTCGCCTAACACTAAGCCTTCCCGGTGCAAATCAAAGGGATAAGCCCCAGTTTTTGCCAAAGCACCCATCTGCTGAAATCCAGCTAAAGTTAGGGGTGTAATCGGCGCTTCCACTGCGCCAGCGATCGCCTGTTGACATTGCCCAGTTTTTATCAGCAAAGCTGCTTGGGCAATAGACCAAATCCCGGTTGCACAAGCTGCCATCGGTGCCAAAACTATCCCAGATGCACCGATTTGTCTTGCCGCTGCGATCGCATTCATGTGAGGTAATGTATCTAGCCAATTTCCAAAAGAGGGCATGGGTAGATTTGCCGCATCTTCATATATTTGCCGCGCCATAATTTCCCAAGACGCTTGATAAGAGCGACTCGATCCAATTACTACAGCACAATCAGCTGCATGTGAAACTAACCCAGCATCTTCCAAAGCAGAAGCAACAACCATCTGAGTTAACATTTTCAACTCAGATGGTTGTTGACCAATTAAACCTAGAGGAAGTGGTGTAAGTTCTGGAAAGGGTCGATGTAATCGAATTCCAGATTTACCTGCGATTAAATTTGGCCAACTATCCTCTAAGCTTCCACCCAAGGCGGAAATTAAACCAATACCAGTGACAAGAACCTTCACCAATTTAGGAATTAGGAGTTAGAAGTTATTCTCCCCCTGCTCCCTCTGCCCTCTTCCTCCTACTGCCCTGGTGTTTTCAGATTTTCAGCACCTTGAGTGACTTTAGCAGACTCAATGCGATCGCCTTGCTGAATTTTGTTGACTACATCAAAACCTTGAGTGACATTGCCAAACACGGCGTAGTTACCATCCAAGAAAGCTAGATCCGCCAAAGCAAAGTAAAACTGGGCAGAAGCGGAGTCTGGTGATTGCGATCGCGCCATCGCTACTGCACCCTGTTTATGAGGCAATATGACGGGTTGAGCAGTAGCATCAAACGGTTTGTTGTAAGTGGGAGTATCTGAACCTTTAGCCTTAACTTCTAAAGGTATATAGCGAGCATTTCCCATTTTTGGGTCAATATAGCTACCGGTTCCCAGGCTATCTGCTGAAACTTTCGGGTCTTTGCTTTGGGGATCGCCCCCTTGAACTACAAACGGTTGGGGTTCGCGTACAACTCGATGGAAAGCTAAACCATCATAAACACCCTTTTGCACTAAATCTACGAAGTTACCAGCTGTAATGGGGGCATTAGTACCGTCTACTTCGATAGTAATTGGCGAACCTTTAACCGTTAGCACCACAGTAGCTTTGCCTTCAAGACGTGGTAAATCACTGATTCCAGGAATATCACTACTAGTTTGAGATACAGATGTTGCTTCAGTAGTCGTTTGGGTGCTTGACTCGCTTGTGTCCGAGGTAGCTGTCGAGGTTGGAGAAGAGGTATTAGAACCTACTTGCTGTGTTGAACATCCTCCCAACATCAAAGCACTGATAATCACAAGAGAAAGCAAAAATTGTGAAATTTTTAAACGCATTGCCAATTACTGATTTAACCAGAGTATCTTATCGTTAGTCATTGGTCATTGGTCATTAGTCTTGAGTTCTTCTCTTCCAACGCCCCATGCTCCATGCCCAATTAATTAAAGTCCTTCTAGTGACACTCCCAAAAAGCGGGCTAATTTTGCGCCTTCTGTTTCCAACTCTGTTAAAGATAACGGTTGTCCAATCCGTGTTAAGGGTATATCTCGCCGGCCCTTAATGCGTAGATACAGGGCGCGAAGGGGATTAAGCCCTTCTTTGACGGTTATTCGTACAGACTGCACATCTTCTATGCGACCGTCAATCTCAATTCGGCGGTTTTTGCCAGGAAATCCCCAACGGAATATTTTGATTGTGCCAGTTTCCTGATTAAATTCGTTGTAACCGCCTCCCACGTCCCATAAAATCACTAACCACAGGTATGTAGCTAATAACAAGCCAGCAGTACCATATAAACCCATCACCAATCCCTGGGGGACAAATACCAGTTGAGTTGGATCGGAAACTATGAGTAAATTAACTTTTAAATAACTGGATATTCCAGCCAATAAAAAGCCGCTTGCTCCCAAGGTAACGATAGTTGCCCAGCCGTAGTTACTGAACCGACGAGAACCGAGAACATTTTGATGCAGGAGGCGATCGCCTTTGTTAATCGTTGTTGATGCCGTCATTGAACTACCATTGCCCCGTAAGATACTCGCTGTGACATACAAAGCACACTGAATGCTCTTGCATAGAGTGTTGGCTCTCTGTACCAATCCGGCTATTGCTTAGGAGGCACTAAGAGCTATGTTTTAAGTCCACGGGATACTTTACCGCAGACGATGAATTTTTTATCCTGTACCCTACAAATTTTACTGTCCCGGATGATACTGGCTTACTTGTACTATGGGACAAACCACTTAGGCTATTTGTATTATTCAAGATTTGCCAACTTCCTTTCCCCTTATCCAAAGTTTCACATATTTTCCAGAGGTGTATCAATGGGTGTGGCGGCGAAGTAACCATCCACATTTTACCAAATATTGCTGACAAAAACTCAACTGCGCTCCTCGCTGTTGCCGCTACCCATATAATAATAATTTCTTAGGGCACGTTATATTATTTGTTCACTTAATGACGGATAAAAATTCTTTCTCTCCTGCCCTTTAACCTCTGCTCCCCTCTCCCTGCCTCTTTTTGACCTCTTGGGAATGAGTTACCTGCCTACATCCATCTGCACTAATTTTTTTTACATTTCTGAGAAAAGTTGTGTCAAATTGTAAAATTTCTGATATTCATATTATTTATAAGGTTCGTGTTTCATACCTGATTTGCTTTTGTGTATCAGGCAAAAACCGTTACTAGTGTGATAAGTTAAGAATCATTAAGTTACCACAAGCTAGATTACTAGGCGATGGTACGTGTAATGGCATAAAGAAAGAGAAATGCTGATTTTACTGGTCAGCAAACTCTGAGAATCTCATTTGCTTTCACGCTGTTGAGATTGTCAAAAAAAAACGTTAATTCCTCACGGCAGTCGGTTACACTGGCTCTCCGCACTGTCTTAGAAACGTTGCAATTTTAGTAAAAAAAGAGGATTTTAGTCCGATGACCATCGCAGTTGGACGTGCCCCCAGTAGAGGGTGGTTTGACGTTCTAGACGACTGGCTCAAGCGCGATCGCTTCGTATTCGTAGGTTGGTCAGGGATACTATTATTCCCCTGCGCCTTCCTAGCACTAGGCGGTTGGCTGACCGGCACCACCTTCGTCACCTCTTGGTACACCCACGGGTTAGCCTCCTCCTATCTAGAAGGCTGTAACTTCCTAACAGTGGCAGTATCCACTCCCGCCGACAGCATGGGACACTCCTTATTGCTGTTGTGGGGACCAGAAGCTCAAGGTAACCTCACCCGTTGGTTTCAATTGGGTGGGTTGTGGCCATTCGTTGCCCTACACGGAGCCTTCGGTTTAATTGGCTTCATGTTGCGCCAATTTGAGATTGCGCGTTTAGTAGGTATCCGTCCTTACAACGCTCTCGCCTTCTCAGCTCCGATTGCAGTATTCGTCAGTGTATTCCTGATGTACCCCTTGGGACAATCAAGCTGGTTCTTTGCACCCAGCTTTG
>JAHHHS010000074.1 GCA_019359215.1 Nostoc indistinguendum CM1-VF10 | reverse complement strand
ACTTTACAAAACTTTACTTTATAAAATTCTCAAACTACCGCTCACGCTACCTCTCCCACTCAACCAACACCCCATCAACACAAGCAATTCCCCACTGCGGAAACTTAACCAGTAACTTCTTGATCACAATCTGCAAAGCCGGATCGTCACTCCAGCACTCTTGCAAGAAGTCAAAACCCGGATTCTCCCCTGAATTTCCTGCTCGATTCAGTTTTTCCCTTCTTACAGGTCGCATATTTGACCTCGCAACAATCGCCTCATGCGACCATTTTTCAACACTGGGGACAGACGCGGCGGAACAACTGCTTTCAGGGCAATATCTTACTTGTCTCATCAGTGTTTGACGGAACAATAGTCATAGGAGACTCATCTGCTCAACAATACGTGTTTCTGCACGCTCAGGGTTTAGCTTTGCTGTTACTGACTGCCCCACTGGATCTGAAATTTCCGACTGAGTATCATTAACCAAAACCCACGAAGGCATCTTGATATCTTGCTGATTATTCTTACCTCTTGCCTTGGCAGCCATAGCCACTGACGGAATTAAGCGCTCACGGTAAAACTTCTCCTGCAACCCGGACAATACACCAAGCACACCCAACTCTGACCACACACCTAAGTCTTCTCCATTGAGGCTAACTTGGTAATATCCGCACTCTAAGCGATCGCACTTTACACGATACCCCAACTCATGACATTTCTCGATCAGACTCAATACTTGGGGTGGGTATGTGGCTGGAAGTATGATTTTTTGTCCACAAATTGTGGATATTTTCTCTTGGGTAACAGTTCCTAACCCAACTTCCCCGCCCCAGAGTTTAGGCAGATATCGTTGGATAACTTCACGTCCAACTTGATGCCGATGGCAAAAATCGCCAGTTTTTTCGTAGCAGCACAATGTCATGTCATGTGAGTTTTTCTCCTGTTTTGCAACCCAAATATCAATCAGCTGCTGCCTACAAAGCAAAATTTCGTGGAATTGGCGGGTGTATTCTTGTTCAGCATTAGTATCTGACGCTGAAGACTTCCACCATTTCAGTAGCTCTGGTGTTGGAGCAAATAAAGGTAAATGCTTGCCTTGAAAGCCTTTTGGAGGATATAGAGAGATGGAGACGGCTTCACCTCTGATTTCTCCTGCATAGTAAGAGGTAAAAATAGTCACTCCTTTTTCTCCTCATTAGCTACCTCTTGACATATAAGCTGGTGGAAACTATATTCACCCGGAATATCTTGACAATTCCAAGTTTGTAAGTATTTGTTTTGCCTGTAGTATTTCATAAGACACTCTGGTATTGAGTTTGCTGCTTAAAAGTCAACCCATTTGATATCAACCACTCGCCCTGACACAATCACGAGTTCGCATTGATTAGCAGGATCGCAGGCCCAATCAATTGCGGTTTGCCTCAATACGTCACTGCCACAATTAAGATATTTCCTCATGTCTTGTAGTACAGCTTCTTCTTCTATTACTGGAGGCTGAACTATAACGGCGATCGCAGTCAACTTTTTAGAAGAGGCAAGGGGCAGAGAGCTATTTGCGGGAGTTGTGTGGGAGGCAATATCTCCCCACCCTCCCACTTCTTCCTCTGCTTCCCGCACAGGAGCCTTTTCATTCAACTGCTCTACTTTCTCAACTTTCAAAGCCTCGATAGCTGGCTTTGCCGTTTCTAGAGCGGATGCAACAAGTGATTTTTTGCGACTTGGCACAGCATGAGGTGTAAAGTTAGCCCAAAATTCCCTATCTGACTGTTTTGGTGTATTCAAATAAGCCCCAGGATTAATACAACCAAATTCATCTTTGGGCGGCTCTTGAGAAATCAGAGTAGGCAAGGCATAGTCTGCTACTTGCTCTACCATTTTGGTTAAGGTGGGTGTTTGTGTTACACGTACTGATTCAGGTAATGGTGTTGCTGCTCTAGCTTGAAGCGCTATCTGTTCCTCATCTTGGGTGGTGTTTAGCCCGTTCTCCCTGCGGGTTTGGATGTTGACAACGCGATGGATGAAAGTCGATTGATACCATTCCCACTCAATCGCTAAGTTAGTCGGTTCATTGCGGAAGTGTTTCAGTACCTTGGCTTTGTTTGCGTGCAAGTCGCCGCCATACTCCTTCATCCACCGAGTAGCGAGGGCGATTTGAAATTCTGCATCAAGCTTGCCCTCTTCATTACGCCACGGGCCATCTGGTAGCCAATCCCAAATCACATCGTTGGGCTTTTTGCGTTGATTTTTCCAAAATGGGTCGGGCAGTGGCGGCGGAACATTTGCCTTGATGAGAGACTGACTTGTTGGTTGCGTAGTCTCGGATTTTTTTGGCAACAAAGTGGAGAAACTTGAATTGGGTTCTTCTATGACTTGAAATCCAAATTCTCTTTTTTCTTTTCTTTCTTGTGAGTCGATGTCAGTTTGAGAGGGATTAAGGGAGAGATCCGTTAAAGGGAGATCCTTAATTGGTATGATTTGGTATCAGTAATTTGTTGCCTGATTTTTTCTAGATATTTTGATGCCATCCATTGTGAATGATGTGTGATTTCATAAATTGTGGTTTTCCCTTTTCGTTCTTGGGCTATTTTGATAAACCTAGCTGCAATCAGGGTTTGTAGGGTTTTCCTGACAGTCTTTTCATTCATTAAACAGATTGCTGCCATGTTACGAATTGACTCAAAACATCCGTCTTTTCCAGCTCGTCTAACTATGTGTCCATACAAACGATATTCTTGGGGATTAAGCCCATAGTCATCTAGAAACGATGGAACGACTATTGCAAAATCACTGCGATTGCTTACAACAGAATTACTCATTTTCCCCTCTATGTCTTGTTCTCATCCTTTATTAGGTTTTGAGCATGAAAATATTAACGGTGCAGACTTAACACTCCGCCGATTTAGAACCCTGAACTATTTGTGAATATGGTTCTTTAAAAACTACTTCGCACCTTGTTTAGTGCCGAGCGATCGCAAAATCTTTTGAATTGCTGGAGAAGACTTGATCTAAAATGCTTTCAGGGTATAAACCTACATAGCCGAACCTTGGGTCATGTATCTGTTCTACTTCTACCCCCTGCTTGCGGCATAACGCGCTAGCTTTCTTTCCCTTGCTGCCGGCTTGTGAGAGTGATATCTCAAATCCTCGAAGTTTAGCAAAACCCATAACGCTGTACTTGTGACCACATGGGCTATTGAACCGATCTTGCTCAACTTCAACCGCATTTAGTCTTGCCAGTACTTCGTTTTGACGGTGTTCTTGTTCCAATAGCCTTTGCTCTTGTTCTGCCATCTGTTGGGCGAGTGCAGCAAGGATTTGAATCTGGGTCATGGTTCCTGGGGCAACCGAGTATCCACCTGTCTTACGAATAGAGGGCAGAACTTCATGAAACACCCAGTACTGGAAACGTTTGGCAACTGGCTTACGGGACTTAAATACAAGACGATAAAGCCCTGGTTCATTGACAGTCAGCATTTCTTGCTCACCACCAAGGGTACGAACATTCCTCGTACCCTTTTCGGATGGCTCCAAAGTCTCTAGTGCTTTACTTGTATCCCTTAATTGCAAACAAGCACACACATCAGCAGCTACCCATTCTGGTTTTTCTGCTATGCCAACAAAACGAACTTCTTTCTCTTCAAACGAAAAAACTGATAGGTTAGACATGGCTATTCCTCTGCTATGGCTGTGGCTTAGTCAAGCGATCGCACTCTTGGCGGGGGGTGATCGCTTTTAAGTTTTATGGATGAGTTAGGCTTGATCGTCCCTGAAGATTTCATCGAAGCTGACTTCTCTGCCAGCTAAATCCGATGCTAAATCTTTGAGTTTAAATAGTGTGTCGATTTGACACCTATCGAGTAAACCTTTTTTTGCAGATGATAAGGTTCTTCTGTTAAGTCCCGTTTTCTCATGTGCAGTCTCAATGGACAAATCACTCTCCTCAGTCCAAAACTTTGACAAATCAATGTATTTAACCATTCTTTGTATCGGAATACGCCTAGACTTCTCAAGCATATTCCGATCGGCAGCATATTGATGTACCAACATATTGCTGTACTTTTCTATATTCACAATCTTACCTTCGATATATCAATAAGTCAATATATCAGTATTTTGACATACTGACATATTAGCGATATTGTAATAAACATAGGGCAAAGGAAAGCGAACCGCCTGCACCCAAACGCAAAAAGGGTTCACAAGTCTAACTAGTCACAGATTTGCTCAACATAAAACATAGATTTGAGAAACGAGAACCTCCCGTCGTATAGCACAAGGTACGCCAGGTAAAGTCGGCTGGGGGAGATACTCAAAATCACTCAATAAATCCACTCATACTGAACAGAGGGCAACCGCTCAATACCTTCTCTAGAGCCTTGTGCTGTGAATTCTTGCTAGAAAATAACTGAAATTCAGAAATATGAGGCTACGCCAAAACAATTTGAGAGCGTTGCGGTAAACCACAACGTTGTTCAGGCAAAACAAAAGGCGATCACCGTCCCTGGAAAGTCTGCGATCGCCTTTTTACCCCAATCAAGAGGCAATTTCTAATGATGACACAAAATTTAGCCCCTGCGCCAACAAAAGATCCGTTAACCACACAAGACCGCCAAATCATTGCAACCATCGTGAATCAGTCGGATTACTCCAAGAACTGCAAGCCTGAAGATGTAGTGACTATCTGGATCAACAGTGATGATATTGTGTGGGTGAAAATGACCCACGGCTATGCTCGATACCACAAAGAGCCATTCAAACGTGCAGTAGCAGAGGTAAAAGCGAGTCTTTCTGCTCCAGTAGAGTGCAATCACAAGGAAGATAAGGAATTGAAACAAGCTGCTGACGAAATTGGCTTGTTAGGTAATTGTGATTGGTTATCGTTGAGCGTCCAATACTATCCTGATAAGGTAATCGGTCATGCTGGTTGCTACACTTCGCAGAAGCCTCAACTATTAACCCTACTTACTGAATGGGACTTCACCATACCGAAGTGGAATATGCCTGCTGCCATCTGTCCAGACTGCGAAGGACATGGATGCGGTAACTGTGGTTATCGCGGGACTCGTGCAGAAGACTTGTGTACGCCAGTAGATGGCTACCGACTGACCTATGTAGGACGTACTGACTTTCAGACGGCTCACAATGTATATCTAGATGGTGAATTCTTGGGCATACTCTTCAAGGTTAGGAACACTGATGAGTTATGGGAAAATGACCCTAAAACTTACTACTGGCAGTGTAGAGATGGAGTCCGGTATTGGAGTGTGAAAGAGGCTGTAGAGGGACTGTCCAGGGCAACTGCTCCGATTGAACTGCCGCAAGTTTGTCGGGAGTTGATAGCGGCGTAAGAAAATTAGTAAGTGTTGCCAAAAAGGTAATTTGGTAACACTTACTGTTTTCAGCTACGCCTATAAGATAGCAAGATGACACAGCGATACCGCTAAAATTGTAGTTGAGGATGTCAGCAAGGAGAAAAGATGACAGACGATGTTAGATTTGACGATATTTACCTACGCCTCAATGAACTGACACAAGATGTTACAAACTTAAAAATTCAAGCAGGAACCATTGGAACATCTCAAACTGCCATAGCCCAGACAATGACGCTGGCAACTGGTTTAGCTTCGGATATGCGGCAAGTGAAAGCAGATATTAGAGAAATGAAATCTGATCTGAGAAACTTAAACGCAGGCTTAGAAGAAGTTCTCAGGTTATTGCGTCAGAGAAACAGCCCAGAAGAATAGTTTACTTAATACAAATTACCAAGTTTGAGGCGCTTTTGTAGTAACAAGAGCGCTCTTTTATTGGCTCTGCACTTGATACATCTGAAATCAACGGCTTCGCCAATGCGAAAGTGAAATGCTTTTGGTAAACATACATGACCCCTGAACAAACATCAGATTTATTTGCTGCTTTAATGCGCCAAGAGGAACTACTCAAGCAGTTAGTCGCAGCAATCAATAAACCGAAACTGGGATTGCACTCTGAAGCTGGCAGTTGCAAAATCTACTGCAATCGTCAGCACGGAGGACTGTGGTACACACTAAATGGTGAACCGAGTGATGTCCCTCAAACTGCGCTGACTGGATATCTTAAAGAACTGCGGTTTGAAAATACAGAACGCCGTAAAAAAGAAACCTGCAAATTGCTGATAACTATTCAAGCAGACCGGACGTATATCTTAGAATCCGGTTATGATACTCACTTTTCAAAGTGCATACTTGCGGCGATCGCAACTTTGACCCCAGAACAATTATATTCTCCCATTACATTACAACCACAGCCAGGAACAGATGAAAATGTCTTGTTCTGTCGCGTATGGGCAGAGTCGGAATTAGTCATGGCATCCTACAACGAGCAAACAGAGTGGCGAGAGGTCAGTAAACAAGCTTTAGCTGTAACAAAAGCTGCGGCAGAAATGGTGTTCTAACTTGTTGTAAACAGGGCTTGAGAGATTGTAGTTATAGGTGACTCAAGCTTTGTCTACAGCTAATATGTGCTGTTCACCTATTCATAACTAATCACAGATGACTATTACAATTGTTCACCCCAACGCCGAAAATCTACAATCATTTTCTGAATTGTTTAACCTGGAAAAATTTTTGCAATCTGACGGGATTCTACCGTGGCTTTTAGCAAATGGCTGGAACTATGACGATAAATCGAGTTTGATTGCAAATATTGTTGATGAGTCTACAAGCGTGGATCAAGTTTGGGAATCAGACGAGTTTGATTTTAAGGCTCTGCCTAATGAAGATCAGGAAAAACTTCACCAGATTTTCGAGCATTTCTATCTGTAATCTTCTGTCACTCTCAATCAATAATTAACGCAAAGGTAACGAATTATCCGTGAAAAACTCTCCAGTCACATTTAATCAGTCTGACTGGAGAGAAAAATCGATTCCACAACAAATTATGGCACACTCTACTTCAATACTAATCAGATGGAAACAAATTTGATTAAAGTGTATGACGCGACACTATTAAGCTCATCAAAAGTTTACCAAATTAATGGTACACATTGTCGATACTTGGGTGATGAAGGTACTATACAACATCCACAGTATCTATTTGTACCTCTGCCAAATCAAAGAAAAAAAGCCAGCTTTCGTCTAAACCGAAACAAACTCATGACTCGCTGTTATGAGGTCGAAGGCATGGTCTATGAGAAGCCTGTGGTACAAGATAATTCACAGCAACTTCAGCTATTTTAAGCCATGTCAATACATAAACCACCAGTCATTAAAAGACATATTCGGCTACAAAATAGCTCTACAAAAGTAATCTATAGAGCTATCACAGACCTTCATAAATTGAGAAATAGCCACAAAGTAGAGATTGCAACTATTAAAGGACAGCCTTCTATGGTTCGAGAAACAGGAACTTATTAGGTTACAGGCTGAGAAAGCTTCGCTGAATTTAAAGTGAAAAATAATGATTGAGGTAAATAATCATGGTACAAGCAATCGACAACACTATCGTTGCGAATTTCCTAACTGATGCAGTAGTCGAGCGCCACAATTTCTCACAGTTAAATAAAACCCGCATTCGCTTTCGTATTCAACTGAAGAAAAGTACAAAGTCTGCTGCACCTAAATGGGCAGATGTGCTAAAAACTGAGGTTTCTGAAATTGAATCAGACCTCGTGAAAGTCACAAATTCCGAAGTCGGTTTGCGGGGTATCAAGGTCTTCAAAAAGCTGGATGAAGCTGCTGCACAATTGAGGCAAGAGATTGCTTCAGTTCAAGAGTGGATGTCTGCTGATACTGGTGACTGGGTTTGTCCGATTGATTTGGCTCCACTCGTTTGGAATCAGTTGATCAATATCAGAGATAATATCGCCCCTGAATTGCGTAATCAATTAAAAGCTGATTACGAGGCGGGACTTAATGATTATCAAGAGCGCATTGATCAGTTCCTCTCACTTAACACCTGGGAATTAGCACAGGATAAGCAAGAGTCAGTTATACCAATTTTGTATGAAGTTGCATAGAATAAAAAGGCTAAAAAGTTTGCTTAGTAAGCATTCTAGCTTTATACAGTTTTATGCAGCTTCACAATAATTTGGTATTAAAGCCAACTTGTTAAGAGCATTTCCGACTCTGACCGATCTTGAAGACTATTTGCAAGTCGTCATTGGTCGTCCGGTGATAATACCCGCTTTATCCGAACAACTCAATCAGCAGCAAGCCGAATGTCTTGACCAGATTACCAAGTTCATTCAGCAGTATGACCAAAATCTGGAGCAACGATTAAGGGAATCTGCTCAAGCTGGTGGTGAACAACTCGCCGCGCAGTTGCTTGAAGAGTTGGCTGATTGGGAGCCAGGACGTAAGCCGGTGCAGTTCAAAAAAAAGATGGAAAAACACCTGATGAAAGTGCGGGTGTTACTGGCAAATGCCTCACCTGAAGCTGGTAGCAGTTTACAGCAGATGATGGCGCAAATGTATTCGATTGTCACCGATCCGGCGATTGAGTCAAAAAATCTTGCCAGTGATGGACGCAGTCAATTACAGCAAAAGATGGAAGAAATTCGGGTCAAACTCCTAGACGAACAATGCAATCTCTAAGAGCTAGCAACTAGTGAGGTGGGCTTGTCGAAAGCTACAGTTAGCGCGTTTAAGTTCAGGTAAAAAAAATAGTCTTGAGCAAGGGTGTACTCGCTCAAGACTTGATCGGTGTATTAAAAGTTCAATATTCGCGTGACAAAAGGATATCGCACTTTTACTATTTCTCAAACCAGATGACAAAGGGAATAATATGAATGGCACGAATGGCACTAAGAAAAGAAAAAATCGTTGAGACAGCTCTTGTGCAGTTGTGAGAGACAATAACTCTACTACGGCAGCCCTACCTCTTCATACTCTTTTTTTTTGGCGAAGGTATTGAATAAGTTTTTAAGGCGTTGCATAAATGCGGGATGAATTGAATGATGAAAGCATTAAAAGTTCGTTCCAAATGGATCATAATCATCCCCTGATTCAGCAACGCCGAATTTTCCATGAAATTGACCCAATTGTCGCCATAAAGACCAATATAAAAACTACTATGTCGTCGAACAATCCTTAAGGATTCCTTAATTCGTCCAACATATTTTTGAACACCCATGCGTTTAATTTTTTGACCAGATATTAGTTGCAGCCGTATAAGCAAGTGAGATTAATAATATTAGGGAAATTAACCGTTCACCTGATACATTAGTATCTTCATGCATTATAACCACCGCTTTTAAAATCTATAAACATCTCTACCCTTCGGGAACGCCAAGGGCGAACAATATCAAAACGTTGTTTATAAGCTCTAATAACTGAATCTAAATCATCTAAATTGGTAAGGATAAACCAACCTTCCTCCGGCGCAACTCCCAAACGTTTACGCTTCCATTTAGCAGCAAGATTAAAGCTAATAAAACAATAGTAATTTTTGTATATTTAATACCTTGATAAAAGAAAGAAAGTCCAGGCGCTAAACCTAAATCTCTTAATTGCAGCCAAATTTCCGGTTCTATTTCTATAAATGCATCTTTTTTTAAGCGTAAACAGAAATATAAGTAGGTGGGCAGGAAAATTTATAAGTATGTAACGGAAATTTAACCAGAGTCATTAGAGTTAAATTTAATACGTTTTGTATTGTAGTTGCCTTTTTCTCCCCTAGCTTTAACGCCATCAATCACGGCGTAAGCCAGGTCTAGCTGATCATCAAATATTTGCCCACATAGTTCGTCTTTTTTAAGGTGCTGCCACTCCAATTCAATTGGGTTCATTTGGGAGCAGTATGCGGGTAAGAAAAAGATGTACAAACCCATGTCTTCCCACTTTGACCATAGCTTTTGCACTTCAAGACATCGGTGTATCGGTCCGTTATCCTGTACAACTACCCTAGTGCGCCCAGTCTTTTGAGCTTCAGTCGCTTCCAATTCCATCATTTTGATGTAAGATTTACGACCAACACCACCAATAACTAGACCGTAAACAAAGCTGATTAAAGGTTGAAGAAACGCGATAATACTTAATCTCCGACCACGACTCTTGGTTTGTTCTAAATGTTTTTGCTCACCTCTGAAGTAATAGGTGTAACCTGGTTCGCTCCAAACACAAAACCCTGATTCATCTAGATACTTTAGGTCTATTTCTCCCGCAGCAGCAGATAATTCCAACATATCTAGGTCTGCTTGTTTCTTCGCTCGTACTACGGGGTCTTGTTTTCCTTTGTGGCAAATCTAAAGCACGTTTCCAAATGATCCCCTTTTTTTGAGTACCCGTCTTAACCTGTCGGGACTCAATTTAATTTGGCGATCGCTCTCTAATTTCTGCGCTAATTGAAAACTGTTGTATGTACGTGGTTCTTTTTTCAGACATTCTTCCAAAAATACTATATCAACTTCAGTCCATTTCGGTTTTCCCCCTCGCCCTGGTAATTCCCAAAGCCATTCTATACCTAACTCCTGCCATTTATGCAAAACTTCTCTTACTGTTTGAGAAGTCCAATTAAAGTGATCAGCTATTTTTTCTACATACCAGCCATGTGCGTTTAGCCTGATTACCTCTGCTCGGTCTTTAACTTTCTGTGGTACATCAGCAGTCCTTAAATTTAAGAGGGTTTTGTTTTGTTCCGATGTTAGAAATACCCTTAGACGAGCGCCCATATTTTTGGTCACCTCGGTAGATATCTTATCCGTATTTATTTATCTTTACATAGTTTGGTTTTTTCGTGCCAACCTACTTAGAATTCTGGTAACATTATCATTAAATAGAGCTTGTTGCGAATGAATGCTCTTTTTCTTTTACCACAAATTGCCACACTCTTTGCAATATAAGCATTCTAAACCATTTTGTCCCCCCGCAAGGTTTTCGCCTCCTTGAAAGCCCTTATCGCCTGCGAAAGGTTGCGACTTATCAAATTTTTCTTGAGACTTACGGAACAAGTTTATATCTGCTGTTGGTCCAGGAACACCTATTTCTAACTCGACAATATCTTTAGCTTCTGGTATCCCAATCATCAGACTTTTCAATGTATGTTGTCTCTTCTTTACGGAAAAATATTTGTCATGGGTCATTGAATAATCCATCCCCTGAAGTATTGAGGGGATACAAATTTATGATCAGGAAATATTCAGTGATTTCACTGTACCAGAATTCAGTAGATATCAATATAAAGAAGATGCAGTTAAGTGAGTTTAAACCGTATGTTTTTCAAAAGTTTTGGTAGTATTATAGTAGCAATTACCTTATCAGTAGGCACCACAGCTATTGCTCAGACAAATAATAAAAAGTTAGCGTTTCATATACAAGTAGGAGCTGATGCTGAAGGTAATTCTATCGTTTTAGACGCAGGCTCCGTACAAGGAACCGAGTACACAATCTTACAAAAACAGGGTGATGGATTAGCAAAAACTACTTTTCGTGCTGCTTGTGCTGAAGGTCGGTTATTTTCTGAAAAATCTTCAATTTACAACGCAACTGGAGAGTTAATTACAGAACAGCAAACCCAGCAAGAAATTTCTCCTCAAGCTGGAACCCCTGAAGCTAATTCGATGGAGATTGTTTGTCAAACAGCAAACAACACTCTTTCATCAATTTAGGGCAAACGCATCTAAATTATCTTAGTCACAACGAAGGTTAAGAACCAACAAAAAAATCTTTCCTTTCACGCTTGATTATTTTTTAAGCCCCAAAGCGATACCTAAGATTTTAGCAATAAGCAAGAGTTAATGACATTTATTTTAGCTCTATTGATAATAGACTTTGTTTATTGACATGATGCGGCCGCCCTGGGGAGAAATCTGGGAACAAGCTTTAGCTGTAACAAAAGCTGCGAATGAGATAGCATTTTAGTCTTAAAGATGAGGTAAGGCAAATAAATCCTGCCTTGTGCGTCACTAAAATCAGCTTCATTTCATGAATCTAACATTGCACATCTGATTGACAAAGACATTATCGACTTATGTCGAAACTGTGACTGCTAAAAGTTGTAACAAGAGCTTAGGGAACTGTAGTTATGAGTGGCTCAAGCTTTGCCTACAGCTAATACGTGCTGTTCAACTATTCATAATTAATCACAGATGACTATTACAATTGTTCACCCCAACGTCGAAAATCTGCAATCATTTTCTGAATTCTTTGACCTGGAAAAACTATTGCTATCTGACGGGGTTCTACCGTGGCTCTTAGCAAATGGCTGGAACTACGACGATGAATCTTGTTTGATTGCAAATATCGTTGATGAGTCTACAAGTATTTATGAAGTTTGGGACTCCAAAGAGTTTGATTTTAATGCTCTGTCAGATGAATCAAAGGAAAAATTAAATCAGATTATCCGTGAAAAACTCTCTAGTCAGATTTAATCAGTCTGACTGGAGAGAAAAATCGATTTCACAAAAGATTATCACACACTCTACTTCAATACTAATCAGATGGAATTAAATTTGATTAAAGTTTACGACCCAACGCTTTTAAGCTCCTCAAAAGTTTACCAAATCAACAGTACACTTTCCCGATATTTGGGTGATGAGGATAGTATAAAACATCCACAGTATCTATTTTTACCTCTGCCAACTCAAAAGAAAAAAGCCAGCTTTCGGCTAAATCGAAACAAACTCATGACTCGCTGTTATGAAGTTGAAGACATGGTTTTTCCAATTCGCAATTCGCATTTCAACTTTTCAGGTTTACCTTGTACAACATAGCGCTAGCGATGTGCAGTCCGTTGCCGTAAGTAACTCAACTTCATTCTCTGTCATGCTCTTGACAATTGAAGCCGATGCGACCCTCAGTTGATTTAAGCTTTCAATTCATTAGTTTACTTGTGCTTACGTTTTAATTTCCAACCAGCATAGAAAGTAGTGAGCGCAAACACGCTGAATGTAAAAGTTGGTTCGGGAATAGGTTTGGCTATTATGAAACAGAATTTGCTCAAAATGTCGGTTACATTTCTGTTTTGGAAAGTAATGGTCAGCTTGACCCGTCCGAGTCTTACAAGCAAATAAAGGCACTTTGGAAACAGTTGAAAGACAGTCAGAAAGAATTGGGAATTACTAAATCCTCATCATCTGCTTGAACTTACTTCAATTCTGACAGCCTTAACGGGTTCGGTGATGGTTGTTGTAATGGCGATATTTATTTGGTAAAAGGCGTCGCGATTAAGCGCCTTAAGGTCATTGTACCTCACACAGAGGAACACTCGAGTAACAAATTTTGCTGAATATCCCCTGTGGATAGTACTTAGGGGCGTTGCCTGCCCCATTGTCTGAATGAATCCCTGTACGACTCTATACGTTCCAGCTTGATATCAGCCAGCCTTTTACGTTCCGCCACTCGGTTGAACTCCGCGACTAAATCCGTATAGGTGTGATTTTCCATATTTTCGGAGAGTCGGTTCAAGTCCGTCTGTATTTCGTTCATCTCCCTTATCATTTCCGCATGTTCCTTGCGCCCAGGTATGAGGTCGAGAGCCGGGTCATCAATGCCTGTATATTTACTATTGTCCTTAAGCAGCATGTATTTCATCCGGCGTTCTTGGTTCAGGGCATGGCGTTGACGCGCAGCAACGCCGATTATGTTCAGAGGTGGTTGGAAGTGAAGTATCAGCACGTCCTCAATCGCTGGCAGTAGTTCGGGTAAATCTACCAACAGATAAGCAATACGGATTCCAGTCATCGCCGCCAGGTCATGGTATTTATGATGGTTGTCCCATCGCTCCCTCACATTGACTGAACGCCCTATATATTGGATGTTCTTTTGTGAGTCAATGGCAAAGTATATAGCAGCCCTCTTGGGAAATGCCGCTTTCTCTTCCAGTGGTAACCAGGGTAGTGACTGTAGGTCTAGTTCTTGGGGATTAATCATTGTGGTGTTCCAATAAATCGGTAAGAGCTGAAACTTTGAAATAGTTACATAGTGTATCTAGCGTGTGTGCATCAAATCGGTTTACCTGATTGCGGTACAGCTTACCAATGGTGGAAGGAGCTAGACCGAATGGCACTAAGAAAAGCCCAAAGGCTTGTGATTTAAGCAGTTTGCAACTGTTTTCGTAATTCATGCCGGGGTTTGGTCATCAAGGGGTAAATTTTGGGGCGACGTTTACGAACTCGTGGTTCACTACGACCTGGGCGGTCGGGAACAGCCTTGTGAGCAATAACTTTTAACAAAGTGCGGTAAATTTGAAGACGTTTTGTTGAAGTTGCGGCTAACAGTTCGGGAATAAAGTTAATTAAATGGTGGCGGGTACCTTGCTTTTGATTTGCGTAATGGAGGAGTGGTATAAGTAGTTCCAGCCGACCACATTAAGCTACGAAGTAGATTGTAAGCAAGCAAATAAACATAAATTTCTTTACGTACCATAGAAGGAGTTTTACAGCGCAAAACATCCATTCCTAGAGTAGTTTTTAGATGTCTCAAATCTAGTTCAACATCCCAACGTTTGCCGTAAAGCCCAACAATATCCAGAGTAGAATAATTTGTTGCATCTAGGAGAGTAGTAATTAAACTAACTTGTTCAGTACGAAAGCCAGGAACAACAATGTAATAATAAATCTCTCGCACCGTTATGGTTGAAGGTAAAGCATTAACGTTATGGTTGAAGGTAAAGCATTAAATTCATATTTACTCAATCCATGTGGGCATTTCTTAGGCTTATACCAAGTTACTAACTTTTCACTTGACCCAATTATTTTACCTTTCCGCATCGTGGTTTTTCGGGCTTGGTGTTTCCTAAAAACTGCATCACAATTTATATTTTTAATAGAAATCAAATCGGCATAAGCGCAAAATGCTCTATCTCCTAAAAGGATATCCAATGGATTAAGAAACTGATATAAATTTCTGGCTAATTTAATATCATGCGTGTTCAGAACATCTATACATAGTGCAATAGCAGCTCCAGTAGCTAAACTAAATATCACACCGATTTTTGCAATTGGGAATCCACATCCAGATGCTTGAGTAGAGGGTTGAGGGTATGCTTTTTGGTTCTCTAGAGTGTCTGGCATCGATACCGTAGACCCATCTATTACTTTCACATTTCTTCCACACCATAAATATTCTGTTGTCACTTTTTGTTCTAAGTTTTGACCACTCTGGTGAAAAAGCTTTTGTAATAATGTTTCTGGTAATCTTGACCTCGCTTGGCAATAAGCACTTGTATCTGTTGTTCGCGGAGCGTCTCGAAGAGAAGGGATTTCTACTTCAAGCCCAGACAAATAAGCAATGACTTTACTCACTGCATTATGACAACTTTTATCAGTATCTAAAACTTGAGATAAAAATACCCAAAGTGTTATTATTGGGTCAAATAATCGCTGATAGTATCTAATTTTTAGCTCCTTCATGGCTTGCTCAACTACAGAAGATGGTAATAGCTCTTTAAAAGGCAATCCCAAACTTTGATTAAATTTATCCTTGAGAATTTCTACTCGTAGTGTCACAGTAGTAGTAGTTATATTGGCTTGCTCGTCTTCAAGAAAGTATTTCATGAACGAGCTTCGCTTTTCTAACTTGTTGCGATCGCAAGAACCCGGCGGTTACGCCAAGAGCAAAGCGCTCACTCAACGTTTGTAGCGATGCCTATGGCAGCAAGCTACGTAGAATTGCATCAAGCACAATCGCCTGCCCCATACCAAGACCTTCACTTAACAATCACTTTAAAATCTCTAGCGCTTATCCCGTATAGCTTAGAGCTTTTCTTAGTGCCATTCGATAATGGATTAAATAACGTGTAACTCTGGTTTAGCGGTGTAATTCCATTGGGGCAAAAACTCATCAAAAACAATCTTCATGTTTGATTTGAAATCAAGAGCCACTTTTCGCCCCATTTGATAGGTATTATCGAGAATCGTCGTAAAAACTTTGAGTCCTGTGCGAGTGGTTGCCGTTACAATGAGGTCTTTTACAGTCTGGACACTCTCAAAAATCACCCCCTGATAAACGCCAGAGATATGAGGAAACAAACGATGCTCGATGCTCAATCGGATTGTACTTGAAGGTGTAGGGCGAATAATGAGCTTTTGCGTTTTTCGATGCCCAGAATGACCTCACCCCCAACCCCTTTCCTTGCTAAGGAGAGGGGAGCGTTTGCGTAAGCAAATACGGGTGAGGTTCTGACGTTAATACCAGCATTATCAAGTGGGCTGATTCAGAAGCCGTTATTGAGCAGAACCGCCCGTAGTACTATCATCTGCGGTAGAAGAACCGCTATTAGATGTACTGTTTGACTGGTCTACTCCTTGAGGTGGAGTGGTTTTAGAGGTATCATTTTTCGCGCTTGGAACCACAGTATTACTAGAAGTACTACCCTCATTCTGCGAATTCGGAGTATTACTACTTGGACTTTGTGTAACTTTCGGTGTTGGCTGAGTTACAGAAGGCGCTTTTTCTGCCGCAGGCTGCTGGGGTGGGATAGTAATGTTAATATCCGGTTGGCGAGGTGCAGATGGAAATGTAACCTGCTTTTGTGGAACAGGAACAGGTACAGCTACTTCCCTAGTTCTTTCGATTATCGTCGTTTTTGTTTGTGGAGAAGCACTAGGAGTTGGACTACTACTTGGTACAGGAACCACGACTGGCACAGTATTGTCAACGGCTGCGTTATTCTGCTGGTTGAAGTACCAGACGCCACCTATAACCAAACCAAGCAGGGAAGTAATGATAATACCCAACAGCAAACCACCACTAGTACTGTTATTGTCACGCTCGGCTAAATCAGCTTGTTGATTGCTACGCTCAGTATTTCGACCTTGTACGTAACCGTTAGTGTAAGAGTTGGGATTAGCTGCGTTGTTCTTGACTGTTTCAGTGGTTCGCGTCAAGTCAGTGTGAGTATTACCATTAATATCAGTGTAAGATTCTTGCTTGATTTCACTGTTTTTGCTTTCGGGCTCATTGGGAATAGACATAACTGTTAATTTCACTCCTCGATATGATGTTGACAAACTAAAGCTTTGTAAAAACCAGAGGTTTTAATGAGTTAAAAAATCTATGTTGCTGATAACTGTTGAGTTTTGTTTGCTACCAAGTGTTGGCAACTAGCAGCATAACCTCTGAGATTGGCAAGTGTAATTTGCTATCCCCTCAACTCATGAACACGCTGCCACTCCTGCTGTGTGATTTTGTAATTGATAGCATTGGGCTGACGAATTACAGAAAGATTTTTTAGCATAGAATCTTGTTTTCAGTTTTCCCGTAACAGAGGTTTTTCTAACAACTTGCTGGTAAACCGAATCTTTGCACAAGGTTTAACACCAATGCGTTTCGGCTAAAGAATCACCATCACATTTTTAGACATAAGGTCTTATTTCAAGTCTTCCCATAGCAGTAGCTTTTCTAACATTTGAATTGTCAAGTGAATCTTGACGCAACTTTTCAAAAGATCACAATTGATGTAGATGCAACGCCAGGTATTAAATCGCCTTTGGATCAGGGCAAACGCACGGTTTTTCACCAGATCCTTACTGGATAAGGATCTGATGAATAAAACAGGCTAAATTATAAAAGGCCCAAACCCAAGTATTAAAAGATTTTTATACTTTAGTGCGTTTATCCTGGGCTTTGGGTAGCCTTTGGAAAATTCTCTACGACTGCGATCACATCAATTCTCCCTTGCTTTTCCTTAATAAAATTTTTTATAAAGTGGCTTATTTACGTAATACCACTAGTTACATTGTACTTAAGCGTACTTTAAAACGGAATAGACTTGTGAGCATCAACTTGCTTGCTCAGAGGTATTAATGCCTACCCAACTACAGAGACACACCCCCTTAGACAACGACTTTTACTCCTTTAAAGCCTGCCTATTTGCATATATGGCTATTACCTATCACTTAATCCAAGAAACGACAGCACGCTACAAACAGCGTCACCATGAGCGTGAAGAACACCTGAGTGAGATGGAAGCTGGAAATTTACTCAATGTAGATACTCCAGAGCGAGTCATAAAGAGACTCGAACGAATCGCCAACCATCCTCTCGCTATTAGAACGATGGTTGAGGAAAGGCAACCTGAAGTTGCTGGGGTTAAAATTCTATCCCCAGAAAATTTCAATCGTCTCGTCCAGGAACGCATTCTCGGTCAAAACGACCTAATGAGTGTGAGTTACTTAGAATATGGGTTGAGCGTCTCCCGTTCCATTGGTCGGATTCTCATCCGTAATAATAGCAACCGCCTTGTTGGCTATGGCACGGGCTTTATGGTTTCTCCTCGCCTTCTACTGACTAACAACCATGTCCTGTCAGATGCCCGGCAAGCAGGTTTTAGTCTGATAGAGTTCAATTACCAAAGCGGTGTAGGAGGGCAAATGCTCCAGTCTTTCACCTATGAACTCGATCCTGCCAGCTTCTTTCTTACCGATAAGCTTCTTGATTTCAGTTTAGTGGCAGTCAAAGATAGTTCTAGTGGACAACCTCTTCTAGGGACTTTTGGTTGGAATCGCTTGATAGAAGAGGAAGGCAAGGCGATTCTAGGAGAGTACGTCAACATTATTCAACACCCATCTGGGCAACCGAAGCAACTAGCACTGCGGGAAAATCGGCTAGTCGATCTCTTCGATGATTTCCTTCACTATAAGACAGATACAGCGCCTGGGTCTTCTGGGTCTCCTGTCTTCAACGATCAGTGGGAAGTAGTCGGGCTACACCACTCCGGCGTTCCTCAAAAAGATGAGCAGGGCAGAATCTTAGCAACTGACGGTCAAGTGTGGACTCTTGAATTGGGAGAGGATAAAGTGGCTTGGGAAGCCAATGAAGGCATTCGCATCAGCCGCATCGTCAAGCATGTCAAACAGTACAACCTATCTCTAACACAGCGCCCTCTTCGAGATGAGATGTTTAATCAGATCCCACTTGTTTCAGAAGCAATCAAGGAAGAAACACCTAAAATTAGTCCCAAATTGCCTAATCTTGCTAGTGACGGCAGCGTTACTTGGACAATTCCGCTTCTATTAAGCGTGCGTTTAGGAGAAGTAGCTACGCCCTCTGTTCCTATTTCTGTGCCTCAACCAGATAACCTGTCATCCAAACCCACAGATAGTAGCCGCCAAGATGATGCCCAGTGGGATATTGAAAGTGACCCGGAACTGGCTAAAGAGCTGCAAATTCTAGAACAAGCCCGTCGTGGAACAATTCCCTACTACGATGAAGTTGCTGATCGCACTGAGCAAGAGAATTATTATGGCAATCTAATTGACACACTTTCATCACTCAACTCACGGGAGTTGTTCAAGCAATTAAAGGATCTGCTCCGCACTACTCATACCAAGCTACTATCTTACAAGCCACGAGTGTATCTCTATCCTTGGGTAGATATACAGCCCGATCTCAAAATTCGCAGCATCTATTCCCAGTTGGAATTCGAGCCTGAGCAGATCATCCGGGAAGATTTACAAATTGAGCAGGAGCGAACTGCTAGATTACAGGAGTTAGTGCGCTCTGAATCCCTCGGTAGGACTTTTCAACTGAGCGAGCAGATCGATGTGCTGGAAGCAGAGTTGCCTTACAACTGCGAACACGTTGTACCTCAATCTTGGTTTCAAAAAAGAGAACCGATGCGGGGAGACCTACACCACTTATTTGCTTGCGAGTCCGTGTGTAACAGTTTCCGGGGCAACACTCCGTTTTATGACTTTCCTGATTTTGAAGTTGAGGAAACAATCCGCACTAACTGTGGCAAGTCTGAAGGGAAAAAATTTGAGCCGGGCAATGGGAAGGGAGAGGTGGCGCGAGCAACTCTTTACTTCTTACTGCGATATCCTGGGCAAATTGACAATAGTAGTAATGAGTACGAAGTCCAACGCCTTGAGACTCTACTGAAATGGCACCAAGATTACCCTGTCAATGAACACGAAAAACATCGAAATATGGCTATCTATAAAAAGCAGGGCAATCGCAATCCTTTTATCGACTTCCCTGAATGGGCAGACAAAATTCAATTCCGCTTGGGTCTTGGGTAACTATTATGAAAATATTACGAATCTTACTTGGCGTTAGTCTTAAATTACGTGTATAGGGGAAGAGCTGGCGAAGCTGTCACCAAGTGCAAACTAAACAGTTTAGTTTAAAAGCCAAGCGTAACCGTAGACGTTTCTCTTTCTTCTTCGGCTCTTTGTTGGGATATTATCAATCAACGCACGGTTAGGAGCGATCACATGAAACACTGTTTTGGCGCTCGCCTAGCTAAAAAGGTAATAGTTATCCTGAATAGAGAAGACATAACAAGAGTTGCATGGTTGGACATTCGTGTTTATGCAACAGTCTCAATGGGCAAACGTTCATTCATATCCAAATTGAAAGTACCGTAAGGATTGATATGCAGCCAAATCAAAGGTGAAAGCGCCCGCAAGTCAAGTTTAGTCATTAACTTCATCCATTGCGGTTGTGACAATACCTGCTGAATCATCAATGTATTAATATACACCAAAGAAATTTGCAGCAGATGTAAGGATAAAATAGCTAACTCCTGATCTTCTAAGCGGTTAGTGGCAACTTCTCCACCCTTACCATAAAAAATAAAACTATTAGCACTATTCCAATTTTCAACGACATTCAATCCAGCATTAATTTCTCGACGCAGTTCTACCGAATGCAAATATTGATAAAGAAAAATGGTCTTGACAGCTTTTCCTAACTCACATAGAGCTTGATAAGTAGGATGTAATAAATTCCCCCTAGTAAATCGCTTTAAAATAGCATCTGTTTCTGCTATTCCTAACCTAAGTGCGGTAATATACTTAATCATTTGATCGTACTGCTGACGAATTAAATCCCAGTTAATTGCCCGTGTGAGAACAGGTTTTAAATTAGAGGGTGTTTGAAAAGTTGGCTAGAGGGTAAAAAAGCTCTCTCAGTATAAGCTGTGAATAGATAGTAAACAGCACCGAGAGAGCACCATGCCTAAAGCTTACCCCAGTAATCTGACTCAAGCCCAATATGAACCTATCCCACTATTCCAAAAAACCCTACTTCGTTTCGTAAAATGTGCTTGAAAACCTTAATTTTTCGTTTTCAGTTCTCAATAAGCTTAAGCTTTGTAGCACAAATATTATTAGTGGGATAGGTTCATGAATTGCTGAGTGACATGATTCCAGATCCCCGCTGTGTGGAGATGTGGGACGTACTTAACGCCATTTTCTATGTGCTGGTGGAAGGTGTTCAATGGCGAGCATTGCCAAGTGACTTTCCCGTGTGGCAGACGGTGTACACTTACTTCCGTAACTGGCGCAAAGACGGCACGTGGTTGCAGATTCACGATCGGTTGCGAGAGTGGACGAGGATTGAGCAGGAGCGCCATCGCAGTCCATCGGAGGCGATCGTAGACAGTCAAAGTGTCAAAAGTGCGGCGATGGTGAGTCATGAGGTGGGGTTTGACGCCAACAAGAAAATCAAAGGTCGTAAGCGGTTTATAACCGTTGATACCTTGGGGTTAGTGTTGCGGGTGTTGGTGACAGCAGCTAGTCTGCCAGAACGAGAGGGCGGTAAACAAGTGCTCAAACAGATGAAACAGATGGGTAAAGGGCTGTCTCGTCTGCATACCATTTGGACCGATGGCGGCTTTGACGGGGAGGCGTTCATGATTTGGGTGATGGACTTCTGCCGCTGGATTGTCCAGGTGGTGCTGCGACCGGAGCAAACCTTCATGGTTTGTGTTGCTCAAAAAAAGGTGGGTGGTGGAGCGGACTTTTGGCTGGCTCATCGGGTGTCGGCGGTTGGTTCGAGACTATGAATTATTGCCAGCAACATCGGAGACATTTATTTACCTTGCTATGATCCGTATTATGGTGAGGCGCTTGGCATAGATTTTGACTCCTCAGAACTTTTCAAACACCCTCTTAGGGTAATCGCTAGCAGTTCCATTAATTGGTAAATATAAATTTTGCACATTAATGCGTTTGAGACGTGGCATTAACTGAAAACCTAGCAGATGACAGAAAGCAAAAGCTACCTCACTTTGTCCATGACTATCGACAAAATTCTTCTCGATTTTCATCTCAGTAGAATGGCAGAGTAAACCTTCAATCATGGCAGCCACTTCACTACTTGAACAGGTCTTTAGTTGCGAGTAGATACAAACAGAGTTTTTTTCAACGTGCAAAAAAGTCATCTGTAGGAAAATTCAGACTGAGTACGCTATCAATCTCATCAATAAAAATAACAATATTTTCTTGAACTTCAACAAGTAATACTTCTTCCAAAAACTTGCAAAATCTTGTAACTAGCGAATTTAACTGATTTGCCTCCCACCAATCACCAAAATCTAAATCTAATCCAAAACTGTCAATGAGCGTATCGATTAAATCTGCATACCATTGTTCGGGAGGGACATTCTGAATACCTCCAGCAGAAAGGTCAACGGCTGCACACTGTACGCCATCATCTCTCAATCGCTGCATGGTTCGCACACGCAAGCTGGACTTTCCACTCTGGCGCGAATTCAGTACATAACAAAACTTCCCCGCTTTCAGTCCTTCATATAACTGTGCATCAGCTTCTCGTATGACGTAGGTGCTGGCATTTTCAGGTAGACTTCCAGAGAATATGTATTGGTCAACCATGATTTACCTACTCCAAACGAGTTGAGAAATACTGACGATACAAATCATAACCAGGAACGCAATCATTACTAACAAGTTTTACTAATCCCAAGCTATGCAACTTAAAGGCAACTTCTGTGTCTAACCTCACAGGTGTATTCGTCATTACTACTTTTTTATACCCTATTTCAAGCTGAGGATTATGTTGTAAATGCCACAATTGTTGTCGCAAGTGATCGCTGAAAATTCCCTGCTCTGTTGGTGCAAGTATCAAGAGTTCTTCTAAGGCCACTTGCTGGCTTTTGAGGTGAGCGATCGCAGATTGTACTAAATAAGGATGCCCCCCTAGCAACTCCATCAACCTAGTTAACCCCTGCTCCCCCAGCCTTAACTCATTCTGCTTGGCGAGGTTTATTACTTGTTGCAAGTTAAATTCGGGTAAATCAATTGCCAATCCTACATTAAACGGGGAATGATTACTGTCTAAGGAAGGGTAAGATTCAGTCGAATGAACTACTAAGTACTTAAGCAAAATTAATTGTATATTATGTAAATAGCAATTTAAAATATTTTCTTGTTAACAAGAAGGTCAAAAAATGCGATTTATTAAAAATTTAACTATTGATACAATCAAATTACTTAACAGAATATATAAACAAAGTTCTCATTATCAAGTAAAACAGAGAGCGCACTGTATTTTGTTGAGCTATGAAGGAAAAACAATTTCGGAATTGATGGAAATTTTTCAAGTCACCCGAGGAACCATATACAATTGGATGAATGATTGGGAAGAATACAGATTGTTAGGACTATATAATCGCCCAGGGCGAGGGAGGAAACCAATTTTTAATGAAATTCAAGAGCTACAAATCAAAGAGTGGGTAAAACAATCACCAAAAAATTTAAAAAAAGTATTAGCTCAAATTGAAGAACTCTGGGGAGTCAGAGTTAGTAAAGATACAGTAAAACGGATTTTAAAAAACTTTGAAATGACATGGAGGAGATTTAAAAGGGGATTAGCAGGACAGCCAGACCCCCTGGAATATAAGGAAAAACAGGAGGAACTCACTGTTTTAAAACAACAAGATAAATTGGGGGAAATTGATTTAAGATATTTAGATGAAACCGGGTTCTGTTTAACACCTTATATACCTTATGGATGGCAAGAAAAAGGAGAGAATATTAAAATTGACAGTAGTCGTAGTCGTCGCCTAAATGTACTAGGATTAATGAATTGTGATGGAGAATTAGATGCCTATATATTTGAAGGCAAGATTACAAGCAATGTAGTTATCTCTTGTCTTGATAAATTTGCTGAAAATCTCCAAATAAAAACCATTGTCGTTATGGATAAAGCGTCTTTTCACACAAGCAAAAAAATCCAGCAAAAAATTAGCGAGTGGCAAAAGAAGAAATTAGAAATATTTTGGCTACCATCCTACTCTCCTCAATTAAATTTAATAGAAATTCTTTGGCGTTTTATGAAATATGAATGGATAGAAATAGATGCATACTCTAGTTGGTCAAATTTAGTTAACTATGTTGAAAAAGTCATTCGAGATTTTGGAGAAAAATATATAATTAATTTTGCATAGGTACTTATAATATTGTTTTATTTAATGTCTTAACTCTTAATCTAAATAAATTCTGGCACAAATGAGCGAAATCCTTCTTGTAGTAGATATGCAAAACGGGTTTATGTCTGATAAATGCAGACATATCATTCCTACTGTCATTAAATCAATTGAGCATTTTTTAGCGGCTGGTAAACTCGTTGAATTCACAAGGTTTATCAATACTCCTGACAGCAATTATGTCAAACTAATTCATTGGTCAAGGTTGATAGAGGAACCAGAAACGAGCATTATTGATGAACTTCAGCCATATATAAATCGTATTTTTGATAAACCTTATTACTCTGCATTTACGGAGAATTTTTCAATTTTTATTTTAATTAATCAAATCAGCAAAATATATCTGTGTGGAGTTGAAACTGATAGCTGTATTTTGAAGACAGCAATTGACTCTTTTGAGCGCGGTATTGAATCAATCATTATCGAGGATGCAAGCTTTAGTGATGGTGGTCAGCAAGCACATGATGCAGGTATTTTTTTGCTGAAACGTAATATAGGAAAAAACCAAATTAAGACGACTGATGAAATTCTTCAAAAGATTTCATCAGCTGGAGCGTTTGAACTTGGAGCGCTATGTGTCACAACACGGCAAGATTAATCGTTATGGAAGTTTGTGCTTCCTTCTTTCTCTGTTTCAGGTTTTTGAACTCAGACTTTTGTCAGTCAACCAGTCCTGCCAGTCATCATCATCAATGTAGGTAATACCTTGCCTACACTGATCCAGCAGTTCTAAAAGTTCTGGTAACAACTCTGGCAGCTTGTCTGCTAGAACCCTTAGGGCATCGGCGTGATACCACTCACCCTCAAACTCAATATCCGTCATAGCCCTGGCGGCGGCAAGTGCTTCTGGTAACAACTCTGGCAGTTTGTCCGCTAGAACCCTTAGGGCATGGACACGGCAGTAATCAGAGTTCCGATGGCGATCCCTGGCGATAGCGAGTGCTTCCGGTAACAACTCTGGTGGCAGCTTGGGAGCTAGGGCAATCAAAGCTTTGGCGCGACACCACTCATCTTGAATAGCCCTGATAGCGGCGAGTGCTTCTGGTAACAACTCTGGCAGCTTGTCCACTAAGACTCTTAGAGCATCAGCACGAGCGATCCCAGGCGTAATAGTTCTGACGGCAGCGAGTGCTTTTTGCAGTGCTTCTTCTTTTTGGTTTTGTGGTAAATAATCGATTATCTCTGTAAGTAAACTTGCTTTAGTTTGTGGGTTCGAGCTTTGCAAAGCATAAGCTAGTCCTTGTTCAGGAACCCATATATGTTTTTGGAGCAGTGCAGCCAGTAAACCCTGCGGTAAATTAGGGTCTGCCATAAAGCTATGCATTTCACTTTTGCACGAACACAGTAATTCTAGCGAACTACAAACATAAACACTTCAAACCGCAAATGTCGCTTAACACGATATCTTCTGAAATCCTATTTGGTTTTGTTCATTTCTAGCCAGTTGTAGAGCCTTAACTGAACTCTGTTGAGCGCTGTATCAATTATGTAGAGCGATTCTACAGCACTCATTTGACAACTGGCATAGCACGGCACACCAGTTGCGGAAAGTTTTGCCCTATCCCTCGTACAACTTCTTCACTGTCCCGTTGTGTTGATATCTCCATTGAAACTGCAACCCAAAGACATTAGATGCCAATTTGCCGAAATTGTTTAGGGTGTTATCTCTCCCCCGTATTCAGACTCCAGTACATTTAACAATTTTTCTTCTACAACAGTTAAATAAGCTCGATTCAGCTTACCCAAACACTCCAAAAACCTCTGCACCGATTCCTCCAGCCCACTCGAATACACGCGACTGATGCGATCGCTTACGCCATCACAAATCACCCGACGGCTGTAATCAAACCTGTCTGTACAGTATTTCTCAAAAGTGCCGTGCGTGGAGAAGTTACTAACCCCTCTTCATTGCAATCGGTAAAAGCAACGACTCAAATTGTAACTGCCTTCCCAATTACTCGTTTTTGTTTTTCGTCTTTTGAATCATCTGTTGGATTGTTTCAGTTTCGCCAATTTCATAAAGACTAATCAAACTATTCTCAATAGTAAAGATTTGCTCAATTGTTGCATCTGCAAGCAAATTTCCTTGCAAATCTCTGACGATTTGATGAACGGTAACGACATTTCGATTGTTTTCGTCTGTCTCAAATTTTAAGGTTTCAAGCTGCACTTGAATAACCTTATATTGATTAGTCCAGTATTCGCGCACCGCATCGCGTCCATAAACGAAACCGCCTTCCACCCCGTTGGCCCATTTCACGTCTGGGTGCATCACCGAGATGATTGTTTCAAGCTCGCCTTTGTTGAAGGCTTCGTATAAATTTTGCAGAAACTGCTGATTTGAACTCATAATTATTCACCATCCAATACGAATTTTATTAAAACAAGAAAGCAGCCCAACTATTTACTATACGGAAAATCAACAAAAAGTGCATCGTGGTTTTATTTATCAGCTATTAACAGATAGACCTGATAACCGCAGACCTTTAACTTAGGAACGAAACCATGTTGATGTACTGTTAATGGAAGGAACAGAGGAAAACCCTTTCTGCGGACTGCTTCACTGCCAAGACTCTGACCTCTTCACCGCTTTGCTCCCGACGCTCTGCTCTTATCCGGTCAGTTCAAGTACTTCAACAGCAGTTCCCGTGACAGCCTCAAAATCATCATTTCATCATCCCCAATAATTGCAATATCTCATTAACAGCCGCTTTCTCTTGCTCCATCTGCTGAACACGATTCAGTAACCGCTTAGGAATGTTCTTCGGCGACTTGACCAAGCGATCGCCCTCACTCCAAAAATCAAGCGTGATAGTATGTATGCCTGTTGCTAATCTCTGCCGTTCTTAGTAATGGTTCGCCAATGCATACTACCGCTACCTTCCCCCTTGTACCCGTCGTATTTTACTAGGGTTTACTGCAATGCTGAACAGCGATAATATCGATACAATTGCGTGATTGACAGCTTCAGCTTAACAATAGCGATTATAATTACCTGCTGCGTCAATTACTTCAATTCGGGTGAGCGCATAGACATCTTTACTAGGAAACAATATGGCAGACCTTAGCGGTAATTGGTTAGGAACTTATTGGCAAGATGACATCCCTAGTCGCTTTGAAGCAACTTTTGTTCAGAGTGGAAATACTTTCAGTGGTTCCATTTTGGATGACAACTATTTAGGAGAAGCTCAAGTCAATGGCGAGGTAATTGGGCGCACTGTCAGTTTTACTAAACGTTATTTAATTACCTCACCTGTACCAGTTAGATATACAGGCATAGTTTCAGAAAATGAAGATTATATGCAAGGAGATTGGAATATAGGTTTGCAGTATTCTGGTTTGTGGTCAGCGCGACGCAGTGGAGAGAACCTGATTGTAGATTTACAAACTCGGCTTGAACAGCAAACTTCATTGACGATGATTTAATCGTTCGCATAAATTACTGTCTTACCCCCAGCTTTCTTTATGTGTAATTTCTGACTCTAAGAGACTCAGCACTTTTTCTTCCAACCCCGTCAAATAAGCCCGATTCAGCTTCCCCAACGACTCCAAAAACTTCTGCACCGGCTCCTCCAGCCCACTCGAATACACCCGACTGATGCGATCACCTACGGTGGGCGGTTACGCCATCGCAAATCACCTGCATCTGCTGACACTCCGCAGACAAGTAATTGTAAGATTTGAGGTGCTGCAAAGCAACCGTGTACTCGCTATCCCACATTTTCACAGTGCAGCTAAAATCATTCACTTGGCTTACGATACCCCAGCAGCCACCCTTGCCCCTGAGTTCTGGATTATCTTTGGCTAAAATTTGGCATACCTCGCCTAATTGATAGGTGTTAGGTACTTGAGTACGTTCCATTATTCGCTGCACCGCATCTTTTACGATGCGATGAGATGGTACTTTCCCCTTGGCAGACTCTACAGCTTGCTCCCATGCTTCGGGCTGAATGTTCGGGTCAAGCTTGGACAGTGGCCTGATTTGCCACTCATTAGTCGGCAAAATGTGAACGTTCCGTTCACATTTTTCCACCAAATTATCAAAAATAACCGCAGCTTCTATTAAATGGTAGGGCTGTCTGCGGCTAAAACCAAAGCGTTCGCGGCAATAATCTTCAAAAGTTTTGTGCGTGGAACGATATAACCTGCGATCGCGTAACTCAGTCAATGCCTTCCCTGCTTCAAAGAAGGCTCGTTCTACCCTACGCTCCAAGTGTAGGCGGTAAGCGTAGCCATGCCGTCAGGCTTATCACTCTGCTCCTGCTCGGTTAGTTCCGGTACTTCAACAGCAGGAACGTCAATTGTTGCTAAGGCTGGGTTTTCTTGAGGGGAGATATCCTCTTGTGCAAGGTCATTTGGTAATGTGCTGTCATCAGATGCGGCAGGGGTGGCTTTTTTCCGTCTTCTAGAAGGTGGTTGGTTCATACTTCCACCTCCTTTAATGCGATGCTATTTGCTTTGAGTTGATTGCAACGTAAATATTGGATGTAACTGGCAACTGTGTAGACTTAGCCTGCCGCAGGCATTGCTTATTAAGAGACGGTGAAGGCATAGCAAGAAGATGAACGCACTCATAATTCAGCATCTTCTTCAGGCTCTACAGCTTCATAAAGGTCTTTTGGCTCACAATTTAGTAACTCACAAAGTTTTGCAACCCGAACGAACATTTTGACTCCATCGCGGCTTTTTTCCCAGTTGCGAACCGTCGAGACATCAAGCCCCAGCGCCTCCGCTATCTGCCTTTGAGTCAAATTCTTTTCCTCTCTGAGTTTTGCAATCCTAGACACGTAAATTTCTCCCATGCACTAATTCATAGCATTATCTTACCATTATTTTCTTCATGTGAACTAGTTGACAGTGTGAACTTTTTCACGCATAATAAATATAGAAAAAGCGCCCCCGACTGCGAATCTAGAGCGCTTTTTCTGTCCCTAATAATAAGGAATCTTAATTATGACCCATCCAACCTACACACAGCAAGCCCTCTCCCGCTATAACCTCTCCCGTCTCAAAAGAATCGCCACCGAACTTGGCGTAACACCCACCGGGGACAGAAGAGCGACCCAAACCTGGGTAAATGCAATCATCACCCACCAGTCCACCCAGCTTCAGAAAGTTGACAACCAAGCCGCAGCCCAAGCCGAACTCGACAAATACATCACCAACCAAGCCCAAGTTGTAGCTCCCGAACCCCTCAGAATAGTCGAAATCTCGTTTGACCATCACGAATATTATGCTGGTAATCAACTGATAGCCAGCATCAGCCATGACGACAACCATTTAACGCAACGCTGGGTAGCCAAACCAATTCGCAATTACCAATTCGCAATTCGCAGTTACTTTCTAGTAGGGGCTAGGCTACCCACTAATTTACAATTATCCAATTGGAATTTGGCTAGGAAATTGCGAATTGCGAATTGCGAATTGACAATTGTTTTAGGTGCGTTGCGATCGCTTCATCTGCACTCACTACAAAGACGACACACTGCCAGTGCAGGAAGAAGCTCTTGTGCAGGGAGCAGGGAGCAAGGGAGAAGAAATTGCCCCCCTGCACCCCGCACCCTGCTCCTTGTCCTCTTCTACTACTGAAAACCAAATCATGGCGCATATCTTCAATGAGTGCCAGAATTACGGGTTTGAAATTCTCGATGATGGCATTTACAACAACAACGGCGTGAAACTGGGGCAAGTCGGATGCACTAACGGTAACTGGTGGGTGAAGAGGGGTTATTCAGGTCAGCAGCAGTATTCTAACTCGGTCTATGATGCAGTGCGGTCATTGTCAATGGTGGACACACTACCCCATGCAGAAGCGGTTGACTGTGAAGAATTGCTAGACCGACCATTTGAGATGCTGACAACCCTTGATTGGGAACTGTTACGGAAGTATGCGCCAGTTGCAGAAAGCCAGGAATTAGTGGCAGCGTAAAGAGTAGGCTTCGCCTGGGAAAAGGTTAAAGGTAAATTTCTTCATTCCCTTCCTCTTTACCCTTTCTTCCTTCCCCTCAATGATCCCTTCATTCACCAATCAATATGCAACCGACACTATCAATCCCTCAACACTGGGGCTACCCTCGCTTTGCTTTGGAGCAGCGTACAGAACAAGGCACGATTCTAGGACTTTACTACTATCCCTCTGGTACAGAGTTGGCTGAACAATTTGATGAAGGGTGGCGTTATGTATTGATGCCTAACAAGAATTCTGACGAGATATCGTACTTCCAAGAGAATCAAATCCAACCGCTCTCGCCAGAAGAATTATTCCACCAAATCACTGCTGAAATTGGCTTTTACCAACAGCAGATAAACATTCTCAACCGACAGTTAACCGTATTAACTCAAGGTGTAAACAATGGCTAAGTCTACAGACAACTTTGAGGGTAGAGCCAAGCATTTACTGCGTTTACTTCAGCTTTGTGGTGGTTGTGTTCCTCTGCACCGTCTTCAATTTCAATTTTCGGATTCAGTTATTCAAACACTGCTGGATAAAGAACTGGTGCAAGTGCAGAACACGGGATGCGGCTTTTTGTTAGAGATTGCCGAGGATTTTTAACTCTTAATCGAAGAGGAACCAATTATGAAACTTTACGCGAAAACCATTTCAGCGACTCTCCCAGATTGGGCAACCATCATCACACAGAGCGCAGATTTGATTGAGATTGAAATTAACGATGAACACCCGAACTTTCAATATCTGCTTGAAGAGCTAGAAACTGAGATTGAACCAGGAATCATGGGAGTGAAAGCAGTTCGCGGAGCGTGCCGTAGGCAAGATTTATGTTCACGACTGGGCATAGAAATTTCTAACCCCAACCTCCACCAATTAGTTAAACAAGCCCAAACTCTAATCATCCAGATTGCTGAACACCGCGAATACAAACAACTGCTAAAAGCAGGATATCAGCCAGATTTAAACATTGCCGATGCTAGCACTGCACTCACCTATCTGCAATGGGAGCTAGAGCGTAATTAAGAACCTTCTGTTTAGTAGAAAAGCGTTCAACTGAATGAGTGCCGCTTATTCAGTTAAACGCACGGAAGTTTCTCTTCCGCTACAGAATTCTCATTATACACAGAACACTAATCAATGAAACTTAACCGAGGTGAAACATGATTGCTGAAATAAAACTAGGTTTATGCAACCCTCCCGAACCAATTTATCTCTATGTCAAAAACGCCGAGTTAGGTAGAGAATCTTACCTGTGGTATCACTACGATATTGACAAAGAGAAAACCATCCCAGTTCCCCAAAGAGCATTAACTGGCTACTTGTCAGAACTGCGATTGACGACTAAAGAGTTCAAAGGCAAAGACAATCTAAAGCTCGATATCGTTGTCAATGCTGATGAACTTTATGTAGTGAGAACTGGCATTGAAACCAATTTCGCCAAAAGCTTTCTTTTAGCTGCGTCATTAGTTCAGGATTTTTCTAAGCCACTGATTATTGTTGCTACTGCTGGTGACGAGAATACAGTTTTCTGCAATCTTTACGATGCCGTGACTAAAAGCAGGATTGAAAGAGAATGGAACAAAAATGCTGATTGGACAACAATCATTCGTGATATCCAATCCTTATTGGGTAAAACTTCAAGCTCCATTCCCGAATCCCCACTGACTCCACCAAAACTTAGTGTTGTTCCTCAACCAGTACCGACTCAAGATTTACGAGTTAAAAATATTCGCACCTTGCTTGATTATCCCCTCGATTTGGTGAAAGAGTGGTTGCAATTCCAGGATGTTGACCGCCCAAGTTTACTTGATATTAACCAGATTAATGAACTAATCAAAACCATGTGTTTGGCTTGGGCGGCAGGCAAGTGTGACCATCCCAATCATGCTGAGTCTTCGTATCAAAATCTTGTTATTGATGCTGTTACTGACGGTGCTGATGAATTAGCTGCTATCACCGCATGGATGCAGCAGTTGCAAACAGTAAAGACTGGGGCAGGCTGAACCGGAATTTAGAAGTCGGAAGTCAGAATTATTCTGGCTTCTCATTTATTCAAATTACCAAACAGGAATTACCCATGAGAGTCATCGTTACAGTTGTTGAAAAAATCACAAGTGAAGCGCACATCGATATCCCTGATAGACTGAATAAATCCACAATTAGGCAGCACATAGTAGACCGCTACAACACTGGGGAGATGCAGACTGAAATGAACATTTTTCAAGTGGATTTTGAATTTATGAGCGCTCGGATTGTACAAGAACATTCTTCTACTAAATCTGCATCAATAGGGGAGGTGAGATTATGAGTATCAAATGGACTGATGAAGAGCTAGCAATTATTGAGGCAAAAGCTGAAGTCTATACAATCAAACAAATAGCTTCAATTTTAAAAATTAGCTACAATCCTTGCAGAGCATGGTTTTCATCCTGCGGAACTCCGAGAATGGAAAACCAACGGTATCCCTGATATTGCGATCGCTATTATCTTAGACTACTACGCTCACGAAGCCGGAAGATACTGCACCAAGCAAGCCAGATTAGTTTGCAAAGCATTTAATACCATTGGCGTTAGAGCATGGATTCAAGACGTTTTAGGCTGGGTGAAACCACCAACTGTTCAACAGCCACAATCACCAATAGAAATCATTCTTCAAAATGCACAGAATCTAGTTGCTATTGCCCAACAACTTTTTGAACAAGACTGCCGTCAGCGCGAATTAGAGCAAGCTATTCTTGCCCAACAAAATCTCAATCAACAACTACAGCACCGTCTCAAAGCTGTTGAAGTTGAACAAGACAGAGTTAACACCCCATGCGGTCACAAATACAGTGTTGTTGGTTTCGCTAATCTTCAAGGTTTAGAAATATCAGTAAAAGAAGCAAGTACTAAAGGTCGAAAAGCAAGCACATTGTGCCGGAAACAAGGAATAGAAATCGAACGGATTCATGACCCACGTTTTGGAAAAGTCGGTTTGTATCCAGAAAGTATTTTGGTTGAGGTTTTTAAAGCTGAACAGAACTAATAGCAGTTTCAAAATTTGAGAGAACTACCATGCAACAACTCACACTTTTCTCTGAATCTGTACCAGTTTTACCCATTACTTATTACCCCGATTTCTTAACTCTAGAACAAGCAAACGAACTCTACCAACACTGTTTGAAACTGGAGTGGCAGCAGAATCAAATCAGGATCGCGGGTAAAACAATGCCTATTCCCCGCCTGGAGTGTATTTATGGTGATGCCGGATGTGATTACCTTTACTCGAATAGCGTATTTTTAAAACCACTATGTTGGACAGAAGCTCTGTCAAGCCTACGTGATCGCATAACCGGATTAACTGGCTACAAGTTCCGCATCGTCATCGGCAACCAATACCGCAGTGGACAGGATTCAATTGGCTGGCATTCCGACAACGAAGCATCGATGGGATCTAACCCTGCAATCGCATCAGTCAGCTTGGGGTCATGTCGCAAATTCCAAATCAAACCGAGAAATGGCAGGCCAACGGATTTCTGGCTGGAACACGGCAGCTTGCTCGTGATGCACCCAGGCTGCCAGTCCACACATCTGCACCAAGTTCCCAAGACCAACAAAGTCGTTAGTACACGTATCAATCTCACTTTCCGACCACACACAGGAGGCAATAGATAAGCGCAATGGGGAAAGGTCTGTGGGAATAAGAGATTTCTCCCTTTGACCTTTCCCCCAAAAATCTGCTTCAAAACTTTCAAAGTGGTATGTCCTTATACCGCTTGCTTTGCATTGCTTAAAAATATAGGAGAAAATATGCGTATAATCGAGTCAGATTCTCAAACCAAACACCTGCAAGAATGGCTCAACAGTTGCGTTGACGAAGAAATCTTTCATTTGAATGTGCGATCGCTCCACGGGACTTTGCCCTACGAATATCTGCTCTACAGTCCCAAAATCTCCCGTCGCAATGATGGGAGATTGCGCGATCGCGATTTGAAGAAATACCAGCACATTGAACTTGGCGGCTGGTGGTGCAGTGGTATCGACCCGCTCAACAACTATGTCCTAATGATGTGGGGCTGCTTCAAACCCGACCACCCCCGAAGAGATCGCCAGAAAATCCACAAGTTCATCAAGTACGAGCATCCATACAGAGAAGAGACACGCGCTTTCTTCCTATTAGTCCCGAATCGCATTTGGGTGAAAGTCTCCAATCGTAGTGGTATCCCCATCACAGATGTGTTGATTCGCTGCATCAAGAAAGTCAGGCGCGATTCAACCCTAACGACTGGTCAAATGATGTCATTATTATTGATGAATGTGACCAAGTATTCTGGCACTTGCTTAACTCTGGTACGGAAGTGCAAAAACGTCGGGTATCTGTTCTCAAAAACCTCAAGCAGTTAGTACAGAATGTTTTGGGCAGCAGTCAGGGAAAGATTTACCTATCAAGCGCTGATGTGTCCGATACTGATGTGAAGTATGTTTTATCACTCGCTGGTGAATATCGAGTTAACCCGTTCGTAATCGTCAACAATTATCGGCACGTATCTGGCAATTGTTACAACTACTCTGGCAGTAACCCGAAGAATTTGATTGCGGCACTCGACAAGGCGATTTCTAAAGGTGGGCATCATCTACTATGCTGCTCTGCTCAGAAAGCCAAGTCCAAATGGGGGACGCAAGCATTGGAAGAACGTTTTCGCCGGAAATACCCACACCTGCGGATACTGCGAATTGACAGTGAATCCGTTGCTGATCCATCTCATGCGGCTTTCGGTTGTATCGCTCACCTGAACGAAATTCTCACCCAGTATGATTTGGTGTTACACCGTTATTGATGCTGACGATACTGACGATGATGAGAGCGGGGCAGTTATTGAGTCGGTTAAGGCGGCATCTGTTGAATTGTATGCTGCTGAGTGTGAAGCGATCGCTAATTCTGATGAACTCTCCCCAACCGAATTGAAGAAGCTCCTTGACAAAAGAGCGAAAACTAAAACCGAACGACATCAACAGCGCAAGGCTGAATTGTCCCGTCGCTATGAAATTGACGTGACCCCTGATTTGGTTGAGAAGGATGATGACGGGTGGTATCCCCAGTTGCGGATGCACTATTATTTGACGCTGGGGCGGGAATTTCTGACGAATCGTGATACCAAACGGGCTAAGGCGCAGTTAGAAGCGGGAGAGAATTCAGTTTGGAAACCAGATTTTAACAAGGGGCAGTTATTACCTGCTGTGT
>JAHHHS010000073.1 GCA_019359215.1 Nostoc indistinguendum CM1-VF10 | reverse complement strand
ATTTCAAAAAATTAATTTTTTGAAAACTTTTTAGCGTGACCCTTTATTTTCAACAACCAATTCTTATTGAGAAAAGTCATGCTATTACTCACTTTTAGACTTTTTATTTACATCGAACTCAGGTACAGAATGTTTTGGGCAGTAGTCAGGGAAAGATTTACCTTTCTAGTGCCGATGTCTCAGATACTGATGTGAAATATGTTTTATCACTCGCTGGGGAATATCGGGTTAACCCGTTCGTAATCGTCAACAACTATCGGCACGTAGCCGGAAACTGTTACAACTATTCTGGCAGTAATCCAAAGAATTTGATTGCGGCGTTGGACAAAGCCATTGCCAAAGGTGGGCATCATTTACTCTGTTGCTCTGCTCAGAAAGCCAAGTCTAAATGGGGAACCCAGGCACTTGAGGAACGCTTTCGCCGGAAATTCCCACACCTGCGAATTCTGCGAATTGACAGCGAATCCGTTGCTGATCCTTCTCATGCGGCTTTCGGTTGTATTGCCCACTTGAACGAAATTCTCACCCAGTACGATTTAGTTATCGCCTCCCCAAGTTTAGAAACTGGGGTCAGCATCGACATTCGAGGACATTTCAGCGCTGTTTGGGGAATTTTTCAGGGAGTGCAGCCGGTTAACTCTGTGCGTCAGATGTATCCGCTCAATAAATCGGGGCAACTACCAGTTCAGGAACGAGTTTACGCCATTTAAGCCTTGTCACTGAGCGATTTACCCCGGATTATTGAGCGGTTACCGTCAGATGTTGGCAAGGGTTAGAGAGACTGTTGACCGTCACATTTGGGTGAGAGAGTGGGGCATGGGAGTTGTGGGCAATGGTTCCACAACGATAGGAGGATTGCTCAGAAGTCAGCACGTCGCAACACAGGCGAACATTGCGCTGTTGTCGGCGGCGGATAATGACGATTACAGCTTTGTTGACCAGAATTTTCAGCCCGAATCTTTGCAGACTTGGGGTAAGCGTGGTTCTGTCATCAACGTAGAGATGCGGCGCTATCGAGAATCGGTGCTTGCGGGTTTGGTCGAAGATGGGTACACCGTTATCGATGCCGACGATGCCGACGATGATGAGAGCGGGGCAGTAATCGAGTCGGTTAAAGCGGCATCTGTTGAATTGTATGCTGCGGAGTGTCAGGCGATCGCGGATTCTGATGAACTCTCACAGACTGAACTGAAAAAACTGCAAGACAAACGTGCCAAAACGAAAACCGAACGACATCAGCAGCGCAAGGCGGAATTGTTTCGTCGCTATGAAATTGATGTAACCCCTGATTTGGTCGAGAAAGATGATGATGGGTGGTATCCTCAGTTGCGGATGCATTACTATTTGACGCTGGGGCGAGAGTTTTTGACGAACCGTGATGCAAAAAGAGCTGCATCGCAGTTAGAAGCTGGAGAGAATTCGATTTGGAAACCGGATTTTAACAAGGGGCAGCTATTGCCTGCTGTTTTGTTACTTGAAAACCTGAATCTGTTGCAGTTTCTTACACCAGACGTTCAGTTACGTGGCAGTGACGAGAAGCTGGTGGAGTTTAAAACCCTAGCTGTAAAGCATCGGCACGTTATCAAGAATTACTTGAATGTCAGTATCTCGGAAAAACTGACCCCAGTAGCGATCGCACAGAAACTACTTGCGAAGATTGATTTGAAATTGGACTACGTTGGTCGGTTGGGTAAGCGTGAAAATCGGGAGTGCGTTTACCAGTTTGTTGCACCTGATGATCAGCGTAATTCTATTTTTGGGCAGTGGTTAAATCGGGATGAAGCATTTAAAAATGAGTTGGTGTCAGTCATTAATAATATAAGTACAACTACACCAGTCATTGACATCACCCCCCAGGATATTCCTCAAACACTCACGCCAGTGGAAAGTCCGACTGTCCAAGGATGGAAGGGGCTGAAGCTGAAAATGCGCCTTGGACTCGACAGTGCTGGTCAGTTCTACCAACAGCTAGTCTCCACAGTTGGTCAGGCTGTCGGCGTTGCTGATGGTGAGCCTTACTGGAATGCATATCTGAATCAGTGGCAGGTTTGGGTTAACTTTGCTGACGGGTGTAGGTCTGTAGTGTGCGATTGGTTGGTGGCGGTGTAGTGAGAGAAAGCTTTGGTAAAGAGTTGAGTGAATTAGTCCGCTCAAAGTAGTCCAACGGCCAAGTGACGGGACTGCCCTCTGCTTCTTTTTTGGGAAATTTACATACTGGTAAAAAAGCTGAAAGCCTCTGCGAATTAGCGTAGGGTAATTTTGCGTACTTCTAATTCCGCGTAAGCGTAAGGGTCAGTTTCGTATTTATTAGCAGATAAGTTTTTGTTCGCACACACAGTGTTGGTTTTGCCGTAAATATCAGTCTTTGAGCAAGCTTGAATATACATGCCAGCTTTAAAGTAACAGGAACCGATAATACCCGTCATCTTCACTCTACCAGTACTACTCGTTACACCGGAACGCAGGTTTTTATAGTTGACGGTAACATTGCCACCGGATGTAACAGCAATATCGATAGTCATCGGATCGCCAATCTTATAGGTGCTGTCGAGAAGCTTGGTAACATCATCGTTGTTGAAGCGGGCTTCAAGCTTGCCGATGTCCGTCGAGCCGTTAGCAAAGGAAGGGCCAAAGTACTTCACCATCACGAGGTCGTTTTTTGAGTCATGGATCTGCCCAATGGTGGCTTCCGGCTTATTCCTGGTGGTGTGCAACAGGGTCTGTTCCAGGTACATGGCATGATCCGTATTCGTACAGCTCCAGGCAGCCGACTCCGTACCATCACCCTGCATTTCACGCAGTTCAGAACGGGCGTAAGCAGTATTTTTGCTGGTACGTGCGCCACCTGCGATCGCTTTCAAAAGCACACCATTCTTGGCAGCATTTAGACGAAAATATTCGGAATTACTGTATGTCTTGAGTTGCGGCTGCTTAATTTCCGTTGCCTTGTTTGAGTTGGGCGGGGAATTCAAGCTGATTGGCAGGGTGATCTTCCACTTGCTTAGATCAAGTACATCAGCCGGGTATTGAGCGTTACCATCTAAGACCTGATCATTTGAGGGATTTGAAGTGTCACTGCTCTCATCATCTGAGGAATTTGAAGTACCACTGCTCGTACAGCCATTGGTCGAACCCAGCGAATTAACCTTCAATTCGTCGATACGCAATCTAGAATCGCTATCACCCACAATCTTAATCGCGTTGGCGGCTTGGTCGGTCACGTTTTGCGCGTCTTTATTGCCTTTGCCAGAGGTGTTACTGACCACAGTAGTCCAGGTTGCACCATTGTCCTTGGAAAGCTGTACGCTGTAGGTATACTTGTTCGTGCCGTACCAGTTAAGCACTAGATCATCTACGCGCTGGCAGCTACTGAATTTCGCTATCCAGGTTGCACCACGAGCATCAGCCTCCCAATGGGTATTCTTATTTTTGTCAATAACGTTGTCCGCAACAAACGAACCACTGGTAGATGTGGCAGTAGCATCGTTGAACGACACAATGGTAGGCGATGCTACAGAAGCACCAGCTATCATTGCAGCCGAGATACCTATCGTAAAAGACAGCTTTGAAAGTTTTGTATTCATTCTTTCTTTACCTCTGTTGAATATTGAACAATGACAGAACTTACGCAAAATAATGGAAAAACTTAGACGCAGAGCGTCAAGCCGTAGGCTACCGCAAAGGCGCATAGAGAATGACACTAAGAACAGAGAAAATCGTTGAGGCGGCTCTTGTGCTCTTGAGCAAAGGAGTAGGGGAGAAAGAAGAAGTTTTAGGCATACGAACGCAAGAAATTCCCCTTTGCACAAGAGCACCCCTACCCCAAAGTTTTCATATTTTTTTGATTTTTGCCTGATATAAGAGTAAGGTCAAATAATTGTTTTTCCTAGGATTTAATTTCTATTAGTTAGAAAAATCAGCAAACTAGTTCGTGAAGTACTTCTATTTATCTATCAGCTTTTTCAAGTGGGCTTTTATGCAAAATTGGGATTTTGTTACAAAATTTTAAGCTAGTAGTTAAATACAAAGTTTTGTAACAATAAAAGCTCTTTCACATAAAATTTGCCCTCTGTTGCCAGAAATAAATATAGAGGGAAAGCAAACTTTTAGATTGCAGAGTGAATCAAACCTGATTTGACGAAATAGATGTTTTGCTTCAACAACTAGCTTCAACAGCGCAGGAATACCTGCACATGGCTCAACCTAATTTGCACTATCGCTTTAATCAACCCCTTACCTCTAAATCAGGATAAAATTAAAAAGTTATGAAAACTGTTGCTCAAACCTAACTGGTAACAAGTTTTCAAAATCTCTTTTAAGTTCAAACCTCTAATCCTATATCAGTAAAAAATTGAATAAATATGAAAATTGCAATATTTTAACCAACTTGCCTTAAATAATTTCTCTTATCTACTCCTACACTGGAACTCAAGGAATACTCAGTGCAATTCTAAAGTTTTCATATTTTTTTGATTCTTGCCTGATATAAAAGTAAGGGCAAGTAAAGCAATGCTTATAAGTTTGCTGCTATCTTGCGTCTACTGTATTATTCTTTGGTAAAAGCTTTTATGGATGATCCGGATGAGCGCTTACGCCAGCCTACGCCAATTGATATACTCTAAACGGTTAAAACTTGGACTTTTTGAAAAGTCTGAAAATTCAGAGACAACAAGCTATCTAGCTTTTCCTGTTTGTCAGTATTAGCGGTGTTAATACAGTTAGATATTGCTAACTTAAAATCAGCAAAGTTAGCATAGTATTTAGAGTATAAACATTCATTTCTAATAAACTTCCAAAATCGCTCAATTAAATTTAACTGTGGTGAATAAGAAGGTAAATAACATAACTGTATGCCCAATTGCTTGGCATAGTCTTGTACCAGCTTACACTTTTGATACTTAGCATTATCTAATACTAGAGTAATTGGAATATTTAAACCCAAATTAGCTAACTTAAACAGCAATTGACAAATAGTTTCTGAATTAATATAAGTTTCATTTGTTATTGTAATTATTTCCTTACTGACTGCGTTAACTGCTCCTAAAACATTAAATCTTTTTCGACCAGAAGGTGAACATATAAATGTCCTTGTAAAACACCATAAAATACTTTGTACGCTCGATGTACAAAGTGCGCTGCATCAACAAAGAAAACTGCTTTTTCTCCGGCTATAGCCTCTTCCAGCAGCGGTTCTAGCGTTTCGCTCCTATATTGTTTTACCTCTTCAATCTTTTTTGATTCTACTGACTTTCCCGGCACATAACCCACCTTTAAGCAACGCAAACCAATTCTTTTTAAAAATTCTCTCACTTGTGTTGGACTGCGCTTAATACCAGTTATTTTTTCAATAGCATCGCTTGCTTCTGCAACACTGGAAGCTGGAAATTTTTCAAAATATTCTTTCAAAATATCACTCTTATTATTTAATTCACTTGGTCGTCCTTTATATTCGATTTTTTTAAGTTCTTCTACCCCTCCTAATTGATATTGTTTAATATATGTTGTTAACGTTGTTTTCGATATCTTGCACAAACTATAAATGTCTTTATGTTTTATACCTTGGCTTTTGAGATACAGAACTTCCATCTTTTTTTGTACTAATGGATGAGGATGATGATATCTTTCATAATGCAGCTTATCAATGTCTTCTTGCGTAAAATCTATTCTCAACATCAGACTTTATGTTTTAATAGCAGCTTATTGATTATTTGCTTATACTACCTATTTTTGCCGTTAAATAAAAGTCCAATCTTTAGCCGTTTTTAGTATAGCAGCACTTTGTCATGACCCACGGCAGCCGGGAATGGCGAAAAGCTATGAGCCGACTTCTGATTTTAATTCAGGAACTACCAAATTTAGAAAAGAACTTTTGCAGTAGCAATCACACTGTCTCAGAATAGCGTGCAGCTATAGCAATTGCTGCTTAACGGTGCTTGTCTATTAATACAGAAGGTGTAGATCAAGATTCCCTTGCATTGATACTGCCAAGCGACCAATTACTTTCTGAAAACGGGGACGCATAATCTGCAACTCGCTGCCATCCTCACTTATAAACAGTGTCAACTAAGCTTATAATTGCTGAACTTGCTCAATGTCAAAGCTATGATACTGACAATTAATGCGATCACAACTTATTCATTGAGCGTATCGATTGCAATTTCCTAAACTTTTTGTTAAATAATCTGCTCAAAATCTTGTTCGAGTCCTTCTTGCAGAATATCTTAATAAATCACAGATTCGCACATCATATCACTCAGTTTGAGTATCTTCTGTTTTAGCCTGTAATTTTTGAACCTGGAGGTTTTCTTTCTAAGAGTTAAAAGTCAGAACTGAATTTTGTTTGATAAACTAAAGAAGAAATTGAGCAATATCTCAAAATACGTATGGCATCTTATAATTTGATTGTTGATGATGTTTCTTTAGTATTTTTTGCATTTTCTCCAAAGTTTAGTGCAGCTATTGAATCTAAACAAATAGTAGAACAAAAACCTAAACAAACAGAATTTATTGCATAAAAAGCAACTCAAGAAGTCCAACCAGAAATTAACCGTGCTAAAGGTCAAGAATCGCAAAGTTCAAATTCGTGGAGTCTCGGGATTTTTCTAGGAATTCTTCTTCTCATACTATTTTTTATATTCCGCGGAAGGAGTGACAGTAGTTACAGGAGCAGTCGTGGTAGTGGTGACGGTGGTTATAGTGCTTACAGTGGTGGTGACGGAGGGAGGCGGCGGTGGCACTGGTGACGGATGTGGTGGCGGCGGTGACGGAGGCGGTGGCGGATGTGGTGATTAAATGAGTTTGGCTACTAGTCTTGGGATCTAAACAAAGGCTGTACGCATCTAAGAATCACTGGTAGTAAAAAATTTTTAAAATTCTTTTCTAAGTCAAGCTTCTAATCATATATCAGTAAAAAATTGAATAACTATGAAAATTGCAATATTTTAGCCAACTTGCCTTAAATAATTTCTCTTATCTACTCCTACACCAAATATCAAGGAATACTCAGTACAATTCTCAAGTTTTCATATTTTTTTAATTCTTGCCTGATATAAGAGTAAGGTCAAATAAAGCAATGATTATAACTATTTAGAAACATAAATTTATGACCACAACTTATACTTACGATGGCGACGGTCAAGTGATATCCCAGAGCATAGACAATAACAGTGATGGGACAATAGACTCGCCCTCAGTGATGCCGTGATTGAGATTAGTGATTACAAAGGCAATTTAACTGACTTAGCCATTGTCTAAACCATGTGTTATCGATTGAATGAGAACACCAAAGTCCTGGCTTTAAAATCATTTCAGCAAAGTTTTTGTATTCTCCCAATTTGACAAAACAGGGTTATGTCGGATGGGGTTGTGTACACCCCAATGGAGAATCTGTGGAATTAGCCGAGATCATGCGGTGGTTTGGGATGCAGGAGTGAAACTATCAAACCGGATAAACAACATAGTTAGGCTATGACTTGCTGTTAAGTGCTATGCAGCTAATAACCTCATTTATGCTTAACTATAGTTACTGCTATTGGTGGAGACTTGCAATGTCCAGTTTGAGTATTACTCTTTGGAGTAGTTTAGTAGTTATCGTCAGTATCAGCTTTGGTACAGACAATTATGCGCTTGCCCAACAAATTACCCCTGATAGCACTCTGCCTAATAATTCCATTGTTACACCAGATGGTAGCACCCTCAATATCACAGGAGGAACGCAAGCAGGAAGTAATTTGTTTCACAGCTTTGGCGAGTTTTCTGTGCCTACTGGTGGCACCGCTTCTTTTAATAATGCTGTTGATATTCAAAATATTATTAGTCGAGTTACAGGTGGGTCAGCTTCTACTATTGATGGAATAATTCGTGCTAACGGCACAGCTAACCTGTTTCTAATTAATCCTTCAGGGATTATTTTTGGACAGGGTGCCCAATTGAATATTGGTGGTTCTTTTGTTGGAACTACAGCGAATGCACTGCAATTTGGAAATCGAGGACTTTTTAGCGCTACTGAGAAAAATGTCCCCTCACCGTTGTTGACTATTAATCCTTCAGCATTGCTGTTTAATCAGATTAATCAAAACGGAGGTATTCAAAATAACTCAATTGCATTTGCAGGAAGAGATCCAGCAGGCTTAAACGCTTATGGTTTACGAGTACCAAATGGTAAAAGTTTATTGCTGGTGGGTGGTAATGTCAGCATGGATGGGGGACGATTAAATGCTAATGGTGGACGAGTTGAGTTAGGAGGGTTAGGTGAACCTGGTACTGTAGCGTTGGGTGTAGATGACGATAATCTCAGTTTGAAATTTCCTGATAATGTTGCACGAGCTTCGGTATCTCTTACCAATCAAACAGGTGTATTTGTAACTGGGGCTGGTGGCGGTAATATTGCAGTAAATGCTAGGAATCTAGAGATTTTAGGAGGAAGTGTTTTAAGTGCTGGTATTGGGCAAGGTTTGGGGACACCTGAAACAATTGGGGGAGACATTACGCTGAATGCTACCGGGGAAATTAAAATTGCTGGCACTGGGAGTAGTGTTAGCAATCTTGTGCGTTTGGGGTCACTTGGCGATGGGGGTAATATTGCTATCGATTCTGGTTCCTTCTCGTTACAAGATGGCGCTCTACTTCAAGCCTCAACCCTTGGACAAGGCAATGGGGGAAATGTGACAGTGCGGACACGAGATGCTGTTTTTCTTGCAGATGTTGGCATCTTCAGCACGGTGGATGAAGGGAGTGTAGGTAAGGGCGGCAATATTGACATCAATGCTGCAACACTATCACTTCTTGATGGCGCTCAATTGCAAACCCTTACTCGCGGTGCATCTGGAAACCAGCCAGCAGGGCAGGGGGATGCGGGGAATGTCAATGTTAATGTTACTGGTGCTGTTAATATTGCTGGGGAGAAAAATGGTTTCAGGAGTGGGATTGGCAGCTTCGTGGGAACTGGTACAGTTGGCAATGGGGGTAATATTATTATCGATTCTGGTTCTTTCTCGTTACAAGATGGCGCTCTACTTCAAGCCTCAACTTTTGGAGAAGGGAATGCGGGGAATGTGGCAGTCAGTGCAAAAGATGCTGTTTCTCTTGCAGATGCTAATATCTTCAGCACAGTGGAATCTGGGGGTGTAGGTAAAGGTGGCAATATCGACATCAATGCGGCAACACTATCACTAATTAATGGCGCTAACCTGCTAACCCTTACTCGCGGTGCATCTGGGAACCAGCCACCAGGACGCAGGGATGCGGGGAATGTCAATGTTAATGTTACTGGTGCTGTTAATATTGCTGGGGAGAAAAATGGTTTTGTTAGTGGGATTAGCAGTCGAGTGGATACTGGGACTGTTGGCAATGGGGGTAATATTACTATCGATTCTGGTGACTTCTCATTACGCGATCGCGCTCAACTTGAAGCCTCAACATTTGGACAGGGGAATGCAGGGAATGTGACAGTGCGGGCAAAAGATGCTGTTTCTCTTGCAGATGCTAATATCTTCAGCACAGTGGAATCTGGGGGTGTAGGTAAAGGTGGCAATATCGACATCAATGCGGCAACACTATCACTAATTAATGGCGCTAACCTGCTAACCCTTACTCGCGGTGCATCTGGGAACCAGCCACCAGGACGCAGGGATGCGGGGAATGTCAATGTTAATGTTACTGGTGCTGTTAATATTGCTGGGGAGAAAAATGGTTTTGTTAGTGGGATTAGCAGTCGAGTGGATACTGGGACTGTTGGCAATGGGGGTAATATTACTATCGATTCTGGTGACTTCTCATTACGCGATGGCGCTGCACTTACTGCCTCAACCCGTGGACAAGGGAATGCAGGGAATGTGACAGTGCGGGCACGAGATGCTGTTTCTCTTGCAGATAATGCTTATATCTTCAGCACGGTGGAATCTGGGGGTGTAGGTAAAGGTGGCAATATCGACATCAATGCGGCAATACTATCACTAATTAATGGCGCTAACCTGCTAACCCTTACTCGCGGTGCATCTGGGAACCAGCCACCAGGACGCGGGGATGCAGGGAATGTCAATGTTAATGTTACTGGTGCTGTTAATATTGCTGGGGAGAAAAATGGTTTTGTTAGTGGGATTAGCAGTCGAGTGGATACTGGGACTGTTGGCAATGGGGGTAATATTACTATCGATTCTGGTGACTTCTCATTACGCGATGGCGCTCGACTTGCTGTCTCAACCAGTGGACAAGGGAATGCGGGGAATGTGACAGTGCGGGCACGAGATGCTGTTTCTCTTGCAGATGTTGGCATCTTCAGCACGGTGGAATCTGGGGGTGTAGGTAAGGCAGGTAATATCGATATTAATGCTGCAACACTATCACTAATTGATAGCGCTCAACTGCTAACCAGTACTCGTGGTGCATCTGCTAGCCAGCCAGCAGGACGGGGGGATGCGGGCAATGTCAATGTTAATGTTACTGGTGCTGTTGATATTATTGGGGAAAAGAACGGTTTTGTTAGTGCGATTTTCAGTCGGGTGGATACTGGGACTGTTGGCAATGGGGGTAACATCACCATCGATTCTGGTTCCTTCTCGTTACAAAATGGCGCTTTTCTTTCTGCCTCAACGTTTGGACAAGGGAATGCAGGCACAATCAAAGTTAATGCTGCTGCTCAAGTTAACATTTCGGGTAGTGGTTCAAACTTTACCAGTGGCTTGTTCGTTAACTCCCAAAGTCCGACGGGTACTGCTGGAGATATTATCGTCACCTCACCTAGAATTACCCTAGACAACAGTGGTAGACTCAACGCCCAATCTGCATCAGGTAACGGTGGCAATATCAAATTACAAACTGATTTACTGCTTCTGCGTCGTGGCGCCCAAATCTCTACCACCGCAGGCATAGCACAATCTGGTGGTAATGGCGGCAACATTAATATTGATGCCCCGTCTGGCTTCATTGTTGCTGTCCCCAACGAAAACAGCGACATCACTGCTAATGCTTTTACAGGCACAGGTGGGAGAGTAGATATCCGAGCCTTTGGTATATATGGTATTGAGTTCCGTGAAAGTCCAACTCCCTTGAGTGACATCACTGCTAGTTCAGAATTTGGTACACAAGGCACTGTAGAACTGAATACACCTGGTATCGACCCCAACAGTGGCTTAGTTGAATTGCCAACAGTACCAGTTGATACCCAACTAGCCCAAGGCTGCTATAGTCCAGGTTACGCCCAAAACCGATTTGTGATCACCGGACGCGGCGGTTTACCACCCAATCCCAAAGACATCCTCACTCCAGATGCAACCCAAATAGATTGGGTGCCTTTTAAACTCAGCAATAACAACCGTTCCATACCACCTGTTACTAACAAACCAACAACTAAACCAACGACCTCCACTCCTCAACGCATTGTTGAAGCTACAGGTGCAGTGCTAAACGCCAAAGGAGAAATAGTCCTCACTGCTAATTCATCTAACGCTACTCATCATACTTCCAGGCATAACCCAATTCAGTGTCATGGTAGCTAAATCAGTTAATTCAAGACTCGACATTCAATTTCAATCAAACCCAACAGCTTTTCTTCAAACGTAGTCAAATACGGTCGCTTCAACTCCCCTAAGCACTTCAAAATTGCCTCTGCTGGTGCTTCTAGCTTGCCATCGTTCCGTAGCCTACGAATGCGATCGCTAATCAACTGCATCTGCTGACATTCCGCAGGCAGATAGTTCAGTGGTTTCAAGTGGTCAATTCTAACGGTGTACTCCCCATCCCACATTGTGACTGTGCAACTGAATTCGCCTACATGGTTGACAATGCACCAATTTCCACCTTTTCCTCGTAAATCAGGATTGTTTTTGGCAAGAATTTGGCAGACTTCCCCAACACGATAAGGATTTGGCGCTTTAGTACGTTCCATAATCCGTTGTACTACATCGCCTACAACTCTAGCAGATGGTACTTTCCCACCAGCAAGTTCTACTGCTGTTAGCCACACTTACTGCTGTTGTTGAGGTTCTAGCTTTGTCATGGATCGGACTTGGCGCTCACTCGTGGGCATAATTTGTGTCCCATTGGTTGTCAAATTTTGATTTTCCACATTTTGACAACCAATGGTTGTCAAATTTTCGTAAACACTAGCTGCGGCAATCAAATAATTGGATTGTTGCCGACTATGAGCAAAGCGATCGCGGCAGTATTCTTCAAAGGTTTTGTGTGTGGAGCGATATAGCCTGCGATCGCGCAGTTCCATCAAAGCTTTCCCTGCCTCAAAAAACGCTCTTTCCACACGCCGCTCTAAGTGTAGGCGATCGCGCTGTTCTTCTTCTGTCAACTCTGGAACTTCAACAGCTGTAACGGTGATTGTTGCTGTAGCTGGGTTTTCCTCAACAGAGATAGCTTCATTTGCAGAGTTATTGAGTGGCTTTGAATTTATCTCTGCGGCAGAGGTGGCTTTTTTACGCCTAGAAGATGGTTTAGCCATCATTCCACCCCTTTAATTCAATAGTACTTGCTCAAAATCAATGACAAATAGATTAACTATGTGGTGAGTTATGGCAGTAATGGTCTGGGATTGGACTCGGTGGAGCATTATCATCTTCACGAATCCTCTTCAATTTTCACAATGTCATTGACAGTTACTAACTCTCCAGATAGCACAGAGCAAATCCTTGCTAGTTTTACCAAATTATCGATATCCGCTTTTTTTAGCCTGCCATCACGGGCGACAGTCAAGGTATGTCTAGTGACTTCATTCGGGCTACCCTCAAACTGCCTATGAACTGCATAGACAGACAAGAGGCTACCATCTTCAGCTTTGGGCCACCATTGCGAAATATCAATATATGCTTCCATCCAAACTGCTAACACGTTTTTAATGATTAACCTCCATTAACGCTTATCTGATTACAGAATAACAGCCAATCAACATACAGGCTATCAATTAACAGAATAACTGCTAATCAGCATATTGACAATCAGTTAGCAGGATAGCATAATATAACTATCACAAAAGGCAATCGCCCTTAGCCTCGGAAACTTTGGAAGCGATCGCCTTTTGAAAAACCCATACATTCGTACAGGGAATCTTAATCATGACATATCATATCTACAGCCATCAACAGCTGCAACTGAAATCCATTGCCCGTGTCAAGGAAATCTACAGCGAAATCGCTTGCACAGTTGAGGTAACCCTCTTTTGTCACTTTGGTAGAACCCAATCGCTGAAAGCCTTTCAGGGCTTCCATCTCCAGGTTTTGGCTACAAACTTGAATTACTGTTAGAAAATAGAAGCTCAAAGCTAGACTACATAAAAGTTTCAGAATGTTGCTTCGATTATTGTTTTCTGAAAGTGACAAAAGAGGGGTAAGCGACAAACGCTGTAAGGATGCTTGGATTTCTGCCATTGTTACCTATCAGTCAAGCAAGATTCAGAAAATCGCCCCTGCTGCCCCCGACAACCAAGCCCTCGCCCAAGCCGAACTCGACCACTTCATCGCACACCAAGCCCAAGCTGTAGCTCCCGAACCCTTCACAATAGTCGAAATCTCGTTTGACCATCACGAATATTACGCTGATGACAAACTGGTAGCCAGCATCAGCCATGACGATAACCACTTAACCCAACGCTGGGTAGTCGTGGTCAACAACAAAGAAGTATTCCGTGCCAATACTGTAATGCGCTGTCATCGCTTCATTTGCACTCACCACAAAGATGGCACACTGCCAGTGCAAGAAACAGACGCAACACCCTGCACTACTGAAAACCAAATCATGGCGCATATCTTCAACGAGTGCCAGAATTACGGGTTTGAAATCCTCGATGATGGAATCTACAACAACGACGTGAAGTTGGGACAAGTCGGTTGCACTGACGGTAATTGGTGGGTAATTTTGGGTTCATCAGGTCAGCAGCAGTATTCTAACTCGGTGTTTGATGCTGTGCGTAAGCTGTCGATGGTAGACACTTCACCGACTGCTGAACCCACTCCTGAATACTTGCAATATCGCTCACTGGAACAACTGACTACTGAGGAACTACAGCAGTTGCTGGATGCAGAAGCGGCTGACTGTGAGCAGTTGTTAGACCGCCCAGTTGACGAACTGACTTGCCTAGACTGGGAACGGTTACGGGAATATGAGCCGTACTTGGAACTGGTGGCGGCGTAATTACACACAAGGGCGCGATCGCATTTCTACAACCAAACAGCTAGCGCCCAACTCTTCCTCACTAATCACCATTACATCTATGCAACGCACAATATCAATCCCCCAAAACTGGGACTATCCCCGCTTTACCTTCGGTCAGCGCACAGAACAAGGCACAATTATCGGCTTTGAATACTACGCCGAAAATAGTTTCCTAGCCCAAAGATACGGTAGCGGCTGGCGTTACTCTGTGATACCTGACAAGAATTCTGATGAATTATTGCACTACCACTCAGAACAGATTCAGCCACTATCGACAGCAGAATTACAAGCGCAAATAATCGCCGAGATTGATGAACATACTCTGCAAATAGACGTTCTCAAGCAACAGTTAGCCGCAATAACCGGGGGTGCAACCAATGGCTAAGGCAGGAAACAACAGCTTTGACCGTAGAGCTAATCATTTGCTGCGTTCGATTCGGCTTTGCGGCGGTTGTGTTCCATTGCATCGTCTGCAATTGCAATTCTCCGATTCAGTCATTCAAACTCTGCTGGATAGAGAACTGGTGCAAGTACAGAACACAGGACGCGGTTTTTTATTAGAGATTGCCGAGGATTTTTAGGTTATTAATCCCAGAGGACACAATCATGAAACTTTACGCTAAGACCATTGCACAGACTTTACCTGATTGGGCAACCATCGTTACAAAGAGTGCAGATTTAATTGAGATTGAAATCAATGATGAACACCCAAATTTTCAATCTCTGCTTGAGGAGTTAGAGACGGAGATTGAGCCAGGGACTTTTGGTGTTAAGGCGGAGGATCTATGTTCAAGGCTCGGCATTGAAATGTCTAATCTGCATCTCCACCAGTTAGTTGAACAAGCCCAAACCCTGATAGCCGAGATTGCTTGGCACCTAGACTACAGACAACTGTTGGACTTGGGATATCAACCTGATTTAAACATTGCTGATGCTAGCACTGCACTCACTTATCTGGAATGGAAGTTAGAGCGGAATCGAGAACCTTCTGTTTAGTAAAAAAGCGATTGCTTGAATATCAGCTTTTCTTCAAGCAATCGTAAAGCATTGAAAGTTTACGCTACAAACCACTAATTATTGCACAGGTCAACAAAATATGGTTATTGAAATCAAACTAGGTTTATGCAACCCTCCCGAACCCATCTATTTATACGTCAATCAGGGGGAAGTAGACGGTGAATCTTACGTTTGGTACAAGTTCAATATCAACCAAGATAGGAAAATCCCTGTTCCCCAAAGAGCATTAACTGGGTATTTGTGTGAACTGAGATTGACGACTAAAGAATTTAAAGGCAAGGACAACTTGAAGCTGGATATTGTTGTCAGTGCCGATGAACTTTACATCATAAGAACTGGTATTGAAACCAATTTTGCTAAAAGCTTCCTTCTGGCTGCTTCTTTAATCCAAGATTTTTCTCAGCCACTTATTATCGTAGCTAATGCTGGCGACGAAAACACGGTTTTCTGCAATCTTTACGATGCCGCAACCAAAACCAAAATTTACAGGGAATGGAGTAGAGATTTGGATTGGGCAACTATCATTCGTGACATTCAATCTCTTTTAGGTAGTGCTTCCTCAACTATTTCATCTACACCAAAACTTAGCGTAGTTCCTCAACCAGTAAACCCCCAGGATTTACGAGTAAAAAATATTCGCACCTTGCTTGATTATCCCCTTGATTTGGTCAGAGAGTGGTTGCAATTCCAGGATGTTGACCACCCAAGTTTACTTGATATTAGCCAGATTAATGAACTAATCAAAACCATGTGTTTGGCTTGGGCAGCAAACAAGTGTGAATATCCCAATCATGCCGAGTCTTCGTATCAAAATCTTGTTGTTGATGCTGTCGCTAACGGTGGAGATGAATTAACGGCAATCAGCGCATGGATGCAAGAGTTGCAAACACTAAAGACTGGGGCAGGCTGAACCGGAATTTAGAAGTCGGAAGTCAGAATTATTCTGGCTTCTCATTTATTCAAATTACCAAACAGGAATTACCCATGAGAGTCATCGTTACAGTAATCGAAAAAATTACGAGTGAAGCCCATATTGATATCCCCGATGGACTGAATAAATCCGCAATCAAGCAGCACATAGTAGACCGCTATAACACTGGGAAAATGTCCACAGATATGAACATCTTCCAAGTGGACTTTGAATCAATCACCGCTCAAATCGTCAAAGAACATTCTACTAAATCTGCGTAAATATGGGAGGTAATCAGATGCATACAAAATGGACTGACGAAGAAATAGCAATCGTTGAGGAAATGGCTTGTCTTTACACTGTCAAACAAATAGCGTATCGGCTAAACAGAAGAGGATACACACGCTCAACATCAGCTATTCAAAACAAACTGCGCTTTTTAGGATACTCCGCACGTCCAATTCTTGATAACTACAACTGCTGTGAAATTGCCAGAGTTTTACAACTCAACTCAGCTACCGTTTGGAGTTGGGTAAAAAAGGGTTGGATACGCACAACTCGACGTTCCGGGAGATATCACCAAATCAAGAGCAAAGACCTAAAACGATTTCTTCAAAACCCACCCCAACGTCTTAAGAACCGCATTGCTGCCATTGATAAGGATGCTATCGAGTATTTGGTGGGGAGTTTAGGATGACAGAACAAATTGTTACTCTCCAAAAATGCTGGTATCTCTCCCCGCCTTGGGGTCGAATAATTCCACCTGTTGAGGTCAATTTACTGGAAAGAGTATACCTCAGAACCACAAGAACATTTGGTTACTGCTGCGGTATTCAGTGGAAACATGAATGTTGGATTTATTCAATTGATTGCCGTAATGAAATACTCCACGCTACACAAAACCAAATCATTGGAACTGGAGAGTTAGAAGTCATCAAAGTGCAAAAACCTAGTTTTGTTTTGGGCGAAAGAGTTATCCTCTGTTCTCACGACAAGGGAACAACACAACGGCTGATTCTGGGGATTGCATTGGTGCATAATTCTTGGTTTTACCTTGTTGAATTGATGTCACCAACGTTAATTAAGACACCAACTATATCGAATCGCTTTTCACTAGTTGGTGAAAAAAGTTTATTGCGAGTAAATGTTTAATTCTTTTCAATCACCCAACTAAAGTTATGTCACAAATTGAAATCGCTGAAATCATCGAACAGATAAAACAAGAGATTCAGGTCAACGCTAATGGTCAGGGTAAAGCCAGTGTTCGGGCAGCAGCAAGACTGGCTGGAGTTGATGAAAAAGCAATTCGTAGCTCTTTAGATAGTGCGGAACTGAAGCCTTCAAGATTAGCTATAATCCTTGCAGAGCATGGTTTCCATCCTGCGGAACTCCGAGAATGGAAAACCAACGGTATCCCCGATATTGCCATCGCTATTATCTTAGACTACTACGCTCACGAAGCAGGGCGATACTGTACTAAACAAGCCAGATTAGTTTGCAAAGCATTAGACTTGTCCGAAAACTCCAAAGCCAGACTGTTCAAAGCTTTGGGGCAAAACTTTGATATCTTCGTAAAAACGGAGGCATAAGGCTTTGAGATAGTTAGTGATAGTTTAGAGACATAAAAATTAACTCCTGATCTGATTATTGCTAATAATTAACTTGGGAGAATCAAGCTACCAATTCTTAATCTAACTAATCCGCAAACTGTTAAAATAATCTGCTCGTAAGTGTCAATTTTTAGGCGAAATCTTTGTGAAGCAATCCGAAATATTTTAAGCAATCGAATCAAATGCTCAATGAATATCCGATTACTAGATAGAGCCTTATTTTCATCTTTTTGCTGTTGACTTAATTCTCGTTTTGGTTTCCTCTTATGAGGAGTTGTAATGTTTTCGCCTCCTTGAAAGCCCTTATCGCCTGCGAAAGGTTGCGACTTATCAAATTTCTCTTGAGACTTACGGAACAAGTTTATATCTGCTGTTGGTCCAGGAACACCTATTTCTAACTCGACAATATCTTTAGCTTCTGGTATCCCAATCATCAGACTTTTCAATGTATGTTGTCTCTTTTTTCCGGAAAAATATTTTTGCTGCTCTTTCTGGTCAGAATCCTTATATATTGGCTGTTCTAAGCTATCAACTAATAACCTAAAATTAGTTAATATCTCTTGAACAAATACTAAATCGCTCTCATTATTTGAAACTTGTTCTAATAAGCTCGAAGGTAAAATATCACGCAAAATTGGTATCCAATTATGAAACGTATCGTTAGCTTCAGTTTTGGAAACGCCGAATAACATTCCTAATACTTGAAATGTTGGCATCTGTCTTAAATAAAATAGACATAAACATATTTGCTCACTTATTAGTAATTTTTCTTTGCGACCACCACCAGCCGCATTAATTCTTATTTTTCGGCTCTCTTGTTTAGTTTTAATTTCCTGATGGCGTTTTATGGCGCAATTTAATAGTGATTGTAATTGCTCGTAACTAATCCCTAAAATTTGCTTTGTTCTATGTGGATATTTCTCAATGTAATCAAAAACCATACCTAATTCAGAAAAATGTTAAATGCTCAACTTAAGATTTTACCATTTTCCTTTTCCTAAGTTAATATTTCGGACAAGTCTATTTAATACCATTGGCGTTAGAGCATGGATTCAAGACGTTTTAGGCTGGGTGAAACCACCAACTGTTCAACAGCCACAATCACCAATAGAAATCATTCTTCAAAATGCACAAAATCTAGTTGCTATTGCTCAACAACTTTTTGAACAAGACTGCCGTCAGCGCGAACTAGAGCAAGCTATTCTTGCCCAACAAAATCTCAATCAACAACTACAACACCGTCTCAAAGCTGTTGAAGTTGAGCAAGACAGGGTAAACACACCATGCGGTCATAAATATAGTGTTGTTGGATTCGCTAATCTTCAAGGTTTAGAAATATCGGTAAAAGAAGCCGGTACTAAAGGTAGAAAGGCAAGTGCATTGTGTCGGAAACAAGGCATAGAAATAGAACGCATTCATGATCCACGTTTTGGAAAAGTTGGTTTGTATCCAGAAAGTGTGTTGATTGAGGTTTTCTCTGCTGGTCAAAATTAACAGCAATTGTCTTCAGAATACTTTTTTTAATTTGAGAAAACTACCATGCAACAACTCAATTTATTCGCTGAATCAACCCCAGTTTTACCAGTCACTTATTACCCCGATTTCTTAAATCTTGAACAAGCCAACTCGCTCTACCAACACTGCTTGAAACTGGAGTGGCAGCAGAATCAAATCAGGATCGCGGGTAAAACAATGCCCGTTCCCCGCCTTGAGTGCATTTATGGTGATGCCGCGTGTGATTACATTTACTCGAACAGCGTGTTTTTAAAACCCCTGATTTGGACAGACAATCTGGCTAACTTGCGGGACAGAATTACTGCTTTAACTGGCTACAAATTCCGCATTGTCATCGGCAACCAATACCGCAGTGGACAGGATTCAATTGGCTGGCATTCCGACAACGAAGCATCGATGGGATCTAACCCTGCAATCGCATCAGTCAGCTTGGGATCATGTCGCAAATTTCAAATCAAACCGAAAAATGGCAAACCCACTGACTTTTGGCTAGAACACGGCAGTTTGCTTGTGATGCACCCTGGCTGCCAATCTACACATCTGCATCAGGTTCCCAAAACCAATAAAGTTGTTAGCACGCGAATTAATTTGACTTTCCGACCACATACCGGGGGAAGGAGATAATTTTGATTTTTTCAATCTGATCAGAGAAACAATAGCACTTCAAAAAAGCTGTCAGCCCTGATTCTATATCAGATTCACTGGCTGACAGCATCAATTTTTCGTGCAATTGATTTTTTAATAGTCATCTACAATCACAACTTCTTAGTTTGTTTGTACTATCTTATTCCCTCAAAAAGGAGTCAAATCATGGGAGAAGCAAAACGTCGTCGGTTATTAGATCCTAATTATGGCTTACCTAAAATACCCAATACTTCTGAACCAACCTCAAAAGAAGTTTTCAAAAAACAAACTGATTTCAAAACTGTACCTAAAAATCACTTCATCAATTCTCATTATGAATTACCAAAGCATTATCTAAATTTACGTGACTCCTCGAACCAAAATGATGCTGTTCATTTGAGCCACACAATTGATACACATCAGAATCCGAACAGTGAATTAGCTCCCAACCACTGGCATGAATGGGTGGTCAATTCCGCCGTTGACCCCAAACTCACTGCCCTAAATGTCCGCTCTTTAAATGGTTCGGAAGTATACGAATACCTTTTATACGCTCTGCCCCAAACTGCCAGACGCAACGATGGGCGATTGCGTGATGGGTATTTGAAAAGATATGCCCACGTAGAGTCGGGCGCATGGTGGGTTAGTGGACTCGACCCGCTCAATAATTGGCTACCGATGGACTGGGGACGGATGAAACCTGATTGTCCTCGTTTGGAATGGGACAAGACAACTCAAGAACAAACCCAAAAGCCCGTTAAATATGAATCACCCCCCAAAACTCCCAATCGTGTCACCTACCTGAGAGTCCCTCTGCACATTTGGCGGTTGATAGCCCTGCGGTATGACGTGCCGATGCCAGAGCATATTACCGTTACCGAAGAAGGTGAAGCACTGGGTTTCTGGGCTTGGGTCATGGCACACCCCGAAATTCCTGTATGCTTTACGGAGGGCGAGAAGAAGGCTGCTTGTCTCCTAACTTTGGGATATGTAGCCATCGCACTCCCTGGAATCTGGAACGGTCGCGTGGGCAAGGAAGATTTAGAATACCTGCACCCCGATTTAGTCCCAATGGCGCAAAAGGGTCGCAAATTCGTTATCCTCTTCGACTACGAAACCAAACCCAAAACCAAACAGCAGGTTTTTGCTGCTACTCGCCGTACTTGTCAAGTAATTCTCCAACTTGCCTGCCAATGCGAAGTGGCGTTACTCCCTGGTCCAGAAAAAGGAATTGATGATTGGGTTGTGGCACTGGGGAAAAAAGCTGATAAAGCAGTGTCCACGATGATTGCTGATGCCTTGAGAATCACCGAGTTAAGCCAAAGATTTTTCGTGAATCGCGCCAGGGGACTTCACAAATTCAAACCTAATATTATCGTTAATACTCGCTATCTTTCCACGGTCATCCGCTCCCTGCCTCAATCTGGGTTAGTGGGTTTAGCTTCTGATATGGGGACTGGCAAGACTGAAATCTTGGCAATGATTAGAAGAGATAACCCAGAAAGAAGCTTTTTGAACAACGGGCATCGCGTTACCCTGCTCAAGAATCTATCAGATCGCTTGCAAACTGCCATGTACTCAGCTATATCCTGCGGCGACTGGGCTAAAGCCAAAGCACTGAGTATCACTGTAGACTCATTATATAAAATGGCGAACGATTTACAGGCTTATGACATTCTATTTATTGATGAAGCCTGCCAGTATCTCGCCCACTTGCTCAAATCAAAGACCTGCAAGGAACACCGGGGGGCTATTTTGGAGGTGTTGGAGTATCTAGTCTACAATGCCAAACTGGTTGTTTTAGCGGATGCCCACTTGGATGACTTGACCATTGAGTTTTTTATGCAAATGCGACCGGCTGGCGAAAAACCCTACATCATCAAAAACGAGTATCGCTCTGGGGGTCGTCAGGTTTATTGGTACGAGGGGAAAAACAGCAGCGCAATCGTTGCCGAGTTTCATGCTCAGTTGATGCTGGGTAAAAAACTGATGATGGTCAGCGACAGTAAGCGGTTTATCAAGAAGTTGGAACGTGCTTTGAATGACGGGACATCGATAGATGATAGCGACGAAACACCGGAATCAGCCGAAGACCGCAAGTTACGGGTGTGGGCTATTCATTCCGAAAACAGTGGATCTGAGGAGAATGTCATCTTTATCCGAGAGATTAACATTGCTATTAAGGATATCGACGCTTTTTTAATTACTCCCAGTCTCAGTTCAGGGGTTGACATTTCCAGCTATCATTTTGATGCCGTGTTTGGCGTGTTTCATGCTGTCTCGCAGTCGGCTACAGAATGCGCCCAGCAATTATGGCGGTATCGTCCTGATGTTCCCATGTATGTTTGGGTAGCTCCGCGTCCTCCCTTTGGTTACGCCGAAACCAATGCCCGTCGCATCAAAGAAAAGATTCTTCAGAAAAACGAAATGACCGCGTTTTTGATTCGCATTAACCGAGAAACGGGCAAACGTGGGGCTGAGAAGGATTGGGCATTGGATGCTTCTTGCCAAATTGAAGCACAGCGCAATTGGTCGATTAATAATCTTCGTTTTGATCTGCGATCGCTCCTTCTTGAGATGGGGAATACGATTATTCCTTTGGGCGACGGTGGTGATGAAGGGACTTCGCGCTGGATGAAGGCTGCGGGTATTGCCATCGATGAGGAGCATTACCGTAAAGTGGCTAATGCCAAAGATATTGACTCTAGGACTTACACCAGTAGACAGCACCAAGACTATCTCAAGCCGGAGGAGGTTTTGGAATGTGAGAAGTTTCGTATTCAGGACACTTACGGGATGAGCGTAACCCCGGAACTGGTTGAGAAAGATGACTCTGGGCGGTTAATTAAAAAGATTGTCGCACTTGAAGCAATATTGGCAGCGCCTGGGGAAATGATTATTGATGAGCAGGAGCGGGAATGTGTTTCACCGCCGACTGTGGTTGTAGAGCGGGATAAATCAGAACGCGATCGCTTGGCTATTTGCACAGACTGGAGTAATCATTCTACCGCATGGCTAATGCGTCATCGGCTGGGACTCAGGGCTGTGCTAATGGATCTGATGGCTGGCGTTGAGGTTAAAGGCGACGAGGCGATGATTCAGGCTTTGGCAGAGTTCTCCAAGCGTAATGCATCTCACGTTAAGGGGATTCTTAATCTGACCATTCCGCTATCGGAGTCTCCTTTGTGGATTTTGGGGCAGTATCTTTCACAACTTGGATTGTCTACATCATCACGAAGACCAATGGAGGATGGGCAGAGGATTCGGTATTATCGGCTGAATACTTCTGATGTCGAGTTTATCCAGAACGTGCTTAATTATCGGCAGAGGCAACGGGAGGACAGGGAAAGGAAACGCCAAGATGAACAAGAACGAAATGCGGCTTATGCAGCTAGGATGCAGATGCAGTATGGTGTTGAGCAGAGGGGCAGAGGAGCCGAGGAGCAGAGGGGAAAAGTAGTACAAGTATCTCCTCTGCACCCATGCACCCCTGCTCCCCTGCCTGATTTCCCGCCGTCCACACCCCCCATTAATGAAGATGGAAGTAATAATTGGGGGGGTATGGACACAGATCCAGAACTCAGTGATTCTTGGTGGGAGCGGGTTAAATATTATGCTCAGTTAGCAATTGAGCGTGTAGAGAATGGGGTTGATGCGGTTAAGGAAGTGCGAATCGTTGGCTAGAAACTAAAAACTCATAAGGGTTTTGGAGGATTAGCCGCAAGGTACAGAACCTTCTCCCAAAGGGACAGGCTGTGCCAAGACAACTGAATGACCATGTAGGTGAGAGCTAGTACCCTAGAACCCTCAAACCCTACCCCGTAGGTGCAACGGTGAAAGCATCACCCCCAGGTTTGAGACTAGCTATCAAAGCCTGAAGCGGGGTGAAAAGGTGTTATTACTGACAGCCTAAATCGGTAAGCACCGAGCAAAATACCCATGAGTAAAACCTCGGCTTGAAGATGCGATTGAATCGTCGTTACCGCAAACCAGCGAAATAAGGCTTAATGCGCTGGAGCCAAAAGGCACAGGATAAGGAATTGGCTAGTTTCTTGTAGACCAATATGCACTTCCTAATAAACCCGGCGAAAAGCATCACTCTAAAGGTACACAGTATGGTCATTCGGAACGAGATAACCTCTCGCTTGCTCTCAGGTGGTCGAATACCTGAGCAGGTGCTAACCGTATGCAGCGAGTAGGGGAGATTAAGTCAGAAGCGAACGTCTGGGGTAATGCCCAGAATATGCAAACAGACTTACGGTGATTTGGATGATAAAGTCCCAAGTAGCGAGTATATATGTCTAATACACAGTCTAAAAAACTGATGGTGGAATGGCATTCTATTAACTGGCGCAAGCTAGAGCGTAGCGTGTATAAGCTCCAAAAGAGAATTTATCAAGCCTCAAAACGTGGTGATGTGAAAGCATATCGCAGACTCCAAAAGACGCTGATGAAGTCATGGTCAGCAAGAGCTTTAGCGGTTCGTAGAGTAACTCAGGATAACCAGGGGAAAAAGACGGCGGGTGTAGACGGCGTTAAATCGCTGACTCCAAAGCAACGTGTAGAACTTACTGGTAACTTAAATCTTGATACAAAGGTCAGCCCAACTAGGCGAGTATGGATTCCCAAGCCTGGAACTCTAGAGAAGCGACCTTTGGGCATACCTACAATGAAAGACCGAGCCTTGCAAGCACTTGTCAAACTGGCATTAGAGCCAGAATGGGAAGCGCGATTTGAGCCTAACTCATACGGGTTCAGAGCCGGACGCTCATGCCATGATGCGGTAGAGGCAATATTTAGTGCAATAAGGTTGAAACCTAAATATGTACTAGATGCTGACATTGCCAAGTGTTTCGACCGCATCGACCAGGAAGCGCTGCTAAGAAAATTAAATTCATCCCCCACCATCCGCCGACAAGTTCGAGCCTGGTTAAAAGCGGGAGTGATGGATGGTAAGCAGTTGTTTCCAACATCTGAGGGTACGCCACAGGGAGGAGTTATCTCTCCTTTACTGGCAAATATTGCCCTCCACGGGATGGAAGAACGGATTAAACAGTATGCCGAAACCCTGCCTACTCGAAGTGGTCATGGTAAACGGGATAACCGTAGAAACCTAAGTTTAATCCGTTATGCCGACGATTTTGTGATTCTCCACGAAAACCTAACCGTTGTCCAAAGATGTAAAGAGATTATCTCTGAATGGTTAAAAGGCATGGGTTTGGAATTAAAGCCCAATAAAACGAGACTTGCTCATACTCTCACCCAGTACGAGCAAGAAAAACCAGGGTTCGACTTCCTTGGCTTTACGATACAACAGTTTCCACAAGGAAAGTATCACTCCAAACAGGGATTTAAGACAATCATCACCCCAAGCAAGCAGAAGCAAAAGGTACATTACGACCGAATCGCTAGTGTTATTGAAGCTCAAAAGGCAGTCCCGCAAGCGGCACTAATCAGCCAGTTAAACCCAATCATAAGGGGATGGGCTAACTACTACGCGACTGTGGTAAGTAAGATAGCTTACTCAGATATCGATGACCTCACGTACCAAAAGTTAAATGCTTGGGCAAAACGCCGCCACCCTAAAAAGAGTAGGGAATGGGTGTCAAAAAGGTATTGGCAATCCATAGGCAGTGATAACTGGGTATTCGCAACCTTGAAGTCAGGTTCAACCCCACTTCGGTTACTAAACCATGCCGACACGCCAATAGTGCGTCATGTGAAAGTCAAAGGCGAATCGTCACCAGACGACGGAAACCTGGTTTATTGGAGTTCAAGAATGGGTAATAACCCAGAAATGCCCAAAAGAGTGGCTACACTCCTGAAAAAGCAAAAAGGGAAATGCACCCACTGTGGTTTGTTCTTCCGTAAAGACGATGTGATGGAAGTTGATCACACCATCCCAAAATCAAAAGGTGGAAAGGATGAGTATAAAAATCTTCAACTTTTACACAGACATTGCCACGACACAAAGACAGCTAACGATGGTAGCCCCGGCATAAAATCTGGCTGTAATAGTGCCGAGCCTAAGCCCACCAGAAAACTTGAAAGAGTTGAGGATAAATGGGTAATGAGGTATGCATGACAAGCACCAAATCATTGAGGAGCCGTGTGAGGTGAAAGTCTCATGCACGGTTTTGAAGACCAACGGGGTTGGTGACAACCTCGTTGAGTTTAATTTGCTCAGTAACCTAACGATTGATGAGCAGTTGGGTGTGATGCTGGAGTTTGAGGAGCTTGACCCTGACAAATTTGCTCAATTGGTGACAGATGCCCCACAGCGGACTGAATGGATGGCGTGAGAAAGTTGGGCACAGAAAGCGATCGCTAAAAGGTCAGTTCCTCCCAAGCAAAAACAACTAACTCTTATCCGTACCTCTGTGTGAGCATTAGTTGCAGCTAAAGATTGAATGATTGTGTCAGCACAATTTTCCCAATTGCTTGACCTGACTCAGCATATTGATGGGCAGAAGCAATTTCAGCCATGCTGAAGATTTTATCCAGATGTGGGTGTACCTTGCCTTCATCCACCAATTGAGCCAACTTTGACAAAATCTCTCCATGATGGGCGCGACCTTTACCAAACAGCATGGGAATCAGCATAAAAACTAGATGCAGCGTTAATCCTTTTAGATGCAGTAAAGTTAAGTCTTGATGGGATAGCGAAACAATGGAAACAATAATTCCGTTGAGCTTTGCAGCTTTGAAAGCATTCTGAAGATTGTCGTTTCCAACTGTATCAAACACCACGTCAAAACCCTCCCCGTCCGTATGCTCTGCCACAAATTCTTCAACAGGTTGTTGCTGATAATTGATGATGACATCTGCACCCAACCGACGAGCGATTATCCCTTTCTCATTACTAGAAACCAAGGCGAATACCGTTGCTCCTGCCCACTTTGCCAGTTGAACGGCTATATGACCTACACCCCCAGTTGCTCCATAAACTAGAACCTTTTGTTTTGGCTGAATCTTAGCGCGATCAATCAGTCCTTCCCAAGCTGTAATTGAAACTAAGGGAAGTGCAGCCGCTTCTGCCATTGTCGTAGATACTGGTTTATGAGCAACCAAGTTAGCATCAACCAACATATATTCTGCTAAGGCTCCACCCATATCTTTCACGCCGCCGGCACAAGCGTAAACTTCATCCCCAACCTGGAAATTATTAACTCCTACTCCTACTGCTTTGACCGTTCCCGCTACATCTCCATGCAAAACAGCTGGAAGGGCAGGCGTAATATCCGCCACAAGCCCTTGTCGGATCTTCAAATCAACTGGATTGATACTTGTCGCAGCCACTCGAATTAGGACATGGTGAGGAAGAATCAAAGGAATCGGCAAATCTGCTTCTCTAAAAATATTTGAACCGCCAAATTGGTCAATGACTATCGCTTTCATCATCTTGTTTTCCCGCAGTAATCTAGATTTGCAACGTATCATTGCAGTACATCTGTCCGCAAGGATTTACACATTGGTGCAATAGTTACTTTTTGGTAAACATGGCTCTAAATCCTGATTCTAATGATTTTCAGTTGACTTACTTGCCTCAACCAGCGCTTGAACGCATTGCTAAGATGAATCTGTTTGACACCAGATGCGCTGCTCATCAAATGCTAGAAATCATTGCCAATAAATGGACAGTTTTGATCGTCTATGCGCTGACTCAAGGCAAAAAGCGATATGGCCAACTCAAACAAGAGATTGTTGGTGTCTCGCCGAAAATGCTGATTCAGAACCTGCGAAATTTGCAGCGCTATGGGTTAGTTGAGAGAGAGGTCTATCTATCCGTCCCCCCAAGAGTCGAATACTCACTCACTCCACTGGGGGCTTCTCTAGTGGAGCCATTGGCAATACTGGGTGAGTGGGCATATCGACACATTACAGATGTAAAAACGGCGATGGAACATTATGATCGCAATCCGGAAACCAGCGATTACTGGGTACCAAAGTAGCTTAGACACAGCTCCCGCAGGTTCGGTATTATCGGTATTACGCTCGACTGGCGATTGAACGGCTAGAGTACGGTGTAGAGTCAGGTTAAAGAATTACTCAGTACGCTAACGAGTGATGAGCGGTTGGGCGTGATGCTGGAGTTTGAGGATGTGAAAATGATAAGTTTGCTCAATTGGTGGCAGATGCACCACAGTGGACTGAATGGATGGCGTGAATCATCTGTTAATTGCCGTGTTTGGCAGACATTAAATCTTTTGTTACTCAACGGTCAATACGGTGTAAACCCTGTAACCCACAGCGTACATCCGATCTAAGCCCCAGTGATCGCCGTTTCTACGTCAATTGAAACAAGTTTATTTAATTTTGAGAGATTAATGAGATATTAAGTTGAAAAACGGTTCTTCATATAGAAACTTATGGCAACCGAGCAAGAGCTTCACTGTTAATTTCTTAAAGATAATTTGAGTCTTATGAACACCTCTGTAATATTCTCTTCTTCATTGATTGACTTATTTCTCTTCTAAAAACAGAAATATTTCTTTACATCTATTGAGAATGCGATCGCTTTCCTCAATCCAATTGTCTTAAACACGAACCTACACCCTACCCCCAACAAGATAACCAAAACTAGGTTTCACGTTTACAAGCGTGACATTCGTTCCTAAAGCGTTGTAAGGCGAACAAGCGTTGGGAACATTCTTTCGGGTGAGGTACTCGCTCATCTGGGAAAACCCATCTTCTGCTGACTCGTTACCATAATCCATCGGCTCTCTACGCATATTTCAAAAATTACAGCAAATTGCTATCAATCGTGCCACAGACGGAAATAATCAAAGCCAGTGATATCAATTCATTCTGCGATTTATTTTGTGGCAGGTTTGGTCGAAAACTGCTGTAAATCTGAAGCCTAATGTATAAATGCTGGTAATTGCCGTAATTCTACGGTGACGTTTAATATCAAATTGTATTATTAATAATATATAGGACTCCGATTTGATTTCTGAAAACATACTGAGATTGAAAAGCTGGTTTTATCAAGGTTTTATTTGAAATCTTCTTAAAAAATCAGATATGAGTTCTATATGATTTTCTTGAATCTTGGAGAAAAACATTAACGCATAAAAGCTACGAGCAATTTAGGCTAAACTATCAGCATTATAAATAGAACTAAGCTGTAGATAAAATCATTTTTGCGGAATTGCTCAAAAGTATCTATATTAACTACAAAATGTCTGTTGGTAATGAGAAGCTATATTGAATCAATTTTCGTCTGTTTATTTAATAGAAACTACGGGGTAAGATTCTGCCAGTTTAAAGTTTAACTTTTTTTTAAAAAATAAATAATATCAGATAACGGAGTATATATTTTATCAAAAATAGAACTAATAACTTAATTAGGCTCTTTTTTGGAAAATACTTGTACCTTATAAGTATTTTTTGATATTAATCAAATAATTTACTCCTCTGTAAGTTATACAAGTTTTTTAAAGAAAGTTTGTTATAAAAATTTTAACCTGGCAAAATGCGAATTGTAGGCAAAACAATTTAACTTATCTTATTTGCAAACCTATAAAGCTTAAAAGTAGAATGCTGACTTAGAGGTGAAAGGAAAAACAGAAACTAATTCATAACTTCTATTAGGAAGATTTTGGGGTGTAGTTAATTATCTGATTGTCCTCCTTCTTAAACTTAGCGGTAAGAATGTAGAAATACAGACCTTGGTTTTGAGGAATGGATTGACATGAAACATTATCAAGTATTGTATAAGCATTTGTCCAATTTTAGAGAAACTATATTCCAGTTAAAGCTTATAGTTTGTCTTCTTAATCATGAATTTACGTTAGTCTCAATTCTAATTTTCAGGATTACCAGAAAGCAGCCAATATTTAAAATATCTAAAAAAAATGTGCCATAACCTACCGTCATAACGTGGTTAATGGTTTGATCTTTAAAGGAGCTATAAAGTGAAAAAAAATGAGTTGTTTCTGCGGCCAGAAGGAATATTAATTGCACTGCTTGCCTTATGTGGTGTTTTTAGCCTTGCTTTCATGATGCTTCCAAGACCAAATCCTTCAGAGGCTCAGATTAGACAAAGTAGTATAAATGTCAAGGATATAGCTGCAAATGTAGGAACTCAGCAGCAGATTGAAAAATTAAAAGCGGCGATGCTTACAAGCTGGCAACAAGAAGCATACAAAAAAGGACTATCCTACGCTATACCATTACGTTTTCAAGGGGCAATAGTTAAAGCGGCAAAACTAACTAAAGGGGAGAAAGTAATTGCTCTCACTTTTGATGATGGGCCTTGGTCTCAGACTACAGAGCAAGTGCTAGATATTCTGAAATCAAATAACATTAAAGGGACGTTTTTTGTCGTCGGTCAGAACCTAAAAAATTATCCAGAATTAGGAAAGCAGATTGTCTCTCAAGGTCACGTGATTGCCAATCATACTTGGCATCACTGGTATCACTCGTTTAATCCACAAGCAGCTGCTTTTGAAATTGACCGCACAACAGACCTAATTTATCAAATTACAGGTGTTAAAACAAATCTCTTCCGACCGCCTGGTGGCAACCTTCATAATGGATTAGCTGCTTATGCTAAAGGCCAAAAATATACTGTAGTGATGTGGTCTGCTGATTCCATAGATTACAAATTGCCAACCGTACCAAAGTTGATCGATAACGTAATTAAAGATTCAAAACCTGGTGGGATTGTGCTAATGCATGATGGTGGCGGCAATCGTTCTAAAACTGTACAAGCTTTACCAGAAATTATTAGCAATTTTAGAAAGCAAGGCTATGACTTTGTTACTATTCCAGAACTTTTAAGCATGGAAGATGCAGACCAAAAGTCGGTTGCTAACTACCCTAACAATTGATGAACGGTTGGGCGTGATGCTGGAGTTTGAGGATGTTGACCCTCAAAAGTTTGCTCAATTGGCATCAGATGCGCCCCAGTGGACTGAGTAGATGGTGTGATTTTCCCCTGTTACAGACCAGTTGACTGTTAGTTAATTCCTCAAACATTATTAGAGTCTTGTAGCCCAAACTAGGTTTCACTTTTACAAGAGTGACATTCATTCTTGTTACTTTTTACCAGTTTGAGTTATTTGGCCGAATGAGCGCACTGTTTCATTCACTTTCGTGCGCTCACTCAAAACCTTGAGACAACAAATCATCCGGCTATGTCTTTACCACTCTTGTAAGTCATAGCTCTGGGTTTTCTCTTCTTGAGAGGAACTACTGATTTCTTGGGTGCTTGAATCGGGCGGCATTGCTCGCAATATAGAGGTCGAACCCCAAAGGTTTCTCGTTGTGTGGGCTGTTCGCATTGCTTACATACGAAGTTGAAAACGCGGGTGTGAATTTCCCGCTTATGCGCTCTGACGGTGTACTCTCGGACATCAATTGTTTTACTGGGCATCGGTTCTGTAATCGGTGTTCTATTTATAAGGATAGTTTCTGGCATCAATATATTCATGCATCATTTGATTAAAACAGTAACAAAAACAAGTACCAAGTCGGAAGTCGCAAGTCGCAAGTAAGATAAAAAACTTAGTTGTGGAATACAAGCCCACTTCAAAAAAAGAATTAGTCAATATATGTAGTGCCAGATATAAATAAAGTGTCCTTGTTTCAAGCCCACGACAACAGTTGTCGGTATACTTGCGACTTGTAACTTGCTACTTGGTCTGACAATCTGATGGTTTTTCGCCAGGGATTAAGCAGAGGCGATGCCACCGGAAACTGCGGGTACGCGATCGCAACTAGACAGAGGCAAAAGGTTCCCTTTCCCTTTTCCCCTCTTTTTCATTGGGTCGTTTCTTGTTGTCTAGTCTCAACTCAGAACTTAACTTGATACCTGTAAATCCTGACTGTAAACTTATTGCTTATTCACTCTTGGCTTACACCTGACAAGCCCTCCACTTCGGATGAAGAGAGAAGCCATCTCTCCGTAGCCGCAAGGTGAAGCTCTTTCACGAGCGCAAATAAATTGTCTTAGAGCCTGTCAAGAAACAACTTTTACAATTTATTATCTAGAAAGCTTACTGAGAAAGCATTTTTAGCTCAAAAGAGGCAAGGTTGTTACATGACAAGCTCTTAGAATCACTAAATTTTTTATTCTAAATTCTAGATTGAATAGGACTGGACGTAAGCTATCTTCTGAATATAGCGCTTCTCTGTTTGTTGACTGCAATACAGACCTAACCTCCAGCCCTTTGCTATGAGGGAACGGGAGTAAGATTCAAAGCCTCTCTCTTAAAAGGATACTGTTGGCGAATTCGCGAAGGGTTAGACCCCTCATTCCTAAAACCTCGCTTTTGCCTTGTTTTTCCGCCCTGTAATAAATTGATTGCTCATAGCTGAAATGCGTTAAAACGCACTGAATTAAGATGAATTAGAAGTGAGGGATTAGACCCCCTATTAATTCGCCAACAGTATCTTGAAAGGAGAGAGGTCAAAGTGTATTGCTTCCATTCGAGGACCGCTATATCCATGCATTATTTGATTGAAACAGTGACAATCTGATGGTTTTTCGTCGGGGATTAAGCAGAGGCGATGCCTTCTCTTCTCTTTCAGAGACGCACTCGCGTTCGAGAGGCAATGCCTTTCCTGCAAAACGTACTCGCGTTCGGTACGTCTTCTCTAGTAGCCAAACTCATTCAATCACCACATCCGCCGCCACCTCCGTCACCGCCGCCACACCCGTCACCGCCGCCACCGCCACCGCCACCTCCATCACCACCAGTATAAGTGTTATAACCACCGTCACCACTGCCACGACTGCTCCTGTAACTATTGCCACTTCCACGGAATATAAAAAATAATATGAGAAGAAGAATTCCCAAAAAAATCCCGAGACTCCACGAATTTGAAGTTTGCGATTCTTGACCTTTAATAGGGTTAATTTCTGGCTGGACTTCTTGAGTTGCTTTTTGGGCAATAAATTCTATTTGTTTAGGTTTTTGTTCTACTATCTGTTTAGATTCAATAGCTGTACTAAATTTTGGAGAAAATGCAAAATTTACTAGAGAGACATCATCAACAATCAAATTATAAGATGCCATACGTATTTTGAGATATTGCTCAATTTCTTCTTTAGTTTATCAAACAAAATTTAGTTCTGACTTTTCACTCTTAGAAAGAAAATCTCCAAGTTCAAAAATTACAGACTAAAACAGAAGATACTCAAGCTGAGTGATATGATGCGCGAATCTATGATTTATCAAGATATTCTGCAAGAAGAACTAGAACAAGGTTTTGAACAGGTTATTTAACAAAAAGCTTAGGAAATTGCCATAAATATGCTCAATGAAGGAGTTGCGCTCACATTAATTTTCGATGTCATAGGTTTGACATTGAGCAAGTTCAGCAATTGTAAGCTGAGTGAGTTAATGAACTCAACCGAGCAAATATTCATTGAAGCTCCTGTCATAGTAACAGATCAAATAAAGCTAACAATGTTTCCAACAAGTCACCGAAAACTAAAAAGGCTGATGTAAATTCTTCAGGCAAGCGCAAGCCAGGCAGATCGCGTAAAGCTGCATAAAAGTTACTCGATTATAACCTCCGATTGATAAACGGAGATTAAACTTATTTCCTGAAAAATAGTGGACGCTACATATTGTTGTTTATCATCTAGTTTGACTCATATCCCAAGCAATCACTCTCTACTCGAAGCAGCAAAAATTGAGTTAAGAGTTGCTGTTAATTGTGCCAAAGAGTATGAGAAAGCTTGGCACTCTATTATCTGGATTCAGTCTAACGCTCGAACTAAAAGGAGAGTGCGTGAACAATTAAATCATCTGGCATTTAATTGCTATACGCACTTTTTAAAACCTGTTGATTACCTCAATCAATACGCAGACTTAATGGACAAGATTGCATTAAACTGTCCAACCCTCAATTAACAATCCGCGTACTTTGCCCAAATCCCGATCGGTGCGTGTTAATAAAACTAATTTACGAGATAGTGTGATCGCTTTTAATAACTAAATCATTGCGGATTCATCCGAATCAAGTCTGTTAAGATACTATCCAAGCTACCGTTAACTTGAATGCGATCGATTTTCTCTGCAATCCGCTCTAATACTTCGAGTTCCTTCAAACGCAATGCCACTGGGTTATCCTCCATCACTTTGGCAGTGTTTAGCATACTGCGAGTAGCAGCAGTTTCTTCTCTACGTCTGACTACGTTTGCTTGAGCGGCTTTTTCTGCTTCGACTACCTTACTCAAGATAGTCTTAATCTCACCAGATAAAATAATATCTTTGACACCTACTGAATCTACTTCAATTCCATAGTCTGCGGCTTTCTGGCGAATATATTCAGAGATACTTTTATCAATTGCACCTTTATCCTCTAATAAAGCATCTAAGTTGCGTTCGCCGACTGCACCACGCAAAGCAAATTGTAATTCTTTGTATAAGAAACCAGAAATATCTGACAACCCGTTTTTTGCTCTTAATGGGTCTTGGATGCGGAAGCCAGCCGTTAAATTTAACCGCAGAGGTACTTTATCTTTGGAGAGTATGTCTTGACCGGATACTTCCATATTTTGGAGTCGGAGGTCGATGGTTTCGGTTTGAAAAGAGCGGCCAAATAACCACCAAGCGTGTACCCCTGGCGATCGCTGTCCTTGAAACTCTTGATTAATATATACTAGTCCAACATGCTGGGCCAGAACTTGGCAAATATGCAAACAGTTGCGACTGAGCAATTTTACTTCTGTTGAACCCTCAACCAACTCAGCCACTAAGCTAGGCTGTAACTGAGCATCAGCGCTGATGTCGAGAATTTCCACCTCAACACCCTGCCAAAATAACTTGCGGCTAGTGGGTGGCAAAATAGAAATCACTTTCCCTCGATATCGCACAATTGCAACTTGCGAAGGCAGTAATTGCACTGTTTCACAATAAGCAGCAATAAAGTCGGGATGTTTTTCAATGAGTACATCTTCCAGGGGAAAGTCTGGGTTAGGGATAATCCGGCTGAGAGTCCTGACTGTAACATCTCTATCTACCGACCAAAAAGCATACTCTCCTGGCTCTAGAGGCTGCACAAAATTGTTTTGCAGATATAATAAACCAATCTCATATTCTGAAATTTGGAACTTTTTGAGTCCATTCAAGGTAACTGAGCGCAATTGCTGCACAAAGGAACTAGGCAATTCTAAGCTTTCTTCTAAGTTGAATATATAGGACTCTACTTCAATAAAACCACGCCAAAAAGCAATCAATTTATTTGGTGCAACGCTTACCCACTTCTGACCATAGCGGACTAATGCAACTTGGTTAAATGCGGTTCTGATAATCAATAAATTTTGTTGCAGTTCCGCTTCGTGATTTCGTAACAACAGTTCTAGGTTTTCAATCTGAACTAGTGGCTGATTGAGGTCATAAATTTTTACTTGCCAATGCCGACCAAAATAAGTATGTGTACCGGGTTGTAAAATTTTCTTAAAGTCACTACGGTGATATAAGATGCCAATTTCGTTAGGTTTGACATAAAATGTTTTCCACATAACAATTTGCATAAATAATTTACGCGGGCGGGTACGCCATCGCAACCAGTCAAGAAGATTTGATCAACACATTTATAACCTTGCTTAAACTCAAATACCACCTGTGATGCAAATCACTGTCTTACAGCTTAAATACTAAAGTTATTGGATTTTGCAACCTTGTGGAAAAAGGCTAAAGGATTGGTTTTAACTGCTTGTATTACTATAATACTACAAAATATTTTTTAACTCTGCAAGTGCAAATGTTTACAGTTTAGGTGTGGGCAAAAGCTT
>JAHHHS010000072.1 GCA_019359215.1 Nostoc indistinguendum CM1-VF10 | reverse complement strand
AGGAAAGCGTCAGACTACCGCAAAGGTAGCAGCATCCTGTGAAGCGTCAACTCACCAAGAATTCATACAGTTAAGTCTGTTTGATTAGATTGGAATCCTCACGCCTTCAGGCTGAGGAGGATGTCAACGTCTTGACAGGGGATGACATCAACCACCAGTTTTGTCCCTGGGTCGAGAATGGCGATTGTAATTCCTTGGTAATGGTTTGGCAGCATGGGGGCGCAGCGCTGCTAGTCTGCGTTCGGTTCCAGCTAAACAACTACCATCGACGATCCGCAATCGATATTGTTTTCCTAGAGGACTGGGGCGTTCCACATTCAATTGGTGAAGCAACTCCTGGAGGTCGGATGCCGTTTCATGTAACAATGCCCGACTTACAGGCAGTTCAATCCGTTGCAGTTTGTTGTATAGTGCTGTGGCGCTGACACTTATCTCCACTGCCTTCTTCTGATAGGCTGCATGAACTGATGGATACATCCCACACACCACCAGACTCATCAAATCTACCTGAGTAGAAAAAAGTAACTCTTGAGAGTATTGGCGTTCGCTATATGTGTCAAATATGGTTCTTCAGCTACTTTTATGGAGAATTAATAGAAAAGTGCCAGTTTAATAAACTGCGTAAGCGAAAATTGCTAAAGTTACGAAAGCCATACCCCAGTCTTTTAATTAACTTGAGTTTATTATTAATTCCTTCTACAACACCACTAGTAGTTCTGCCGTCAAAATAACCAACTATTTCCCCAAACCATCTCACCATTGTCCCTAAACTTTTCGGAAAATATGAACGAGCATCATACATCCAGTCTAATAATTGAGTGATGCTATCTCCCCAAGATTTAGTTGTGTCAAATATCTGGCGGAATTGTTCTTTAAGTGTGTGCATTTTAGCGAGATTAGGCGAAACTTCTAGCACAGATTAGATTGTAATTTCAACTTTTGCTTTTCATTTAAAGAGTCTTCATTTTTTAGTAAGCTATATTTACTCTTGTTTAATGATTCTAACTTTTTGGTTTTTTCGGAGCCATCATCTAAGGACATTGCGGCTTTTTTCTCGTTTTTACGCATAGTATCTAATTCATCAGTAATTTGTTTCATCACATGAAATCTGTCAGCAGTTATGTTGGCGTTTGGCATTAACTCTTCTACTAACTTTTTATAAGGTGACCAAAGATCAATACTCACTTCTTCTATTTCATTAAGTACGTCAATTCCCCAACTGACAAGAACTTCACGAATATCTTCTATTCTTCTCGACTGCACTATCTCAATTGGTTTATGACTATCTAAATCTACTAATACTGCTAGATAATTTCCCTGACCTTTCACTAAGGCAATTTCATCTATTCCTAACCTTTTTATCTGACTTAAGTTAATACTTAATATCTGTGACACCTGATTTTTTAACATTGATTCTACTTCTTCATCACTTAAGCCATTTCTTTGGGCAACACTATGAATATTACTATTTAATACTTGTTGAACTATGTCGAAGGCTAATCTTTTAGTATATATTTTACTTTTCTCTACAAAATTTAGTTGTTCGCTAAATACTTTTTTACACTTGTGACATTTAAATTGGCGGCGATTTATTTTTAAGAGTACTGGTTTTTTATTCCACGGTAAATCATGAATTATTCGCCAATGATTTTGATGTATGCTGTAAGTATTTTGTCCACAGGACAAGTCGAATAATTAATTCTTTTTTCTATCGTTATAATTATTTCTTCTCCTTCAAGTTCTTGAAAATCTAATACTTTCATTTCGCTTAGATTCAGGATTTGTTCTACAGGAAATTTCATAAACAACGCTTAAAACTTTACTGTTTTATAATATAAACTAAGTTTATTGAGTTATTTAATTATATTTAATATTTCTTAAATGCTTGCAGTATATGTATTTCAAGTATCAATAACACGAAATTACAGTCCTTAAAATCCAGTAAGTTCTACTTTTTTCCATAAAACGGACGCAAGAACCTCAAATATTTGATTCATCCGCGAGGAATTAAATATGTGTTCCATCAGTCCTCGCATCATTACACTGACGGGGCTTGCCTCTACAAAAGCATCAAATACGGGAGATAGCATAAGCACTTAAGTACAGTTTTAGTCTTACCTTCTTAGAAAACTCACATAGCGTACTATTTGTCAATATTGAGAGGGCTGGGTTCACTGTCACATGATGCGCCATGCTTGCGGCTATTTTTTAGTGAATCGGGGCTATAACACTAGGGAAATTCAAGATTTTTTAGGGCATCGGGATATTAAACATACTGAAATTGATCTATTTGTGGGCAAATTTGCCTCATTTGGGACATTTTGATCCATTTGTGGGCAAAATTGTCCTACTTCGGACATTTTTGCCGCCGGATACAAACTTTGTTTTAGTTGATACAGTAGTATTTTTGCATCGCCACCTTTTTACTTCAAATTCAAAAAGACCAAATTCTTGCAGAGTGTTGGAAGCTCTTTGTATAGTGCGTCTATCAACATTTAGATGTTTAGCAATTTCTGATGGCGTTGGAATCTTAACCCAACGATCGCCAAATGGGTCAAGTTCCCAAAGATACAACCAAAGGTCATACTCAGCACCGCTTAGTTTAAGCTTTCGCACATGACGAATTAGCTCAAGAGGGATTTGAGCAAAGGTTACATTTGACATGGTATTCAGTTATAAGGTCGATCATCCCAGGCTCACCATCCTGGGTTATTGATTCGTAGGCTTAGGATTTCAGGAGTGCGATCGCTCCCTGAAGCTGGGTAATCGCTGTCTCAAACTCTGAAATTAAATGAGCATCATCACCGGGGCTGCTCTCTTCAAGGAACTAACATATTTAATCGCCTTATTTAGCTGATCTTTAGCCTGATACGCCTCCAGATGAACCCCTGCATAATCCCAAGCTGGATCTGGAACAGGATAATTCTCTGGATATTCAAAATCTTTATTGGTCATATTCTAATCGCCCTGATAAACTTGAAAATACATCTAAAAGCTAATCAAATCACTCTATTGATGGATAGTTTACCCGTCTAATTAGCTGCTGGGGTATTTTATTTATGAAACGCAACAATTTTTTCTCCAGTCCTTTTGATAAGACCCTAAAAAGCTATAACCTCACGGGGAAAGCTCTATCGGTAGAGTCGGGGGTGAGCCAGAATCACATTTCAGACTTTAGAAATGGTGAAAATATCACTGTTGAAGCACTATCAAAGCTGATGAGGGCTATGGACGAGTTAAAGCCTGGTAGTGTAAGTCATTTCCTCAGACAGGTAAGCGAGGAAACATCGCCAGAAGTCTCCAAGCCAAATAAATTTCAAGCAAGTTTGGAAAATCTGATAGATAGCGCAACAGATGAGGAAGTTGAGGGAATTATGCTTGCGATCGCTCGTAAATGGAAGTTAAAAAATAATAATCAAGGAAAAGAACTTTGTGCCTAGTTCAGCTTCCCTGATTGGCAGAAGAGCAGTCTTGGTGAACGGCAAGTACGGCAGGCGCTGCGAAAACCCTGTTTAAATTTGCCCTTCACCAGGATAAAAAGTTTTTTGAAAAAGCTTACAGTTATGTTAGACAGTATTACTGATAAAACTGCATCTGTTTAGGTTATGCTGTCAATCAAACTAGATGCAGAATACCAGTAAATACATGAGCCGGGTAATCTCACTATTTAATCAAGCCGGTGGGGTTGGCAAAACAACCCTAACTATGAACCTGGGCTATCAACTGCAATTGCATGGTTACAAAGTTCTTCTCATTGACCTAGACCCCCAGGCTTCTTTAACTTCCTTTATGGGCATTGAGACAGAAAGCTTAGAAAAAACTCCTTTTGACGCACTCATCAATGAGGAACCACTATTCATCCTGAAAAACCAACATGGGATGGACATTGCTCCCACTAATATCAACCTTAGCTTTGCAGAAATTCAACTGGTCAACATGGACTTTCGTGAAGTCCGCTTAAAAGAAACGATTGATCCAATTCGTGGCAACTATGACTTCATCCTCATTGACTGTCCACCCAGTCTGGGGCTATTAAGCTATAGCAGCCTTGTTGCTGCCACTCACTTGCTCATACCCATTGAAACCCACTACAAAGCTTTTCAAGGAACTAATCTACTGCTGCAAACCATAGGTAAAGTTAAAAAAAGAGGAAACCGTAACTTAAAAATCGCCGGGTTTGTGCCTTCTCGCTACGCCGCATCAAACTCCCAAGACCAACGTACCTTCAAAGCCATCTCTGAGCAATTCTCTCCTGTCGCCCCAGTTTACGACCCAATTCCTAGAGCAACAGCTTTTGTAGATGCTTCAGAACAACAACTTCCTTTAGCTCTCTATGACCCTAAGCATCCAGTTCTTAAAGTGCTGGAGCAACTAGCAAAAAAAATGGAGCAATTATAATGGTTCGACCCCGTAAAACTGAACAACCTTACAAAGCTAAAGCTGATATCAGCGTGTTGATGGGAGATGAGCAGCCATCAACAGACCCACTACTATTGCCCATCGATTCCATTTCTCTGCCTGAAGGTCAACCCCGCCGTTACTTTGATCCAGGTAAGATGGAGCAACTAATTCAATCCATTAAAATTCATGGAATCCTGGAAAATCTGCTTGTTCGTCCGCTTCCTGGTCAGGAAAGTCAGTATGAATTAGTAGCTGGAGAAAGACGCTACCGTGCAGCGATCGCAGCAGGACTTAAAGATGTTCCCGTTACCATCCGCGAACTGACTCCTGAACAAGCACTGCAACTGGCGCTTGTAGAAAACCTGCTCCGAGAAGACCTTAACCCTGTAGAGGAGACAGAAGGGATACTGCAACTCCTGTCTATTCAGTTGAATATGCCAGTAGGAGAGGTTCCTAACCTACTTTACCGGATGCAACACGAAGCTAAAGGAAAAGTTGCCCAAAACGTTTTGGGCAATGGACAAGGTCAAGCAATAATGGCGGTTTTCGAGGAATTAGGTAAGCTAAGTTGGGAATCTTTTGTTTCCAGTCGCTTGCCCTTGCTGAAGTTACCAGCAGAGATTTTAGAAGCTCTACAAGCTGGAAAAATCGCCTATACCAAAGCTCAACTAATTGCCAGAGTTAAAGATAAAGAACAGAGACAATCGTTGTTAGAAGAAGCGATCGCCGCCGATTTATCGCTCAATGAAATTAAGGAACGAGTTAAAGCTCTGCAACCATTAACGGAGACAGAAACTCCTCAAGCCACGATTCAGGCAGTTACCCGTCGTATTACTCAGTCGAAAGTCTGGGAGAACCCTAAAAAGTGGAAACAAGTGCAAACTCTCTTTAAAAAATTGGAGGCATTAATTACGGAAGAAAAAGATTCTGAAAACTCAAATTCCCAGGAACAATGAAACTCTCTCTTAGATATTTGGCGGCGGATAACGTTTAATATACAGCAAAGCTGAAAGTAGGCGTTTGTTACAACAATTAGCTTGTTGATACATCAAAAATATCTCTAATTGGCAAATTCGCCTCCTCCCCCTCTACTCAATTATCATTATCTTAAAATCTAAACTCTCTTCTTTAAGCCTTATGAGTAAACACATCATCAAATCGTTGACACCATCTTTCTCATCTTGGAGGCATGGCTGCGGGGGTAGTTTCTTTCATGAGCTTTTTTCAATGTGAAAGCTATGCAAGTTTTGTATTATACTCTTTTTTACTCTCCTGCTTTGTTTAAGTCCCGTTAGCTTGACAACATTTTATAAGGGGTTGTTTAGCTAAATTCTCTAAATCTACGGATTTAAGCAAATTCATCCACTCCACCGCTAGAGTTGGATCTTGAGGTTTGGCAAGACGTAATTCAGCCAGAGTAGTTAAGGCATCGTACCAAATACCATTCTCAGCATAAAGCCTTACCCGTTGCTGAGGAGTTCCTTCCGTCGTGCTATCTACTAATTTAGGATTTAGATTAACCCGTTGCACCCATCCTTCTACATACTCCGGTTGTGCAGGTTGTTGTGGATTGCAAATGATTTTCATCTTAAAAAACCAGTGATACATCTTGTCTACTTGCAATGAGGGAGTAGTTGCGCTTAAGGGAATGCTAATAATTCCTGGTGTTTCTGGGATTGTTACTATTGTTCGGTAAAGAGTTTGACTTAGTTTACTTGACTCATCTTTGAGAACAAACTCAATGGAATTAATTGTGGACTTTTTATAGGGAACAAAAAACCAAAAAGTTGGATATTCCTCAGTCGTCAAGCCCCAAACTTTAGTAACAGAAACTGCTTCTGTTTGTCCTTGTTTAAGTGTCTGTTTGTATACAGGTACAAGTGCAATGGCAGACTGATTACTAACACCACAGCCACGACTTGCAGCTCCTCCGCGATCGCCTGCTGCACCCCTGTCTGGAGGTGGTGGTGGAGGCGAAAATGTAACAGGAACGGCAGCAAGTGGTGTCATCCGAATCATTGGATAATAGCCGATAATTCCTAACAAAACTATCCAGAATGTAGCAAGTATTTGTATTTTTTGCCAATAACTTTTCATAGTAAATTAGGAGTTACACAATTTGGAATTCTTGATTTGGGATTATGCAATACTTTTCAAAATTTATTTTTAAATTTTATATTTAAGTAAGTTGTAACTATTAAAGTATTACCTCCTAAAGCCAACATAGCAGGGATCAGGGGAACCCAACAACTATATACAATTAAAAATATAAAACAGCTAGCGTATAAACTGATAATAGCTATCCCTCCTGCCAAGCTTAAGTAAGTGAATCGGTGCACATTAGCAGTAAGCAAACCGCCTAAGAAAGACCAACCCCAAACCCAAATTACTTCACTCCAAAGTGGCCAAGTCCACAACAGAGGTTGTCCGTCCAAAGCAGTACTGAGAAGTTGACTGACCATCTGGGCTTGTAAAAAAACTCCTGGTATTGCCTGTAATTTCCCTTGAGGGGTGGTGTAGGGAGTTAACCAGTAATCACGAAAAGTTTCTGCTGTTGTGCCAATAATAACTATTTTGTCTTTGACTGCATTGGGATTGAGCTTACCCGTTAGCACTTGTTGTAAGGTAATACGTGGTGCGATCGCTTCTGGCAAACCAGAGGAACGATAATTTAATAAAATTTGGTGTCCAAAAGCGTCAACCCCTTGATAACCTCCGGTATGAGCTTCTATTGGTTTAAATGTCACCTTCCCTAATTGCCATGCGCCATCAGGGGTAAATTGCAATCGAATTCCCTTGGTGTACAGGTAACGCAGCGCAAGTTGAACATTCAGGGCATAGGGTGCAGTACAAGGAGATGAGGGTGAGGGAGTTAACGCTAACAGATGGCGACGCACGACATTATCTGAATCTATGGCAATATCGCTAAAACCTAGATTCTTTGGCGAAACTTCTGGGGGTGGTTTTACACCTGGTTTTCCTGCTTGAGAATCGCTGAGTTGACACACCCCCACAAAGCGATCACTTTTTCGCATCCTTTCTGCCAATGCTGGATAATCCTTACCCACTGGATAATCTCGGTATATATCCAAACCAATAACTTGTGGTTGATATGCTTCTAATTTTTCTAACAGTTGGGCAAGTGATTTGTCTGACAACGAACCTTGAGGCTTTTCCGATTTTTGCGCCTGCACATCTTCTTCAGTCACAGTCACAATCAGTAGGCGTGAATCTGGTTTTTCAGGAGGACGCAAGCGTACCAGTTGGTCAAATGCAGTTAACTCTAATGGTTGCAGCACACCCAAATACCTTACCCCGATTAATATTCCAGTTACTACCATGCTCGCCAGTAAGATCAATGATAAGCCAAGCCGATTTGTGATTCCTCTAACAAGCGTGGTTTTATACAAAGATGCAGGAAGACTGGGTGGATTTCTAAACAATTCCCCCCAATTCAAAGGCATCTCAGCCGGATTTTGGAAGATGACAGGCAACCATGTAGCGCAGGGAAATTGGTTTTCTAGTCCCTGTAACCTTTCTCGCGCTTCCCTTACGGCTAAATATAACGAGCCTCCCCGCGCGAAGGCTTCCAAAAAATACTTTAAAAACTGCTGCGCCACGCGATCGGGTACAGGTTCTCGCATCACAATGATTTGAGGAATATGTAAATCTGCAAACTCCCATGCCAATCCCAAGCCATCACAAGAATTGAAAATCGCTAGTTTTAGACCTCGCTCCACTGCCTTTTTTAAGGCATACTTTAACTGGCTAATTGTTAGACTTTCAGTTTGATTGATGTAGATTTTTCCTGTTTGATTCGTTTCCTGAGTGGAACTATGTCCGGCGAAAAATAGAATCTGCCAATTCTGCTCCCAAAGCTGGTTAGTCAGGTCAAGGCATTGTGGTTCAATTAAAAAAGTGATATCTGTATTGGGTAACAAATTAAGCAGCGCCTGGTCTGCTTTGGTATCAATACCTTGACTGTTACCCAAAATCGCTAAGATTTTTACTTTGTCGTAGGTAGTTGCTATGCGGTTAAGGTTGACTTGTTCGTAGGCAGGAGCACTGAGGGCTATTTCCGCCTGGGGATAGCGTTCTATCAAATCCCAAAGATGCCAGGGGAATTTCTGTAATCGCAGGTCTTTGGTTTGTAAAAGCATCCGAATATTATCCGCAAGCATGAGTTTTTCTAACAATTTCTCGCGGATAGAACGAAAGGAATCAGAAGCAAGCCAAGTATTAAAACTTACTTTAAATTCCTCACTCACCTGCTGGCAGTATTCTAGGCTGGGGACTTGGTTAAGTTCTTTAGGTAAACCAATCGGACGAGATGGCAGCTTTAAATTACGATAAATAGATTGCCAACGGTGATAATCGCGGAGAATTCCCGGGTTGGGGGGAAGCTCACCTGTGATTTCCAAAGTAGGGCGGACATTTTCATCGCCAATCTGTAGAGTCACGGTAAACCCTTGTTCAAAGTTTCCCTCCCCTAACTTTAAGATGATTAACTTGTCCACAGCTAGTTCTCCCTAGATGTTGAGTTGTATCTATGTAAGGTATACCCGTCGGGGCAGGGCACTAAACTTAACCTCAAACGCTTGTCCCACATACGCTTTATCCCACCCTAACCCTCCCTGATGCATTGGGGAGGGAATTGGATTTCCGGCTTCTCCCCTTGCAAAGGCTACGGTGTACACACAAGTCTGAAATAGCTGATTAACCAAGGTTTTACGCCAGCCTAACCCTCCCCAATGCATCGGGGAGGGAACTAGATTTCCGGCTTCCGCCCAGTGCATCGGGGGGATTGAGGGGGGTAATTCGACTTGTATGTACACCGTAGCCTTGGTAAGGGGAAGGGCAGTTTTGGCTTTAGACAAAACCGGGGTGGGGTGACGCTGTGAATAACCATAAGTGAATGAACTCAATATCACGTCTTGACAAGGGTTTTACGTTAAATTGACACCTTTACACCCTGCTATATATATCTTGGTTACTAAACGAATTGGTTGCTGTGTGTAGTTAAATTCAGTTTAAGAGTAAATAATAGAGGCTAAACGTGAAGATTTTTGAAGGTAATACTTAAAACCGCAAAATTTCTCGGTCATAATCTTCAGGTGTAGGTTCTATTTCCCAAACTAATCCTTCTCCTAGTTCCAAAATTACTTCCAAATACAACATATCTACAGGAGTTGTTGCCGTATCTTGATTATTTTCAAAAGCTTGTAAGTCTTCCGTTAGCAGTCGGAGCTTAAATCCAGCCGGAATTTGACCATCAAGAGTTGTACTTCGCAATTCAAAACGCCAAACATAGTCCTCAGAGGCGCTTTTTGGAAAAATGCGTAACTCGTATGTTTGCTCTGCAATTATTATTTGTCGAGACAAGCCTAGAAATGGTTCTGCACTTCGCATTCCCGCAGGTACCACAACGAATTCTCTTTTTTCCCATCCCCACTGTTGAGCTAAATTGGCTACTCCTGTCTGCAACCATTGCGAAATTGATCGCTGTATGAGTAAACCCTGACGCAGTTCATACAACTTTTTTCGCCAACCACTATGTGCCAAGAGCGCACCCCAGAGTGAAAATGGAACTGCTAAACGTGGGAATTTCACATCGCGATCGCCCAATCTTTCTAAGAGGTTTTCTGCCTGGGTTTTGGTAATAGGATCTAAAGGTGCAATCTCAGCACGTAAGGTTTCTGACCAATCAAGTTGGCGTGTAACCCACAGCACATTAATATCTGGAATTAAATCTTCTTTTTCCAAGCTGTAAGTGCGATCGCCAGCATCATAAACCCCTTTTGTTTTCAGAATTTGATGGGTTGTGTAGCCAAAAATCTTTATCCAGCCATCATCGGGATTGACTTGTAGTGCTACGTAATAGTCAGCAACCCACTCTGGAATATCTACCCATTCTTGCGGTACGCGCAACTCGTCGTCATCCATAGCGAGGGTGGGAATTAATACAAGGCGATCGCGATCAAAAGTAATAGCTGTGCCATTGACTACTTCCCAAAAACTCGGCAATGCCGCACTGTTAGGATAAACCCTGGCGGTGGGAGCCATTTCCTCCTGGAACCAAGGCAAAAATGCTTGCAAGCATTTTTGATTTATCCACCCACGTTGACAAGCACCAGCTGTTGAGTATGGTTGTTCTTGCACTTCTGGAAATTGAGTAATTTCCAAGTATAAATGCTGTGAGTCAATAGTGAATGGGACAGGTGGGTTCAACATAAATAATTTGAGAATGGCTCCATATAAAGACCATATTAGGGAGAGGGAAGAGACAAAATTATTTCTTGTCTGCTGATTGAGTCTGGGTATGGCTATATTGGACTTTAAGCCATTCCTCTAAACTTGTGTTTATGGCATCTACTACGTCTGATTTAGGGGAAATATGCAAGGTGTTTTGACTCCATTGGGTGAGAGTCAGAAGCAATGACTTTTTAATGCTGCTCAGGCGACGAGAAACAGTATATTGCTTAATTTCTAACTGTGCAGCAATTTCTTGTTGAGTCAGTTGTTGAACGTAGTAAGCTTGTAGTACTTTTTGTGACTCAGCATCGAGTGCAGCGATCGCTTGGGACAAAACTTGGTTTAACTGAGCTTGCTGCGATCGCATATTCGCAGCTTCTTCCTGTTCAATAATTTCCGTTAGTAAAGATGTTTGCAAATCTACACGCAATATATCTAATAAATTACCATCATCTTCTTTGAGGGGAGCGTCTGCGGAAACAAACTTAGGATAGAGGAAAGTACGGGCAGCCTTAGCAGAAGATAATACCCAGGTTTCTATGGTTTGCTGATTGACTGCGGCAGTGGGTGAACTCAATCGGCTTAAACGTTCTGCATTATAAAGATTACTAATAGCCTCCCAAGTCTGAGCATCTGGTTTAGTCAGCTGACGAATTTTTGTATTGTCACCTGTGTAGAGTTCCTTAAAGCATTCCCAGGCTAAAACATAACTCTCGATGCTTTCGGCGTTAAATCCGGCATTTTGTAATGATTGCACTAGTCGTTTACGGCTGAGTTTATGCAATAATGCCCAGTCTGAGCAAATGTCTGCTTCCCGACATAAGCGCAGTGCATCTTTGATAATCGATTCAAAAGCTAATTCTGCATAGGCTTTTAAATGCGAACTGTATTGAGGGTTGAAAGTTTTGAGTATTTTGTTAATATGAGCGATCGCCATCTGAAAACAATCGGCTACAGACGACTGCGTGGGAAAGTTGAGGGCGAATTTTCTGGCAGTCCAATAGCACACCTCTTGTAAATAAGCAGAAATATGTGCAAGTGCCACAGCACTAGATTGAGTCTGCCAAACTTTATACCAGTAAAGTGCCCAAAAGGTATCTGATTTCTCAGTTGACGACTCTAGGCAAACTTTCATACTGCGTCGCAGTTTGGCATCTGTTGCCCAACCACTAAATTGATCTACATCAAATTGCACAAAGGTAGAAAAGATTTCAACAATGCCCTGTCGGGGTTGCATGGAATACTTGCCGCTGTTTGAAACATAGCTGATTACAATTATACAGCCATAAGGACAAAAGCTAATTCCTTACTGCGTAAGGATTTTACAGATTTTTCAAAAAAATTTCCGATCTCAGTGCATAAAGACTAAAAGTCATCGTAGAGAGTGATATGCAGAGAAGTTCATTTGAAAAGATGCTTTCTTTGGGGACTAGCGGTAGCGGAATCATTGAATAAGTTCGTTAAATACAGAACAAAATTTCGATGGTTACAGGCACAAATTCATCCCACAAATATGCAACTTCTTAAAAGTTACCTAATTATCTCTGCATGACCTAATTAACAAAGAGAGAAAAACCATGTTAACTAATCAAAGCTGCCTAGAATCTTTTGGTTTAATTGAAGAACTTGACGAACACGCTGCTGAAACAATTAGTGGCGGTTACGAAGTTTTTACCATTAAAAACACAGTGGGATTTGACGTTAATTTTTCCTTAGATGATACGCCATTTACACTGCCTGCAAACGAAACATGGTATTATACCGCGTACAGCGGAGGAATCGTTGAGTTTGACAGTGATAAGCGAGGTGGCTACGAGCTATACAAAGAATACGATTTGGCTGAGGGAGGAGTATATGAGTTCCAAGATGACCCAAGTCCTGGCAATCCATATGATTTCAATCTCTATACCGTAGCTTAATCTGCAATTCTCAAGTGGATTTACCGATTTGAATTTCTGAGATTAGATTGTTCTGTCTGGGTTCATATCAAAGATGTAACCACTAAAAGCTCTGAGCTAAAAAGCTAGGTAAAGTATAAAATCGGGGCAAATACCCCGATTTTTTTATACATAAGGATTTACCAGGTTTTTCAGAATAATTATGATCCAAGTGCATAAAAACTCAAACTCCTCGTAAAGAGTGATATGCAAAGAGGTTAACTAGTAAATACCACAACAAAGATGCTTTTTTTGGTGACTTGCTAAATCATCGCATGATTTCGTCGAATACAGAATAAAATTTTGATAGTTACAGCCGCAAATTCATCACGTAAATATTAAATATCTTAAAAGTTAGATAGTTCTCTCTGCGTGACTTAATTAAAAAATGAGAAAGCCCATGTTAAACAATCAAAGCTACCTAGAATATTTTGGTTTGATCGAAGAACTTAACGAACAAGCTACTGAAAAAATTAGTGGCGGCTACGAGTTTTTTGCCCTTAGAAACAAAACGGGATACGCCATTGAATTTACCTTCGAGGGTGTGCCACTTATAGAAGCACCAAATGAGGTATATATATATACGACGTACAGTGGAGGTGGAGTAACCATTGAATTTGATGCTGACATTAGAACTGACTACAAACAATTAAAAAAATACACTTTGACTAATGGAGTATATGAGTTTCAAAATGACCCAAGTCCTGACAATCTATATGATATCGATCTTTATTTCGTAGGCTAATGTGCAACTCTCAAGTGGATTTACTGATTTGAATTTCCGAAGTTAGTTATTTATCAAGGAACACAAATTTATGACCTCAACTACAACTTATACTTACGATGCCAATGGCGATGTAATATCTCAGAAGATAGATACCAACAGTGATGGGACAAAAATACCTTCGCCAAAAAAAGAGAAAGTTAAAAAACTCGGTTTTGGATTATCAACACTTGTAGCCCTGTCAGTGATTCCAATTTCAGTTGTAACCATGCCGTTAGTGCTGAACCAGCCAGCGCAAGCTCTATGTATTGCCTCTAGAGACTTCAATGGAATTTGGCGTTCGGATGACGGAGGCACCTATTACGTTAGGCAAATTGGCAATGAAATTTGGTGGCTGGGAATGAGCGCTGATGATGGAAGAACCTGGACTAATGTATACAAGGGAACAAGAATTGGCGATACGGTTATCGGGCAATGGGCTGATGTCCCTAGAGGTGGAATCCGTTCTGGAGGAATTCTTAATTTGAGCGTTCCAGCAGGCTGGAACGGAAGTGTCCCAGAATTTAGCAGAAACTACGTTACTGGAGGTTTTGGCGGCTCTAAGTGGTTCAAACCGTGCAATGACGTAATCCTCAACCCTATTTAGCCGGATTAATTACGACAATTATTAATATATGGGTTATAAGGTAAGCGCAATGACTTTTTAGCGCCTCACCCAAGCTATCAAAAGCCTGAACTGACAAGCCAAACGCTCAATTAAGTTGGGTCATATCAAGTTCGGCAAATTACTTACAATATGTCATTGCGTTCGCCCCTGGCGTTCCCGTTGGCGAACGCGAGTGCGTGTCGCAGACAAGCCTCTCGTAGAGAAGGGTATGTAACTAAGTGGAATTAAGCAATCACAAGGCTTTGGGATTGCCGCGCTTCTCTACGAGAGGCTGCGCGCGCTAACGCTTGCAATAACAGAAGTATTAAGTCGGACACGATATCAAATGACTCGATTGTATTCTCGCCAATAATTGCACCAGAAAATGAAATACCAAAGTGTACTACAACACAGCGAAGAAGACTGCGGGGCTGCGAGTCTTGCCACCATTGCCAAACACCACGGACGCACATTTACCCTCAACCGCGTCCGAGAAGCCGTAGGTACTGGTGCTAGAGGAACATCCTTGCTGGGATTGAAACGGGGTGCAGAAGTACTAGGATTCAATGCCCGCCAAGTTAAAGCCAGTCCCCAATTACTCGACCAACTAGATCAAGCTCCCCTACCAGCAATTATCCACTGGAAAGGCTACCACTGGGTCGTATTATACGGACAAAAAGGTAAAAAATACGTCATCGCCGACCCTGGTGTTGGTATCCGTCATCTTACCCGTCAAGAGTTAATGGCAGGTTGGAATAATGGCGTCATGTTACTATTGACACCAGACGACAGTCGTTTTTATCAACAGGAATCAGATAAAATTGGCGGACTGGGAAGATATCTGCAACGGGTTTGGCCTTATCGTTCTATTCTCGCCCAAGCGATCGCTATTAACATCGCCATTGGACTGCTTTCTTTGGCATCTCCCTTCATGATGCAACTCCTCACTGATGATGTCTTAGTAAGAGGTGATACCCAACTACTAACCACCGTCGCCATTGGCGTTATCGCCATGAACTTAATTAGAAGTGCCATTAGTTTAGTCCAATCTCACCTCATCGGTCACTTCGGTCAAAGATTGCAATTAGGACTAATTCTAGAATACGGACGCAAACTTTTACATTTACCCCTATCCTACTTTGAAGGACGACGCAGTGGAGAAGTTGTCAGCCGCATTGCCGATGTCAAAGCCATCAATAACTTAGTTTCCCAAATTGTCCTGGGATTACCCAGTCAATTCTTTATTGCTGTAATTTCCTTGGGTTTTATGCTCTTTTACAGTTGGGAACTAACTCTAGCTTCCATAGTTGCATTTATGGTTGTCACGGGTGTTAACCTGCTTTTCTTACCCGCGATGCGCCAGAAAACCCGGAATCTGATTATTTCTGGTACAGAAAACCAAGGCTTTTTGGTAGAAACATTTCGCGGCATCCAAGTATTAAAAACTACCCAAGCCACTCCCCAAGCTTGGTCAGAATACCAAGGGAATTATGGTCGCCTCGCCAACTTGGGCTGGAGTATGATGAAACTGGGACTGTATAGCAGTACAGTTACTGGCATTCTTTCCACCTTCATTAGTATTGGCATCCTTTGGATGGGTAGCTATTTAGTCATTAATCGCACCTTAACAATCGGTCAATTAATGGCATATAACGGCATGAGTGGCAACTTTCTCGGATTCTTAGGTGCTGCCATCGGCTTAGTAGATGAGTTTATCACAGCTCAGATAGTCCTTCAACGGATGACAGAAGTTATTGACGCCACCCCAGAATCCGAAAATGATTTTAAAAAGCCTTGGGCACAAATTCCTGGAAATGCAGATATTACTTGCACTGAACTTAACTTTCATCACGCAGGTAGAGTTGACCTCCTACAAGATTTTTCCTTAACTATTCCTGGCGGTAAAGTTATTGCTTTAATTGGCAAATCTGGCTGTGGTAAAAGTACCCTGGCAAAATTGCTGACTGGCTTATATAAAGTCGAGTCTGGCAATATTCGTTATGGTTTATATAATCAGCAAGACCTATCGTTAGAATGTCTACGTCAACAAGTGGTATTAGTTCCTCAAGAACCCCACTTCTGGAGCCGTTCTATTATTGATAACTTCCAGTTTAGCTATCCCCATATTAGTTTTGAAGAAATTGTTAGAGCTTGTCAAATTGCAGGTGCGGATGAATTTATTAGCAAACTCCCTGATAAATATCAAACTGTTCTAGGAGAATTTGGGGCAAATCTTTCTGGTGGACAACGCCAAAGATTAGCCATAGCCAGAGCCATAGTTACTCAGCCACCGGTCTTAATTTTAGATGAATCCACGGGCGCACTCGACCCAGTAAGCGAAAGACAAGTATTAGATAGACTTTTATCCCATCGTCACAATCAAACGACTATTTTAATTAGTCACCGTCCCAAGGTAATACAGAGAGCAGATTTAATTGTATTTTTAGAACAAGGACGCTTAAAAATCCAAGGAACACCAGAAGAATTGCGCTCTTTACCTGGCGAACATTTAGATTTTTTAGATGATATTTTTCCCTCTCATAATGGGTTGGCGCTGATATCTTCCCCGGCTCATCATAATGGTAAGACTGCCACTATTAATTAAGATAATTTGTAATTCGTAATTTGTAAGAGATCATGGTTAGCAACACAAATTTTCTCCCCCCAATTCAAACAAACGAATTCCTCCCACCAATTACTCGTTGGACAACATGGGGCGGAATGTTTATTCTCTGCGTTCTCGGATTAGCTGTGCCACTTGCTGCAATTTGTAAGTATAAGGTTACAGTCCAAGCACAAGCGGTTGTGCGTCCGGCGGGTGAATTGCGAATTGTGCAAGCGGCGACCGAAGGTCAGGTTATGCACATTTATGTCAAAGAAAATCAGATTATCAAAAAAGGAGATGCGATCGCAACTATTGACGACTCCCGTCTGCAAACCAAAAAGAGCCAATTGCAAACTAGTATTCAACAATCTAAGTTACAACTAGTGCAAATTAATGCCCAAATTAGTTCTCTTAATAGCCAAATTCGAGCCGAAACTGACCGCCTTAACGGGATTATTACTGGCGCCCAAGCCGAATTGAGCGGTCGCCGTCGGGAATATCAAGATAAAAATCTGACCACTGTTTCCGAACTCCAAGAAGCTGATGCCAACGTCAAAATTGCTGAAAAAGAATTGCTGGCTGGGGAAGCACAGTTAAAAACAACACAAGCGAATCTTCATGCTGCTGAAGCTGCTTTGGGTGTAGCCCAGTCAAAACAGAAGCGATATGAGAGTGTAGCTAACCAAGGGGCGCTATCTCAGGATCAATTGGAAGAAGCACAATTATCTGCCAGACAGCAAGAGCAAGCGGTAAAGGCGCAACAAGCAGCAATGGAGGTGCAAAAACAGACAATTGAACGGTTACAACAAGCAGTATCTGCTGTGATTGCCAGAAGACAACGCGCCCAAGTTGCCGTAAATCCAAGTAATGCAGCAGTAACTGTTGCTACCGAGCGAATTGCTCAAGAAAAAGCCGGAGGGGAAAGCAACAAAGCAACAATAGAAAAGGAACGCCAAGCCTTAGTTAAGCAACGGATTGAAATTGAAAAGCAGTTAGAGCGTGATACTAGCGAACTCAAACAAGCCAAAATAGATTTAGCTCAAACTGCGATCGCAGCTACCGCCGATGGTATCATTTCCCAACTCAATCTGCGAAACCCAGGTCAAACTGTACGTGCTGGCGAGGAAGTATTGCAAATTGTCCCCACTGATGCACCTCAAGTTTTGAAAGCTGCGGTGGCATCTGATGAGCAAAGTAAGTTAAAAATTGGTCAAAAAGTCCAAATGCGGGTAAGTGCTTGTCCTTACCCAGATTATGGTACTCTAAATGGTCAAGTGCAGACGATTTCTCCAGATGCGATCGCTCCTCAAAAGAATGGCACAAATGCATCTATGTCTAATGCGACTACTAGTCCAAAAGCTGCTGTGCCTGGTGCTTTCTATGAAGTGACTATTGAACCAGAAACTCTGGTTTTAGGTAAAGGGAAAAACCAGTGTCATATTCAATTGGGTATGGAGGGTAGAGTTGATATTATTTCCCGTGAAGAAACTGTGCTGCAATTCTTTCTCCGTAAGGCGAGGTTAATTACTGATTTGTAACTTTTTCTTTTGGGAGACTCCCTCACCGATGCAGCGTCTACGTTTTGTATCAGTTCAATTCTTGCGTTCGCCCTACAGCCCTTCTCCTAAAGGAGACGCTACGCGAACGGGCATCCTACGGCAGGCGTTGGCAAAGCCATCGCTTTTGTGTTTAATAAAAGCAAGTTTGCTAAATTCCTATATTGAATTGGGGCAGTCGTTGATTGAATTGGGGCAGTTGTTGATTGAATTTGGACAGTCGTTGATTGAATTCGGGCAAACCCCAAGAATTTACATAAAGCCATTCCATATTTTTGTAATAAATAAACTAATCTGACTCAGGGAGCCTTAGAACTTGCCGAAAAGTCGCTGGTGGAACTAACAAAATATATGTTACTCAGTATTTTAAGTTTTAAGAACTTTACTCTCATCTAGTTCAAATATTTGCTGAAATTAATTGTAGAAAAATTTATCAATAAATTGATTGCATATTCACAGGTAAGAAATGAGCAGGCGGGGCTGGTTATAATATGGCAATCTGTGGAAATAGGAATTGGCTCTTAGGTTTATTAGGAGTTTTTAATATTATTGGAGTGCTTGTTCATGTCATATTTTGTTGTGAAAATCACGCTTTAGCCCAGATTACCCCTGATGGAACATTGGGTAATAACTCTTCAAAAATCACTCCCAATGTCAATATAAAAGGTAGTGCTGCTGACCGCATTGATGGCGGAGCAACTCTCGGTGCTAACCTGTTCCATAGTTTTCGTGAATTCAATGTCGGAGAATCCCAGCAAGTTTATTTTGCTAATCCCACGGGAATTAAAAATATTCTTACACGGGTGACGGGAAGTAATATCTCGAATATTCTCGGCACACTGGGGGTGGATGGTGGCGCAAATTTGTTTGTTCTCAATCCCAATGGCATTTTATTTAGGAAGAATGCACGACTGGATGTGGCGGGTTCGTTTGTAGCGAGTACGGCAAATTCATTTGTATTTGGCAATGGGTTGGAATTTAGTGCAACTAATCCTCAGACTCCTTCCCCATTACTAACAGTTAATCCTTCCGCTTTGCTATTCAATCAACTTCAGGCTGGCAGAATTGAAAACAGGTCAATTGCACCAGCAGGAATAGACCCCGCAGGTTTTAATGCATTTGGTTTACGAGTAGGAGATGGTAAAAGTTTGCTCCTAGTGGGCGGTAATGTCAGCATGGATGGCGGCAAGTTAAATGCTTATGGTGGGAGAGTTGAATTAGGGGGGTTAGCGGCATCTGGAAATGTCAATATTTTTTTTAATGGCGATAATCTCAGCTTGAAATTTCCTGAGAATGTGACTCGTGCTTCGGTATCACTTAACAATCAAGCGGGTGTATTTGTGACTGGGGCTGGTAGCGGTAATATTGCTATCAATGCCCGTAATTTAGAGATATTAGGAGGAAGTCTCCTTTCTGCTGGTATCGGGGTAGGTTTGGGTACACCTGAAAGTGTTGCCGGGGATATTATCCTCAAAGCTACGGGGGAAATCAAAATTGCAGGTTCTGGGAGCACAATTAACAATTTAGTGCGCTTGGGATCAAAAGGCAATGGAGGTAATATTACCATCGATTCTGGATCATTCTCATTACAAGACGGCGCTCAACTTAGTGCCTCAACTTTTGGACAGGGGAATGCGGGGAATGCGACAGTGACTGCAAAAGATGCCGTTTCCCTTGCAGGTGCCGTCATCTTCAGTAACGTGGGAGCAGAAGGTGTGGGTAAGGGAAGTAATATCAACATCAATGCAGCAACTCTGTCACTCACTGATGGCGCTCAACTGCAAACCATTACTGAAGCATCTGATACCCAGCCAGCAAGAAGAGGGGATGCAGGTAATGTTAATGTCAAAGTCACTGGCGCTGTTGATATTGCTGGGGAGAAAAACGGTTTTTTCAGTGGGATTGGCAGCTTTCTGGGTAAAGGAACAGTAGGTAATGGGGGTAACATTACCATCGATTCTGGTTCATTCTCATTACGAGACGGGGCTCGACTTAGTGCCTCAACATTTGGACAGGGTAATGGGGGTAACATTACCATCGATTCTGGTTCATTCTCATTACGAGACGGGGCTCAACTTAGTGCCTCAACATTTGGACAGGGAAATGGGGGCAATATAATAGTGCGTGCATCAGATTTTGTCTCTCTTGCAGGTAAAGTTAACATTTTCAGTACGGTGGCAGCAGAAGGTGTAGGTAAGGGTGGCAATATCGATATCAATGCTCGTTTCCTTTCACTAACTGATGGCGCTCAACTTAATACCTCAACCTTTGGAAACGGGAATGGGGGGAATGTAACAGTGCGTGCAAAAGATGCTGTTTCCCTGACAGGTTTCGAGACTGCCATCTTCACTACAGTGAATTCAGGAGGTGTGGGTAAAGCTGGCAATATCGACATCAATGCTGCTTCACTCTCACTGACTGATAGCGCTCAACTGCTAACCTATACTTCTGGAGTGGGGGATGCAGGTGATATCAATCTTCAGGGAATAGATGCTGTTGATATTGCTGGGGAGAAAAACGATTTTCCCAGTGGGATTTACAGTGTGGTAAATACGGGTGCAATTGGTAATGGAGGTAACATTACCATTGATTCTAGATTCTTCTCATTACGAGATGGGTCTCGAATTTCTGCCTCAACTCTTGGACAGGGAAATGGGGGGAATGTAACAGTGAATGCAAAAGATGCTGTTTCCCTTGCAAATGGTAGCATCTTGAGCGCAGTCGAAGCAGGAGGTGTAGGTAAGGGTGGCGATATCGATATCAATGCCGCTTCACTCTCACTAACTGATGGCGCTCAACTCCAGGCTTCTACTACTGAATCATCTGCTACCCAACCAGCAGGACAAGGAGATGCAGGGAATGTCAATATTAAAGTGAATGGCGCTGTTGATATTGCTGGGGAGAAAAACGGTTTTCTCAGTGCGATTCGCAGCGTGGTAAGTACGGGCACAATTGGCAAGGGTGGTAACATTACTATCGATTCTGGTTCATTGTCATTGCGAGATAGGGGTCAGCTTAATACCTCAACCTCTGGACAGGGAAATGCAGGAAATGTAATAGTGCGTGCAAAAGATGCTATTTTCCTTGCTGGTAATGCTGCAATCCTCAGCACAGTAGAAGCAGGGGGTGTGGGTAAGGGTGGCAATATCGACATTATCAATGCTGCTTCACTCTCACTGACTGATGGCGCTCAACTGCTAACCTATATCCGTGAAGCATCTGCTACCCAACCAGCAGGACAGGGGGATGCGGGGAATGTCAATATTAAAGTGACTAGTGGTGTTAATATTGCTGGTAGGAAAAACGGTTTTCCCAGTGGGATTATCAGCGCGGTAGATAGGGGGGCAATTGGTAATGGGGGTAACATTACCATCAATCCTAGTTTCTTCTCATTACAAGATGGTGCTGAAATTAATGCTTCAACTCGTGGACAGGGGAATGCAGGGAATATTCGCATCAATGCAAAAGATGTGGTAACTGTTTCTGGAACTAGTCAAGAAAGCGGATTTTCTAGTGCTTTATTTACATTTACCGATTCTGATTCCATTGGCAAAGGTGGCGATATCACTGTCAAGACCAATATCTTTCGCATTTCAAACGGCGCTTTGTTAGATGCACGCACTAGAAATGATAGTAAGGGTGGTGATATTATGTTGAATGCAAATATTTTTGAAGCATTCAATGGAGGGCAACTCACCACCACCACCTCAAGCAATGGAAGTGCAGGTAAAATTACAGTCCAAGCTAGTGAGCGAGTAATTGTTGACGGCATTGATACTAGTTTTAATAACCGGATTGCTCAATTTCCTGACATAGTAAGCAATCTTGGTGCTGCTAGTGGCTTGTTTGTCCGCTCTGAAAGTACAGGCAGTGCTGGTGATATTGAAATAGTTTCCCCTTTCATCCGCTTAGACAACCAAGGAAAATTGATTGCAGAATCAGCATCAGGTGATGGTGGCAACATTACGTTACAAGTCAGGGATATACTGCTGCTGCGCCGTGGGAGTCTCATCTCTGCGACTGCGGGGACAACACAGCAAGGAGGCAATGGCGGTAACATCACTATTAATGCACCAAATGGTTTCATTGTTGCTGGAGCCAACGAAAATACTGACATTAGCGCTAACGCTTTCACAGGCTCTGGTGGCAAGGTCGAAATTAATGCCAGAAGCATCTTTAACATCCAACCGCGTAGTCGAGAAGACTTAGTACGGCGTTTAGGAACAGAGAATTTAAATCCACAAAGGCTACAAACAAACGATATTACAGCTATTTCGCAACAAAATCCTACTTTAAACGGTCAGGTAACTATAAACACTCCGGATACTGACCCTAGTCGCGGCTTAATTCAACTACCCTCTAATCTCGTGGATGCATCCCAACAAATTGCCCAAGGTTGCACTCCCACAAGAGGACAAAACGCTAGTAGTTTTATCGCTACCGGACGCGGTGGATTACCCCAAAGCCCCAACGAACCGTTGCGGGGACGAGCAGTGATTACTGGTTGGGTAGATTTGCCCCCACAAGCAACAGCCATCACGGATAAATTATCTACTGCAACTATGACCAAATCTACCGATCGCATTGTGGAGGCTCAAGGATGGATTGTTGATGCTAAGGGTGATGTTATTCTTGTGGCTCAATATCCACAAAGTTCTTCTATTCCCTCTGCCATGTCCTGTAGTCAATAATTCGTTACTCCAATCGGGGGAGGAATTCCTATGAAACCCAAGAGTTATAAAAACAATCAGTGGCAACGAATGTGCAACAGATGGTTCATTCGTCCGTTAAAAAGACATGACTTACCTGTTTTCATTCTCTTGGTTCTGGTGACAGCTTTTTTGTGCGTTATTACTTTTCCTGTTGCTGCAACTGTAGAGACACAACATATTGCAACTCTTGGAGTGTCAATCCAAAATCCTACTGCACAAACACAAGACTTGCTGCAACAGGGGAAAGTGCTATATGAGGCAGGACAGTTTGCAGAAGCGGTTAAAGTTTTGCAACAAGCAGTTAAAAATTATGGTAGCCAAGGCAATGAATTGCGGCAAGCTGTGGCATTAAGTAATTTGGCATTAGCATATCAAAAACTAGGTAATTTGACACAAGCGCAACAGGCAATTACAGATAGCTTGAAGTTGGTCGAAGAATCCTCCAATGCCCAAAATCTTCAGGTTCTGGCTGCAATTCTGGATATTCAAGGTAGCATTCAACTAGACTTGGGACAAGCTGAACAGGCACTCAATACCTGGCAACGTGCGGAAGTGAGCTACAAGCAATTAGGCGATCAAAATGGCATTATGCGCGATCGCATCAATCAAGCACAAGCATGGCAAGTTTTGGGATTTTACCGTCGGGGTTTGACAATCTTGACTCAATTGCAGCAGGAGTTACAATCAAAACCTAATTCAGTCAGTAAAGCAGTAGAATTACGGTCTTTCGGGGATGCTCTACAATTAGCGGGAGATTTGGATCAATCCCGTCGGGTATTACAGCAAAGTTTGTCAATTGCTCAAGAATTGGATTCTTCCCAGGATGTGAGCGCTGCTTTGTTCAGTTTAGGCAACACGGCACAAGGACAGCAAGATTTTAAAGGGGCAATAGAGTTCTATCAGCAAGCTGCTGCGATCGCTCCTAACCCGATTAGTAAAGTTCAGGCTCAAGTTAATCAGTTGAACTTACTAGTGAACACGGGACAAACAGCCGCCGTGCAGACACTATTGCCGCAAATCCAAACTCAAGTGGCACAACTACCTGCTTCTGTGACAACTATCTATGCCCAGATTAATTTAGCTCAAAGCTTGATGAAATTCGGAACTACACCCCAAGTGATCGCTCAAATCTGCGCGCTCGCCTTGCAACAAGCTCAAGATTTGGCAGATAAGCGAGCCGAGAGCTTTGCCCTTGGGACTCTGGGCAGTGTATACGAGCAAACTAAACAATGGTCAATTGCCCAGAATCTCACTCAACAGGCACTGATTATAGCCCAAACAATCAACGCCCCAGATATTGCTTATCGTTGGCATTGGCAGTTGGGACGCTTGTTAAAACAGCAGGGAGAGATTAAAAACGCTATTGCCGCCTATGATACAGCTGTCAGTGAGTTGCAGACTCTCCGTAGTGACTTAGTGGTTGTGAATCGAGATGTCCAGTTTTCCTTTAAAGAAAGTGTCGAACCTGTATATCGAGAGTCCGTAGAATTATTGTTGCAGTTCCAGCAAACTCATCCGAGCGAACTAACCCTAGACAAAGCTAGACAGAGGATTGAAGCACTGCAACTGGCCGAATTAGACAATTTTTTCCGGGAAGCTTGCATTAATGCCAAAACTGTTTTGCTTGACACAGTGGTAGATAAAGATAATCCCACAGCCGCAATCATTTATCCAATTATTCTGCCTTCTCAACTCCAAGTGATTGTCAAAATTCCTAACCAGCCACTGCGTAATTATACAGTAAACAAGTCACAGAAAGAAGTAGAAGGTATTATAATAAAACTCAGAGAGTATCTTTTAGAACCTGACAGAACTGAGGAAGTGCAAGCGCTGTCACAGGAAGTCTATGGGTGGTTAATCAAAGAAATTGAGTCAGATTTACAAGAAAGTGGAGTCAAAACCCTTGTATTTGTACTGGATGGAATATTGCGAAACGTGCCAATGGCTGTGTTGTATGACGGTCAGCAATATCTGGTAGAAAAATATGCTGTAGCACTCAGTTTGGGACTCCAGTTAATTGCACCCAACCCCTTGACACAAACAAAACTCAACGTACTAGCTGCCGGGTTAGTACAACCACCACAAGACTTTCAACAGCAATTTCCACCGTTACCAGAAATTAAATCAGAATTCAATTCTATTTCCCAAGCGATCGCGTCTACCACCCAGTTACTAGATCGAGACTTCAACAGCAAAAACCTAGAGAGTAAGGTGAATGCTGTACCATTTAATGTGTTACATCTGGCAACTCACGGTCAATTTAGCTCCCGTGCTGAAAATACTTTTATACTTGCTGCTGATGGCCCGATCAACGTTACGCAATTTGATAGCCTGCTGCGCCGTCGGGATCAAACTCGCTCAGAAGCCTTGGAAATGCTGGTGTTAAGTGCTTGCCAAACTGCTGTTGGTGACAATCGCGCTACGCTAGGGCTAGCAGGAGCATCCGTGAAAGCTGGCGCCCGTAGTACCTTAGCTTCACTGTGGCATATCAGTGATAAATCTACTGCTATCTTAATTGGTGAATTTTATCGTGAGTTAGTTAAAACTAAGGTGACAAAGGCTGAAGCCTTGCGTCGTGCCCAAGCAAAGTTGTTAAAAGATTATCCCAATTACAGTCGTCCTGGCTACTGGGCACCTTACGTTTTAGTTGGTAACTGGCTTTGATAAGCGTACAAAAAACATTTTTTTGGCACGGTGATACCTAAAGCAACTTACTGATCTTTTTGTATCTTAAATTTTCAAAGCTATTTTAGAGTAGCAAAGTCTTATCACAGGTAAAATAATGTGGTAAATTCTAGAGTTTAGTTGCTATTTCCCCAACACTACCTCTAAAACGGCAGATACATAGAACTGCTATCACTGGGTCTAGCGTGCAAATAGCGGCTGGTAGTGGAAACATTAGCGTGGCCCAAAGTCTGCTGCACCAACCCAATATTCGCCCCGCGTTCTAGGGAATGCGTAGCATGAGCATGACGCAGCCAGTGGGGTGACACCTTAGCATCCAACCCCGCCCGTTTCGCCGCCGCCGCTATGATTTTGTTAATAGTCTTGCGGTCGAGATGTCCCTTGCCCTTGCGACTACAAAACACCGGGTCACTATCAGCAGCATTCTCCCGCAACTGCATTAAATTATCCCAAACCAACTTGGGCAACAACACTGAGCGCGTTTTACTCCCTTTACCCAACACCGTCACCTGCCCACTGTCACCCCGTGGCGCTAAATTCTTCCACTTGAGGGCGCACAATTCACTGACCCTCAACCCAGCAGCGTATAATAACTGCAAAATCCCCCGATTACGCAGATTCGGCTCCCTCCCAATTAACCGTGCCACCTCTGATTCAGTCAACAACCGCTCATTTAAAGTGTCAGGTGTTTTATTCAAACTCATGGCTGCACCGACATTCACAGGAGTCATGCCGATTTTATGAGCAAACGATAGCAGCGACTTGACAGATGAGAGGTAAGTTTTTTGGGTAACTTGTGCCAAACCCAACCCATCCAAATGCCCGGCGAAATCGTAGAGGTCTTCCAAGGTAATTTTGGGAATCGGTTTGGCTACAAACGCCAAAAACTTGGTGATGTATAGACGATAAGCTTCCTGAGAGCGTTGAGATTTCCCATACAACCACATCTCCATCAACTTAGCTTGGGCATCAACCGGGGCTAACTTGGCTAGTTGTTTGCGTTCTTCGGTATGGACAAGGGCAACTGGGGACATAAACGCAGAGATTAACGCGACAAAACATGAATTGTGTCGTTTTCATTCTCCCATGTTTAAAAGCGATCGCTTTTAAAGAAAACCGAGATCGCCAAGAAAATCTGTCTATGAAGAAGCGCCAGCTTCAGCTACAGTAGCGCCCACATCTGGTTTGACTTCCTTTGCTTTTTTCTCGAAAAGCTGAATTCCGGCGTCAACGATCTCAAAACCGTTTTCTGTTCGTTGACCAAGCTTGCCCGAAACGGCCCCAGCCCAGTCTGCAAATTCCGAGGCATTAGTCTCAGCCTTACGCCAGCTTTTTGCATTAACTTGAGCAGTGAAGACTATACCGTTCTAATCAGTTAACTCGATTTCCACTTTTTTGTTCGCTGCTGGTGTAGCTGTTGGCAGTTCGCCGCTAAATTTTATTGTGACTTCGCTTTTGACTTGCTCCCGCTTGCCCCAAGGCTCATCAAAGACTCAAATTTTCTGCTCCTGATTTTATCAAGGACTCAGAAAAACTTCGCATACTAAACATTATTTAACTAAAAGGCATTTATAAGGTATTTACAAGGATTTTTTTAAAAAGGCAAACATAAGGTTCTGCAATCTCTGCATACTACTCGCAATTAGCACGTATAGGATAAATACAGAGGGCGCGTGATGGTAGACGGCTATTCGCGTCGCCTGCCTTCTGCTCCCTCGGCGCACTGAATTGGTCAAACTTGTTTTAGTAAACGAATTACTAGTTCAACACTTGTAGTTCATGGCAAATTTTACAGATCGAGGAAACTAAAATGTTTTTAAACGGTACTCCTGGAAACGACAACATAAATGGTCTTGGCGAGGACGATGAGATATTTGGTCTTGATGGAAATGACACCTTAAATGGTGGCGATGGTAATGACCGCCTAGATGGAGGTGATACAGGAAAGGACAAGCTGTACGGTAACAATGGTAATGACGACCTGTATGGCGGCACTGATAGAGACGAACTGTATGGCGGAAGCGGTAACGACATACTATACGGTTACAACGGTAAAGATATACTGACAGGAGGCAGCGGTAGAGATAGGTTTTACTTTGATTCTCCTGCGGAGGGGGTAGATACTATTAAAGACTTCAACAGGGGTGAGTCAGACAGATTCGAGTTTCAGAGAGGCAATGGCTTTGACGGTGGGTTGAACCCTGGTGTACTGCCTGCTAATCAGTTTGTACTCGGTTCATCTGCTAAAGATGCCGATGATCGATTTATTTATGACCCCAGTAAAGGAAATCTGTTCTTTGATGTTGACGGGAATGGCTCATCACAACAGATTCTATTCGCCAAGTTATCAAACAATCCGAGCTTAATGAGCAGCGACATTGACATCTTGTAGGGCTTCATAAATAATTGACCACTTGCGTCTGAATACTGGTGATAAGGATAAGTCGGCTATTGAATAAACATTGCGAGTCAGCATTTTAGTCCGGAAGTTACTAAGAAGAGCCAGTTCCCAGAGTCCGGATGATCTCAAAACTAGAATTCTCGCTTTTATTGACTGTAAGGATTCAGGTCATACCAAAATCTCTACAATCTTTTGCTAATAAAGGTTTTCGGGGATTAGTCACAAATTTGTATTCTCAATAAAAATTGCGTAACGACTATATTTTCGTGCCTTATTGCGACTAAAGGTATGTTAATAAGCGAACTCAATTTTGAAACTGGCTCTGTGACTGAGTTTTAAACACCTGAATCCTTACGTTTTAGCAGGTCAATGTATCGCCATCTTATTGCATAAGCTTTCTCAATCAGAGTCAGCTCATAAAATAGCAATTAATCAAACCAAAGGATGGTGGCATACCGACACGCAAAGACACGGTTATACGAAGAGGAAAATATTAACAGTAGGTAATGTTGTAGTAAATCTCAAATTACCATACGTTGTTCAAAAAAAAGAAAAAAAGCGAATAATAAATCTACAAATGAAGGATTCTGTCCCTTGTTAAAATGGTTAGGAATGTCAGAGGGCTTAACCCCATTAGTTCGGTCAGGTATTGCAAAATATGGTGCCATAGCTAGTTCTTTTGAAGCGGCACATTGAGTTTAATCCGCCAAGTTGTCAATTTAAGAATCAAGGGTAGTAGTAAATTTTGGTTGAAAGAAAATGCAGAAATTATGTTAAATCTGCGTTGTCAATGGGTAGCTGGAAGTTGGGATAATTTTTGTACTTCTATCTTTAATTCCTTTATTAAACCTCAAACTGCTTGATTATTTTTATACTTGCTTTTCATCTTTAGCTATTTATTGCTTTAATTAATACTAAGTATCAAAGACTGATTACAGATATTTTGGGAAATAATTGTCAAATGACTTACTAGCAATCTTTTTGAGATATCTCATCAAGATGATTTCTCGTGGAATTACGTGTATTAATTGCAAATAAAATTACCTGATACAGAGATGAAAGTTTTAGCGTAGGCGTAGCCCGCCGAAGGCATCGCATTTTTTTTACCCGACCTCACAAAATCGCGTTCAAGACTTCCCACATATCGACTTCAAGAAAAGCGACCACCTCTTTTGGGTTCTGGAATCATGTCACTAAGAACTTCATATTGAGCGTGGGTCAGATTGCTAGGGTATGCTTTACTCATGTTGCTCACGAGAGTGCTGTCTACTATCTATTCACAGCTTATACTGAGAGGGCTTTTTTACAACCTAGCCGACTTTTCAAACAACCTCTAAGTTAAAGCGATCGCATCAACAGTATAGTACCCTTTGGGTTGGTGCAATGGAGTTTTGAACGGATTTGGCTCATGACTTAATGCAATTAAAGACTGATAAATAACCTGATTTTAATAGGTCATTTGAGACAGAAATCAAATCGGTGCAAAGAAATAAAAAATTTGAGCGAAATTACAGTAAATATTTATTAATGCTTCATGCAATTTCTCAAAAACTTTGTAAACTAAAAAACTCTGAGTTTTTATACAAAAGTATTAAAAAGCTCTAGTTAGACAGAGTAGCAAATTTTTTTAAGATAAGCCTGTGATTACTAATAGCTTGTTCAGTCAGTATTGGCACTTAAGGCTGGCGAGTTTGTTGGCAATAGTGGGAGTCATTGCCTACTGTGCTGACCGTGCTTGTGCCCAAATTACAACAGATAACACTTTGGGTACTCAAAGTTCCGTCGTTACGCCCAATATTGATATCAATGGTACTTTGAGTGACCGAATTGATGGTGGAGCAATTCGCGGAGGTAACCTCTTCCACAGCTTTGGGGAATTCAATGTCGGTGAAGGGCGAGGAGTTTATTTCACTAATCCGGTTGGAATTAAGAATATTCTCAGTCGTGTGAGTGGGAATAATGTCTCCAACATTTTCGGAAAGCTTGGTGTACTGGGTAATGCTAATCTGTTTTTGATTAATCCCAATGGAATTATTTTTGGACCAAACGCCCGTCTGGATGTGAATGGTTCGTTTTTGATAAGTACGGCAAGTAGCTTGAAATTTAATGATGGGACGGAGTTTAGTGCTGTTGCTCCCCAAACTACACCGCTATTGACTGTCAGCGTGCCTATTGGCTTGCAATACGGATTAAATCCGGGAAGGATTTTAATACAGGGTAATGGTCAGGGACTCAGGGAAACAACCAAGCCAGTTGATACCGATTTTGGTTTGCGCGTGCAGCCAAACCAAACCTTAGCTTTAGTGGGTGGAGATGTGGTGTTGGAGGGAGCAACGCTGAAGACATCTGGGGGACGGATTGAATTGGGCAGTGTTGCAGGAGAAGGTTTAGTTACCCTCAGTCCGACCAATAAAGGTTTTTCCTTAGACTATAGTGGTATGAAAAACTTTGGCAACATTCAACTATCTCAACAGACGATAGTTGATGCCAGTGGGGAAGGTGGTGGTGATGTACAGGTGACAGGCAGGCGAATTACCTTCACTAATGGTTCCCAGATTCAGGCAAATACTCTGGGGTCTCAACCAGGAGGGTCTTTAAGTGTGACAGCCTCAGAGTCCGTGGAGTTGACAGGGTCTAGAACCTTAGCTAATGGTCGTAAACAAGGTAGCCTACTTTCTGCTCGGACCTACGGCGTTGGGTCTGGGGGAAGTTTGTCAATTACGACTGGGAAGTTGAGCCTTCAGGACGGAGCACAAGTAACAGCTTCCACTCATAGTGAGGGACAAGGAGGACAAGTGACTGTAACTGCCTCTGATTCTGTGCAAGTAATTGGGGAATCAGAAGATGGTGAAATTGCAAGTAGCTTGCGTGCCACAGTCGAATCGAAAGCCACAGGTTCTGGGGGAAATGTCAACGTTGAAACTAAGCAGTTGATTGTCCAAGGAGGGGCAGAGGTCACATCTGCTAACTTTGGCGCTGGAAAGGCAGGGAATGTAACCATTCGGGCAAAAGAAGTGAGAGTGATTGGAACATCAGCCAAATATGGCGGTCAATACCCTAGTTCCATAAATGCTTACGTAAATCAAAAAGCCACTGGTTCTGGGGGAAATGTAAACATTGATACTGAGCAACTGTTTGTTGAAGATGGTGGACAGATAGGTACTGGTACTTTTGGCATAGGAAATGCGGGGAATTTAAATGTTCACGCTACTGACTTAGTTAAAGTAAGCGGACGTAGTAAAGATAATATATCTGGAAGTAAATTGGGCACTAGAGTAGATCAAGGAGCTATTGGAAATGCTGGAAATTTGACAATAGATACTAAACGGTTAATAGTCCAAGATGGAGGACAGATAGCAGCGGATACTTCTGGCAAAGGTTCAGCGAGCAATTTGAGTGTGGCTGCTTTGGAATCGGTAGAACTGATTGGATCGGGAACAAATGCAGATGGTCAGGTTGTTAGCAGTGGTATATTTACTCTGGTCAATAAAGGAGCTACGGGATCTGGGGGAAATTTGACCATCAAAACGGGAAGATTGATTATCCAGGATGGAGCTGAAGTAGGAGCTGGTTCTTTTGGGAACGGTTTGGGAGGAACTGTAGAAGTAACGGCTTCGGAATCTGTAGAACTTTTTGGAAGACCAAAAAATGGTAGTCGCAGTTTCATTTTTAGTACTACTTTGGGTTCTGAAGCTGCTGGCAAAGTGAGAATTGCAACTAAGAGATTAGTTATCCGCGATGGAGCAGAGGTCACAACTTCTACTTATAGTAGTGGTTCAGGGGGAACTGTGGAAGTGACAGCCTCAGAATCTGTGGAACTAAGTGGCACCTCAACTGATGGTCAGTACGCCAGCAAATTAACAGCAGAAACAACGGGTACTGGCAATGCCGGAAACTTGACTATTAAAACTGGGCAGTTAAATGTCCGGGATGGGGCAGAGGTTACTGTGAGCAGTTTAGGTTCAGGCAAGGCAGGAAATCTGGAGGTACAAGCTCGCTCCATAAAACTGGATAATCAAGGAGCTATTATTTCTACAACCAAATCAGGAAATGGCGGCAATATTAAGCTACAAGCTCAAGACTTATTGCTCCTGCGCCGCAACAGTAATATCTCCACTACCGCAGGCACTGCACAAGCTGGTGGAAATGGCGGCAACATCACTATCAACACTCCTTTCATCGTTGCTGTCCCCTCAGAAAACAGCGACATTACAGCCAATGCTTTCAGCGGCACTGGTGGTAGAGTTGACATTACAACAAACGGTATTTTCGGTATTCTCCCCCAAAAAATCCCAACCGAAATAAGCGACATTACAGCAAGTTCAGAATTGGGAGTGAGTGGGGAGGTAACTATCAACAGCCCAGATACTGACCCTAGTCGCGGCTTAGTTCAACTACCCTCTAACCTCGTGGATGCATCCCAACAAATCGCCCAAGGTTGCACACCCAGAAGAGGACAAAACGCCAGTCGTTTTATCGCTACAGGACGCGGTGGATTACCCCAAAGTCCTAACGAGCCGTTGCGGGGACGAGTAGTGATTACTGGTTGGGTAGATTTGCCCGAACAAGTAACACACGGAGTCACGGATAAATCATCTACTGCATCTATGACCAAATCTAGCGATCCGATTGTGGAGGCTCAAGGATGGATTGTCGATGCTAATGGTCATGTTATGCTTGTGGCTCAATCTGTGCAAAGTTCTTCTATTCCCTCTGCCATATCCTGTAGTCAATGATATCAAGTTCGGTAAATCACCTACGATCAGTTGCACGGTGAGGATGTGGGATGGGAAGTACACCGTTGAGTTGCAGCATCTGAAGTCCTTCAACTACCTGCCCCAGGAATGTCAGCAGGTTCAGGAGATTCGCGATGCCTGCGGCGGGCTGTTCGGTGTCGCATCAATCGGTTAGGGGAAAATGAAAACTTGGAAGATGCCCCAAGTGCTATGTTGAAGTACCTGGGGGGAACTGAAGCGACCATATTTGAGAATGTGTTCCGGGAGAATCAGGCATCAGATGAGAATCCCAAATCATTGAGAGTGTCTATTGATACTAAAGCCAAAGTGAAGATTGGGAACCTTTCTAGAGGTGGTAAAGCCCGGACACTGGAGGCAAAAGCGGCGGATGATCATGATACTCAGTGGCAAGAAGTCTTAGTTCCCTTTGGCATTCTCAACACGCACAGTAACCAGTTATCGATTTATTTGGGTCAGTCGGCGGAAACCAGTGATTTTATAGTCGATTGTTTAACCGCTTGGTGGCATGAGAATCAAAACAATTACCTTGATATCGATGAATGGGTGATTGATCTTGATGGTGGTGCAGCGACTCGCAGTGACCGTACACAATTTATTAAACGTATGGTTGAGTTATCTCAAGCAATTAATCTCAAAATCCGACTGATTTATTATCCCCCATACCATAGCAAGTACAATCCTATAGAGCGGTGTTGGGCTGCCCTGGAGAATTATTGGAATGGCGCAATTTTGGATTCTGTTGAAGCCGCAGCTCATTGGGCTGCCAATATGACTTGGAAAGGAATTGCATCTATTGTACATCTGGTTGAAATCACTTATGAGAAAGGAATTAAGGTTCTCTCACGAGAGTTAGAACAGTACCAACCCCAATGGCAACGTTCTGAAACATTACCCAAATGGGATATTACTGCCGTCCCTGTTTAGCTGGTACTTTATTTTCCTGCTAGTCCCTAAGGTAGTTGTCAAGCTTCTTGGTCAGAAGACACGACAAAAGGTGATCGCAGTAGGAAACACTGGATCGCCTTTCCTCTAAGAAAATTGTTAGTTGGGGTAGTGTTACGGAAAGTGTCACCAGGGGCAAAGTAATGAATAAAGTACCGAATTTTATTGAGGAGTTGGAACTTTATCCAGTTTGATTCTGGTTCAGTGAGTGAAAAGGGTTGAACAGTACATGAAAATCGCTATGAAAGTTCCGACTCCAATTCAAATCGGAACTTTTTAGCAATGGGAAGCGATCGCTAGCCCAAATCATGATAGCTAAAACGTTTGTCTCGTAGTACTGACAGGCTAATTTGCCCCTGGTGACAGCTTCCGTAACTTTACCCCTCTTTGTGATAAGAGTTGTTGCTCCACATTAGCAATCGCCGCCAAGAGATCGTCGAATGTGGTTCTTCTTGCTTGTAGCTGCTGCTGATACCCGGACAGTTGTTCTGTTAATTGTGGTAACGTTTCACTTAGGGAAGACTTTGTTAATGACTGCTCAATTTTTTGTAGTTCAAGATATCGGACAATTGCAGTAATCGCCTCGAATGACTGACTTGAACCTCGCTCAAGTTCTCGAACTGGGCTAGTAGCTATCCCCGAATCTTCTGGTGAGGTTTCTAGTTGTTGGCTAACAACTGCTCGTTGAACAGGATTCTTCGACAGATACTCAATCCGCGCGTCATCCCATTGGGGCTGGTAGTCAATCTCAGAGTGTTTTTGCAGTCCTGGCCATGTATAAGCAGGCCCCAAAGAAGTGCCGCTAAATTTCTGGTCATTCCACAAGTACGAGATGCCCTTACTTTTTCCGTTGCGTGTTAAGCCATGACGAACTTCTACACCTTGTAATTGCAATCGTTCAACCAGTTAGGGCATAGTCGGTTTATCTCTTGTGACGCGGTCGATTAGTTCCTGGAGTTGTTATTTAATGGGGCGTTCTTGTGGTGTAAGGCGCTCACCGTTGATATATTCTTCATGTTCTCTTTCTAGCCGTTTTTGTTGTCCAATACTGGGATTACGCGATAATTTCTCGTGGCTGCTGTGAGTTTGTTGTAAGCCGTAATCTCGTTTTAGCTGCCGGATAATGGTTTTGCTACGCTTGTAATCCCAGCTATCATGTACAATCTTCCCGTTATCTAACCGAATGCGGCTGGCGCAAATATGTATGTGGTCGTGTTGGGTGTTACTGTGTCTGTAGACTACGTACTGGTTACTGTCAAAGCCCATCTCTTCGAGATAGCGGTTAGCAAGTTCGTTCCAAGTTGTTTCGTCTAGTCGCTCGTTTTCTGGTAGTGATAATGATGCATGGTACACTACTCGGTCAGCTTCTAGGTTTAGTTGTCGAGAGATTTTGAATTCTCTGGCCAGTGCGCGGGCGTTATCGCCACCCATGTTACCACCAATGAGTTTGGCATCTTTCTGAGACTCCAAATAATTCAGCAGTCCGCAAAACCCTCGCCCTTTAGTCTGGTTGCCAATCATCTGTTTCCTCGTCTGATTCTTTGATGAAGGTATTGGCTATTTCCCGTTGGCAGTGTCGTAGCAGTTCTAGTAACTCTTGTAGAAGTTCTGGTGATGCTGGCGGTGGCAACTGCATTTTAATGGCGGTATTGGTGGCTTTAGCCAGTTGGTTGATGTTGTTGCCGATGCGTGAAAGTTCTAAGTATGTATCAAGAGTAACTCTGCCCAGTCGCGGCGGTGGTGGTGGGATTGGTCGCAGTAATATACAACGTCTTGTTAATTCTGCCAAACTCATGCTCGTATCTTCCGCTTTTGAGCGAATCATCTCGTATTCAATTGGGCTGAATCGCACTTGCAACATTTTGGTGCGGACGATTGACTGAGAAGAAGCTTTGGGCATAAGTCAAACAAAAGTTGATGCAGTTTTTGAGGGGGTTTCCAAAGCGGGGATACTTCCCCCTTTGGCAAGCCTGCCGAGCCGAGCTTTAGCGAGGCAGCACGCAGTGCTAGGCATGGCTTAGTCTTAACCAGTCTTTCGGGGAGGCAGAAGGACTAGGTGAACTACCCACTAGGGGGATAAGTGCGTAATCTCCGGCTACCACCACGATGATATTACTAACGAGTTGACA
>JAHHHS010000071.1 GCA_019359215.1 Nostoc indistinguendum CM1-VF10 | reverse complement strand
CAGATTACTTGTCTGTGTTATCAGTATGGGTTGACCAAGCCTTAATCAGTAATCGTTCAGTCGCGTCTGACTTGTCACAGGCACACCAATGGTTGCGGCGAATTGCTGATTGTTTGCACTATCCTAAGAAGCTCCTCGCCAACAAAAACATCACCTTCATCGTCATCCAGTTAGCACAATACAAGCTTTGGTTGATCAACATACGGAACTTCTTACTGTGCTTGAGTCTCAAGTCTTGAAATACTAGTTAGATAGCTAGGGCTGTTAATGTCTCGTCATCGTCCGGGAGCGCGCGTCTTCACCTCTTGGAGCAGCCAACCATTGCCATCCGGGTCACTGAACGAGGCAAATGAGCTATAGTCGCGACGTTGGGGGTCTGGGCCTGTTGCCCGTCCCTCGGTTCCGGCTCGGTGGAATATCCCCCCAGTTAGCGATCGCTCAATTTAGACCAGTCAAGTTCTTTGAGTTAAAACGCACCTTAATCGTTTTTTTGAAAATTAGTGCCGAAAAGTTTTTCACAAACCTCATTTGCCCTTGATTTCCTATTGTTCACGCCATCTACCTTTCAAGTACCTATATGGACTTTAAAAGCGATCGCCGGTTGCAGCGTGCCAATAACCAAGAAAAAAAATCACTATTTCTCGCTTAATTTATTTTCCAAGCCTCAAAAGCGTTAGCCTCAATTTTTGTCAATAAGTACGGTTTAATGCAACCAGTTTTAGCTTTGTTGAGAATAGGGATTCTTTTTACAAATACTTACTCGATTCAGGAGAAGATATTCACGCATAAGTCATTACTTGTAATTTTTAGATGCATACCACACTAACTGCGATCTCACTTTTAGATTTGGGTTTCGTTCCTCAATCCAACAAATACTAACATTCATCAAAGTCTTTAAATAGGATTGCTATATCCTGTTATAGCTTTTTGTTATTACTTGAGTTATGCTCAAAAGCCAATACCCTAAACGAAGTATTTTTCAGAATAAATACTTTGTATTTTAGCTAATAAAAAAAGTTTATTTTTTATTTCTTCATAAAAAGCTTCTATTTTTAATAAAAAATATCCCTGATGGGGGGATTGTTAGCTATTAAATATTATGGTTTTAATTGTTTAACACCTGATTTAGGAATATTTAGATGTTTACCAAAAAATGGAAAGAATTGCTATTGGCACTGGCAATGTTACCTTTGTTTATCCAACCAGTTTCAGCGCATATTATCTGGTTTAATTATGACAATGGAGAATATGATCTCTTATTTGGTCACCCAGAAGATGGTCCAGAACCTTACCAAACGTCTAAATTTAAGCAAGCTACAGCTTATGATTCTAATAGACAAATACTTCCATTTGATATCAATCAGAAAAAAGACGGGCTATCTCTAACTTCAACTTCTAATAGTGAAATCGCAGCGTTAATTGGATTTTTTGATAATGGGTATTATGCTAAGGTAGGCGATGAATCTCGCAGTATTTCCGAACAATAAATTGGACAATATCAAGACGTTAGCCATTATCTGAAGTATACTAAAGCTCTTTTCGATTGGTCTGACACTCTGGCTCAACCATTCAATTTGCCTTTAGAAATCATCTCGTTACAGAATCCTCTTACAGCCAAACCAGGAGAGAACTTGAAAGTTCAAGTTCTTTATGAAGGAAAACAAATTCCAGATGTGACAGTAGAATATTTAGGCAAAAAGTTAACTGGTGATCAAGATGGTACTTATTTGGTTCCGATTGGTGATGAAGGATTACAACAAATAGAGGCTAGTTACACAGTCACTTCAGCTACCCAACCTAGTATTTCTTACGAAACTGGCTTTACAGCACAAACAACTTCTGTACCTGAGTCATCAGGATTACTTGGTCTGGGTGTAGTCGGATTACTGGGATTATACAAAAAAAGGTTTTTCGCCTAAAGCATGATTACGATTTGAATTGTCGTAACTTTTTTGTAGGGAAGGAAAAGCATTAGAAATCAGACAAAATTAGAACAGGGTGGTAGTTTTAATGTCTGTTATCTTAAACCAATTCTTTAAAAGAAAGCTACCAATTTAAATCTGTAATTTAAATTGAATCATCCAAGGAGCGCAAGACTTTGCGCTCCTTGGATGACGAATTAATCTTAGTTAAAAACCATATCTTTCGTAAGGGCACAGCATCGTCTATTTTCGTAGTTTACCGCCGTAGGCATCGCAGGATAATTAAGAAAAGCCTGAAAACTTCCTAGTCATAACTAATTATGCGGACATAATATTACTTGGCACTCAGGATGCGGATAACAAGCTCAATCCCACAACAATATTGAAGGCAAGTCATTGTTAGCTAGACGCAGCAATTGATAACCAATTCCAGATGTACCGGGTAAAAAGCCGGGATTAAATACAGAATTGGGTAAGTTGGGGAACAGTTGATAAGCTCCAGTTCGCTTGGCTCTAGCCACAACATTTGTTGCATTCTGGTGAGCAATTTGATGCCAATCAGGACGCGAACAGATTTTTGCACCGACTAACAGCACTTCCGCCCTACCGAAGTTACCACAGCACAAATGATCGATCGCCTGCAAGCAAAAGTTCTGAGTAGTCTGGAGAGCAATTTCAATTTCTTGTTGAATTTCCGGCGTTTCCACGATTCTTAAACTGCCCAAACGCCCCAAACCAATGCCGGCTGAACCGTGACACCACTTATTTGCAAAGTCAGGTTGTCCTGATTGTCCCATTCTGCGGAAGTCGGGCCAGTTGGCAGTGGACTGGCAAAAGACGCTACGCTCATACTCAATTCCTGCTAAACCTGCTTCTAAGAATTTACGCTCTAAGGTAGCCGCATATAGTCTTAGCAAGGCATAAGAGATACCTGCGGCTCCATGAGAGAAGCCGGTTAAGGGCTTGTCCCAAAAAGTATGCCAAGCTTTGGGCGCACCATTGTGGCTAACTTGACGGTTGAGCAAATGTTGTCCACAAGCGATCGCATTTTCTAAAACGGCTGCTTCCCCTGTGATTTGATGCAGGGACAATAACCCTAGAATTGCCCCAGCCGATCCACTCATAATATCCAAATGTTCATCCGCAGCAATTAGTTCCGGTGTCATCAAATTGGCTAATACTTGAGCGTCTTGCAATAGAGTTGCATCTTTCAAAAATTGGCTAACCTTCACCAGGCTATAGATCATTGAGCCTAAACCTGTTGCGCCACCAACGCCCATTAAACGAGCCATGCGTTGCCAAGTTTCTGGATCAATGGTGTGGATTTGGCGGCGCAGAGATTGCAATGTTCTAAATGCTAAATCACGGTAACGCGAATCACCAGTTACTTGACTAAATGCAGCTAAAAACAAGGCAACTCCAGAGCGTCCGTCAGAAAGACAATTATTCAATACTTGCAGTTGATATCGTTCGGCACGAGGCACAAAGTCTAAGCCAATCCAGTTAACGCTTCCATCAGGGTCAGAAATGGCTTTGGTTTCAAGTTGAGTGGCGATTTCTTTGGCTTCGGCAATCAATTGTTCTGAACTCAGCAACGGTAACGATTCGGCTTGCCATTGCCCACCCTGGCGGCTGGAGGTGGTTGCGATCTTGGCATCGAAGGAGCCTTGAATAATCGCTACTTGCCGAGCTAGGTCGGTTTCATCCAGAGATTGTAACTGGTTGAGCAGGTCTTGATAACTGGATTGCTTGAAGTAGTTGGGAATAGTTAGATAACCGTTTAAACTGAGTTCATCAATAACAGCGCTAGCCGTGAAGAAGGGAATATCCAATTGTTCCATCGCTCGTAATTCTGCGCTCAAAACGGGAAAGGCGTTTGGTCTTTCCTGAGCAACTAGAAAAGCACGACTGAGAACATCGAGTTGAATGCTGTAATCTACCCCATGTTTGAGATGATCGGGTGACAAAGTTTTTTGGAGGATGATGCCATAGATCCTGGTGTTGCGAAAGATAAAGCGCACCTGCTAATTTTGCATAGCAGACAGCAAACTTTGGCGTGAAAGTAAGAAATCTTTGTGCGCCATCAGAAAGCGATACATCTGCTCAAATCCATCGTTGATTTGTTGTTGATAATCGTTTGGAGACAGAGCAACTCCATCCAAAAACGGCACATTTTTCGCAATCGGCACCGTGACCAACTCAGGTAACAGGTGCATATTATCTGTATTAATATTTTGCCAGCGCGGCACTTTGCGGCGAGATAGTCGGGGATCTGTGCTACCTAACCCGCTAATATCATAAGCGACACTGCGATCGCCACTAAAGTCCCAACGCGGTAAAAGTCCGGTGCGGAGTACAGAATCCCAAAATTGTCGTGTGGCGGTTGTTTCCAAATCTTGGGTAAGTGGTGAATCTTCAATGAGATTCGGTTCATGGTGCAGAAGTGTTTCCATGTCAATCAGCACCAGATGTTCGCCATTGGCAATTAAGTTTTCGTAATGGCAATCTGTGGCTCTGAGGGCATAAAGCACACACAACAGCATCCCAGAACGCTGATAGAATCGTTTCGCAGCTGCTTGATCAACACAAGGCAACTGTTCAACATTTTCCACCCAACCGTAACCGTCACGCTCAAGCACTTGAATGACTTTAAAATCTAAGAGATCGCTGTGTTGATTGCACCAATCCAAAAATTGGTTAAAAACAACTTCTAATCCTAAATCTTTGGGTTTATAAACAAGTTGAAGTCCAGACTCAAAGGTGAGCAAAATTACCGTTCGTCCGCGGTTGTGCGAGTCGGAAATAGAGGCTTGAATTTTGGCAACTTTGTTTTGAGAAAATGGGGCGATCGCTTCGTTAAAAGTTCGCTCAATATCTGTCCTATCTACAACTAAACGTTCGATAAATTCAGCAGTGAACTCAACCCAAAAATTGACGGCTGTTGCCACTAACCGACCGAGAACTGGATATTTTTGGAAGAACGCCAGCATTCCATCTTCCAGGATTTGATTGACGAACTTGGTGTAGTGAGTGTTATTGTTTAGTGTCTCCAGTCCCAGTAAGCCGAGCAAGTTTTGACCAAAGGGACGCACTTGAGAAAATTCAAAATCTAATGTCTTAGTGCAAATTCCTGCTAATCGTTGCAGTAAACTAGAGTAATTCTTCTTCACTCAGTTCGTTGGAATCCACAAAGGTGAGTTCTGCCAGCATTTGAGAAATGGCTTCAACTGTGAAGTTATAACCTTTTTCTGTACTAGCGATCGCTAACAGTTTGATAGCTTCTGCTTGGTTAGTTGCTGCTTTGATTTGCTGTTGTAGTTGGGTGTTTTGAAGCAGTTCTTTAATTTGGTGTAGCATAGGTTTGTTTTCCGTTCTTGTTGACTTATTGATACAGCAGAGATTGTGCGCTCGTTTTGGGCGGTGTTCTCTGCTTTTCTGATTTGAATTTAGAGATAAATAGGGTAGAACTAGGGGAGATCGTTACAATTACAGAAAAATTTTTCAGCACAGATTAATTAGGGTATTGGGAAGTGGGCATTCGTTATTTCTTCCCTCTACTTATCTATGATGCTGATATCTGTGTTATTACTGTAAAAGTTGAAGCTAATATGTATTTTTGCTGTAGTTAAATATCCTAATAATCAACTAAAGTTACAATCGCTATACTAAGTTGTTCTATCAATCCAGGAGAAGTTAAGAAGTTGGTGATGAGCGCTAAACAATTGGAGCAGGTAAAGCAATTGCAAACTACCCTCACCAAAATGGAAGTAACATTAGGTGCGATCGCTGATGCTGTAGTCTGGGTAGGAGAAGATCGACACATTCAATGGTGCAATCCTAGCTTCGAGCGTTTGGTGAATCAACCCCATAACACTGTCTGCGGCGCGAAGTTAACTGACTTACTACCATTAGCACAAGCGGGGCAACCAGTTGGTTTACCAGCCTATCCTGATGTGCGGATACTCAATGGTGAATATGAAACAGCAAATTACCAGTTCCAGCAGTGTGAGCGGACTTTAACACTACAAATTTCCGGTAACTGTACCGGACTGAGTGATGATCAATGTGCAATACTGGTGATTCGGGATATCACGGTGGCACAACAAACTCGAGAATCCCTGCAAGAGATTGAGGAACGTTTGCAGACATTAATTAACGCTACACCCGATATTATCTGTTTGAAGGACGGCGAGGGAAAATGGTTGCTATCAAACCAGGCTAACCTAGAATTTTTACAGCTACAAGGCGTTAATTATCAAGGCAAAACAGACTCAGAACTAGCAGAATTTAGCAATTTTTACCACGATGCTTTGCTCAACTGCGACAAAACAGATGAACAAGCTTGGCAGATGGGATGTGTGCATCGGGTAGAAGAAGTTATACCCCGGCCTGATGGCACAGTGAGCAGTGTAGATATGATTAAAGCTCCCCTATTTCACCAGGATGGTAGACGCAAAGCTTTGGTGGTTTTAGGGCGGGATTTGAGCGAACGCAAACAAACTCAAGTTGCTTTAGAAAACTCTTTATCTCTTTTAAGCGCTATCTTTGAATCGATTCAAGACGGTATCTTAGTAGTAGATAGCTTAAGTAATATCACTAGTTACAACCAAAAGTTCTTAGAAATGTGGTCAATTCCACCAGAACTTTTGACGGAACCAGATCATCCTCAGCGACTAGCATATCTGGCAAACCAACTAAAAGACCCTGATGGCTTTTTGCAACGAGTCCGAGAATTATACTCACAACCTGAACTAGTTAGTTACAACTGGTTAGAACTGCAAGATGGCAGAGTATTTGAGCGCTACTCCTGTCCTCAGCGCATCGGTGAACAGATTATTGGTAGAGTGTGGAGTTTCCGCGACATCACCCAACGCCAAAGAGCAGAAGAAGCACTGCGACAAAGTGAGTTGCAATACCGTACTATCTTTGAAGCTATCAATGATGGAGTCTTTATTACTGACATGGAAACCGAAACAGTTGTGGAACTTAATCCCGCTGCTTGTCAGTTGTATGGTTATACTTACGAAGAATTAATTGCTTTGCATCCATCAGCCTACATTCACCCAGACTCACATTCAGTATTCCGTGAGTTTCTTGAAACAACGCGAACTGGTGGGCAATTTTATGGACAAGCAGTCGATATCCGCAAAGATGGCACTTTGATCGATGTGGAAGTTACAGGAACGACTTGCATTTACAATGGCAAACAACACATATTGGTAATGGTGCGGAATATTACTGATCGCAAACGCACTGAGGAAGCATTACGACAAAGCGAAGTACAGTACCGCGATTTAGTGCAAACAGCCAACTGCATTATTCTGCGTTGGGACAGTAACGGTAACATCATATATTTAAATGACTACGGTCATAAGCTTTTTAGCTTCGATACCCAAGAGATTACAGGACGCAATGTTGTCGGTACAATTGTCCCTGAAACCGAAACTTCTGGGCGCGACTTGCAAACATTAATGGTTGATATTTGTCAACACCCAGAAAACTATTTATTTAATGAAAATGAAAACTTGTGCAAAAATGGCAATCGCGTCTGGATAGTCTGGGCAAATAAACCCATATTAGATGAACAAGGAAACTTAATCGAAATTCTTTCAGTCGGCACTGATGCCACAGAACGCAAACGCGCCCAACAAGCTCTCCAGGAGAGTGAGTTAAAGTTCCGTACTATCATCGAAAATGCCAATGACCTGATATTTGTCCTCACCCCAGGCGGAACCTTTACCTATCATTCGCCTAATGTGACCCCAATTCTGGGATACAGCTTGGCAGAAGTGGAAGGCCATTCTATGAGGGAGTTCGTCGAGCCTGAAGATTCAACAATTAGTATGTCAGCCTTAGCAAGGAGTGCGACTGGAGAAAAGCTGACTGATATTGAGGTGCGATTAAGACACAAAGACGGCAGCTGGCGATGGTTCAACTTTAACACTTCGACAATCAACACTCCCAGTGATGGAATTGCGATCGCCGGTGTGGGACGCGACATCACAGAACGCAAGCAAGCAGAAGAAGCTTTGCGTCGTAGTGAAATGAAATACCGTAACATCTTTGAAAACTCCCAAGTAGGGATTTTCCGCACCTGCCAAAAAGATGGATTGATTATCGATGCTAATCAACGTGGTGCTGAAATATTAGGTTTTACCTCTGCTGCTGACTTAGTTGGCAAGTATTTCACAACTGATTTATATGTCAATCCAGGTGATCGCACGCGGATGTTAGCAGAGTTAGAAGAAGACGGGGAAGTTCGCAATTTTGAAGTAGCACTGCGACGCTTGGATGGATCTGTTGTTTGGGTACTGTTGTCACTCCGTCTCAACGCAGAAGAATCCTGTTTGGATTCTGTTTTTACAGATATTAGCGATCGCAAACAGCAAGAACAGGCTTTACGCTTAATTGTTGAGGGCACAGCAGCAAAAACAGGTGATGAATTTTTCAATTCCTGTGTTCGTTACCTTGCCGAGATGTTGCAAGTTAAATATGCCCTAGTCACTGAGTTTGGTGATGAGCCAAAAACTAAAGTTCGCACTTTGGCATTTTGGTGTAGCGGGACTATTAACGAAAACTTGGAGTATGAATTGCAGGGAACTCCTTGTGAACATATTTTACAAGGCAATATGTGCCACTACCCTCAAGCAGTGCAAGCCACTTTCCCGGAAGATGTAGATTTAGTAAAGATGAATGCCGAGAGTTTTTTTGGCGTTCCTCTAACCAGTTCATCCGGCGAAATTATCGGACATCTAGCAGTGATAGATGTCAAACCAATGAAGCCAGATCCCGGACGGGAACTGATTCTCAAAATCTTTGCTGCCCGTGCCGGTGCTGAATTGGAACGAAAACAAGCAGAAGCAGCCCTACAGCAAAGTGAGTTAAAGTTTCGTACTATCGTTGAAAAGGTCAACGATATGCTGTTTGTCATCAATCCTGATGGGGTATTTAACTATATTTCTCCTAATATATTGAACACTACTGGATTTGCCCCCAGCGAAATGGAAGGTCATTCCTTAGCATTGTTTACTCATCCCGATGATGTGCCAATATGTTTTGAAGCCGCCCAAACTATCCTCGCAACAGGTGAGGGAATTTCGGGAACTGAGTACCGCGCCAAACATCGAACTAAAGGCTGGGTTTGGCTAACTGCTAATGCAGTCCGCACACAAGATGCCCAGGGTAATTTTCAGATTGTGGGTGTAGCTCGTGATATTAGCGATCGCAAACAAGCAGAAGCAGCTTTGCAACGTCGTACCCAAGCAGAAAGTTTACTCAGTAGTATTTCTCGGCAATTTATTGACCAAAATTTAGAAACAGCAATTAATTTTACACTTCAAGCGATCGCTCAGTTTATTAGTGCCGAACACAGCTGTATCTTTGAATTATCCGAAGATCAAAGCCGATTCGACCTCATTCATGAATGGTGTAGCGAAGGTGTCGAGCCATTGATTGCTCTTGCCAAAGGATCACCTGTTGAAAGTTTTCCCTATTTTTATGCTCCGATCCTTCGTGGCAACCATATACAAATCTCTTGTGTAGCAGAACTGCCGCCTGATACAGCAGAGAAAAAGCTATTTGAAAGAATGTCGTTTCAGTCTTTAGTTGCTGTACCCATGCTTCACTCTGGCAAAGTAGTTGGATTTGTCGGTACAGCGATGATTCACTTGTGTAAAACCTGGAGTCAAGAGGATGTGAATCTATTAAAGCTGATAGGTGAAATAATTGCGATCGGTCGAGCCAGACATCAAGCAGAAGAAGCGCTGAGAATTGCCAAAGAAGCCGCCGAAACTGCCAACCGAGCCAAAAGTGCTTTCTTGGCTAACATGAGTCACGAACTCCGCACACCTTTGAATGCCATCCTGGGTTTTTCCCAATTAATGGAGCGAGATAGTAGCCTCAAATCAAATCAGCGTGAATCTTTAGCTACCATTAACCGCAGTGGAGAACACTTGCTCAACCTAATTAACGATGTCCTGGAAATGTCCAAAATTGAGGCTGGACAAATCACTTTCAATCCTGAAGACTTCGACCTTTATCTGTTGTTGCAAACATTACAAGAGATGTTCCAAGTGCGGGCACAGGCAAAGCAATTATTTCTCAAATTTGAAATGGCTGCCAATCTCCCCCGTTACATCCAAACAGATGAAGGTAAGCTCCGCCAAGTTCTTATTAACCTTTTGGGTAACGCTGTCAAGTTTACTCAAACAGGGGGAGTAACGTTACGAGTGAGCTTAGGGAGTGGGGACTGGGGAGCAGGAGAAGAAGCAAGGGAGCAGGGAGCAGGGAGCAAGAGAGAAGAACTTTCCCCTCTGCCCCCCGCACCTTGCCCCTCTGCCTCTTCCCCATCCCTTCACTTTGAAGTCCAAGACACTGGACGGGGGATAGCACCAGAAGAAATGAATAACCTGTTTCAGCCTTTTGTCCAGACAACAAGTGGTATCCAAACCAAGGAGGGAACTGGACTAGGATTAACTATCAGCCGTCAATTTGTGCGGTTACTGGGAGGCGATATTCACTTGACAAGTAGCCTTGGACAAGGATCTATTTTTAGCTTTGACATCCAAATGAATTTAGCCGCAGCTTTGAAACCTACACCAAAATTGAGTAAAGGACGTGTGATCAAGCTGGCAGCAGACCAACCATCTTACCGGGTTTTGGTAGTGGATGACCGCAAAGAAAACCGCGATTTAATTGTGCAACTTCTTGGTAGCATTGGCTTTGAGATTAAGGCTGCCAATAATGGACAAGAAGCGATCGCAATGTGGCAAACTTGGCAACCTCATCTAATTTGGATGGATATGCGGATGCCTATAATAAACGGCTACGATGCAACTAAAGAGATTAGAGCCAAGGAAAGAAATATAACTACAAATCACCGCACCGTAATTATTGCCCTAACCGCAAGTGCTTTTGAAGAACAACAGGCAAGTATCTTAGCCGCAGGTTGTGACGATTTGGTTCGCAAGCCATTCCGGGAGCAGGTGATTTTTGAGAAAATGGCTGAATATTTGCAGGTGCGTTATATCTGTGCAGAAGAAAGCAGTGAAGATGCAACAAACAACAACTTAGAGAATATTCAATCTTCCATCTTGGATCTTCGTTCTGCAATTACCGCTATGCCTAGCAAATGGTTAACAGAACTTAATCAAGCAGCCGTTGAAGTGGATGCTGAAAGGATTTTCCAACTAATTGAGCAAATTCCCCAAACTCATTCTGCTTTGGCAGAAAAGTTGGCAAATTTAGTCTGCAGCTTCTGCTTCGATGAAATTATTGAGCTAACGGAAGATAATTCGTAATCTCATGTCCGCTTGATTGCTTATTAAATCCGAAGAACCCCACCCCGCCAAAGCTGCGCTTTGTCTATCGCAATTTTTATTATAAAAGCTTTTTGTTAAATAGAGAGTGAAGCGTGTAATTTGTAGGTTCTAGTCTCTAGAAATTACACGCTTAAATATTAATTTGTTGCTAAAGCTGGTTCTGCCAAAAAATATTTCAGATTTTCTTGCTGAGTGGCAAATTTCAAATACTGAGATGCCATTTCTGGTGTTAGCAATTCAATCATTAATCTGTTTTCCACCCAAAACTCAATCACATCAAAGAAAGAATCACGGTTACAGCGCACTACACGCCAACCTTCACGGACACCGATTTGTTCAATTTCTTTCTGGCTAATGGGCACAGAAATAGCTGCATGAATATCTGTATAAACAGAGGTAATTGCAGTACGGATAAATACGCATTCTTCATCATTTTGACCAGGTTCAATTTGAGAGCCTAAAGGATAGAGTTCAATGGCTGTACCATATTCATCAAAAGGTATAACCATATAACTTCCTGGGTTAGGAGGAAAGGGAACAGCTTGTGCTTTTAAGATTTCCGCCAGAACTTGAGCAACATGGCTGGGGTTTCTAACAGCAATTGAAATATGGTGAATCATGGAATGACCTCAGTTCGATATTTTGTAGATTAGGAAACAATCGGGGAGAACTAGGGGAGGCAGGGGGAGCATAACCAAGCGTAATTAGGGTTCTATGCTCAATAGCTTACTTAGTTAGGTCGCCCGTAATGAGATCGACCCTTGCCATCGGGAGTTGCAAGCACCAGAACTTGCTGCCCGTAATCGTTCGTCTCAATCGACCACTCGTAAGTCTCAGGCTTTGCTGTATTGCGGCTGGAGTAGGTGCGCCCACCATTGCAGATTTGCCCTTTGGATGTGCTGTCGCTAGGTTGGAAAGTTAGGCGTTGAGCCTCAATCTTAACTTTGCCCTTTTCTTCTATGAAAAGGTTGGATGCACAGTTGTAGGTGTTGATTTGAAGCAGCCGATTTCGCTTGTAGTTACCGTTAGATGCGAGTTGAAATTGATCGCTTGAACCATTTGGGGCTGCTGACTGCCCTGTGTAGCTGTCTTGGTATTGGATAGACGAGATTCGATCGTACCGCCATTCGCCCTGGAGTTCGGCAGGCACTCCAGTACTGTTTTTACCCGCCTGGCTCGCGCTTGGGTACAAAACAAGGCTAGTGGTGAGTCCCAAACTCAGTGCACTTGTAGCGAAAAGGCGGACAGCTTTTGGCATCGAATAGAGTTGCTTGTTTGTTATTGAGTACATAAGATTTTTGCAGAAATAGATTTATTTACCAACGAAAGCGATTTATAACGCGAAGTCTGCGTGTTTATATATAGCGATTTCCATTAGGGGCGCACAGAGGTGCGCCCTGCATCCAAATGAAAGGTTCACCCAAGAAACTGCAATCCATATTTGCTCAAAACAGGCTCTACTTTTTCCATGTTTAGTGATGAACTATCTGCTACTTGACCCATTTCTTCATAAAAGTTTTTTGCGCCTTTAGGTGAAACTAAAACCAGAAATTTAGCATTAGCAGAACGAATCTTGAAGGCGTGTGGTGCATTGTGAGGAATGTTAACGAAAAATCCTGGTGATGCCAAAATTGTTTCTGTACCAATTTGGATGTCTAGTTCACCTTCTAGAATATAAAATGCCTCTTCCCAAGGGTGAGTATGCAATGGTGGCCCATTTCCTTCTGTATCTGTAAACTCGTAAATTGTCCAAGCTTGATTTGTATCTTCACCAGTTGCTTTTACGGTAAATTGTCCGCCAAGAATTGAGAATTGATTACCTTCTCCTGGTGCAATAATGATTGGTTTACGTATAGTTGAACTTTGCATACAAGTTACTCCTTGTCGTGTAATTTTGGAAAGGTGAGCCACAAACTTGATTTGATGTTTGTAACATTAGAAATTAATCGGGGAGAACTAGGGGAGATAAATGGGTAATTGATATTTTTTTGTAACTGATTATTAAGACACTGAACTAAGGTTAAAATCTCTAAGAATAATTAGTAGCTATTCTGGCTAAAGTCGATATTGCCATGCCTAAAGAACCGCTCAACTTGCCTAAAGCAGACATACTAGTGATTGATGATACCCCAGAAAATCTGAACCTCCTATCTGCTATGCTGACGGAACAGGGATATAAAGTTCGGAGTGTAACTAAAGGTTCTACGGGGTTACGGGGAGCAAATGCTGTCCCGCCCGACCTGATTTTGCTGGATGTGAATATGCCTGAGATGAATGGCTATGAAGTCTGTCAACACCTGAAGGCAAGCGATCGCACCCGCGAAATTCCGGTAATTTTTATCAGCGCTTTGGGTGATGTGCTGGATAAGGTGAAAGCGTTTGCAGTTGGCGGGGTAGATTATATCACTAAGCCTTTTCAACTAGAAGAGGTTTTAGCACGAATTGAAAATCACTTGACGATTTGGAAACTGCAACAACAACTCCAAGCTCAAAATGAGCAGTTGCAGCAGGAAATTTCTGAACGCACCAAAGCAGAAGAGAAGTTTGCTAAAGTTTTTCGCTCTAGTCCCAATCCGATTGCGATCGCCACAGTTTCGGAAGCTCGTTTTATTGATGTTAATCCCAGTTTCTTAAAGATGAGCGGCTATTCTTTAGAGGAAGTAATTGGAGATACCGCAAATGAACTTAATTTGGGTAAAAACACAACCGCGATGTCTAACGACAAGCCGCTAGGTGTCTACGCTCAAACAATTCAACTTTTGCCGGAAACTGGATCACTGTACAATCTAGAATTTGAATTTTATACTAAGTCTGGAGAACTCAAAACTATACTGATCTCTCTCGAATTGATTGACTTAGGTGGAGTACCCTGTGCTTTATTAATTGCCAATGATATCACCGAACGTAAACGTCTAGAAAACGAATTTATCTCTTTAGTTAGTCATGAATTGCGTACACCTTTAACTTCCACAATGGGAGCATTAGATTTATTGGGTTCAGGGCAACTGGGAACTCTGAGCGAACAGGGGCAAAAAGTCTTAAGCATTGCCACCAGTAATACTGAACGCCTAATTCGTTTGGTAAACGATATTCTCGATTTAGAAAGGATGAAATCGGGCAAAATCTTCACGCGTAAGACAAAGTGCAACGCCGCAGACTTGCTAATTATGGCAACGGAAGCAATGCAAGCAATGGCAGATAAATTACAAGTCAGACTGATTATAAATCCTGTAGAAGTTGAACTTTGGGCAGACCCCGATCGCCTCCTGCAAACCCTGATTAACTTACTGAGCAACGCTATTAAGTTTTCTGAACCAGGCGATACCGTGTGGATAAGTGCTACTCTCTCAGAATCCAGAAGCGTTGAGTCTGAAGAAAATCAACCTTCATCACCCAAATACCTTTTGATTACTATCCAAGATGAAGGGCGAGGAATTCCTGAAGATAAATTGCAAATAATCTTCGAGCGTTTTCAGCAGGTAGATGCATCCGACTCCCGCAATAAAGGAGGAACAGGTTTAGGACTGGCTATTTGCCGAAATATTGTCCAGCAACATAACGGTAAAATCTGGGTTGAAAGCATTTTGGGTAAAGGTAGCACTTTTTATGTACTGTTACCTTTACCAGGTTTGCAATAAACGGCTTCTAACTGCTTAATTCTCCCCTAATTTTCCCCGATCTGGCTTTAGAATATCTCAATAGCGATCAAGCAAATTAACACGTACATCGTGCAAAAGTATCACTATGAACAGAAATATCTTGATTGTTGATGATGAAGAAGATGTGCGGGCGATCGCAAAGTTGGGATTAGAAATGGGTGCTGGTTGGAACGTGTTGACTGCTTGTTCTGGTCGGGAAGCGTTGAATATAGCCGCCAACTCTACACTTGATGTCATTTTACTAGATATGATGATGCCTGATATGGATGGGCGTGCCACCCTGCAACAACTGAAAGCTAACCCTGGCACTAAAAAAATTCCAGTAATTTTATTAACAGCCAAATTCCAGCAATCAGATAGAGAGAGTTTTACTGATTTGGATGTCGCTGCTATTTTTGCCAAGCCTTTCCGTCCATTGAAACTAGCAGAGCAAATCAATGAAGTACTGGGCATTTAGCCTGACTTTGATGAGCGACATTAGTTAAATGAATAAAGAGTTTCTATCTCTTACCTGCTGTCCCCTGGCTCCTGACTCAAAACCCGTGTTATATGCCTGAATATGGTGCTAGGGCTAAAGTTTTTGTCAGATCAGCAAGGAGAACGCGATCGCAGAGGTTAAACATTTCTACTTCTGTCTGTGTCTGTCGCATCAGCCGCAGGAAATGACCTTCAGTGTCAACACTTAGGGCAATGTAGTTGAGGAACATTTTGAGGTAGCCTACGCGCGATCGCTCTGGCATACTTGTTGCGGTTGGGGTCTGCCATAAACGATCAATATAGTTGCGTACCTCCACTAAAGGAACGGGCGCGATCGGTTCTCCTCGCAAAGCCTGCCGAATTTGACTAAAAATCCAAGGATTCCCGATCGCCCAGCGTCCAACCATTACACCCGCCGCGCCCGTTTGAGAAAGCACTTCAAGAGCAGTTGTCGCAGAGTAGATATTGCCATTGGCAAGCACTGGGCAATCGACTCGTCTAACGGCTTCAGCGATCAAATCATATTTCACTGCCCCGTGGTACATATCTTTCACCGTGCGACCATGTAAACTCAGCAAATCAATGCTGTGGCGATTGATCATATCTAAAATTTCGTAAAAATTATCTGTATTTTCAAAGCCTACGCGCATCTTGACAGTCAAAGGTCGATCGTTGACTGCCTGCCGTAGTTCTGCCAAAATCCGATCCACTTTTTCTGGTGAGAGCAGCAATCCACCCCCAACATTTTTGCGATAGATTCTAGGTGCTGGACAGCCCATGTTCAAGTCAACTCCAGCGATATTATAGCGGCAGAGTTCCTGTGCTGTTCTTACCAAGTCTGGAATGCTTTCGCCAATCATTTGAGCAAAAACGGGGCGACCCGTGTCGTTTTCGGTTATTGCTGCCAGAATGCTACGATTGAGCCGTGAAGTATGATTCACGCGGAAATACTCGGTGAAAAAGTAATCAGGGCTGCCGTAGTGGGCAATGACCTTCATAAACCAGAGGTTTGTTACATCCTGCATAGGCGCAAGAGCGGTGAGGGGTAGGTCTTTCTGGAGCGCTTTAGGGAGCAATACCTGGGACGACATGGAGATGAGAGCGTTCGACAAAGCATCACTCTATCAAAAAATGGTTACTAAGGTTTTACTCATGTTTATGGTTGAACAACTAATTGGTTTAAAATTCCCAAACATCGCTTCGGCTTACATCCTTTTAGGCAAGCCGGGTAGCACCATCGGACTGAATTTATGGTCTAGCTACCTTACCAACTGGACAATCTGGAATCACATTCGTACAGGGTCGGCGCTTGCGGCAGCGACATTGTTCACCATCGCGCTCTGCTATAAAGCTGTGCAATCATAATCTTGGTGTAGTCTTGACATCTCCCTCGGTTAGAAACCGAAGGATTCTAAACTGATGTTGCTACGGGGTCTAAAAGACCCACTATGCAACGTTTACGATATGATTTATTTAATCGTGTAAACAAATCATATCGTTTGGCACTGTCAAAATGCCCTACCCACCTCGACTAGGTTAAATTTAACACCTTGTGTACTATAGTTTCCTTCTGCAAAATCTGAAGATAGTAATTTCTCGATAGAGGTGTGTAGAAATCTAAAGACATTATTAAGCTGATACCCAGGTAAGATGGGTAAAAGTTGGGTAGTTATGCGCTATTTTTCTGCAAATGATTGAGTGATGATTACGTATATAGAAAGCGCTAGCAAAGATTTTTAGCTGGCATTTAATAAACAGTACATAAAAACAAAGCCCTGGATTTTTACCAGGGCTTTTTAAATTTAAACCTTTCTTCAATACTTTTTCCCTTTAAGCAAACCATATTGCCAGTGGTTACGCTGTCAAGTAAATTTTAGAAAATGGCTTTATTGCCTGAGCAAATCTCATTAGTGGAACTAAATAATGGTTAGTTTGACAAAATAAAATACTTAAAATACTAGTATAATATCAAGCGCCAGTATTGCTTAAGGAGCTAATGATGAGAGGATGGGTAAATGATCCACATTCAGGAGGGGTAAAAATCCCGGATCAAGTCAAACAGAGAACGAAGCAACGAATATTAGCCTATGCAGAGCAGAATTATGCGGGGAAATACATACGCATTGATATACGTTTCAAAGGATACTTCTGTTACATAGATGCTTATAAAGAACCATCTTTACCAGATAGTTATGATCCATCAATTTTTAAAGTAACGCGCGAGGAATATATAGAAGGAGTAAGAAATACACCAATTCATCTGTGTCGATTGCGCTACAAAGGGAATGAAGAGAAATGGACAAAGGCTTTTTACACCTATAGTAATGAAAAATACGAACCTAGCTTATTTAATAATGGTACTTTTTATGGAACACCAGAAGAAGCATTTCAAAGTTCAGCATTGTATTTAGATTAAGGAATTTTTGAAAGTTATTAATTGTTTTTGAGATGACAAATACAAAGTCATTTGCCTTAAAAAATAAATAATATTTATTAATATGTCTGAATCTTATACACCTCAGCCTTTACCGCCAATTAATCCTAACAGTCCGAGACGATAGCGAAGCGTTAGCGAGTCCTCGAGCGTCTGTTCATCCATGCTCCAAACCTCGATTTCGGTGTTTGGATATTGTGCTTGAAGAAACTTGAGCCTCAAATCGAGTTTTTTTTCCAGTTTTCTTGCTCAATAAGGTCACTCATCCCATGTTCTGGCCGAGGAACACGTAGCCTGTATCTCATTTGTTGCAGATACTCCCATCCTCTGTGCCGAGTTATACGTTTTCCTGTTAATTCACTTAACCAATCTGCCACTTTGCGACCATTCCACAACCCGCCGTCTGGTGCTTTATCTTCTAGTATTTGCCACAGTTGTGCTTGTTGTATATCTGTTAAATTTGCTTCTTTTCCTGGGTTATGATGCCTTTGGTCTCCCAGTGCGCTTGTTCCTAGTTGGTTATAGCGTTTTACTAACTGATAAATCCAAATTTTTGTATATCCTGTTATTTGCGCCACCTCAGCCACCGTTTTTCCTGTCGCTATTAGCCAAATTATTTGGTAATGGCTGCGTTGTATTGCTTCTGTCGCCTGACGATATCGAACCAAAAGTTCCTCCGTACTCATGTAGTTAACGATCGCAATCCGTTTCGGCATAAGACGTAGATAGATACACTGCAACGATCCCAGCTTTATTATAAGTATTTATCCGAACTTGATATTATTTAATTTATGGAATCAAAACGACTTTTCCTCCCCCTGCTCCCCTGCCTTAAAAACGATAGGATATCTTTTTATTTGGAGGTTTCTAATTCTGTAGAACCTGTGCGATCGCCTCAGAAATCGGTAAGCCAGGACAGCGTTCTAACCAGAAAAACTCGCCAACTGGGTTAACCTCAAGAAATACATGACGACCATCAGGAGTCAAAATAATATCGATAGCTCCGTAGTTCAAACCAAATTCTGCCATGAGTTTGAGCAGTTTCTCTTCAACATCTTCAGGCAGAGTGTACGGTTCCCAAGCATCGAGTAAGGCAATTCCCTGTTTGCGCCAATCGTAACGCGCCTTATCCAAAGCTTGAGAATCAACCGCAGCCGTCAGCACACGTTTGCCTACAATAATTGTCCGCAGTTCCAATGCTTTGGGAATCTTTTCTTGAAACGTCATTGGGCAGAAACGTAATCCATCTAGGTTGTCCAGATCCTCAGATGAAATTGGATTCGTAAACACAACTTTTTCTCGTCCTTGTTCATCGTAAATGGCGAAGGAAGAGAGCATCTTTGTAATCATTCCCTGCTTACACTCTTGGGCAAATTGCTTCACTGCCACTGAATTGTTTGTAGTCAGAGTACGTGGTGTATCTAGACCGATCTCTCGCGCTATTCGTAATTGCAGTTGCTTATTTTCGGCTCGGCGAATATTTGGCACAGGATCGAGATGGAAACCCTTAATACTGGCAATCATTCCGTCAATGGTGACGCGAGATTCTTTGAGTGAGGCTTGTCTGAGTTGGTTGTCCATCGAGTCGGGAATTTTTGACCCAATTGCGATACGGCGATACCAAACTGCTGACACTTCATTCAAATCTAATGTCTGGTCTTCGACGTTTAGAATAACTCGCTCACTTTTAGAATAGTAAACATCTAAGGTGATTTCTGTGGGAAATCGGTCTGTATCAAAACGAAATGCTTTCCCTCCTTGGGCTTCAATTGCCTGAATAACTAGAGGAATACTTTCGTTGTCTTGGCTGTGAGTAATGATTAAAACAGTCACGTCGCTTCGCTCCGAATTAAAAATTAAAAATTAATAAGTTACTAAATTTATAAAGGCTGTCAGTTGGTTTTAAGTAAAAGCATTTTGCTTAGGGCTTGTTGAAAGTAGTGCAGATGCGATCGCAGATGCGATCGGGTAGTCCAAATCTCTCTCTAGCATCCCCCACTCTCCTGTAGGATTAATTTCTAAAAAAACGTATTCTCCTGATGGCGTTTTGATGAAGTCAAATGCTCCAAAAATCAGTCCAAACCTTGCCATAAAAGCATCCAGGCAACGGATTACTTTATCAGGTAATTGATATGGTTGCCAGGTAAGAGCCTCTTTTGTTCCCCGTCGCCAATCTTGGGTGGATGCTGCATACTCAGACGCATCCAGTGCGCCGACAAAGAGATTACCATTCACATACACTGCACGTAGTTCTAGCTGTTTGGGGATTTGTTCTTGAAACACAACTGGACAATAGCGCAGTGTTTCAGCATCAAGTAAGTCTTCTTCTTTAACGGCGCTGGTATACATGAAAAAAGAGGAGGCTTGCATCCCATAAGAAAGAGGTCTAAGTAGCTTGGCAACCATTTTCCCTTTAACTTCCCCAAAAAACTCTCGTGTTTGTTGAGGATTGTTGGTGACGATAGTCCGAGGTATGACAAGACCAACTTCCGATGCAATTCTTAGTTGGCGTAGCTTGTTGTCAGCTGCACTGATCCGTTGTAAATCATCCACCCAGGTAGCTCCCCTCAGACTGTCCCAAAAGCCATCTAAGACTGCGAGTGATTCACTAGAGCAGGCTGCTTGGAATTGGGGAGCCAATTCTTTACCTAGATCGGGTTGCCAGATCCGTCGCATCCATACTGCTTTAACTTGCTCGGTGTTCAAAGAGCGATCGCCATATTCCAGTTTATGATTGCTCCCAGAGTTACTAAAATTCGCCTCAATTTTTACTGTCATTGGAAATTTATCAGTATCAAGGCGAAATGGCTGTGCGCCTCGTTTTGATACAGCTTCTGCAACTCTATCTATTGTGAAGTAATCACCACTATGGGTGATTAATAAAACCACATCACGGTCAACGTACATAAAATATTTTCATTAGGTTTTTGTATTGTCCCTACTGTCAACTATTAAAAAAATAAAGCATAAAAAAAGTAAACTTAGTTTTAACGGGAAGCCAACCCCTAAATGGAGTTGGCAAAGCTAACAGTATTTTTATTCTAAGAATATTTTCAAAACCGCATCTCTGATGTACTCAAAAGTATGCAGTTATTCTATTGTCGGCAAGCTTCATCGCTGTCTGAAGGGTGCTTATAAGTAATAGCGTATTGATCACTATCAGAAGGGTACTTCCTAGTTGCTACGCTGCCGTCTTCATTATCAGAAGGGAACTTCTCAGTTACGACTGTGCCTCCGCCGCCGTCTTCATTATCAGAAGGGAACTTCAGAGTTACTACATCAGGAGGGTTCTTCAGAGTTACAACTTTCCCTCCGCCGCCAATCCCCTCTGATTCTTCATCAGATAGGTCTTCAAAGCTTTGCCCTTCTAAAAATCTGGCAAAGAAGGGTACTGCTTGTGAATTCAGTTCTTCTGGCTTGTTTTCAGACATAATTTTCTCCTACGGTCAAGTAAAGATACATATATACTCAAATCAATGATACTACATAGGGTTTCATCTATGTAAGCATAAATTTCAATTGTTTGTAATGTTTAAGTGAATATGCTGTTTTTATTGTTCCATCTATTGATAATTAATACCAAAATACCAAGTTAATAAACTTTGTAATTTAAAATTTTCAAAGTTGTGAAAGCCATGGACTAATTTTTAATTAGCTTGAGTTTATTATTAATTCCTTCGTAAAGATTCATGTTATTCATCCCTGGTAGGTTAATTATTTGTTCTACGGAAAATCTTATCATTAGCATCCTAAAACCAAATTTTATGTTTTAATTACATATTAAACATTCTTACTCCAGTCTTAAAAAGCTAAAAATATTTACTTCATAAGACTTTGACGGATTATGAGATAAATTTATGGAATTAATTCAATCATTTTTATCTTTTTTAGATAAAGGAAGCGATAGAACCGATTTAACTTAACCTTATCCTTATTTTTATTTGTTCTTAGTTGTGTCAAGACTTTTAATGCAATATATTTTATTGAATTAGTATTAAATCTTCTATAAAAACCCAATTAATTTTTAAAAAGCTTGACTACTGGTAGCTTTGGGTGTTATCAATCAGAGCTTCAGTATACTTATAAATATTAATACCGGACTCTCAATAGCTGTATGTAATATTGTCAAAACAGGTTTAAAGATTCAGCCTGACTGTTTGATATCGTACTCTCTAAATCAGGATCAACTTTATGTATCGATTCGAGATCAGTGCATACACGCAAACGGGTGAATCCATCTGTCTGGTCGGTTCGACTCCAGAGTTGGGGCTGTGGGATATCGTGAAATGTGTCCATCTGCGTACAAATGGCGATCGCTATCCTTTATGGTGGACAGATGAAATTGACATTGAGCAGCCTTTATCGGGCGATGGAGAGAGGGTTGAATATAAGTACATACGTCTCGATGCAAAGGGTAACGCCCGATGGGAGAGCTTACTAGATACAAATCGCTGGATTCCCATTGATCCTAACGATCATTCCAGCACAATCATTGTGGATGATGGCGCATTCGGTTATTTACAACCTTACCCCTTTGGATACCTTGAGAAACCTACTATTAAGATACCTGTGAACGAAGGGGCAGAAAGGCTCAAAATTGTAGTAATTGGCAGTTCCGTAGCATTAGGTCATAAAGCCTGGTTTTTGAAAGGTTGGGTTTGGCTGTTGGCACAGGCTTTACAGCAAAAATATGGGCATCAACTCGTGAATGTGTCGGAAGTGGGGGCGAATATCAGCAGAACGATCGCTCGATTTGGCTCAGTTGTCACCCCAGAACAGCCAGATGTCGTAATTATTGCCCTGTCTCTGGGCAACGAAGGATTAGCTTCCTGTCCCCCTCACGAACGACGAGCAGTACAGCGACGGTTTGAAAGTGGCTTGCAGCAGCTCGTGAAAATGACGCGGGACATCGGGGCAATTCCAATTCTGGGCGGTGTCTATCCCAATGGCGATTATTCCCAGGAACATTACTGGCTGACCCGAGACACACACAACCGAATGCTAAGTTGGGGGATACCTATACTGGATTGGTTGGCAGCTGTGGATGATGGGCAAGGACGATGGAAAGCGGGAATATCCTTCGATCCGGCTCACCCGAACACGGTTGGTCATAGCTTGATGTATCAGCAGATCGACCAGCACCTCTTCGATATCGACAAAGACAAATTAGCAAAAGAAAAACAACACTTGCGGCAACCGAATGAATTCCCCATCTACTTTGACAATGCGGGCTTTCATGTCTCTGTCTGTATGGAAGAGAAGCGTTTACGGATTGTTAATCCATCACAATACAGCTACACGATCGCTCCCTATTGGCAAGAACTACAAACTGCACTACAAAGTAAGGCTGGATTGATAGCGGGTATCTACATTGCTAAGGATACCCAACCAGGGACTCTCCCCTTCTTTGCTGTAGAGGATGGCGCGATCGCAACTACAATAAACATTCCCCCTAGTGCCAACCTAGAATATAGTGCTGCCTTCAATCTCTTTTCGCCAAACAACGTTTTATTCTATGACGGGCATCTGGGGATTTTGCAAGCGGACGAACGCCACCTCTGGGTAATCAACGAATCGGACAACGAGTACAATATCCAGCCGATGTGGACGGAAGTTTGCAACGCACTTAAAGCTATGCCATCGGGTGTCTATGAAGATCCGGGCGTTGCTGAATCATGGGATGATTTCGCTGAATTTGATACGAGTTTTCAATGGTTTCAACCGCCTATTCATCCCGCATTTATGCAACGCCGAAGATCCGCTTTATCCCGACGCCCCCTTTCGTACGATGATGATTGGCAAGGATGGGCTAGAAAGCCGGGTGAAAGCACCACCGAAGTCTGCGATGCTTTTCCAATACAAATGCAAATTAGCGGATATCAGCCGTGTAGCTATTCTTCCCCTTGGCGATCGCTGTGCCGTCCGCATGATGCTATATAAGATGGAGTACGATGGACCTGCTTTTCCCTTTGATCTGACGCGCACGACTAATATTGCAGATGTTGCGGATGCGATCGAAAACGGTTTTTATGATATGTGGAATCCTGCCTTCCTGCACTACAGCCCCGACGCAGGCAGAATTTACCATAGTAAATGGTCGGGTCTGTCTTTTGCCCATGAAGTTGAGGAGACAGACGACCCGATAAATGATATGTCTCCCGTCCATGAACGGATGCGCGTTCGTTACACGGCACGCTCTGAAAGGTTTTGGTACGCACTGCGGCACTGTGATAAAGTGCTTTTTGTCCGTACAGGAATTAGCGATCGCGGTGGTGTGATAGATTTAGTCAACAAGTTACAAAAACAATGCCAGGGGAAACCATTTCATCTCTTGCTTCTTTCTCCCCAAAGCGATGATGAGTTTTTAGACCTTCCCAATGTGCTGCATTACAATGTCGAGTTTAATCCCGATCACATGTATGACGATTTGGGACACTGGATGTATTGTACAGAGGTAATGCGAGGAATTTTACAATCTCTTGGGGTATCTAGCAAAAACCTCTTTTGGTGTCCACCCAAAATACCGAAGGGGTGAGAAATTAGTAGAAGCGAACTCATTTGCTATTTTGGAGATGTCTATTTGTTATTTCGGCGACTGGGTTGTTTGAGTGGCTGTGAAATGATCTGCCGACTACTTACAGCTTGCTTTTGTCGCAAATCATCACAAATTGCTTGTAAGTCGTAGTTGAAAGCCTTTGCATGTTCTTCTCGAATTCTATAAATCTCTTCAAGAATTTCATCTTTCCACATATCTACTCTCCCATTAATTCGTAGGGTGTACAAAGGGTTGGCACCTCGTATCCGGCATCAAGACTGATTTGGGCTAGCTTCTTTACTGGTTTCAATGTAAACAGTTTCGCTCATATCGCATAAGCTGTTAACTTTCTCATATTATTGAGATCGCTAAGGATTCACTTAATTCTAATGACTTACAAGGTTGAAAATTTCTAGGTCTAGTTCAGCATTGACGATCGCTATCAACAAAATAACTCAACCACTGTCGGCTTAGTAACTTTCCCCATAGCGTTGCGTGGTAATTCTTCAACTATCAAAATTTGGGTTGGCACTTTATAAACTGCCAATCGCTCTTTTGCCCAAATCCTAAAAGCTTCTAATGTTAAAGATTGTGACCCTTGCAATACTAACGCAGCACAAACCCGTTCACCCCACTCTAAATTAGCAACCCCAACCACTGCACATTCCTGAATATCTGGATGCGATCGCAATACTTCTTCAATTTCTAAAGCTGAAACTTTATACCCTCCCGTTTTGATAATATCCACACTCATCCGCCCCAGAATGCGGTAGTTGCCATTCTCAACTACGGCGGTATCTCCAGTACGGAACCAGCCATCTTGGAAGGCTTTAGCGGTTGCTTCGGGGTTTTGCCAATATTCTATAAACACTCCAGGCCCTTTAACTTGGATTTCTCCTGGTGTTCCTGCTGGAACTAACTCCCCCTTCTCATCCACTAATCTCACTTCAACTTGAGGTAAAGGCTTCCCTACATATCCAGACAAGCGTTCACCGTGTAAAGGGTTCGATAGCGCCATACCGATTTCAGTCATGCCATAACGCTCAAGCAGAAAATGGCCGCTGATAGTTTGCCACTTTTCTAAAACTTGAACTGGTAAAGCTGCGGAGCCAGAAACCATCAGGCGCATCTTAGCACAGCCTTCTGACATACTTTTTTGGCGTTCTTTAGAGGCAGTTTCCCAAACAGCAATTAGCTTTACATAAATTGTTGGTACTGCCATAAATAGGGTTAAGTCACCGTCACAAATTCGGTTCCAAACCGTTTCGGCATCAAACTTGCTCAACAGATGACACTCAGCGCCAGCCCATAAAGCACAAGTCAGGACGTTAATAATTCCATGAATATGATGTAGTGGCAGGATATGTAAAATGCGATCATTTGATGTCCATTCCCAAGCGGTGTTTAAGCTAGTCACTTGCGCTTGAATATTTTGATGGGTTGTAACTACACCTTTGGGTTTACCTGTGGTACCGCTAGTGTAGAGAATTAAGGCTCGTCTAGTGATATCTACCTCTGGGAGCGTAGCAATATTAGATGGGAGCGTTTCTGAGGTAAGGATGAATCTCAAATTGTGTTCTTGGGCGAGCGATCGCAGTATACCTTCAAAATTAGGATGAGCAACAATAATCGATGCTCTAGAATTGGTAATTACATACTCCAATTCTGGTCGCGGGTGGGAAACACACAGAGGTACAGCTATGCCACCAGCACGCCAAATCCCCCATTGAGTGGCTACATACTCAAATCCAGGTGGGATGAGAAAGGCAACTCGCTGCTCCTGTAAATCTTCTGAATTATTAAGAAGACCTGTTGCTATTTGACTGGAAGAGTGAAGCAAATCTCGATAGGTAAATGCTCTATCCGTTGTAGAAATTGCTGTTTTATCGTTGTGTTCTTCAGCACAAGTAATCAATGGGAGATTCACGTTTATTTACCGATTTAGGATTGATTTAGTCTACTTACAGAAAGCATATAGCAATGCTAAACGAGATGTAAATTTTACTATTCCACCAATGTCTGTAACCTGAAAGACGTTACAACCAACGTTGCTTTTTAGCATATACAATACTACCAACTACAATTAATGCCATAACGCAGATCACAGCAGGATAAGCCCAAACTTGATCTAATTCCGGCATATATTTGAAGTTCATGCCATAGAAACCAGATATAAAAGTAATTGGTAAAAATATAGTCGAGAGGATAGTCAAACGATTAATTCGTTCACCGGTTTTGCTAGCAATATTATCGCGTTGAATTTCCATTAATTCTGACATCCAGGCTCTCAAAGCTTGATATTCTTGCCAGAGTTTGTCAACGTGATGAACTAATTCTTGATTGAATAGTTCCTTTACTGGTTGGGTAATCCATTGGCAATCTTCGTGATCCATAATAGCCATCAGTGACTTGATGCTTTGAAAATTACGGCGTCCTGAACGAGTCGATTGCCTCATCGTTGCAATTTTGTGGTATGTTAATTCATCACCAGAATTAGCTAAAACTTCATCTTCTAAATCATCAAGTTTTCTATAAATATAGTCAAATACAGTATGGTAATTATTTAGAACCTCTCTATAAATGAGATAAAAAACATAGTCAATTCCTAACGTTTCAATATCTTTAGTTCGTTTTTGCAGATTATTAGCTAAAATACTTAAAACTTTTAATTCAGTAATTTCAAAGGTGATAATAAAATTATTTCCTAGCACAATATTGCCGCGAGCAACCTCAAACTCATGATTTTTTATTTGAGGAGTTAATATTTCATAGCTGTCAAATAAACAATCTTCTATGTCTTCATCAATTCCAACAGGTGAATGGTTGAAAATCATATTGACACGAGATGCATTAAGACCAAAATGCTTAATAATTTTGGCCGTTCCAGTGCGATCGCGGAAGTGAATACAGCGCAACCAAATATTGCGAGAACTATCAATTTGTTTCAGTACCGTATCGACATGATTGCTGGTAAATAATTCCAGGTTGTCTGGATGAAAAGTGAGGAGAGTTAGCATATAGCCATCCTAATTGAGTCGTAAGAAAATACTATGACTCATGTTGAGTGATAATTTATTTGACTACAAGGACACATAAAATGTCAAAGCTTACGGTTTATGGCGGTGAATAGACATATTACAATCCGCTTGGTGTTAATGATATTTTACCCCGGAAGATACCCCAACCCCTCTTAAAAAAGCTTGCTCTAATTCCCTCCTTTTTAAGCCATAGGCTTAGATTAAGGCTTAAAACTCATTGTCAAAGTCAATTTTTTTCTCTTTTCCTAGATCTAGTGCGAGTAGCTTTCGCTGGTGCTGACTTATTTTGTAGAATTGCAATCTCCCTCTGTGCATCTTGATAACTATCTTTTTTACCTTGCTGTTGGAATAGTTTTGCAGCTTTTTTGAAATCTGCGATCGCTCCCTGTTTATTTTTCTGCTTAGTGCGAATCACGCCTCGGTTATAGTAGGCTAAGGCATTGTTAGCATTAATTGCGATCGCTCGTGAATAATCTTGGTTTGCAGCTTTTTTATTTCCTAGTTCGAGATAAGCATTACCACGGTTGTTGTAAGCTGCCACATCATTAGGATCTAGTTTAAGTGCTTCGGTGTAATCTTCAATAGCGCCTTTATAATCTCCGAAAGAAGAGCGGTGAATACCTCTGTGGATGTAAGCCGCAGTAAATTTAGGATCAATCTTTAAAATAGCGTTGTAATCTTCAGTAGCTTCGAGTTTATTTCCTAGATCGCTGTAAACATCACCACGATTAAGATAGGCTTCTATGTATTTAGGATTAATGTTAATTGCATCCGTATAATCTTTAAGCGCTGCATATTTTTGCTTATTAATAGATTGAGTTAAACCCCTTTGATAATAAGCTTTAGCATCACTCGGATTAATCTTAATTACTCTATCAAAATCTTGGATTGCTTCAATTCTTCGTCTGAGGCGACGGCGAAGGATTCCTCGTTGCAAGTAGGCTTCGGTATACTGAGGCTTGAGAGCGATCGCTTTGCCAAAATCTGCCATTGCTGCTTTATGATCCTTCACTTGAACACGGGCTAACCCGCGGCCATAGTAAGCATAAGCATTTTCAGAATTTAACTTAATTGATTGAGTATAGTCTGCGATCGCTTCTTTATACTTGCCTAATTCCGAAAAAGCAAATCCTCGGTCAAAATAGGCATTAGCATCTTGAGGATTGAGCAAAATGGCTTGGCTAGAGTCTGCTTGTGCTTGCTCATAGTCTCCTAATCGATAATAAGCATCGCCTCGCCTATTATAAGCCAGAGCATTTTGCGGATCTAATTCAATAGCCTGATTAAAATCTTCAACTGCTCCCTCATAGTTTCCTGCTTCATATTTGCTTACACCTTGTTGGTAGAATGTCTGTTGAGCATCAGTTACAGGTTTAGATGATCTCAATTGCCACGCTCCAACACCAAGTGCGATACAGCCAGTTACCCCCGTCATAACTAATAATAATTTTTTCTGATGTTGTCTTTGCTGATCGTGCTTAATATTCGTTATCTTTTTCAAGTCGTCTAAAACTTCGGTTGCATATTGGTAGCGCTTACGATAGTCAAAACGCACCATTTTATTAATAATTATTGCTAATTTTCTATTAATTTTTAGGTTTTTTTTCCACCAGACAATTTCACCTGTCAGCCGATTTTTGCGACTTTGTAAATTAGATATTTCGTTTCCAGATAAACCTAAAAGTGCTGCGATCGCAACGATACCTAAAGCATATATATCGCTGTTATATTTAACATTGCCGTTAACTTGTTCTATCGGTATATATTCGAGATGATCAACAGTGTTAGGGATGGCTTTATTAATAGTATCAAAATTAACCAAAACGAACTTTTTATCTGATTTACGGCGAATGATATTAGCTGGTTTAATATCTTGATGAATCACGCCATTGCTATGTAAAATCACCAAAATTTCTAATATCTCTGATAAAAGACTAATTACTTGGTCTTCCGTCAGAGGTTGTCCCTGAATAATTTCATCACTTAGAGGATTTCCAGGTATGAATTCTTGGACTATATAGAATTCTTCATTTTCTTCAAAATAAGCAATTAGCTTTTGAATCTTCTCGTGTTTCTGTCTTAGTTTTTCTAAAGTTTCTGCTTGACTAGCAAACAAGCTGCGTAGGATTGTTAAAGCTTGAGGATTGCTACTAGGAGGAGATAACTGTTTTACTATAAATTCGCTACTAGGAAGATTAATATCTTTAACTAGATACGTTTTGCCATTCTCACTATTAGTGAGAATTTTTACTATTTGATAATGTCCATTGAGTAAATGACTATTCATTAAATATAAATATAGTATTATAAATTGTTTGATTATAGCTTACGTGTTATTACTGTTGAGCTTTAGATATAAAGATTTATTTATTTTAGATTTAGTAGCAATGGGAGATAAAAATATCACCGCATCGCAGACGAAAAGGGTGGTATGAGCTAAAAGCCGCTCAAAAAACTTAATTTAGTTTGATGTGGTGAAAACCGGATTTCAGAAATAGTAGCCATGACTCATATCTTGCACCTCTACGTATAAACCCAGTGAAAGTAAAAAACTGCCCACATTTGCTATCTAAGTTTTATCGGTTTTTCTCGCTAAATAAAGGGTTTTGCTTTTTTGCTGAGTAATAAATTTACATCAATTTTTCTTGGTGCAAGATGTAAGATGATGGAACAATGGCATCCCAAAGATAGACAGTATATATATCGCATTGTCAGCCGAAACAATCGCATTGTCAGCCGAAACAATCGTATTGTCAGTCAAAACAATCGCATTGTCAGCTGATGTATCAATAATGCAAGGAGAGAATAGTTATTCTCTCCTGTGGATAGAAGGAATTAGAGCCAGGTTTTACGCTGGGACGACAAATTTCTCACTACCAGCTAGTCCAAAAGCAGCATGAATGACTTGCAAAGCTTTAACACCTTGCTCTTGTGCCACGACACAACTAATTTTTATTTCTGAGGTAGCAATCATTTGAATATTAATTTGGTGTTCGGCTAATGCTTCAAACATTTTAGCGGCTACACCTGGTTGTCCCACCATACCTGCACCTACAATACTTACTTTAGCGATCGCACTATCTAAAACAACTTCACTCCATCCTAATTCTGCTGCTACTTGGGTAAGCATTTTTTTTGCACTTTCCCCGTCTATCCGCGAGACTGTAAAGGCAATATCTCGTCTGGGAATACCATCAATCACTCGACAACGCTGAGATTGGATAATCATATCAACGCTGATATTATGCTGCGCTAACAGTCCAAACAGCTTCGCCGCCATCCCCGGCTGATCTGGCAATTGGCGAATAGCAAGACGCGCTTGATTCAAATCAAGGGCGACGCCACGAACGGGGGGTGGGGAGTGAGGAGTTAGGAGTGAGGAGTTAGGAGTAAGGAGTTCTCCCCTGCTCCCTGCTCCCTGCCCCCCTGCCTCTATCTCAAAGGCGCTGCGGAGTGCGTTGACGGCGCGATCGCATTCGGCGGCATCGACTACGCAACTTACTTTTACTTCGCTGGTGGAAATCATCTGGATGTTCACGCCTGCTTCTGCCAAGGTGGCGAACATCTTTGCAGCTACGCCAGGACGGCCAATCATGCCCGCGCCTGCGATACTGACTTTGGCAATGTTATGTTCCACCATTACCTCGGCTTCGTCAGATTTGGGGTTAGATTGACTCCTCAGTGCTGGGGCGATCGCTGCTGTTACTGCTTCTGCCCGTTTCAATATTGGTGTGGTGACAGTAAAGGCAATGTCATTACTGTTACCTTCATGAACTGACTGAATAATCAAATCTACGTCTACTTTTTGCCGAGAAATTTCGCCAAATAACCTTGCTGCTACGCCTGGTTTATCGGGTACACGCAACAAAGCCACCTTTGCTTGGTCAGTGTCAAATTCTACAGCATCCACCGGACGGGCAATTTCGAGATTGATCAGCGATCGCCCTTGGGGTTTGGCTGATGTTACCCAAGTACCAGGGGCATCTGTCCAGCTAGACCTAACTACTAGGGGAACACCATAGTTACGAGCAATTTCCACAGCGCGAGGATGCAGCACTTTTGCCCCTAAGCTAGCTAGTTCCAACATTTCATCGCAGGTGATGTCATCCATCAACTGGGCTTCGGCAACTAAGCGGGGGTCTGTAGTTAAAATCCCTGGTACATCTGTATAAATTTCACAAAAATTTGCTTGTAATGCGGCTGCGATCGCCACCGCCGATGTGTCAGAACCACCACGCCCCAAAGTTGTAATTTCCATTTCTCCGGCGTTGGATGTGCCTTGAAAGCCTGCTACTACAACTACTTTACCTGCATTTATGTAGCGAGTTAGGCGAGTAGTTTCAATATGTAAAATCCGAGCGCGGCTGTGTTCGGCTTCGGTAACAATTCCTACCTGAGCGCCAGTCATGGAAATTGCGGGTTGTCCGAGTTCCTGCAAAGCCATACTAAGTAAGGCGATGGTGACTTGTTCTCCAGTGGAAAGCAGCATATCCATTTCCCGGCGGTTAGGATTTGAAGAAATTTCATTAGCTAGTTTGACGAGTCCATCGGTGGTTTTGCCCATTGCCGAAACCACTACGACAAGCGAGTTTCCAGCTTTAACAGTTTTGTAAACGCGTTGTGCAACAGCTTGAATCCGTTCGACTGAACCGACAGATGTACCACCGTATTTCTGAACTATGAGCGCCATAACTTTTATGCAATCAATTGTGTCTGTTTTGCTCAACGCCTCCGCCGGGTTAGGAAGCCTTGAAAATATTAATAGATATTTAGTTTACTAAAGATTGTGTAGCATACCCAATAAGTTGATTATTCAAAAACTACATCTTCGTAAAGTGCTGCTACTGTTTCCTCAAAATCCACGCTGTTGAGTCGAAATAATTTATCTTCTGCTGTGTAAGATTGTAAAACCCAGAGCCTCTGCTCATTGCGTCGAAAACACTCGACTCGCTGACGTTTTGTATTAATTAAAACATACTCTTGCAGACTTTCCAGCGTTTGATAATCGGCGAATTTGTCGCCCCGGTCAAAGGCTTCAGTAGAATTAGATAAAACTTCGACAATTAAACAGGGAAATCTTTTATAAGCTGGCGTTTCTTGATCTCGTTGGTCGCAAGTAACGATAACATCGGGATAATAAAAGCGATTTAGAGATTCAATTCTGGCTTTCATGTCAGCGATGTAAACACGACAACCAGAGCCGCGCACATGATTACGGAGGAGAGATGCCAGGTTGAGAGAAATAGTAACGTGTGCGTCAAGCGCTCCAGCCATTGCGTAGATGTAGCCATCTATATATTCATGTTTGACAGGGTTTTCTTCCTCTATTTGGAGGTACTCTTCAGGGGTAAGGTAGTTTTGTTGGGGTGAGGCTATCATATTTAAAACTTCAAGGTTTAAATGATACTGATTTCTAGGCTGAAGTTAATAACCTATTTATTTTGTACCAAATAAGCGATCGCCTGCATCTCCCAACCCAGGAATAATATAGCCATGCTCATCCAAATGCTCATCAATGGCGGTGGTATAAAATGGCACATCTGGATGTATTTCACAAAAATGCTTGATACCTTCCGGTGCAGCGAGTAACGTCAAATTTAACCCAGTTTCTACTCATCATAACGCCAATCATTCCCCGCACCCGCATCTAACAATACACTGATAATTGCCAAATCAAACTTAGCAGTAGCTTTTTCCAGAGGCGCTAGTCCCGCTAGCTGGCTATCTAACTGGGTTAAACGCGGTACACCCCCAACTTCAAAATGTCGTTGGTGACATTTTTTTGGGGATCTTTTTATCAGCTATTAGCCACTAAGGATCTGTCAACTACCTCTAGTTAGTTTTTACTTTTATGACTCTAAATGTCGAGTGTGGTATTAGTCGTATACTGAATACAATAAATAACACATAAATTTTATAATTAGCAATAAAATACCGCATTTTTAAAGATGGCTTTAAAAATCATTTAATAGATATATTTTGTGAGAAAGTTAATACAAAGGTATATTCACTGATCTCAAATTCATGGATTCTTTATCTATCAATTCCTTACTTGAAGAGTTGAAAAACCCAGATGCCACAGTCCGCGAAAAGGCAACCAGAAAAATCTGGCGGATTTGGTTTCAGCAAAAGGGAATCTATGGGCTGGAAATAATTGATCGCAGTCAAAAGTTACTGGATGCAGGTGAAATTGCTGAAGCCGAAACAGCACTGACAGCGCTAATCAAAGACCAGCCAGATTTTGCCGAAGCTTGGAACCGCCGTGCTTTTCTTTATTACAGTATTGGAGATTATCAAAAATCTTTGGCAGATTGTCAGATGGTTGTGCAGATAAATCCGATACATTTTGGGGCGCTTCACGGCATGGGTTTGTGTTATGCAGCACTAGGAGAATATAGTGAAGCCATCAAAGCTTTTAAAGGCGCTCTAGAAATTCAGCCCTATTCGCTAGTGAATCAAAAGTTGATTCTAGAATGTACATTTAGATTCACCTACAACGGCAAATAAGAGAGAGCATCATACTGTTTTATGAATCCGTCATTACCCTCATCAACAGCAATTAATCGCTTTAATCGCCGCAATTTTATTCAATACTGTTCTATCTGGATTGGTAGTAGCTTCATTGCTGGTTGTAATAACAGCAACCAACCGTCAACTAGCGATTCTCGGTTGGATAAAGTTACATTTGGCACAAACTGGATAGCACAAGCAGAACACGGCGGATTTTACCAGGCGATTGCCACGGGTATTTACAAAGACTACGGTTTAGATGTAACTATCAAAATGGGTGGTCCGCAGGTTCCCAGTGGTACTCAATTGTTGATGGGGGGTGCGGTAGATTTCTTCATGGGTTATGGCATAGATGCCGTGAATGCCATAGCACAAGGCATTCCCAAAATCACAGTCGCAGCAATTTTCCAGAAAGATCCCTGATGTCTTATTGCACATCCCAACCCAGGAATTAAAACCCTTGCCGACCTCAAAGGCAAACCAATTGACTGGGGTATAACTCAGGAAGCAAAAAAGCTGGCTTTTGTTTTTCAAGATGCTGCACTCATGCCTTGGGCTAACGTCCGGGAGAATGTCCGCCTACCGCTAAACTTGGCGAGAATGTCTAAAAAAGATAGCCAAAAATTGGTGCAGCAGACATTAAAACTGGTAGGATTAGAAGGTTTTGAAGAGAACTATCCCCGCCAATTATCAGGTGGGATGAAAATGCGGGTATCAATTGCTAGGGCATTAGTTACTCAGCCAAATGTCCTGTTAATGGATGAACCATTTGGGGCATTAGATGAAATTACTCGTAGCAAACTTAATGGTGATTTACTCAATTTATGGCTTCAAAACCGCTGGACGGTGGTTTTTGTTACCCACAATATTTACGAAGCAGTGTACTTATCAAATCGGGTGCTAGTCATGGGGATAAGTCCGGGAAGGATCGTAGCAGATGTAGAAATTGATGCTCCCTATCCCCGTGACGATGATTTTCGGACATCATTGCTGTATAACCAATATTGTCGGGAGATTTCTCAGCATCTAGCCCAAGCTATCAGCTTTGCGCCAATTTGAAATTTTTAATTTATATGCTATTTATCCGTCGTGCCCAATCACAAAAAACATTGAGTAAGTTTTTTTCTGCTGACGTTTGGGCACCGATGTTAGTTGGCGTTATAGCATTAGTATTGTGGGATATATTTGTGCGAATAACACATCTACCTCCTTATATCCTACCTGGCCCTTTATTAGTATTTAAAACTTTAATTACTGACTGGAGCGAGCTTTTTCCGTCATTATTAATTACACTAAAAATCACAATCTTTGCTTTTATTGCTGCGGCTATTTCTGGTTTACTTATGGCGATTTTATTTAGCCAAAGTAAATGGATTGAACGCAGTTTATTTCCCTATGCAGTAATTTTACAAACAACTCCCATAGTTGCGATCGCACCCTTAATCATTCTCTGGTTAAAAAATAACACTTTTGCCGCCTTAGTAGTTTGTGCCTGGATTGTCGCCTTTTTCCCCATCGTATCCAACACTACACTAGGACTTAACAGCGTTGACCGGAACTTAATCAACCTATTTCAACTTTACAAAGCTTGTCGCTGGCAAACTCTGCTATATCTCCGTTTACCCAGCGCCATGCCCGGATGTTTGCAGCATTATTTCTCACAACTGGGTTGGGTGTATTAATTTTTGTCAGCTTGAGCGCTCTATCTGACTTTATATTAAGTAAGTGGCATGAAAGTGCTGTGAAACATGAGAATTAAGATTTTAAAACGCAAAGGGGCGCAGAGGGAAGCGCAGAGGTTCGCAGAGGAGTTAATTCTCTGCGTCCCTCTGCGTTAAAAAAAAGGGCGTTGCATAAATGCGGGATGAATCAACTAAATACAGGTATTCGTCCATACTTGAGATAATGCAGTAATAAACGAATTGAATATTTAAGCATATCTACTGATTTGGAATAACATAACGTTTTGCGA
>JAHHHS010000070.1 GCA_019359215.1 Nostoc indistinguendum CM1-VF10 | reverse complement strand
ACGGATTCCACGCAATTGGAAAGCGCTTCAAGCTACCGTGGGCGCATCTCATTCTTGGCGATGCACGTGTTGTAGCGGCTTATAATAGACACCATCCGGGAGTTAACTGTGATTCGATGTATGACCTAGGACTCAATAAACTTAAACGCCGCGACTTCCTGCAAGCCTTTGAAAAAGCCGGATTTGAAATTGTTAGCGAAACCGTGAATGCTGTTGAAGAAGCTTCTAAGCTTATGCCATTGTTTCGCCTTCTGAACAAAGTTCCTGGTCTGGAAGACTACACAACTGTCAATATGTACGTTGTGCTGCGTGAGACTTAGTTGTATGCCTAAGCCATCCTCCGCTCCTTAGTTTATTGGCAATGATAAAGTTCATATTCGTAGCCGTCTATACTTGGCAAAGATTCACTATCAGACTTAACGCAAGTTTTGACGGCTTCTGCTACGGGGGCGCGAAAGTTTACCAGCCACAAGTCAAGAGGTCGTGGTAATTTATTTAGAGTGTTTTCCAGAGCAATGATGGAACTATTCGGGTCTTGCTCTTGATGAGCAAGAAGAAACAGAGGTTTTTGGGGTGAATTTGCAAGTTTAAACTCCCTAGCTACCCCCATCATTTCTCCAGTGTGTATATAAGTTTTATGAGTAGTGGCAATCAGCGCTGGTGCTGAGAAAGTTTGTTGAATTAGCTGCACAAACAGGTCAGGGCGATAATATTTTTGATAGCCGAGATTGCAGATGACTGTAACTGCACTGATAAATCCCATTAGCCAAATTAACATCACGGCTTTTTTGCCGTTTATTCTCCATCTGCCTATGCTTTTTCTCCCATTTTTCCCTTGCTCTTTTCCCATCCATTCTTTGGGGGAATGCCAACAAACTGCAAGACTTGCTCCTAGTAAAACCACGATCGCAGGAAAATAAACAAAGTTATATCTAGCACCCCTGGTCAGGTCAATGCCGAGAAAGTACGTAAAGATAAAGAACAAAGCGATCGCACTGATAACTACTCCTGCAAGCACCTGAATCATAATCCGGGTTTCTGGGTGCTGTAGTTGAACCTTAAACCCACGCAGCAAAATTGGTACTGCCCAAATAAAGAAAATCAGCGTCACCAGTCCAGAAGGAATCACAACCAATAGTTGTGAAGATTCAACTGGTAACAGAGAAATCATTGCAATCCATGTTCCTAAAGCTTGAAAAATTGGGCTTAACCAATCTAGTCCGACGCGCGAACCTCGAATCCACTCAGTCAAATTACTACGATTTCTATTCTCTAAAAATACTGGTAGCCAAATGAAACTCGCCACACAAGTACCTACAGCAACGGCATAGATGCGCCGCCACGGAGGAGAGAAGAGGAGAGAAAGTTTGCTGCTAGTCTGCAATTGAAGCCAAGCAAGAAAAATTAAAACTACAGCTTCTGTGCATAGGGTGAGGGTGAAGAAGTAATGAGTAGCAACACCTAAAGCATTAATTGTCACCCAGGAAAGTGCTATCCAGATGGGTAAAGGTGTGCGGTTTTGAATATGACGTGTGGCAATTACTAAGCAGAAGAGAGAAGCAGTTACCCATAAGGCTGCCAAACTGTAATGTCGTGCCTCTTGTGCTAAAAATACGCCGTAAGGTGATACTGCCATCATAGCAGCAGCCAAGTGTCCCACTAATGGCGAACGAAACGCTACCCTACCTAATATGTAAGTACATGGAATGGAGGCAGCACCGATTATAGCTGGTAGCGATCGCGCCGCAAACAGCGATACTAATCCTCCGTCGCTGGGAAATAATTTCATCCACAGGTAAGCCAGCACAAAATAGAGTGGTGGATGCGTATCTTGTGTAACTAAGTTATGAACTACATCACCAATACTAGCTGCTGGGTTTGGTTGCAGTGGTTGTAATAGGATATCAGGTGCGATCGCTTGATCTAGAGGAACTGATAAAAAAGTATTCCCCAAGCTAAACACCAAGGTAGAAAACTCATCAGTCCAAGGAGGCTTTGCAGTCAAGTTCGCTAGGCGCAAACTGATGCCAATAAGCAACCACATCAAATTCAGCAAGCGGTGAACCCAAAAAGGAGGGAGGCGATGCCAATCATGCCAATACTTGCGTTGTAAGGTAGAATTTGCATCTACTATGGGCAGTAAACGGGCAGCATAGGCAGGTAGCAACGAGATAATTTTTCGGTAAAAATAAAATGCACCTTGGAAAAAAGCTCTCATTGCCGGGCCTCACAGGAATGGACTTGTAGATTTGACGTTTTAGATTTCAGTTCGTTCTAAAGTCTAAGAACAAAAATCAAAATCTCAAATCCCTCGTTGTGATTATTTCACATCAGTGACGCGCCAGCTAAGTTTCAAATTAATCCAGAAATTCCAGATAGTAGCAACTGCGATCGCTATCAACTTCGCTAAATACTGATTTATACCTAAGACATTATAGAGAAAGTTAATTATTAGAGCTTGTAATATAACTCCTGCCAAACAGATTGCACTGAACTTCAAGAATCGCTTGAAACGTTGATGCGGATCACGTTGCTTTTGAGAAATATCACCAAAAGTCCATAAATCATTCCATAGGAAATTATTTATAATTGCGACCCCGGCCGAAAGAATCGTACTGCGAGTTAAAGCTAAATTAATCACAGTACGCAGCAAGTAAAATACCGTTAAATCCACAAACACACCACTAGAGCCAACCAACCCAAAGCGGACGAATCGACCAACTGGGAAATTGACTTTTCTACTCAATCGTCCTACTCGCCCGGTGGAAAGCCGCAACCGTAGTAAGTGATGGATGTAATCTATATATTGTTTCCATGTAACCTTACTCTCACCCTCTTTGCGTTCGCAGAACACATACCCAACTTCGGCAACTTCGTCTACTTTTCCCCGCCCAATTACTTCTAGGAGAATTTTGTATCCTACAGGATTGAGTGTTGCATTGGCGATCGCACTCCGCCGCACCATAAAATAACCACTCATGGGGTCAGAAACTCTACCCAGTACCCCCGGTAAAATCACCAAGCCTAACAACTGAGCGCCACGAGACAAGAAACGTCTAACAACACTCCAGCTACTAACACCGCCTCCGTCCACATGACGGCTAGCTACTGCCAAATCTGCTCCCTGCTTAACACTACCCAACAATTGCATCAGCACTTCTGGTGGATGTTGCAAATCTCCGTCAATCACACCCAACACATTCCCTGTGGCTGCTTGCCACCCACGAATCACCGCGGAGGACAGCCCTCGTTCCTGTTGGCGTCGCATCACCCGCAACTGGGGGTATTCTGTCGTCAAAGATTCTGCTATTTCCCAAGTTCGGTCTGGGCTATCATCGTCTACCACAATCAATTCATAGCTTCCTGGAATAGATTCATCCAGTAACTGACTCAATATGCTGACTACATTCTTGATATTGTCACGCTCTTTATAAGTAGGAATGACTAGGGAAAGATAAATAGATTCACCACTTGTAGCCACACTGTTAGGGGGTAACTCTGAAATCTTTAGCGGGCCAGTTGGTACTGTTAACAGTGAGTTCGATGAGTTTGTTTTCATAGTTTCACATTACAGAACGAGGATGTGTAACGACCGAGGGAAATAGAGCCAAACATCTGCTGGCTTTATTGACTGAATCTGGTTTAGGACTTACGCAAAACATCTCTCAAACTCTAATTTCTCCGTGCTCTCTGTGCCTCTGCGGTAGCCTGCGGCAAGCCGCTTTGCGTCTACGTTATTCCGTAACTCATGCGTAAGTCCTATGGTTGTCAAAATTTGATGAATACTTTTGTTACAGTTGGTCATTCTGAAAAGTTTAGTAATTCCCGCAGATCAATTCAAAAGTTTTTCATAAACTTCATCTAAACTTTACATTTTACTGCTTATATCTATGGTACTTTTTTGAATCTTAATATATTTTTTATACAATCAATACTGTACCACAGAAGTCAGCTAAGTCAGCAAATATACAATTTGTCAGGGCTATGCGAAGGCTTTTTCGTATTAGTAGAGCTAATGTACTAATTGGAAATCATTCGTGACAAAATAGTAAACTGATGCGCGCCTAAATTGTATAAACACTCTTTACGGTCGTTAACTGTTAACGGTTATCAGTCATTAGTCATTAGTCATCGGTCATCGGTCATCAACCTTCATGTAAATGTTCAAGTTAAATGCGTAACAGTTTAGCTGTAGGGTGTGTTACGAAGACTGTAAGTAAAGCGCCATTTTAGGTTTTCGGTGCGTTACGCTAACTACATTATATTCTAGTCATTTACACTTAGTGATTAAGTAGTGGTTGACAAAATCTTAAAATTGGTAGGAAACAAGAAAATGGTGAATCAAAAACAAGAGCTAATTACATTCTGAATCCTGAACTCTGACTTCGGAATTCTTCTTGAATCCAGATAATATCAAGATTATTTAGTAAATAAACTTCCGCTTTTAGACACCGCAATGTTATGCCCCTACAACAGATGTGACTTCAATAAATCAAAACTGCTGTAAATAGAGATAACTATATCTTAAACGTAAGAGCAGCAAGGCAATTCAAAATTTTTGTGTAACATCTGGTAGAGAAGAAACGCAATTTTAGCCAGCATTTTGCCCCTTGATAGCATTCTAAATTAAATGCATATTAATTTAATAAAGTCAAGTTTTTTTCACTTTGCCAAGAGTTTGTCAATATTTAGCGACAGATATAAAAATAAAGTTAATAAAATTTAATATGTTAGTAAATAAGTATACTATTTAGCAGCCATTGGATTGTAAATATCTCGGAAGTAACAGCATAAAATCCCCCAAGAGGGCATTGCAAAAAAGGCGAAAATTTTGTTTGTTATTAATTTAATGTCTTTGTTTTATTGCTTGTATTGAGTAAATAAACATCTAAAATACAGGGTAGATCATGCATATTCCTGATGGATTCGTTTCTGTTCCCGTGGCAGGGGCTACTGGTTTAGCGAGTGTAGCAGCACTCTTTATTGCCTTCGGGCGATCGCAAGAGGCTTTTGGTATCCGCCGTGCGCCGATACTGGGGCTAACTACCGCTTTCATTTTTGCCGCCCAGATGATCAATTTTCCAGTAGCAGGAGGTACTAGTGGTCACTTGTTAGGGGGAACCTTAGCTGCGATCGTTTTGGGTAGTCCGTGGGCAGGAACGTTGTGTATCGCCACAGTTTTAATTATTCAAGCTGTGCTGTTTGCTGATGGTGGCATTACAGCCTTAGGAGCAAATATTTTGAACATGGCAGTAATTGGTGTTTGGGTTGGCTGGATTTTAACCCAAACCTTGCAACGGCTATTGGGGGGGTCTAAAGGACGTTTACCCTTGGCTGCTGGTATAGCTGCTGGTGTAAGTGTAGTGGTAGCTGCTGTAGCTTGTGCCATTGAGTTAGCCCTTTCAGGAACTGCACCCGTAGCCATAGTTTTAGCAGCTATGGCTGGTGTGCATATTCTGATTGGCATTGGCGAAGGGATAATTACTGGAGGTGTGCTGACTTACTTAGCCACCGCTCGACCAGATTTGTTACCAGGGGAACAGCAGGAGTTTCGCGGTTGGTCTGTACCCATTGTCACGATTTTCTTGATTGCAGGAGTGTTATCACTCTTTGCCTCAGCATGGCCTGATGGTTTGGAAAAAGTCGCCGAAAACGCAGGCTTCATCGACTTAGCCGAGAAAGTACGAGTAAGCGTGCCGACTCCTTTAGCTGACTATGGGATTGAGGGTTTAGGGCCAATTGGCACAAGTATCGCTGGATTGGTGGGAGCTGCGGTTTGTTTTGCTGTGGCCTTTGGGATTGCCAAGGTGGTGAAACCGAATAATGCTTAAACTTTCCTTGCCGTTACGTTTGCAACTGTCACTAGTGGTTGTGGTGGGAGCAGCTTTATTAAAGCATCATGCTTGGTATTGCTTAGGTGTATATGGCGCGATCGCACTTTTGTGGGTTTGGCTGTTGCGCGTACCAATTCCCCGCTTAGGGGGATTACTCGGTACAGAATTGATCTTTTTGTCATTGCTGGCATTGCCCTTGGGATGGGAACGAGCCAGTTTTTTGCTAGTTCGTTCTCTGGTTTGTTTGGTTACGATGAATAGTTTTTTATTAACCTTACCACCCCACAGTTTTGGTATAGCCCTTAAAGGCTTACCTGTACCAGCACCTTTAAAGGAAAACTTGTTGTTAGCTGGGCAATATATGGAAATTTTGCTCTCAGAAGTGACGCGGATGCAACGCAGCGCTCAATTACGCGGTTTGAATGGAACTGCGGGATGGTTGCGCTACGCCAGTGCTGCCATGATTGGAGCCTTGTATCTCCGTAGTCTGGAAAGGGCAGAGCGAGTCTACGCAGCAATGGTAACTCGTGGATACAACGGGCAATTACCCATAGATTCTCCCCTCAGACCAAAAGAGCGTTTTGCCATACTAGCAGCTTGGGCGATCGCTGCTTGTGTAACTCTTACTTCTTACAGAATTTAGTGAAGTTGTAAATATTGAGTTTGTGAATCTTGAAATCTTTAACTCCTAATCCCCAATCATCAACCCATAACCCCAACGCAGCCGTGGTCGAGGTTGAGAACCTGGCGTATGCCTATTCTAGCCAGGAGCCAGTATTACAAGAAATTTCTTTTACCTTAAATCCGGGCGATCGCGTGGCGTTGATGGGAGCCACTGGTTCTGGAAAAAGCACCTTGTTGGAGAACCTGATCGGCTTAAAACAACCGCAAACTGGGAAAATTACCATTAATGGTATCCCAGTAGAACCTAAAACTCTACCCCAAATACGTCGCAAAATCGGCTTTAGCTTCCAAGATGCCAACGACCAACTATTTATGCCAACCATCTTGGAAGATATCACCTTTGGGCCACGCAACTATGGAATGTCACCAGCAGAGGCAAGCGATCGCGCCCGGCAGTTATTAGCTGATTTTGGCCTCGAAGCCTACGCCAATCGTTCCGCCCACGAACTCTCTGGAGGACAAAGACGTTTGGCCGCCCTAGCCTCGATTTTAGCCCTAGACCCAACAATTCTAATTTTGGATGAGCCGACTAACGGTCTTGATCCAGCATGGCGGCGACATTTAGCGCAAGTGTTGTTAAAGTTGCCCATCCAGGTGATGTTAATTGCTTCTCATGACCTACATTGGCTAGGCAGAGTTACTCAACGCGCTTTGGTACTGTCCGGTGGTCGCATTCAAATAGACAGCAATATTCAGCCACTTTTGCAAGATGGTGCTATTTTAGACCAGTTGGGTTTACCGATAGGTTGGTAATTCCAGATGAGGGAGAGAAAAGAGGCAGGGGGGAGGGGGCACGGGGAGAGAAGAATTACTGAACAATAACTCTCTTTCCTCCCCTGTCCTGCCTCGTCTGCTTTATTTACTCGTAATATTGGATACTATATTCTCGGTTTTATTGTTGTTGGGGTGTTAATGTCTGTTTCACATAAATGTACTGTTATTGCTCCTGTTAGCCTGAGCATTGCTTTATTGATTACTAGTTGTAGCGAAAATAAAGTCTCGCAGTGCCAGCGACTGGTTCGAGTTGTGAATGCCGGCACTTCTCTAATTGATAAAAATAAAGGAACGCAAGTGATCACCAGCATACAGCTATCTAAAGATTTAGAATTTGTGACTAAATCTATTAAAGAACTGAATTTAAAAGATCCTAAGCTGAAAGAATTTCAAGGCGGTTTTGCCAAAATTTTCCAGAATCTCAGTCAAGCGGTAGCCATTGCAGGTAAGGCGCTTGGTGCGACTAAAATAGCAGATGCCTCAACATCTGGTAGAGAAAAAATTCAAAAGGCGAGAGCCGAAATTGATTCAGTGTTAACAACAGCTACAACGGTTGGCAAGCAGTCGGATACGTTAATCAATCAGATGAATAAATACTGTAGCAAGCCAGAATAATCTAATGTAATTTGGGGCATGGACCAAACAGGGTACTACTACGTTAGTTAGTTCTCAAGGGATAGCACAAGTATTTTACACTTTTGGCAAAAGTTTTAATATGCTTCTGGAACTCTGGCAGGGCAGAATGAAATCTATATAATAGCCATGACAGGAGCAATATTCCAGTTAGGAAATTCCACCGGAAGATATTCAGTAGCCTTTTTGCCATGATACTTTCTATGGTAGATTTTACCCTAATGATTTTCTGGCTATACTAGTGGCTTAAGCCGATTGATTGATAAATTTCATCCCTTTGTATAAAATATATCAAAAAATCAGACATATATTTCAGTGAGCATTTATTTTTAAATGAGACAAAAATTTTGTCTGATATTGGAGGACATCAGTTTTCTTGGGGATTACAAAAATTTATCTGTCAGGCTAACACTACAGAGTGAATCTAGATCAATAAAACGCCTTCTGAGTTAGCACCTATGAAAGAAGAATTGATAGCCAGAGTTATACAGGTCTTGCGAATTAATATGAGTTGGATGACTTGGAATTTATTTCTGGCTTTTATACCTTTAGCTTTGAGTGTGTGGCTATTTCGCTTTAGGCGTGGTAGCTCTTTGCTTTGGTGGCTAGGATTCTTAGTTTTCTATGCTTTCTTACCGAATGCACCATATTTGTTGACTGATGTAATTCACCTGATAGACGATATCCGCACAATTCAATCGGTTTGGATGATTACTTTAGTACTTATTCCTTTGTATTTGCTAGTAATTATCGGTGGATTTGAAGCATATGTAATCTCGTTAATTAATTGGGGTTACTACTTACATCGCATCGGCAAGAGCCAATGGATTTGGCGCGTTGAGTTGATTACCCATTTTCTCTGTGCTATTGGTGTCTATTGGGGTAGATTTTTGCGTTTCAACAGTTGGGATTTGATTACTCAACCCGATGCCTTACTTACCAAAGGAATAGAAGAAATTCTGGGAAAACAGCCTCTAGTAATTATCGCTATCACCTTTGTGGTACTTGCAGGTTTGTACTGGATTATGAAACGAGTAACTTTAGGTCTTAGGCGACCAGATAGTAGAATAGGCATAAACTCAGAACGCGCTAACTCTAACACGCCAAACATTTAATGTTCATGGTGATTTTAGATTTTAAATTTGAGGTTTTAATTAGTAATTCCTCTAATTAAATTGCCTGTCAAAAGAAAGATTTAACTAAAGCCATCCTTGAGGTGAAATAGATTCAGAAGCAGACGGTTGAAGTTCAATCGCCACCATCTGAGAATGAAGATGCGATCGCATTGTTGGAAAAATCTCAGGAAATTGATACCCAAGAGTTTTGGGAGCAAATCAGAGAGCAAGGGCTGGCGATTTTTATTTCTGACAATATTTTTCGCTATTAGGGACTTCCAAGAAATAAAATATACAGCTATTGAAATGAAAAAGAGGCAAGGGAGCAGGGAGCAAGGGGAAAGTTCAAATGGTGATTCGACCCCACCTGAACGAGAACCACTTGTAAGAAGTGGGGGAATCAGACCCATGTTCCGCTCCGCTCCACAGCAGGAGTCAGGGGTCATTTCCCCCCGCTCCCTGCCCCCTTCCCCCTGCCTCTTCGTTAATTGATGTCTCACTTCACCAGCACTCAGGCGCGTGTAGAGCCTTTGACTTTTAAAACTTGGATCTATCTGACTTTGAGCATCAACCAACTTTTTGATATCTGATAAAAGATTTGGTAGATGTGATTCTGCTTTATAACGTCCTCGACCTCGATAATAATGCTACACAAGTAATACCCCTAGTTAATTGCTTGGCAGTTTCCTTCAACAAGTTTTTCAATGAATTCGTTAGTTGTATTGACACCTGAAACATCCCAAAATCGAATCATCATTGAATTTACTACAAATTGGGATAGGCTGCCGTTGGCAGCCTATCCCACCCCCTAACAATGATTATCATTTTTAGGAACTGTATATTTTATTTTCTGGAAGTCCCCTAACATTGAGCCAATTAGTAGCGAAAGACTGCTGCAACAGGTGCCTCATCCGGCACTGCTCCTGGTTCAACGGCGTACACCGTTCCCCCATGAAAGATCGTTTGAATTGCTGCTGCATTCAGCAAATCTTCATCGCCCGGTTGAGCCTCATTGTGCCTTTCAATCTCCATTGAGTCCGGATCAAAATGTCCCCATTTTTGCACACCGACCGGAACAAAAAGCTGTTCTACACGACCATAAAACGCGCCTTGAATGACTTCGTCCAAGTCGTTTGATCCTTTGCCAGCGGCGATCGACTCATGATAGTAATCAATTGCTTTTTGCTGGTCTGCTTGAAATAGCGGCTCCACGATCGCCCAGGCTTCTGCATGAAGTTCTTGTATTGTTTGCTCCTTTGTGTTGTGTTGAATTCCTTCTTCCACAATAAAATTGTAGGTATTCGCCTCTTGGTAAATCGGCAGTAAATAGTTAACCCCAGCTAGCACAAGTGGCGATCGACGATTGCGAAAGAAGTCATGCAAGCTTTTATCCACTAGATAAAAATATCGCAGCAACTCTTCTTTGACATTTTCACGCCCGCCGCCGTGTCCGTGATAGGAACCACCCGCTTGCAAAGCTGAACGACCTGCGCCCGCGCCCTGGCGTCGCTGTTCATCTTTTGACGTTTCTTCGTCATACTGCAAGGCCTCATCCATACTCTTCGGCATGCCTTCGATTTCAACTTCACGCGTCATGCCATAGCGATTGCCTTCCAAAAGTCGCACATCGCGCTGACCGAGCGTGAGAATATAAAAGCGGTTATCTCCGCTCAACAGCGGAATTAACGGCTTGAGATGAAAGCGAGTGTTCACGACCACCAGTTCAATTATGTCGATCGGCACACGATAGAAGCGGAAGAATCCTTCTGAAATGAATAAAGCTAAACCTGCGTCCTGATGCTGCCAAAAGTCATCTTCATCCAACTCGATCGCGGGTTGAAGAAATTGATCTAGATCAGTCGAACGCAATTCGTATTTTTCTATCTCTGCTTCTGCCTGCCGAATGAGATTCTTAAAGCGGACAGAGTTTTGCTGAGTTTCTGACCCAAGCTGCACGGTCGGCATATAGATCGATACACATAGCCCTTGCGGCTGTTCGACGAGTTCTTTCAGTTCTTCGATCGAAAGGAAGCTCATATTATTTATTAAGGTGAAGTTAAAGAGAGATAAAAGCAGGTTTTGCACATAACAATCGTAAAAAATTTTCCAAGCTGAAGCCCCTGCCGAATGGTAGAAAAAGCTTGACCGTTTAGAAGGGGTATATCTAGCGAAGACACGCCCATTAGTATTGGACTTTGGGCAAAAAAGAAGTGTTCGCGTAAATTACGACTCTGTTGGCGAATTCAAAAAAGCCATGCTTTCGGGTTAGCAAGGTGAGGGTTAGTAGCTTTGCTAACTCTTGCCAACTCCGTAATGAAATTCACACGAATTATTTGGTGGTGATACTGGTAAAGCATCTAACAACCTCCAAGAAGTTGTCTCAGCCGCTTATTACCAACGAGTCGATTCATTACTAGTTGCAGTTGGTCAGCAACAGTGGGGTTTATTCGATCCAACCTCAGAAACGGTTTATTTGCACCCAGAAAAAGAAGCTGGTGATAAGGATTTGTTGGATTTTGTTGCTGCTCATACTTTATTAAACGGTGGCACGGTTTACGCTGTTCCCTTTGAAGAGATTCCATATAGCACAGCCGTTGCGGCGATTTACCGATATTGACATTTTGATGGTGTTGTATAAAGTTGAATGTGCTATATACAACACCAACGATGATTACTATTCGTTCCTTTATCAGTCAATCTCTAATCGGTTTAGCTCTTTTGAGTGCAACGGCTGTGTTTACCCAGACTGCAACAGCAGAAACAATAACTGGACAATCGGGGAATGTGCGAGCAGAAATATCTTACGAGAAGCCAGAGGAATATAAGTATAAAAATGTGCGGCTGAAAATTATCCGAGCAGGTAAAACTGTTTTGGATCAAAAACAGCTGCAAGAAAATGAATATGACAGACCTTTAGGAAATATATCTGGACAAGAAAATAACTTACCAGTGCGAGACTTAGACGGTAACAAAGAACCAGAAATAATTGCCGATTTCTATACAGGTGGAGCGCACTGTTGTACTTATTCATTGATTTATCGCTATGACAAGAAATCCCAAAAGTATATTAAGATTCGCCATGAATGGGGCAATGGTGGCTATCGGCTCAGAGATTTAGACAAAGATGGACTGCCAGAGTTTGATAGCCAAGACGATCGCTTTGCCTATGCTTTTACAGCTTATGCTGGTTCTGGCTACCCCCTGCAAATTTGGCATTATCGCCAAGGTAAAATGGTTAATGTAACTCGCCGCTATCCCAAATTAATCTCCAATCATGCCTCAGAGCTATGGCAAACTTATATCCAGGCACGGCAACAAGGCGATGATGGCAAGGGCTTTTTAGCAGCTTATTTGGCAGATAAATACCTGCTGGGTCAAGGGCAGGATGGATGGGGGCGAGTGCAGCAAGCTTACAAAAACAGCGACCGCACCAAATTTTTCGCCGATTTACGTAAGTTTTTACGCGAAACTGGCTATATTTAGATAAAATTAATTTTTTCCCTCTTTTAATTCACGTCGTGCAGCTGCTAAAATTAAGCGTTGTTCGGCACGAGCGATTGCCTGATATGTTCGCTCCACTGCTTCCGGTTCCACAGAAATCGAAGTTATGCCCCATTCCACTAACTGATCGATGATTTCTGGATAGAAGGCTGGTGCTTGACCGCAGATTGAACAAGGTATATCGGCACTTTTAGCCATTTGGATCAGTTGAGCGATCGCACCCATAACTGCCGGATGACGTTCATTAAACACTTTTCCTAGCTGTCCTTGTTCTCGATCCACTCCGAGCAATAATTGGGCCAAATCATTTGTACCAATAGAAATTCCGGCTGCACCTGCTTTGACATATTCTGGCAGTAAAAATAGGACGCTTGGCACTTCTGCCATCATCCACAATTGAAACTGTGACACCTCAGTTAAAAGAGCTTGCTCAACTTTACGACGGCAAAAGACAAATTCTTCCACAGTCCGAACAAAAGGCAACAGTAAATTCACATTGCTGTAACCAGCTTGCTGTACACTCGCTAAAGCTTGCAGTTCCAACTCAAAAACTGCGGGATTTTGTAAATAGCTGAAAGTGCCGCGTTCACCCAACATCGACTGTGATGAAGATGGTAAATTATTACTCAATGATGTTAAATCTTGCGGCCAATCTAAAGAACGATAAAAAACTGGTTTTGGTGCAAAGGCATGGGCAAACTGCATAATCTGCTTAGACCATCGCTGTAATAATTCTGCTTGCCGCCCGCCTAAAATCCAATTATTAGGATGTTGCCCGTCCAATATATTTAGTACCATCAATTCTGAGCGCAACAACCCCACTCCATCCACAGGGAAGCTTTGTACTTGTTCTATTAAACTGGACTGACTTAAATTAACCAGCAATTGCGTTGCAATCATAGGTGAATGAGAGGCAAAGGGAGGACGGGATGGAGAGGTAGGGAGATGGAGAGGATTTTCTACGACTTTCCTCCTCTCCATCTCTCCCCTTCTCCCGCTTTCCCCTTCTCCTCTGAGCCGATAAACTTCTCCTCTATCGCCATCGAGCAGGAGCCGTTCGCCAGTTTTGATTAAGGTTGTAGCAGATGTTGCGTTGACTACTGCTGCGATACCTAATTCTCTAGCAAGAATTGCAGCGTGGCTGGTTAATCCGCCTTGTTCGGTAATAATACCACCAACTTGTTGCAGTAATGGTAACCAATCAGGCGCGATCGCTGGTATGACTAAAATCACTCCCTTGGGCAATTCTTCGGGTTTCTGTAGCGGATTAATAATTACTAAGGCAGTCGCCACAACACGTCCTCCTGCCGCCCCTAGCCCCCTAATGAAGTGTGCGTGGGTGATTACATGGGGAGAACTAACTTGTGTAATGTAGAGCTTGCTAGATGCAGTTTGCCCCGTGATAGTCCATTTAATGGTGAAGGTTTTACCTAGTTCACTTACCAGTTGAGTTCCCAGAGCAATTATTTGTTGTAAGTATTCTTCTTGTAAAACGTACTGTTTTTGTTGAGGTTCGGGAAGTAGATAGGTACTTAGGCAAGTGTGATCTGGTGTTAGCGCTGACTTGGATACGGGTTCTGAAAAAGCTCCAACTGCTGCATCACCCACACCATAAGCCAGCATTTTATTGCCCAACTGTTGCTCCACAACACCGGCTGCCTGTTGAATATAGTAAACATCTGGCTGGACTTCGCCAAGAGTGATCGCAATTCCTAATCCCCAAGTAGCTTCAATTTCCCACCCAGAGGAGTTGGCTCTGAGCAAACCACTAGCGATCGCATTCTCAACAGGTTGAACCAAAACCGCTAAACTGATTTGTTGCAGGTTAATTCCTGCCCCTTGCCAATACAGTAGACTTCTCGCACGAAATATCTGGCTCCAGGTACGCTTTAGGGCAGAAGTGATCGCTTCGGGTTCGCACTGGCAAAATACCGACTCCAGCAAACCAGATATATTCTTCATCCCTGGAGTGGCAGTTGATACTGCCAAGGTAGGTCGAAGAATCAAACAGCCAGTTGGCCATTCTCTAGCTGCTTGGAAAATTGTACTCACCCAATCTTGTGGCACAGTTGCAGTGAGAATTTCTTGGCGCAGGCGACTAGCCACCTGCTGAAGTTGACGCCAATTAGTGACATCCAAGTGTAATGAAGAATGGGGTAAGTCAGCCACTAACGACTCTGAACTGTTGAGATTTTCGAGAAATTGTCGTAAAATTTCCGCCGGAACGACAAAACCAGGCACTACCGGATAGCCACGCTGGATAATTTTGCTCAAGTAAAACGCTTTGTCACCTACTTTGGGGCGGTCTTGTAGTTTAATTTGGTCTAGCCAGTAGAGTTTATCCACTCAATTTGTTAGTTGTCAGTTGTCTATTTGTAGCCACAGCCATTTCCTCTTGGTACGCTATCAACCGTAAATTCACTAGCTGCCCCTACTAGGAGAGGAGTTTCCAGCATTTACGTTTAATTTGCCGACCTTATTAGGCTTAATTGCTAGTTACATGATGGATTGCTGTAATTTGACTCTTTTATAAATCAAATATTTTCCTTCATTTAGCCTCTCTTCCCTGAAATCGGGGTTTAGGGATTTGAGCGAGTCGTAGATGGCGGTATTATATTTAATTATTGAGTGTATGGGTTAAATCTAGCAATTTGAGGTAGAATTTTATAGTTAAATAATTTTAAATAGTTAAAAACCCATTTAATAAACCTAAAATTTATGTAGTTTGCCGAGATTACGATCATTGTGATCATTTAACGATGCAAATATCCATTTATTTTTGAATAAAATAATATCTTATTGATAAATAATCCTAACAAGCAAGATATTAATTTTTATCTAAAAAAGCATTATCGAATTGATAGATTAAATATAATATAGGCTATTAAATAGTACTTGTTGAATTAGACTCCATCAATAAAAGATTAAAATATTTTCGCAGTATTTTTGTAAAAATATTAATTAATCTAATAACTATAGCGAAAGTTTGCCTACTTTTAGCAATCGGATTTTTTCCCAATTCTTGTTAATTTATATTGTAACTGGATTTCTACCGTGCTGTACTAGTATATAAAATTCTCTACCCCAGACTAAGCATTGCCAAACACTTACTACCTTGCAACTAACGATTGGCTAAATATCAGCTTCAGGCTATGCCTTGCATTGCTGATTGGAGCAATTATCGGTTTAGAACGCCAAATTAGGCATAAACCAGCCGGTTTAAGAACTCATATGCTGGTGAGTTTCGGTTCAGCCATGTTTACTCTCATAATTATGCAAACAGATGGGTCACAGCCCAGTGATGATGCACTTAGCCGCGTGATCCAGGGGATTGCAGCCGGTGTAGGATTTCTCGGTGCTGGAGAAATTGTGCGCCAATCTTCTCAAGAATCACAGCAACTTGAAATTCACGGACTCACATCAGCAGCGGCTATTTGGGTTTCGGCTGCTTTGGGAATTGCTGCTGGCTGTGGTTTATGGCAGTTAGCATTAGTCGCTGCTTTGCTGACTTTTTTGGTTCTTACAGTTTTTAAAAGGCTAGAAAAACATCAGCGTAATTCATAATTACTGTTGGATTATCTGTCCTGCTTTTACAAAAAGAATTTGCGAGGATTTCAACCATTGGGAATCAAAAGAACCCAAATGAGTAGTAGTAATCAGGGTCTGAAAGCGGTCTTGAATAGCATCGAGCAATTGGTTTTGGCGCGATAAATCGAGTTCGGCAAGAACATCATCAAGTAATAGCAATGGTGGCTCTTTGACGACTTCTTCAATTAATTGTAATTCGGCTAATTTTAAGGCTAGAACCAGCGTTCGTTGTTGACCTTGAGAACCGTATTGACGAGCGGGTGTCTGGTTAATAGTTAATTCTATTTCGTCGCGATGAGGTCCGACAAGAGTAGTGCCTTGGTGTATTTCAGCAACGGCTCGCTGCTGAATTTTTGCTAAAAAAGCTTGCTGCACTTCTTCTGGATGGTTATCCTCTGAAATAATATTAGGCAGGTAATTGATATGCAGAACTTCTGTACTGCCGCTAATACTGGCGTGCCAAGCACTAGCAATGGGGGCTAATCTTTGGATCGCGCGATCGCGTCGTCTAATTACCCTGGTTCCTGTGGTAGCTAACTGTGCATCCCACACAGCCAATTCTGAGTGTAGAGACGTTGCATCCAATGTTTCTATATGGCGTTTTAAAAAAGCATTGCGCTGGCGTAACACATGGTTATACTGCTGCAAAATGTGAGCATAAACTGGTTCAAGTTGAATTAAGAGTGTATCTAACCAGTTGCGGCGACCTTCAGGGCCGCCGCGTACTAGGTCTAAATCCAGGCTGGAAAATTGGACTGCATTGAGAACGCCGAGAAAATCCATTTGACGGCGGATAAATTCACCATTGAGAGCAACGGTACGGCGACCATTGCGGCGCAGCGTTAAGCTAAGGTCACTAATGCCTGTTTGCCGCTCAAGGGTGGCATTAATTTGGGCTATGGCTTCCCCTTCTTGAACTAAATCGCGATCGCGGGTCATTCGGTGCGATCGCAATGTCGCCAATAACTCCACCGCCTCCAACAAATTCGACTTTCCCTGAGCGTTATTACCTACCAAAATTGTTTTGGCAGCATTAAACTCAACCTGTTGGTCTTGGTAATTGCGAAATTGTCGGAGGTTTAGAGTTTTCAGGTACATAGTGAGGATTGGGCATTGGGGATTGGGCATTGGAGAGGGTGAGACAAAGAAGAAACAGGGGAGCAGAGGGATAGAGGAAAATTATTAATCACCAATACTTCTCTTCTTAGGCTGCGCCCGAAGCGTACCTATGCCGCAGGCTTTACGGCTTCTCTATAGTACGCTCAGTACAAGTGCCCCATGCCCTATGCCCCATGCCCAATTTACACAGCCTTCTTGCCCATAATCCGCAGAAATATCTTCTCCGCCTCAATCCACACAAACATTAAGGCACTGAAGCCAATACAAACCCCCAACTCTTGCAGATTCAGGTAGTGAGTACCAAAGAAATCTCGCAGGGGTGGGACGTAAACTAGCATCAACTGCAAAATTGTAGTCACGACAACAGCCGCTAGTACAAATATATTGGAGAAGGGATTCATCTCGATAGCGAGTCGGTTGTTAGAGCGAATGGCGATCGCATGACCCATTTGGGCGAGACACAAGGTAGTGAATACCATTGTCTTCCAAGCATCCCGATTGCCCTGATACTCAGGGGCATGGGTATGTTGATAAGCCCACCACATTAAGGCAATGCTGATAATGGCAAAAATTATCCCAATGCGAATCATGTAAGAACCCAATCCCCTAGCGAAAATACTTTCGCGGGGACTAAAAGGTGGACGTTTCATTACATCTGGTTCTGGAGGTTCCACAGCTAATGCTAAGGCTGGTAAACCGTCTGTTACCAAGTTCATCCAGAGAATTTGCAAGGGGGTAAGGGGAACCCCTCCTAAACCAATTAGGGGTGCAGCTGCAATGGTGATAACTTCGCCAATGTTACTGCCTAGAATGTATTTAATAAAGCGGCGAATATTGGTGTAGACAACTCTACCTTCCTTGGTGGCACTGACAATGGTGGCGAAGTTGTCATCAAGTAATACCATGTCACTGGCTTCTTTACTGACATCAGTGCCAGTAATGCCCATCGCAATACCGATGTCGGCTTGTTTGAGGGCTGGGGCATCGTTAACACCATCACCTGTCATCGCCACAAATCGTCCCCGGCGTTGCAGTGCTTGGACAATTCGCAGTTTGTGTTCTGGGGAAACCCTAGCATAGATGCTCACTAGGTCAACGTTTTGCTCTAGTTCCTGGTCACTCATTCGTTGCAATTCTTGACCTGTGAGGATGCGATCGCCTTCTTGAGCAATTCCCAAATCGGTAGCGATCGCTCGTGCTGTTAACTGGTGATCACCAGTAATCATTACTGGGCGAATGCCTGCATCCCGACACTCTTGAACTGCTGCCCTCACCTCTGGGCGTGGTGCATCCAGCATTCCCACCAATCCCAGCCACACTAACTTTTGCTCGGATGTTTCATCTGAACCTTCCGGTGGAATCTGTGCCAGGGGTTTGTAGGCAAAACCTAGTACCCGCAAACCTTTACTCGCCATTTGGTCATTTTCTGCCAAAATTTTCTGGCGTTGTGCTTCGGTTAAGGGGGCTGAGTGATTGCCCAAATGAATTTGAGTTGAACGCGCCAAAATTAACTCTGGAGAACCTTTAGTAAACATTAAGTAAGGTTCAGATTGGAGAAAATTAGCGATCGCAGGGTCAACGCCTCTCGAAGATGCATCACCCGTAGCGACTCCCTCCACCTGGGAAATCACGCTCATGCGCTTACGTTCCGAGGAAAAGGGAAACTCGGCAACGCGAGGTAATTTACTGTTCCACTGGTCTTTTTCAATTCCAGCTTTTCCCGCCAAGGTGACTAATGCTCCCTCTGTAGGATCGCCCAAGATTGCCCATTCACCTTGTTCTTTTTGTAAGACTGAATCATTACAAACAGCACAGGCGACTGACAAAGCTGAGATTTCTGGAGACTCCTCTAAAGAAATTTTTTGACCATCTAACTGAAAGTCCCCCGTGGGAGCATAACCTTCGCCGGTGACGCGAAAAGTTCTGTTATTGGTGAAAACCGATTGCACCACCATTTTGTTTTGAGTCAGCGTACCGGTTTTATCAGAACAAATGGTAGTTACAGAACCTAATGTTTCCACTGCTGGCAGTTTGCGAATTAAGGCATTCTGACGCACCATTCGCTGGGTTCCCAGTGCCAGGGTGACGGTAATTACAGCTGGTAAACCTTCTGGCACCACAGCAACCGCCATACTCAAAGAAACTTCCAAGAGTTCTTGGATGTTGCTAAAGCCTCTTGCCTGGATAACGCCACCGACAACAACAATGGCAACGAGAATTAAAGAACCCGTAACCAGAACGTTGCCTAATTGAGTCATCCGCTGCTGTAACGGCGTAGGTTCACTTTGCACCGACTGCAACATAGTGGCAATTTTGCCTAGTTCTGTTGTCATGCCAGTGTTAGTTACCAGAACCTTCCCCCGTCCTTGGATTACTTCGGTTCCTTGAAATACTAAATTGATGCGATCGCCTAGATCTGCTTCTTCTGGCAATTTTAACGTTGCCTGTTTATTCACAGATTGGGCTTCACCTGTCAGTGCCGACTCACGCACTTGTAAATTCGACTGTTCAATCAAGCGTCCATCTGCCGCTATCTGCATCCCGGCTTCCAGCAGCATTACATCCCCTGGAACTAGTTCCTTGGCTGCTATCTCTACCAATCTGGTGTTGCGGATGACTCGCACTAAGGGAGAGGTGAGTTTTTTCAAGGCTGCCAAGGCTTTTTCGGCGCGGCTTTCTTGGACGTAGCCAAGTATGCCATTAAGGATGACAATTGCTAAGATAGCGATCGTATCTTTAAATGGCACTTCACCAGGCTTCAAATCCCCAGCCCGCAAAGCCACCAGGTCTAAAATCCCAGAAATCAGAGCTACGCCAATCAGCATCAACAACATAATGTTCTTGAACTGATCCAGCAGAATTTCCCAAGTACTACGGCCAGCAGTTTCTTCAAGTTCGTTGGGGCCGTATTTTTGCAACCTCTGTTGAATTTCTTGGGGTGTTAAACCACTGTCTGCGTTACTATCGAGCAGGTCTAACGCTTTATCAATTTCTAAACTATGCCAAACGGCGGCACCTTCAGGCAGAGAATTAGCAGACATCGTGTAGGTCACAGGAATGGTTATAGAATTCGATCATAATTTAGTGATGGCAGGAATTCCATCTTCTAAAGTTACATTAAGGCGATCGCTCAGTTGTATGAAGGAGGCAGGAGGAGAAGGAGCTTTTCAGTTGGGGATTCAACACCCCATAAATTGAAGTTAATTGAAGTCACTGTATCCTTAAGTGGGGGTCTTAAACCCAAGCTCGCTCTAGTCGCAGCAGTTCAAGAGTGAGGGCATTTTTCCTCCGGCCTTTCTTAATGAATAAATATATATGTAATTCTTAACATTTGTAAATTCCTCCTATTTTGACATAGTATTATTTCTCACGAAAGATTTTATCGGAACACATTTTACTGATAATTATGAGTAATAGAGCTTTGAAGCTTTGTTACAGAGGATATGCCAGAATTAATTTTAGGCTGCTATTGCTTTCATTTATATTCCGTAATCAACAGCTAGGATGCATGTCCCGATTGCATTCCTTCTCTTTGAGACACTACGCGAAAATTTTTAATTTTGCGGAAAGTTGACCCAGTCGCTTATGTATTTCCTCGCTCAAGCGAACTGGCGTGTCAGGAAGGTTTCCCGATTTAGCAAACTTTTCAAGAAGAATTTTAAATTTTGAATTGCCCAGGTGCGCTAAACCATTCAATAAATATGCTTAATATGAGTTTTGCACTCCCCACGACCGTTAGCCAGATGTTTGGGCAAAAAACAATTCGACCGCTTACTGCTGCTACCCTGTGTGGCATTACTTTCATTAAAGACAGACTGATTGCCATTGATAGTATTAAAGGGCATCTACTAGAAATTGATCCGACCTCTGACAACAGCAAAATTCTCAATCCTCATCAAGTTAAAGAATTTACTGATGTCACTGGTCTAGCTGCGTGGGAAGATACCCTGTGGGTGAGCCGAGAAAATAGTGTTTACTTGTGCAATCTCAATGTTTTGGGTCTAGAACATTTTGTGACATTGCCTTATCCTGCTGACGGCGTTGCTGTTTGGGAAACAACAGTTTATATCACCTGCCAACGGCTGGGCTACATTCTGGTTTATGACCGCGAAACGCGAAAAGAGATTACCAAATTTTATGCCCCTGGAGTTGGGATAGAGAATTTAGCAGTCACTCAGGAAATGCTGTGGATTTGCGATCGCACCGAACAATCAGTTTACGCGATGGACAGGGCCACAGGAGAACTTCAATTTAGTGTTCTGACCCCCTTTGAATGTCCCACAGGCATAGCAATCCATAAAAATGGCGAAACAGGCAAAGAAAGTATCTATGTAGCCTACGCTTCAGAGGAAGCTTATATCAGGGACAACCCCAATGCTAATCCCAGTCATGAGCTAACATTCCGCGATCGCACTTTTATTCACCCCCTGTATTATCATTACGAACCAGATAAGCGTTACGCCCTCTCTAACGGCTATCTGATTGAAATGTCTTATGCTGAGGAAATTGCACCCTTAGACGAGGTTTATTTACCTGATGTCGAATGGCGGATTGCCCTCCCATCAGAAACTGAGCGTCAAAAGGTAAAACACGTTGAACCCATTGGTATACCCTTTACCGAGGAAGTGATACAAGGGCAACGTGTAGCAGTCTTCAAATTTGATTCTCTTGCTCCAGGAGAACGGCATATATTTGGCTGGAAAGCACTTTTGGAAGTTCGAGGCATCAAGTATCGCATCACACCCAGAGATGTGGAAGACGTTCCTGATCTCTCCCCAGAATTACAAACGCGCTACCTAGTGGATGACGACGATTTAGCAATGGATACTACCATTGTTCGCCGTAGCGCCAGAGAAGCAATTGGTTCTGAAACTAATGTGCTGCGGAAAATGTACAGCATCCGTAACTACGTCTATGATGAGTTGTCCTATGGCATTAAACCTTATATTGACACGCCAGATGTAGTTTTAGAACGGGGTGTTGGTTCCTGTGGCGAATATGTCGGCGTTTTACTTGCCCTATCCCGTTTAAATGGTATCCCCTGCCGCACCGTAGGTAGGTACAAATGTCCTGCTCATAGTGACTTACTAGGAGTGCCGCTACAACCCGACTTTAACCATGTTTGGCTAGAGTTCTACGTCCCGAATTTTGGCTGGTTGCCAATGGAATCAAATCCTGACGATGTGGGTGAAGGTGGGCCTTATCCGACGCGCTTTTTTATGGGCTTATGCTGGTATCACATTGAAATTGGCAAAGGCATCACCTTTGAAACTGTGACAAGTCAAGGTGCGCGGCTAACCAAAGAAGATATCCCCATTGGTGATTTGGCGATAAATCATATCCGGTTTACAATTCTTAAAGAATTACCGCCTTTTTAAATTAGGGAATGGGGCATGCGGCATGGGGCAAAAGAAGCAGAGGGGCAGAGAGCAAGGGGCAAGGAGGAGAATTAAAATTACCTCTTTCCCCTCCCTCTGCTCCCTGCTCCCTGCCCCCTGCTCCCTGCTCCCTCATCTCCCCCCACTCCCAACTAGCTATTAACTCTTAAACTGGGCATTGGATACGATTGATGCTGCTTAAAATCAGCAAACTCACAAATTGAGTTAAATGGACAAAAGCGGCAGTGAGAGCCAGGATTGGGAGGGAAAATTTTACTAAAATTACTAGTTTCTTCCTGATATTTTTGCAAATCGTGCTGGTGCTTGTGGGCAATATTAGCTAACTCAAATTTTAAGTATTCTAATTCACTATTATTGATGCTAATTAACTCAGACTTTTTACATATTTCTAAATTATAAAATGATGCAACTGCTTCCCGTCCAGGGTAAAGATAACGAGCAGCTACCAAATAAACTAATGCCTGTCGTCGGTCAAAAGCCGACTTACCAGTTTTGAAATCTAAAATATGTAAAGTGCTATCAGACTCAATGAAAACGCAATCCATAGCCGCATATAAGCGAAAGCAATAATCTTCTTGTTCCACTACTATCGGTTTAGGAAAGCCTTCATCACCCGGAGTTAATTGGATAATATCTTTATCCAAAAGCAACGGCGCATCATGATATTTTTTCAGGATTTGCAGCACGCGTTGCTGGACTTGATCGCTTGAGTTGCCTAATTTAAGTAGCTGTGCAACTCTTTCTACACCATCGGCTTGCTTCAACAGATACCTGTGATGATGAAACTCATAAATGCCTTTTTGGGCAAGTATGCCAATCCTCTGGGGCGCGGTGGCTTGCCCTAAAAGCACTTTAACTTGTGGTTCGTGTTGCCGCGCTTTGATAAACCCCCGCCTCATCTGGCAATGCCAGCGTTCTTGCCCGATCGCTGGGGCAACTAGAGACCAAAGGTGATAACTGGCAAAAGGTCGATCGGGAGTTGACATTGCTCAGAAACAGTGAGAGAAAATACGGGGGGAGAAGTTTAAGCTAAGGTTTGCTTAGAAAAGAACTTCGGAGGATACTTGCTGCTACACACGCTTTGCGGGAAGCTTTGATAGTACTGATAATGTACGGGGGCAAGTGGCAAAAATGTCCAGCAAGATAAAATTTGGTACCGATGGATGGCGAGGGATTATTGCCGATGACTTTACTTTTCCTAATGTGCGGAAAGTAACAAGGGCAATCGCCGCTTATTTGGAAACAGCCTACACAAAAGACAGACCAGTACTTATTGCCTACGATACTCGCTTTTTAGCTGACCAGTTTGCCCAAACAGCGGCCCAAGTTTTAGCAGATTTAGGTTGGACTGTAAAAATTACTAATCAGGATTGCCCTACACCAGTAATTGCCTACAACGCCCGTCATCTAAATTCTGCTGGGGCGTTAATGTTTACTGCTAGTCATAATCCAGCACCCTACTGTGGAATTAAATATATACCCGATTATGCCGGGCCTGCCACTCCAGAGATTACTGATACTATTGTGGCAAATATAGAAAGTGCATCGGATAAGTTGCCTGGAAGCAACCCATCAGGTTCAATTTCAATTTTCCATCCGAAACCAGATTATTTACAATTTATCTACACCCTACTTGATATAGAAAAGATCAAAAGCGCTAATTTAAGGGTAAAGTACGATGCTTTGTATTCTACCTCTCGCGGCTATTTAGATAAAGTTTTACAACATAGTGGCGTTCAATTGGAAAGTTTCCACAATTGGAGGGATGTTTTATTTGGGGGTGGAATGCCAGAACCCAAAGGAGAACAATTAGTTGAATTAATGGAAGCAGTACTTCACGATCAAGCTGATTTGGGCTTGGCAACGGATGGAGATAGCGATCGCTTTGGTATCGTTGATGAACAAGGAACCGTTCTTACTCCTAATACTGTGCTGTTAGTTCTAGCGCGTCATTTAATCAAAAATAGAGGTAAAACAGGGGCTATCGTTCGCACTGTAGCGACAACCCACCTGCTAGATAATTTCGCTGCTAAAAATGGACTGCAAATTTATGAGACAGCAGTTGGTTTTAAATACATCGGCGAAAAAATGCGAGAAACTGCCGTATTAATTGGTGGAGAAGAATCAGGCGGTTTGAGTATTATTGGGCATATTCCCGAAAAAGACGGGATTTTAGCCAATATGCTGGTGGCAGAAGCAATCGCTTATGAAGGCAAACCCCTGAGTCAACTTGTCAAAGAAGCGATCTTAGAAGCCGATGGCCCCCTTTACAACAACCGCCTTGACTTACACCTCACAGAGGCTCACAAAACCGCCGTCATCGATTCCTTTACTAAAAACCCACCTACAGAGGTAGCAGGAATTAAAGTCAAGGAAGTGGGGCGTAAAGACGGTATTAAGCTGTATTTAGAAGAAGGTAGCTGGGTGCTGCTGCGTCCTTCTGGTACAGAACCACTGATGCGCGTCTACCTAGAAACCAACACTCCCGAAAAACTCACCAAAATCGCGCGAGAGTTAGAGAGTGCCATTGCTAAATTAGAGGCATAAGAAAAAGGAGTTAAGAGTTGTAAATTAATAATTCTTAACTTATATTTATTAACATTTATTTATGGTTCTAAATTAATAGCTTCTAATTCCTAACTTCTCGCTCCTCACTTCAATCAAAATATGAAAACTTTTGCTCCTTTTTTGACAACCCTAATAATAGCTATTTGGGTAATAGCGATCGCAATTATTTCAGTCCAAAACGCCACACCCGTATCTTTAAAATTCTTAACATTTCAATCGATTCAGATACCAATAGGTTTACTGCTAGCTTTTAGTGCCGGTGTAGGGTTAATTGGCATGGCACTGCTGCAACCTCTTTGGGGACTTGCTGGTTTTGGGCAGCGTAATTCTCGATTGGAAGACGATGCCGAATTTTTTGTTGATGATGAAGATTTTTGAGGACTGACATAGCATTATTTGTGAACAACAAGATTCTCCGATTTCTCTCAGAAGTCGGGGAATTTGAGTCGTGGAAATATGACAGCGTGTCTTTTGACATGATTTTACTATTACAGCAACAATATTACGTGGTGACTGTTTTTAGTTGGTGTGAAAGAGAACGTGAAAAAGGATTTTTTGTTGCTAACAGTTGCTTTACCGATTTTACTGATAGCGTTTCCTGGTTTTGCTGCTGAGAATGAAATTAAGCAGAGAAATACTGATAAATCAACCGAAGTCATTTCAGATATTCGGAGTTTGAGTGAAATTGAGCTACCCGCTACTAATGCCGAATTATTAAGTCAACAATCTGTACCGAGTGAAGTTAATCCAGAAACTCAACCAGAAACAGAGCAAACTCCGAGTGATGATGCAGATATTTCTATAGAAGTGATTGCAGAACCAGACAACCTACCTCAATCTACTCCAACTTATGTAATTGATAAAGAAGAAATTCAAAAACAGGGCGCTACAAGTTTAGCCGATATTTTAAAAAGAATGCCTGGTTTTGCTATCAATGATGTAGGTCATGGTGCAGATATTCATACAGGTACATATTACCGGGGAGCCTCAATTAATCAGTCTGTATTTCTGATTAATGGCAGACCAATTAACAATAATGTTAACACTTATCATGGTGGAACTGACTTAAATAGCATTCCTGTAGAGGCTATTGAACGAGTAGAATTATATAGCGGCACAGCTTCTGCATTGTATGGTTCTTCAGCCTTTGGGGGAGTTGTGAATATCATTACCAAACAAGGTTATGGCAAACCTGAATTGAACACTATTGCAGAATTTGGCTCATTAAGTTTAAATAATCAACAAGTAACTTATGGTGGTTCATCTAATAATGTCAATTACAACTTTAGCTTTGAAAGATTCTTTATAGATAACCGTTACCGCGTCCCTGAAGGCGCAGCAAATCGTAATGAGCAGGGATTCTTATCAAATGCAGACACAGCTACAAGTACCTATTTTGGTAGCATTGGTCTAGATTTAGATCAGAAAAATTCATTGAATTTAGATGTTACTGCACTCAGCAGTCGTCGCGGCTTAATTTATTTCGGTTTCCCTCTTCAAAGAGATAGATTAGACCACGATGGTTTAAATGTTGGCTTATCCTGGAAAACTCGGCTAGGTAATGGGGAAAGCTCCAATCTTACAACCTCAATTGGTTATAACCAAAATTATTTCAGCACCTATGGACCGACTGGAGAATTTTACCGTACAGCATCTTTAGATACACAACAACTTACAGCCAGGGTAGATCATGAATGGAAAATTACTTCTAATAATAAATTGCGCTGGGGATTAGATTTGAAAAACACCGACTTAATCGGTGATGTTTTAAGTACAAATCCTAGTAGAATTGCCAGTAATGAAACTGAAGATAGGAGTTTGTTCAATACAGCTTTATTTGCTGTCAATACTTGGAATATCAGCGATAACTTTCTGATAGATTTAGGGCTAAGACAAAGCTTTGACAGCCAGTTTGGAAATTATCTCAACCCTAGTGTTGGGTTACGTTATGCGGTCACACCATTAGTAGCAGTGCGTGGAAGTTGGGCAGGGGCACAACGCAATCCTGGGTTAGATCAGTTGTATGTTTATGATACAGTTCATGGTTGGGAACCCAACCCTAATTTAAGACCGGAAACTGGCTCTACTTGGAGTGCGGGAGTAGATGTGAATTTTTCGGAAAATCTGATTGGACAGTTTACTTACTTTGGTAGTAGTATAGGCGATCGCTTAGGAGTCATCGCCGGAAGATGGGAAAACATTGGATTAGTAGATACCAATGGTTTAGAAGTTGCATTGCAATTAAGAATTGCGGCTGGCTGGTCAACTTTCCTCAACTATACTTATACAGATGCTCAAATAAAAACAGGCTCTGAGAGAGGTTTACAGTTAGGTTTAATTCCCTACTCTGTACTTCAAACTGGCGTGGGTTATCAAAATTTAGGTTGGCAGGCTAACTTGTATGTTACGTACAATAGTGGCACTCGTAGAGCCTTCTTTACTAACCCTGATGACACTATTACAGATTTTGCACCATCTTTTGTGAACTTAGATTTTAGCGGTCGTGTACCTTTAACTAGGAATTTAGGATTGACAGTTTACTTAGAAAATTTACTCGGTGAGCAATATGAGCGAGTTAATCGCATCTATAGCCCAGGATTCACTTTTCGTGTGGGTTTAAACGCTAATTTTTAGGTTAGCGTAGCGTTAGGGCGTTGTGTTATGTCATGTCAGGTTAATTAGTTATGATTCCCGCATCCGTGCAAAAATCGGAAAAGCCTCTTTCCCCTTGTCCTTATGGGATGTCCACAATCTGGGTTTTACGCATCACGCATCATAATAATTTGCATCAGTCATTGACTAAATACCAACGCTGTAGCGCCAGCCGTTGAATTTCGCGCCAGGGAATATTATGTTTTCGGGCTAACTCTGCACAATCTTCATATTCTGGCTGCACATTTGCAATAACTTTTTCTGGTGATTGTCCCTTCCATGCTACTTTGACACGCACTTTGCCATATTCAATTTCCACTTGTTGAATCTCCCGTTGTAAAATGGCACGTTGCTGAGTTGTTCGCCGAATACCCAAAGTCGTAGTTTCGCGGAATATAACCGCTTCACAACTGAGTAAATTTTCTGGATGACAAATCACAGTTAGCAAAATGCCTGAACGGGACTTTTTCATGGCGATCGCTTGGGTAAAAACATCCACTGCACCAGCAGCAAACAACGCCTCAAACACATACCCGATCGCTTGGGGATTTAAATCATCAATTTGGGTTTCTAGTACTGATATCGTTTCTAAATTTGAGCTAATATCTTCCGAATCACTGAAATTAGAGTGTAAACTTGCGCTTTCGCCCAGCCAGAGGCGTAGAATATTGGGAATGGGTAAATTTATGGTTCCTGCTCCCAGTCCTATCTGCTTGATAGCGATCGCAGGTGGTGAACCAAAATCTCTTGCCAAAGTAGTAGCGATCGCGGCTCCTGTTGGTGTCACCAGTTCTTTGTCAATCCCATTGCTATAAACTGGACAACCTCGCATTTCCCATAACTTTAATACGGCTGGTACTGGTACTGCCATCTGACCATGTGCAGCCCGAACAGTGCCGCCACCAGTCGGGAACGCCGAGCAGTAAAGTAGAGGCCATCCTTCCTCATTACTCTCAATCCCCAACCAATCTAACCCCAGGCAAGTACCCACAATATCGACGATCGCATCTATAGCACCTACTTCATGAAAATGAACTTTTTCAGGAGAAATGCCATGCACCGCCCCTTCTGCCACTGCTAGCTGTCGGAATACCGCTAAACTCCAAGCTTCTGCGCGTGATGGCAACCCCGCTTTGAGAATCATCCGCTCTATTTCTGGCAGGTGCCGTGTGTGATGGTGATTGTGTTCGTGGTCGTGGTGGTGATGATGATCGTGTACTAAATCCACATGAACTTTAGTCGCCTGCTGACCATTACGTTGGACAAACTCCGCCCTTAACTGATATTCCTGTTCAATACCCAACCCATTAAGTTTTTCAATTAAATACTCCACAGGAACACCCGAACTTACCAAAGCACCAAGGCACATATCACCAGAGATTCCTGTCGGACATTGAAGATAAGCAATTTTATTCATAATAAATTGGTCATTAGTCATTAGTCATTAGTTATTCTCGCCTATCCCCAATCTCCAATCCTTCTATGGCAAAAATTTTCTCAGTTCATCCGGATAATCCTCAAATTCGCCGAATAGAGGAAATAAAGTCGGCGCTTTCTAGTGGCGCAGTCATGCTTTACCCTACTGATACAGTCTATGCGATCGGTTGTGATTTGAATGCCAAGTCGGCGGTAGAACGAGTGCGGCAAATTAAACAGCTAGCAAATGATAAACCAGTGACATTTTTATGTCCCTCGCTTTCAAATGTGGCAACTTATGCCTTCGTAAGTGACACAGCTTATCGGATTATGAAACGCCTGATTCCAGGGCCATACACGTTTTTGCTCCCAGCAACTAAATTAGTACCGCGATTGGTGCAAAGCCCCAAGCGGAAAACTACTGGAATTAGAGTACCAAACCATACTGTGTGTTTGGAGTTGCTGGCAGCCTTGGGCAATCCGATTATTTCAACTTCAGCACATCTGCCACCAGATGAAGCAGATAATGGCATGATTCGGATAGATCCAGAAACTGTTCAGTCGCGGGTAGAGCTATTTGACCTTTTAGACAAGTTGGTAGACATAATTGTAGACACTGGCGAAGAACCTACATACGAGGTATCTACCATCTTGGATATGACGGAAGACGAACCAGTAATTATACGGAGGGGTTTAGGTTGGGAAGCAGCAGCAGCATGGGTATAAGAATTAAACTTCACAGGCGCACCTCTCCGTTTCGGAAATTGTGATAAAAGCGACTCCAGTTTTGAAATTGTCATACTTAAAAGCAATGTCTACGATGGGCTGTTTGGTGACACAGTGGATATGACAGGATGGTGGCAACAGTTGGTACAACAAGAAATTTGACAACTTGGAGAAAATGGCGGGTACTTATGTTCCAGCATCAATGTGGTGGCTTGTGAAAAAACCGACACATTGCCATAACTGTAACTCTCTCGTATTTCCTACAGTAGTTTTATATATGAGCTTTAGATGTGAGCATTATATGCGGCAAGTTTTGATGGATGAATGCCTAAAGATTCACAAGCCTTGGCCGGTCTTGATTGCTGTGTCTGCGTTGTAATTACGGTGCAATACTACTCCCTGGAAAAGTCATGAAAGCTAACGTCGTTAATCTACCAAACTCTACACCCATTTTTGATAACCACCTTTCGACTGAAGAATTTTCAGACAACAGCAGCGAAACCTTGATTGAATTGCTGTGTCACGAAATGCAAGCGCAAGTGAAAGCAGCACCCAGGTGTGTAGAAGCTTTAGCAAACCGCATAGCCGTAGAAGTAGAACGCATTTGCGATAAAAGTTCCCGTATCCAAACATCTGGGGAAATTAAATCCTGGCAGATTACGTTGGGAAGGCATCGGATGCACAAGTGCTTACGTTACTACCAACTAGGTTCAAAACAAGGGCGTGTGGAACTACATAGCAATTTAGGTGCTATGGTTTACCGTCATGTGACTATATCCGGCTCTGAGTTGGGTTTTGAGGCTCGTTACAGCCTAATTGAAGATTTTCTACAAGCATTTTATATTGAAGCTATCAAAGCTTTCCGTAGAGAAAACGAACTACCTAATGATCACACACCGCGTACTCAGCTGCAACTAGCTGAATATATGGCATTTACAGAACAGTATGCTAAACGCCGGATCAATTTACCTGGTGGTGCAAATCAGCAATTAATTATCTTGCGGGCCCAAGGTTTTGCTCGTCGTCAGCCCCAAGAAACTACCGTGGATATTGAAATGGCGGTAGAGTCTGCTAAGGGTGAAGAAGCAGAATCTTACCAGCGTAACTCGGCGGTGCAACAGTTGCGATCGCAAATGGTTGCCCAAACTAATTTCGATCCATCCGAAGAGTCAGAACGCGATCGCGTTATCACTGAATTGATGAAATACCTGGAGTCTCAAGGCCAATCTGACTGTATGAACTACCTCAGCTTGAAGCTTCAAGACCTCTCAGCCCCAGAAATTGACCAAATTCTCGGTTTAACCAGCCGTCAGCGCGATTATCTCCAACAACGCTTTAAATACCATGTGGAAAAGTTTGCCAAACAACACCATTGGCAATTGGTACATCAATGGTTAGGCGCGGGTTTAGAGCAAAAGTTGGGTTTATCTTCCCAACAGTGGGAAATCTTTGTGAATCAACTCACAGAACAGCAACAGCAAATATTAGAGTTGAAAACTGCAAGGCAAAACGACCAAGCGATCGCCAAAATCATCAAATGCACCCCCAAACAGTTACAAAAGCGCTGGACTCAACTTTTAGAACTAGCATGGGCTATCCGCAACGGTCATATTGAAGCCCAGACGGGTTGAAGCTAAGGTGAAATAACTAAATTTCTCTAAGCTCAATTCTAGCTATTAGAGAGGTTAAGGGATACTTGTATGCTTAATCCACGAGGTTTTATTTTTGCACAAATAAATTAGGAACGAGTAGGACAAACTAAAAAATCACGTTTTCCTGTTAAGTAATATTTCGCCAATAGTATGGATATCTCGGCTTAATGCCTACTTTGGTTAGCAAGTTACATATACAAAACTAGAATCCCCTCGCTAAAAGGCGAGGGAAGTGTCAGTTCATTGATACTTCTTATATTTTCGTTACATAAATATAAATTTTCCGCCGACTTACTTAGTACAACTTTTCATTAATAGGGGTCATAAATCAAAATTTGACAACTCCTAGAAGTGAGCTATTCCTCAAGCGAATTCCGATCCCTCTCCTAAGAAAACAGAATGGTTTCTTTCATCCATAGTGGGCGATCCGCTCATGAACAGCTTCTAAGAAACAGAAATGTTTCTTTACATCCATTGGGAATGCGATCGCTTTCCTCGGACGCTTTTACGGAGATATGTCTAACAATAATCTTTAATACGAAGTTACTAATACTTCTGTAATTTTTCCGCGCTTTTTCGCGTTAGAATTAATTGCCCTAGATGCTGATAGGGTGTGGATATTGAAACTGCTATAAAGGTTGCGAATAAACTCACAATCTGAATTAGATAGCATGAGTTTGACTCCACGTTCAGCTAATTTTTCAAATACATCTTTGAGTTGAACTTGCTGATCTTTAGCAAAGCGATCGCTACTGTAAGCTGTAAAATAGCTAGTTTCACTTACAGGATAGTATGGTGGGTCAAAATAAATAAAATCATCACTGCTTATAGCATAATTTAGTACATCAACAAAATTTGCTTGTTTAATTTTAGATGTAGAAAGCGCTTCAGAGGCTGTTCGCAGTAAATCCTCAGAACAAATATTGGGATTTTCATATCTGCCTAAAGGTACATTGAATTTACCCTGTGAATTGACTCGATAAAGACCATTAAAACAAGTCTTATTAAGATAAATTAGACGAGCAGCTTTTTCTATATCAGTACCGCCGGAGTTATTTCTGACACTATAGTAATAATCTTGATCATGTCGAGTTTTATGGTCTTTCAATATAGAAATTAATTCCTCAAGATGATCTCGAACACAACAATAAGTATTAATTAATTCGGCATTAATATCAGTTAAAACTGCTGCGGTTGGTTGGAGATAGAAAAAAACAGCACCACCGCCTAAGAATGGCTCATAGTAATTTTTATAACTGTTGGGAAAATAAGGAATATATTGCTGTATCAACCTACTTTTACCCCCTGCCCACTTCAAAAATGGACGCGGGCTAGTTTCCTTGAGGGTTTGAATTACCATTTACTTACGATTTAATTTAAAATAATCGTGACTAAATAAAGCCAATATAACCGACGGAGTATATTTTATATTAACTGGCTAATTTTCCAGCTGCATAGATTACAATTGAGTAGATAAAGCATATCAAAACAAACCTAAGTATATAAGAAGGCAGTTTACATTCAGATGTTTGACGGATTTTGGGATAACGTCTTTCGCTACCCCCGGTACTTAATTAGTATCGTCTTAGGACTGTTTCTGAACGCCTTTGCGCCGTTAGTGCCATTGTTGAAGCGCCCAGTTACCTTAATCGCTATCTTGGGTTTGTTTGTGAGCAGCCTAGTCTTTCTTACTCTCACCTTACGGGCAATGCTGGGCTTGAGTACAATCTAGACTAGCGCTATATCGGGGCTGTGCCCCACAGACGGTTATTCTTGGCGTTGCTCCCGCGAAGTACTGTCTATCCAACTTGCATATATTTTTGTTGTACAACCTCTGTGAGGAGGCGAAATTTTTATGGCTACAAATCGCCGGGTTTCCCGCGTTGCTGAATTGATCAAACGGGAAGTTAGCCAAATGCTGCTCAACGGCATCAAGGATGACCGTGTGGGTACAGGAATGGTAAGTGTTACTGATGTTGATGTTTCCGGCGATCTCCAACACGCCAAAATCTACGTCAGTATCTATGGTACAGATGAAGCTAAAGCAGAAACAATGGCGGGGTTAAAGTCCGCCACAGGTTACGTCCGTAGCGAACTTGGGGCGCGGGTACGACTGCGTCGTACACCAGAAGTGCTATTTCTCGAAGATCGTTCTATAGAACGCGGTAATAAGGTACTGGCACTACTAAACCAACTTAACCATGAGCGTCCGCCAGAAAATCTAATGTCAGTAGATGGCAGCACTGATCAAGATGATGAATTATTTGATGAATAAGTAACTTACATAACAATGTAACTTCAGAACAATTAATCTCAGCAAATCCGCCAAACAGTTTACAGACGTGACTAAATCGCGTCTGTTTTAATATGACCATAACCTAGTTCAGGGATCGGTAGTTGCATCTATACAGTTTCTTTCGGCCAATGATAAGGAGCAAAGGTTTAAACACCCCCACTGAACTCTCGTAAGAAAGCGGGAAGCTAACGTAACAGTGGTATCAAATCGAGGATTTGACCCTTAATGATTTGCTCCTCCTGCCTCTTTCAAATAACGAATTAGTACCCCACCCTTCTACAGATGTTTATCCAACGAAAACTGTGTAATGTTAGTGCTTAAATTAACCGATAAATTACGGGCTTACTTAAGAAATTATTAACAGATGCCGGGATAAAAGCCTTCATAGTGTATTTTGGGCGTTATGTTTTGGAACACTTTATACCTTAGTATGTGACAAATATTCTTATGTTGTTTAACCTTAGATAAATACCAGCAGTTCTAGATCCAGCTTTAAGGTGATTATTTGATACGTAAGCAATGCCTGCGGTGGTCACAGAGCTTGCGTTGCCCTGACTTGTACTGAGCGCAGCCTCTCCAAGAGTTGGGTCGAAGTGTAGTTTAAGCCTACGCGATATAAATTCTTCCCACACACTAAATCTTGCCTAAAGACTTTAATAGGAAGACTTTCAGGGTTGTTGAATGAAGATAATACAGCCACCATAGCAGGTTAAGTTAACTACTCGGAATTTTTTTTGTAAAGCGGATTTTCGATGAATGTCAGGATTCGTTGACTTTCTTAACATTTCTTGAGATAATTTTAGGATATGTAGCGTCAAAATAAAAATAGTTCCGTATAGCAAACTACAAAATCCTAGCCACAAGTCTAAATTCTGTCATGTTTGTTCCTAATTATTAAGGGGAACACTATCGTAAGTGTTAATTTGTGAGTAAAAACCATGAGTGTGAATACGGTGCCTTCTATCAATTACTATTCTCTCGATCTGATTCAAGACGAAGCACGCCGACTGGTGCAAAAAGGAATGGTTAGCAGACAACAGCCAATATATACTCTCTGCCAATATATTCCTGCGAGAGAGTGGGTTTGCGTTGAATGTGAATTAGAAAAATGTGACTTTTTGTTACGCGATCGCATTGGCGACCTCATTGGTCGTGAACAGTGGGACAACGATTAATCAATGTTTGATTTCGGGTTTGGGATTAGAGGTTCATTTTCGATATGTGGATGTCACAATCAAGGATCCTACACCCAAGCTGGGGGATCATCTCTGTTTTTTGATCAGCATCACCCTATATAGAATCTTGCGTTTTTCATTAACCCAGAAGCATTTGAGTCTGGATTTATACAACTTTTCAAGTTAAAGAAGGCATCAGAAGCGTTTTTTCTGTAATATGTGATGCTACAGCTTGAGTCTAGTATGTAAATTCTGTGACGTTCCTACATTTATCTGATAGGTAAGTGTAGGAACTTCACTTTTGACTCGCAATTCATTGCATCGCTTACTTCAAGTAACCGATAATCTGCTTGCTGTTCAAAGCCAAAACCCGTCTTGAAAAGCTTACTAAGTTCGACAATGAAGAGAACCGCCGCAAGTAACTGACTCAATTTTCGCAAAATCTAAAATTTGTATAGTATTTTTTCTGAAAAAATCTCAAAAAGCACAGAAAAATTAGGTGAACTAAGCTGTTACGCATTTAACTTGAACATTTACATGAAGGCTGATGACCGATGACTGATGACTGATAACCGTTAACCGTCAACAGTTAACAGTTAACGACCGTAAAGAGTGTTTATACTTTTTTAGCGCGCATCAGCTTATTATCTTACTTGCTCTAAATACTGATTAATGTCTTCAATGATCCGGGTAAGTTCAGCTTCAGTAGTCAAGCGGATGTTGACGTTGCGGACAGTCAACAAAACTTTGGCTGCGAAGGGCGTCGGCCAGATATTAGGATTACAGAAAATTTCTAAAAATACTTCACCCGTATAACGATATTCGAGGGGAGGTTGGGGAGTGACTTTACCGCCGCCAGGGGTGGGTTTAGCGGCGACAGCTTTTAGGCGCTCCATGAGTTGATCTGTCGCTGTCTTTAATTCTCGTGCTGCTTGGGGTGAAAAACTAAAGGAAACAGAACCTTCAATTAGGTTCAATGTTAGAGGGGTTGAAGACATATCTTTTTTATTAAAAGTTCTTGATAAGTACTAATATTACCGGAAGAAAGGATCTGATCTGAATCTGACTGTGATAGTTCCCCGAATCTATCCCACTAATAAAACCCTTTGAATCCAAATATGAATAGAAGCAAGATCAAGAAATGCATCAAAATATACTTTTCGACGTTCCCAGCGAACAACTAAACGACGATATTTACGTTGATACCA
>JAHHHS010000069.1 GCA_019359215.1 Nostoc indistinguendum CM1-VF10 | reverse complement strand
ATTAAATTTTTCGAGAGTGCCTTCAGGTACAAGCAGCGTTTTTAGCTGTTTTTGTTCTCGTAAACCATACGCGAACAAATTATGATTTATTCTACCATCTATTTTCCCTTAACCGAGCAGTATTGAAATGTAACGGGTCTGTTGGGAGTCTTGCTACAAGCCAAAAAACAAGGGTTAATTCCAGCTATTAAACCATTAATTGATCAGTTAATTGCTACTGCTGACTTTCGGGTTAGCCAAAAGTTGTATGCAATTGTCTTGCAATCTGCTGATGAGGGTTAAGACTTTGATAGAACAAACGCCTTAAATCCCGTGGCTCGAACAATTTTCAACAGAGTAAAACGAAAACAACCAGACACTGCGTTGAAAAAAAGTACGAGTAGGTAATATTAGCCTACTTCCCATAGACGGCAGCAGTTTTTGGGTGTTGGCTATTTGAACCGCAGGCATCGCTTTGGGGAAGAGTCCCCAATATTCTTGTGCTACCAAAACTGATATCAAATTCGATATCAAAGCAGCAATTTTACAGACTACCACAGTGCTAATGATACTTAGTGACTTCCGCAACAAGTGGCTCTTGCCATATCTTGTGTAAACACACTTGGCAAGAACATTGTATGTAATGATGAACGTTATTGGAAAGCTGTATTATCAATAACGAGGCAGTAAGCACTTATGCCTAACGAGCCAATATTTGGTGAGCTAGTTAAAGTTGAGTTAGAAGCGTGTTTAGATGCTCCTCTAGCTCGATATTTTGACGCGCAACTTGACAAAGATCCAGATGTGTTGGCGCAGCTGTTAGCAGACAAGCGCAACCCCAATACTCGGCGTGCTTACGAGAAAGATTTGAAAGATTTTTTTTTGAAGATGACAGGCTTACCGCCGACTGGTGATAGCGTGTTGGAGTTTTTGCACTTGCAGCGAGAGCAAGCGGTGATGGTGGTGTTGAAGTATAAGGCGATGTTGATTAAATCTGGGTTGCGGGAGGCGACAATTAATCGGCGGCTGGCGGCAATTAAGTCGTTGGCGAAGATGGGGCGGAAGCTGGGCGTGTGCAACTATTCCCTGGAGGATGTTTCAGGGGAGAAGGTTAAGGCTTATCGGGATACGCGGGGTGTTGATAGCAAAGCGATAGCAGTTGTGATTCAGCAGTTTGATAGAGAAACGTTGATTGGTAAACGCAACTATGCGATTTTTCTGGTGCTGTGGGGTTTAGCTTTGCGTCGCCAGGAGATATGTCATCTTAATGTGGGTGACTTTGATTTTTATGGGCGCAAGTTGAGAGTTTTGGGGAAGGGTAAGGGAACGAATGAAGAATATTTGGATATGTCTAAGGGTGTGGCGGCTGCTCTTGCTGATTGGTTGATAGCGCGGGGGGATTTGAATGCCAATTTCCCAATTTTTACAGCGTTAGATTTTCATAACGAAGGGCATAGATTGACTACGGATGCCATCTATAAAATAGTGGCTACTGCTTTTAAGGCGGTGGGAGTCAAAAAACCAATGTCACCGCACAGGGTAAGACATTCGGCGATTACGGCGGCGCTTGATGCCACTGATGGGAATATCAGAAAGGTGCAGAAATTGAGCCGTCATGCTGACCCCAGAACGCTGATGATTTATGATGACAACCGGAATAAAGACCTGTGGGAGATGTCGGAATTGTTGACGGGAATGTTGAAGGATTCAAGCGAATGAAAATCCTCAATTTCTGACAGCATATAAATTAAATATTTTGATTGTAGGCGGCACTAAATTATTCTGTTCAACTATAATCTGAAATTTTTTACTTTCTAGAAGGGTTTTAATTTTATCTATTCTGTCTTCTATGTCATGAACCTCAAGCACTATTTGTTTAATTTTAGTCCAATCATTTTGGTTTATGCCTCGCAAAACCTCATATTCTTCTCCTTCTACATCAATTTTTAATAAATCTATAGATTCAATAGCTAATGAGTTAATTACAGAAGATAATGTTTTGATTTCACCTTTAATCTCCTGGCTTTGAAAAAGGTATTCCACCATCTCCTGATTCAAAGCTACATTCATTACTTCTCGTTGAGCTAACTTCTCCCAAGGTCTAGTTGTCGAATTACCAGCCATGTTAGGATAGAAAGTAAACACTGTTTCTGAAATATTTTCTGAACCCAAACCATAATTTTGTAGAGATATATTGTCCAGAGAATGCAAATTGACATTTGCCTGTAAAACTTCAAATATTGGCTGAACTGGTTCAAAGGCTAATATCTTTAATGATTTATGCAATTTGCTCAAAAATATAGAAAATAATCCTATATTAGCACCAACGTCAATAATACAGTCACCATCATTAATAGTAATGCCATGCTGTAAATATTGCTGTTCAATAAATATTTCTTGATATATATATTCTGTTTCCTCCTTGCCAAGACAGTAAATTTCTAAATTATTTGGTAAATTCAATTTCTGCATAATTTCTTGAAGCTATTTGGTGAATATTTAATTTATCCTTTTTGGCAAAGGTTTCCTGGTTAATCATATATAAATAGGTATCAGAGGATGTTTGAAAAGTTCTGTTGTCGGTATCAAAAATCCTAGATCCCTCTAAATCCCCCGATAAATTGGGGAACTTTGATTCCGATTCCCCCAAATTTATCGGGGGGTTAGGGGGGATCTAAAAGTGCCTAAAGTCACAGCGAAATACTTTTCAAACAACCTCTCAGGCATTTACTGAGAAAGAACAGGTTTACCCGTAGATACAACTTGCTCAACAATATCAGCAGCTCGGCTAACTCCCCCTGCTGTCTTAATTGCGTTTTGTAATCTGAGAGCATTCTTTTGGTACTTTTCTTCTGTCAACACCTTTTGAATGGCTGTTCTTAGCTTAGAAACCGTTACTTTCTTGATGGGTACAGCCTCACCACATCCTGACCAAACTATGCGGGAAGCTACCCCTGGTTGGTCATTAGTAATTGGAATCGCCACCATTGGCACACCATTTGTTAAACTTTCCAATGTGGTATTCAACCCTGCATGAGTGATGGTAAGATTTGCTTTTTGCAACAACTCCAATTGTGGGGCATATTTAACAACTAGAGGTTGACCGGGTAGCTCTTGTAAAGCTGATGGACTTGTAGAACCACCCAAAGAAATTACTAATTGAGCATCCAAATCTTGACAAGCTTCAGCAATAGATTGAAAAATTCCTAGCAGCCGATTTTGTATAGTTCCCATCGAGGCATAAATTAAGGTTTGTCCAGTCAATTTTTCAAAAGGAAAATCAAGAAGCTCCCGACCGATTGAACTATGAAAAGGGCCGGTGAAATGGAAGCATTGAGGTAAATTCTCTCTGGGAAACTCTAATTGGGCTGGTTGTTGACTGATTTGCGCTAACTGAGAATATCGTTGATTAGGACTAATGTAGGGAGGTAAATTCTTCTGTTGACGATATTCATTTATAATTTCGCTGATAGGTTTACCGACGCGATTTAAGACTTGATAGCCGATTTTATTACGCAGTCTTGCCCACCAAGCTGGGTTATAACTCCAGTTGGTTATATAAGGAGGAATGCTAACCTCTCGATTAATCACCACAGCACTACAAATAGTAATAAAGGGAAGTTTTAGAACATCTGCAATAGTTCCGCCTTCAAGGTTGAGTTGGTCTATTAACAGTGCTTCTACACCCGCATTTTTTATCACCGATGGTGCATCTCTGAGTCTCACAGATGCACCATCCTTAAGTAACTGAACAGTGTATTGCAATGCAGCACGTCCACTGAGTTGACCCAATTTAGCGAGGGTTTGTGCATTGATACCAGGGGGAAATTCAGCTTCACCAATGGCGCAATATTCCAGCCCTGCTGCTACTGTTCTAGCTTCGGCATCACGGAAACCAAATAAAGTAACACGATGACCACGTTGTTGTAGTTCTTTCCCTAAAGGGAGCATGGTGTTGAGATGACCTGTCGAGGCTGGGCAAATTAAGCCATAATGAGTCATTTTATTTATTGGTAATTAGAAGTTGATGTAATATATACCAGAAAACTGCCATATATTCATATAAACGTGTGCAAAAGGCATTCAGCGATTACGGCGGCGCTTGATGTCACAGGCGGAAATATCAGAAAGGTGCAGAAGTTGAGCGGTTATGCTGACCCGCGCACGTTGATGATTTATGATGACAACCGGAATAAAGACCTGTGGGAAATGTCGGAGTTGTTGACGGGAATGTTGAAGGATTCCCAGTGAGAAAAATTAATAAATTGACTAATGAATTTTCAGCTATAGCCTTCTTTTAGAAAATTGCTACTGCAACAAACGTTTACAATCTAGAGTGGTTTGAAACACTACTTGTATAATAAGGACTTTGCCCAATGTGAGTAAACATTGTAAATAGTCATCTTCTCCTAACGGGGATGATGTCGGTGTTTCCCCAATATATAAAAATAGTGATGAAGAAAAGACCTCAATTGATCAATAGCCGCGATAAGTTTGATATCCTTTCGGCTGCATGGGTTTTAGCTTGTAATGATCCTATATCCATCATGACTTACAAAGGAATAAAATATCGACTTAACCTACCCAATAATTACGATCTAGAAAGCCTTGTAGAAGAACGGGGTGAGTTGTTTCGACCGAAAGTACCTTTGCGCCGTTTGAACGAATGGAAGATTGAGATGCAATCACATATCAGTAAGCGTCCAGCTTGGATTCGTGATTTGGAGAACGAGACATTACAGTTAAAGGCAATTGAAGAATTAACGGTTGATGATATTTTCCGTAGTCAATTTCGTATAGAAAAAGATGCGCCTCCTTCTTCACTCTCAATTATCGATTGGGGTTTACAACATATCGAAAGACTTAGAAAAGGAAATCTTGAAGCCCGTGAAGAAGTAATCAAAAGATGGCAACTTTGGTCTGTTATCATCCTTAGCATCACAAATATTTTTGTAACTGTCATTGTTGCATTGTTGAAAAAATAAAATATTTATTCTAATTTTACCCTTTAGTAGTCATCACTAATACATCATTCATTCACAATCAAGTTATAGTCAATGTAACCAAGCATCGCCCCTCTTTTTATCGCCTCATAACGGTTCTTGACGTGCCACTTACTATACAAATCACTGGCATAATTTTTGACTGTACTAACAGAGAGAAACATTTCTTTGGCAATCTGTTCAAAAATCAAACCCTGAGCCAGTAAACGCAGCACTTGTATTTGTCGCTCAGTGGGAGGTTCAAACAAGTTTTTGTCAGCAAAACTAGGGTCAATATATCTGTTTTGATAAAGGTTTTCTAATAATTTTTTAGCCAGCTTGGGGTCGAGTAGACATTCATCAGAGTAAGCTCTATTGATGGCTAGTTCAATCAATTCTACATCAGCACTCTTGAGCATATAAGAATCAGCCCCATGACCGAACAATTCGCAATTCGCAGTTCGCAATTCGCAATTGCGGACAAAATTGTAAATTAATTCATTCGGAGATATAAGCTACTCAATTTATTGTAGTATCAATGTTCAAGCCCCTAACTTAAGTTGTGGAGACGGAAATTGCGAATTGCGACTTGCGAATTGCGAATTGGAGATGACGGAAAGCCGAGTTAATAAAATCTGAATGAGTCTGATTAGTAAAAATCACCACTTTACTATTAGTTTTCCTTTTGATTGAGCGAGTCAGTTCTAAACCACTCATGTCGGGTAAGAGTAAATCAACTAACACAACATCAGGGTTGGTCTGTTCAATTAACTGAAAACCTATCTTTCCACAAGTAGCATCACCAGTTACTTCTATATCTGGAGATTGTTCAATAGCGCCTTTGATGCCCAAGAGCGTGAATGTTTCTGGTTCAACAATTACTATTTTCAGCATGATGTTGATAATCCTCTAATAATAAATGGCTGTTTATGAGGTTATTTATTATTGGTGTCTAGCGGACACGTTGAAGACACTTGGTGTCTGGGCGGTGTCTGGGGTAGTGTCTGGCGGTGTCTATGCTATACAAGGGTTTTGAGCTTTTGTGTCTGTGGTGTCTGGTGTCCAGTGTCCGCGAAAAAAGGGCGTTTTTGGGGCGAGACACCAGACACCAATCGCAGTCAAATTTGATTGAGCTTGATAACACCCTCGGCTATCCAGTCCGCCAATCCTGCCCCCACGATTTCATACATCCAGCCCTTGATTTGCTCTACAGTGAATCTCTCACCGTTCACTTTAAAATTGCCCTTGAACTCTCTTACATCAGCTTCTATTCGTTCAGTTCTGGTGAGATATTCATACAGCTTTTGCGCCTGGGGTGATAGTTTTTTCGGTTCAGATTGGGTGTCACCTGCTTTGTTACCAAGATTGAATTCCAGTTCATAAATCCGCTCTAAAGTGGCTTTATCGATAGGGGGATTGGGGTTAGATTCTGCTGGGAGAGCGTCGTTAAAGTCAGATATTTTCGCTGTCATTTTGGGCAGAATAACATCAAGCCATTCGTTAGAACTATCGAGTTTCACCTTGGCAAAACCAGTTGAATTGGGCTGTAGTGTAACTGGATCTACTTGTGCCAAACATTCCACTTGGAGCATTTTATAAACCAGATTATGCAAGCCCTTGATACCAAATAAACAAGTCTGGGTATTGTTGTGAGCTACCACTGTTATTGGCATCTCTTGTTTACGGCTTTTAGTTAATGCCAGCTTGCCGAATTTCTCTAACAGTTCAGCATCTTTAATGAAGTCGCCGTATGTGGTGGCCTCCTCACAGATTAAAGACAAAGCTTTACCTTCTGCCCAAAGTTTCTGCCGCCATTGCGACTCACTCAGAGATGAATTATTAAAAGTTTTTAACCGTGCCTCTAATTCCTCAACGTAGTCGCGGATCTGCTGCTCTATCTCGTACCAGGAGTGATAACTTTCAACTCCTCGCCATTCACTACGGTTCGAGTCGGGGTCAAGGACAATCACACGGTAGCCGGCTTGTTTTTTGAGTTGGATTACATAACGGGCAAGCCAAGACTTACCGCCCCCTTGGTTGCCCCAAATCAGCGCAGTTTGTTTGACCAAATTTTGCACCCATGCATCGGGTGAAGCTGCGATTGTTCCTGACTCAGAACCAGTAACCTTGTCGTTGGGGTCAATCGTCCCCTGTAAAGTCTGGCTACCTTGTAGATAAGGCGTTTTCATTTCACGTAACTGCTTAATGTAATCTGCCTTCTGTTGCTCCGTCATCCCCGCCGTTTGCGCCTCAAAGATAGCCTCGGATGCTTCCATCTGCGTAACTTCAATTTCCGTGTGGGCGTAAATCTCGGCTTTTTGGATATCTACTGTGCGATCATTGGCTATCAAATCTAAATCGGCTTGCAATTGGACTTCTGCGATCGCAACGTCTCGGTAACTCTCTAACAACTCGGAACGTGCCGCCATCTCTGCTTTTGCAGCATCCCGTTTTTGTGCGATGTCTTCAAAAACTGCTCTCTGCTTCTCCTCATTTTGACAATGGCGCAGCATCCAGCCAGCTAGGGCAAACCCCAGGAATCCCCCAAAACCCCAAAACGGCTTGTATGGGTTAGTCGCTTTCACTAAGCCATTAACGCCCATAGCTGGGTCACGCACTACTTGGCGCGGCATTCCTTCTAACTGCCATTGCTCCCAATAAAAGGGGGTCATACGAAACGGTCGGTTATCTTTATCCCGGCACACCAATGTTTTCAAAGGGGTTTTAATGCAGAAGTAGATCCGATCACTGCTCGTTCCTTGCCACGCCATCGCCGCCGATCCAATGCCCACAGTCAGACTCAGCCCAATCGCCACAGCTTTCTTATCCATCGGCAACTGTCCAAACCACAGCATCAAGCCCGATTGTTGCGACTCGGATAACTCTTTATGTTTCTCAGTTAAATAATTCATTTACCTCTCCTACCACCAAATAGAAAAATCATTAATATCGCTAGAAATATGCCCACTCCTGCACCATCCATCCAACTTGAAGATTCAGCAGTTTTTGGCTTATAAACCGACTCAATAGAAGTCTTAACTGTGCTAGTAGAAATTCTCGATTCATTCCATTCACTAATCGGTTCGGAAAGCGCACACAATAACGCCAGTGATGCACTGCAACCAGTCATTAAATTAGTGACAAAATTGTTAAAGCCTTCACCTGTTGCAGTAGCAGTAAAGTACAAGTGTGCAGTACCCACAGCAAGGAACATTCCAACTGGGTGAACTTGCAACAGGTGAAAGGTGAAAATCACTGCACTATTTAAACAACTGCCAGCGACAATCTCACAAGCATTACCAGCACGTCTAAATGTCCTACCCCGGTTATTTTCTGATAATGGTTGCGGTTGTGATGGTTGCTCAATTTTCTGTTGTTGTGGAGTCTGTGCCAGCCCTTCAAATGAAAAAGGGCTGACGCTATGAGGATCTTCATTTCGTTTCCTTACTAGCATCAGCCTGTGTCCTTTCAACTAATAGTTATCGGTCGCCTAACTTCTGCCACAAGTTACCCAACATTGCACCCCAGCCGCGAACTGTTCCTGTTGCAGAAACACTTGACGATGGTGCATGATTTTGGGATTGAAACGGTATCACTTCCTGGGGTGTTTGGTTCGGTTCTAAAGCTCTGGAACCATACCTAGCACGGGCTAAAAGTTGTTGTCGTTTCTCTCTTAATCCCGTAGTAATTGCTTGCCTTTCAGCCTGCACAGTTTGCTTATTTTCTATGCTGCTGATTTTATTTTCATGTCTCCACAATTCTGCTTGTAAATCATGGTGTAATTGGGCGGCAACTTCGGTTAATGCGTGTTTACGCTTTTGGTCAATTCGCAGCAAGTCGGCTCTATCTTGGGCATCTATCTTGCCCATCTCCGAATCAAACTCGGAGTTGAGTTTGCGAATTTTGGCGATAGCAGTTGCGACATGAGAGCCGTATTGTTTACGAAGTTCTGTCCAAGTTACCTGACCTTTTGTTAACTTCTCCATCGCCTCGAAGACGACCTTGGCGTTGTCTAAAAATGGCTCTAACCTATCTGATAATTCTTGGGCATTATTGGCGTAATCTGCGAACTGTTCTAGCTTGTTTATATCAGAGAGATAGCCCAGAATATCAGACTCAAACCCTCCCCAGGAAAGCGCTTTCTCGTCAATGTGGCTTGCATGACCAACTACCGGATTACGTATTGCAAAGTCCATTGCGTTATTCTCCTAATAAGGTATGTTGTCGTAGTCGATATTTATCGGCTCTTGGGGCACTTCATCCCAGTAACCCATGTCTTCAAATCGGCTATAAATTCTCGTTGCTAATTGCCTTATGGGGTCGTCAAAATCATCAGAAATTAAATCAAATCTATTAGACCCAAATGCCAGAATATTTGCAATGTCCGCGTCAATACCATTACCCAAGAATTGACCAAATGCAGCAGAGTATGGATGGTCATCGATGGTTGAATGAGTTGCTAAGAATTCGGTTCCGGTGAAGGGTGGGTAATCTTCACTCTCGAATATTGGTGTGGAGAGTGCCTCAATATCTGCCGAAATCATTGCTGCCCATTGTTCAGGATTTTCCGCTTTGAATTGCTCTAATCTCAAAGCGCGGTCAGTCAGAGGTGATTTGCCCCAATCATTGGGATTTCTATAATCTAGTGCCATTTGTTAGAATCCTTGTGTACTTTTCGTTTTGCGGCGAGAGATACATCCTGATTAGGCGATCGCCAAGCTTGCCGGCAGGTGCGATCGCTTCATCATCAGTTCTCACAAAACTCATTTAATTTAAAAACCTCCCTCTGCACTTGGTTTTGGTTTAATTCTTTTCGTCTGCCCTTGGAGTCATTGAATATGAAAGGGGCATTGACTCGACAATTAGACCGATGGCTATAGCGCAGTTGTTGACCACGGAACTGGTACAAATGATTACGCTCTAAGGTTGTTGTTTCTAACATAAGTTCCTCAAACTTGGGAATAAAACTCGATATTTAGAATCGCTTCGTGAATCTCCATCAAAGCTTGAACAGCATCACCCAGACGCAGGTCATTCGATATACTGAACTTTTCCGACGCTTCAATTTGCTTGTAATTAGGAGATGCTTGCACAAATCTAAGAGTCTGTTCGCAACCGAGGATGATGGTCATTATTTCGGTTGTTGTTAGGCTTGGTTGTGTCTTTTGGGTGTCTTGGTCGCTCATGACTTTTTCCCTTTCCTTTGAGCTTTTATCGGTGCGGTTGGTGCTTCTGGTTGACTCGGCTTTTGCAGTACATAGTTGATGGCTCCTGCACCCCCCACAACTGCGGCGATGGTAAACATATTGTTTCTGCCAAGCTGCTGCACTCCGAAATAGCCGAGGGCTAGAAAGCCTTGGGCAGCAACAGAGAGTCCAAGTGTTTTGTTGATTTTCATGACTAGAACATTGCAGCGAGATTGTTAACTAAATCTTTTTCGTCAAGTTTTTGAATTTGGGAATCAGTCGGCTGTTCAATTTGGAAGTTGTACCCATTTCGCTGGAATTCTAAAAGTAGGAAGTTAATCACCTCCCCGTAATCGTCTAAGTTCATTTGTTGTGCAAGCTTTTTCAGTAATGGATGGTAGGGCTTACGAATCACTACCCGAATGCTTTCATTGCTGTTCATTCACACTCCTTAAATGAATCATCTTTGCTAGTTGGTAAAGCCCAATCGCGTTTGCCCAAACTGGGTTATCTGTTACCACAAACCCTTTAGCCTGAAGTGCTTCACTTACTGATGGCAGTCGTGAGCCTCCCCCGGTAATTAAGCAGGCATCTGCGTTAATCTTCCAAGGATGAATAAACTTGAATACTGGCGCTAGGGACTTCTGTACCCAAGGCGCTAACTCTTTTTGGTAGACATCTTGAAAACTAAACTGGTTGCCGTACCAAAAGGGCTTTTCAATGCTTTCTAGTCCCTGGCGGATCAGGTGCGGCATTGCAATCTCGCCCACCAAGCGATTTTTAAAGTCCGGGTTAACCGAAATCATTCGGATCAACTCCTCCACACCATTATCAAAAGTCTTTCGGTTAGCTAGATGTCCTTTGGAACCGATTAAAGTGGCAATAACTGTCCGATTCCCGATATCAACAATCACATTTTGTTTAGTAGTGTTCAAGTTCTGGGCAAAGGCGGCGATCGCTGCGTGACCTTCGTCGTAAACTTTCAAAACATGAATCTTGACCTCGGTGGGGCAAATCTTACCGCCAAACTTGACGACATGGCGGCCAGTAAGTGCTTCAATCAGCTGGTCTTCTAAATCGCCTCTTTCGTGCAAAGATGCACAGATTACTAACTCAATCGAAGCTTTGTAAGGGTAGTAGGAAAGCACTGCTAGTAAATGTTTCAGCGATTGATTCACTTTTGCAGTCGCATCGTCGGTCACTCGCAAGTGGTTTTTGGGGTTAGCGTCGTAAGCCGCAAAACCTGACAACCATTGCTTGTAGTCCAGTTTAGTTAGTGCATCTCCCTCTAGGTACTCAACGTAACCTTCAGTGGGAGTCTCGGTTGGGCGATAGTAACAGTTCTCTAAATAACTGGGAAATCTGATCTGGCGGTCTGATGATACAAATTTAATGCTGGAATTACCGAGGTCGTAACCAGCAACGATCGTGAGTGTACCTTTTTGCCCAGTGTTGGCATTTTCGGTATGAACTGCCAAATCTGTCATCGGAAAAATCCTCAAAATATTTAATTGACAAAGTTCTGAAATAGGCTTGCTGCTTTGGTTTTGACTATCTATGCAATGATGCGGTGGCACACTGGCACTTATCCCATCTAATGCAGGTTTGGTCATTCCGTGGCGTTTTTACCTTAATAGCACTATAGCACAAAAATTATAGTGCTATTATTTCATTTAATTGGATATGCTAATTATTTTGTGAAAATAGTAAAGTATTGCTAATTTGCTATAAAAATATTTTGCTATGAGTGATTCAAACAAGCAGGTTTTTGTACGATTTCGAGTAGAGGAAGAAAAGCGCGATCGCTTCAAAATAGCCTGTATACAGTTAAAAACAACTATGGATGAAGTGCTAAAAGGTCTTCTTGATAAATGGCTGGAAGAAAACAGTCCTGAGTCAACTAAAAATAAATAGCACTCTGACCATAGTGCTATAATCCTGACAACATTAGCAAAAAGCCCCCGGCTATAACCGAGAGCTTTTAGTTCTTAACAACGCCCTATCTTGGCGGATTCAGCGTTGTTTGTTCACTCATACCGGGAAGACCCGGATTTAATAAAATTTAATATGCTTAGACTACAAGTTTACAACGAACGTTACCGCAATTGCATCGGTAACATGGTCAGGGCGCATTGTATCTATATTACAGCATCAAAACAGTTGCTGTCAGAAATAAGTAATCACACGCTAACTAACTGCCTTAAATTCCTCGAAGACACTTGCTACACAGACAATACAGCGATTTTTGTACTAGCTAATTTTCAACAATTGAATCAAATCGGAGGTATTCGCTAATGTTGACCACACAACAAGCACTCGCCTCCTTCGATATTCGCAATTTTGTAGACCAGTTAGAACCAGCCAGAGAGAAAAATAAATACATCTGCCCAGTTTGCGGTGGGCATAATTTATCCATTGTCCAAGAAACTGGGAAGTACAGCTGCTTTAACCAGTGTGAGTGCAAAGACATCCGGGAGGCGATTAAACCTTGGGCTGAAGTGGTGGCAGAAAGGGCAGGGGCTAATTACACTCCATCTCTAAACCAAAATGCTGCCAAACCCAAGAGAATCTTGCCCAAACCAGCACCAATTCCAGATGGTGAATTAGGTTTGGTGATGTTGACGGATACTGTAACAGATATACCCCAACCGAAAAAGTTAACGAGTAGACCACCAAAAGATGTTGAGGGCAGTGCAACCGAAACAATTTATCCTTACTCAGAGTCGCAATGGGTGGTTCGCTACCAGTGGCCAGATGCCAATAAGGAGAAAGGTTACAGCAAGACCTTTCGGCAATGGCATAGGCGACTTGATGGCACACCCCAAATGAAAAAAGGCGATTTGCCTTGGGGAGCATATCGCATTGATGAAGCGCTAGCCTGTGCTAAATCTGTGAATGTCACCCCGGCGCTACTCCAGCATGAAGGCGAGGGATGCGTAGAAGTTGGTCGCTCGCATGGTCTTGCTGGGATTACGTTTCAAGGCAGTGCATGGGATAAGAAAACAATCACACCCCAATACCAACTTATCAAAGATTCAGGTATAGGATTAATCATCTTTCTGCACGATGCTGACGACACTGGCTTAAAGAAACTCCAGACCTGCCAGGACTGTGCAGCCGAGGTGGGGATTGCATTTATTGGAATTAACCCTCACGACATCTGTCCCGATTTACCATATAAATCAAGTGACATCAAAGAAATCTTGGGGCAGATGGAAACACCAGAATTTATCCGTCGGTTAGAGCAGGAGATTCACGCGGCTGTAGCGCAGCGATCGCTTGAGTTGGCAGAATCCGAAACTATTGAAAAAGAAGTTACGGATTTATCTAATTCTAAAATAGATATTGACCCAGCAGACCCAGAGGCATTTTACTTGCCTGTATGCACTGCCATGAATTTACCCTATTCTAACTGCGTGACGGCGGGTACTTTTGATGGCTGGGCTTACCGAAAAATCTTTCCTCAAACTGAATGGATGGTACTGAATTCATCCTTTTACAAGTGGTCACAAGAGAATAACCAATGGCAGCACCAAGATGATAATAAAGCTTACAAGCTCCTCGCTGACGCTGGAGAATCCGCTTACAAGCTCTCTTACACAAAAACATTTGGCTGGAGAATAACCAAACCTTACGAAACTAATGCACACAAGGAATCCGCCTTTAAATATTGCCGCAGTCGCTTAGAACCAGCAGAACCACTGCCAACCAATACTCATTTATTAGGGTTTAACAATTGTGTTGTTGATTTGCGAACTGGTGAACAAATGCCTCTAAGCAAAGATTTTTACCTCACTAATATCATTCCCCACGATTATGAAGCCAACAAACCATGCCCAGAAGTTTTTCTCAAATTTCTAAATGAAAGCTTTGGGTCAGAATTGGTTGAAGTGATTCGGGCGTTCACAAGTATGTTTTTAGACCCAACTGCCCCTTATGGTCGGTTTCCCCACTTAATTGGCTTAAGTGGTGGGGGCAAGGGGACGCTAGGACGGTTTTGGAGTAGTTTATTTGGCGAATCCGGCTCTAGTAGCGCTTCACAATTTGCGGATATTTCTACACCGGAAGGACGGCATCAATATTTAAGTGGAAAGCGGATATTTGGATTCCCCGACGTAGGAGGTTATGCCGAAGGAGTCCGAGCTTTTTACGAATTAGTTGACAATGGGGCAATGAGCGGACGCGCTTTATTCAATCCAGTAGCTTATTCAATCCAGTGGTACATTCGGTTTTGGGTTGCCTCTGTAAGTCATCTACAGATCGAAAATGCTGGCGACGGCTGGATGCGTCGAGCTTACCCAATCCCAGTAAAAAACCGAGATGTAAGCCCTGACCCAGACTTGTGGCTGAAGCTACAAGAGGTGAAGTCCGACATAATTTCTTGGGCTTTAGCAATGCCACGAGCAGAACGCGATCGCATTTTGTTATCGCCTCCCTCTTCAGATCGAGCGAAGAATCTGGCGCTAGAGGCATCTTTGTACGGGGACTCTACCAAATCCTTTGTGGACTTGTGCTTACGCCCCTCAACGACCGAAACATTTATCCCACAAAGTCGTTTACACAGTTGGTATGTACTTTACTGCCGGGAACATGGTTATGCTCCTTTGGGGATGTCCAAATTTATTAGCCATTTAAAAACAGTCTTGCCCCACAACTTCAAGGAACGTAGCTGGACACCCACGGTCAACGGAAAGCGTGAAAGAATTCAGTCCCACTTTGCATTCATTGAACCACTGGCTGGGGTATTTGAGATGAAAGTACCGGAGGGGCCACCGGATTCTTCACAATCCAGGGCGGAATTTTGGTATTGCTTTAAAGATAAATGCCTTGAAGGGGGAATAGAAGAATTCGAGGAGTTTTTTCACCCTACCCAAACGCCAGAACCCTTACACAGCAGGGCTGTCCACCCTGTCCAATCACCAAATACGCCGATTTCTAACCTTGGACAGGCTGAAACCCTTACACAGCAGGGCTGTCCACCCTGTCCAATTGTCCCCCCCCAAGAATTAGCATTGCAAAAAAAAGATGAAGAAAATTCTGATTGTGGAGTTAATCAATTTGTCAATTTAACTGATAACCCGGAAGTCCCCAAAGACAATGTGTCCAACTTGGACAGCCCTACTGTGACTGGGTTTGAGCCTGTCCAACAAGTTAATCTTGCCGAAAACGGAGTGGACAGCCTGGACACCCCTGCTGTAGCTGGCTTTTCTCCTCGACAAGATGCTTCTCCACAAGTAAACACTGCGCTAGCTTCGACCCCAGTCATTGCCAATTCAGCTCAATCGACATCGGCGGCAAATATTGGTGTCAGCCTGGATCTAGGACAGTGGAAAGTCGGCGATAAAGCTAACTACTGTGGACAGTCGGTGTCTGTTTATCGAATAGACACCGAAGATGGTTCAATTATGGTTCGCCGACAAGATGGTGAATTGATAAATGCCCCAGAAAGCGAATTATTCCGCCCGGAATTGAAAGTTGGGGATAAAATTGAGTTTTTCAACGACAGTGTTCGCAAGTGGCAAGTCGGAATCATTAAGAGCGTTCAACTAATGTCTTCATATTTTTGTAGCGCAACAATTGAGTATCGAGGCAATAAATGTAAAGTATCTGAGGTAGAAATCTTCAGGAGTGATTGGATAAAATTTGTGCATTAGGGCGTTAAATCAGTTAACTCTTAACTGTTATCATGTCATGGTTTCAATCGGGGATTTTACCCCGACTGGATGTCTCTAATAGTTGGCGGCAAGCGATTGCGGTCATCCTTAACTGCGTAAAGATTGCTTCGGCTCACGCCCGTCATAGACATCGCCATAATACGTGGCACAACTTTTAGGGGTTGCCATAGTGCAAGTGAACTGCGGCTGACTAAAAAAAAACGATAGTTCGTCCGGGCTAATAAACACAAAAAAGTAAAGCAATGATGATCATTGGTTTAATGTGCCACGCGAAGAAAGAAAAACTAAATAGTCTTAAAATGCAGCAGATAAACTGATACTATTCTGTCAGTAGAATCATAAACTTTTGAAAAAGAACGCAAAACTAACAGTTTCAATCCTCGTTAACAAATGAAGCAAACAGAATTCGTTTAATGGTGTTCACCTTCAGGTTGGTAGCAGTATCGACTGAAATGACTCAAAGAGCGATTCTGTTCCAGTTGCTCGATTTGCAACACATCAGTTATTGTTTCACTGGCATTATGAGCATCTTGCTGTTGAGTGGGCGAACTAACTCCTGCCTAGTAGTCTGCCAACCCAAAAATGCGCTTTTTCAGGCTGGGGAAAGGGGAAGGGATTTAAAACCTTTCCCCCTTTACCCCGCAAAGTCACGAAAGCGAACTACTAGCTTGATAGTTAATTTATTTTCTTGGGTAAGTATGTAAAAATTAATACCAATTATTAGAAAACTGCCAATTTTATCTGTCTTTTGGAATAAAACTGACGCCTAGAAGCCTGATTAAATCAAGTTAATAACATTATTTTTTTTGGCTCCCAAAGTTGCCCTATGCAAAATTTTGAGCAGTCACTTATGAAAAAACTAAAAACTATTGATTGCAAAATACGGCCCAGTGGTAGCAAGGGGAATGATTTCGAGATTGTATCCCCAGAAAATGACCATTTCTGGCTTTATTGGCATTCTTTACCGAAATGGCAGTTGTTTTGGCGTCCCTGGGGTAGGTCTAGGTGTGCCAAAACACAAGAATGGGAAGGCAAGATCCGAGAGGCTATAGAAAACGTAGTCAGTTGCTAGCAATCTCGGCAGATTTTCTATTTGAGTGAATTCACAGGCAATCAAGTCGAGCCAAGTAGCTGAAAAGGGTACTCAGATGAAATGCACCTTCAAATGGTTGGGGAATATTTGGCATCAGGGCTAGCTCATCAGGACATTAAGTATAAGTTAATACAAATGTTTTTACTTAAACGCCTCCAAGTCTTCTCGATTCATTCATACAAGGGCGCGAACGTTGGCAACTACCGCTATAAAAATACCCCCAGAATATGGGGGCGAATGATGTGGTAGTGGTGTATGCTCTTTAAAGAACAGAAGAGAATAACTCTGTTTCGATATAAGGATTTCGGTATATGTGCCCATAGTAGCAAGATATCTCTCAATGCCTTGGGCGCTCACTGAGTCTTCAAAATCTCTTTACAACAACTAATCAATCTACTAACACTTTAGTTAAGTTGACACGCTGATGCCTCTTACACCTTAAAGCAAGAAATTTTTACTAGAAAAAACATTGTAAACGAACACTTATATTTATTGAGATTCCCTCCCTGTTTCCAGAGCAAGCGGGGGCTACCATCTTCATTAACTGAGCCGATATCAATGCCAAACTTGATACCTCTTACCCCACCGTGGCTGTAATAACTAACGATAGCTTGGACTTGATACTCTCTCCATAACCTATCTTTCAAAAGCTAAACGTTATTAGTGCGATCACCGTGGTAACGCCTTATTTGAAGATTAGAGAGTGTTCTGTTACTTCTTATTCTTAATTGAATTCAATCACTCTTCCTCCAGAGTTTTGCAAGCAACGATTAGCAATGTTTACGGTGCCGAAACCTTTTCTCGATGCCGTAAAGTCTGCTATAATTCGAGCTCCGTTGTATCCACTCCTTGCAAATCTCATGTATCTTACAAGAGGATAATAACCTCGTTTTAGTGTTCCTACAGGCCTTCCTGCATTGTTGTAAGTTATACAATTCCTAACAACACGAACACGAGCTGCCATAGCTGAGTCAATAGAGAAAAAAGAAAGAGTGGAAATAGCAATAGTAGTGGTAGCAACGATGGGAGATAAAAACTTGATCAAGCTCATAAATTTTCTCCTCAATATTTTCGATGAGAAGCATTAAGTTACATTGATTTATACAAGTCTAGAAATAAATATTTCGGAAAATCTTATGCGGCTTTATATAGCAACAGGTAAATTTTGTAGTCCTGTCAAAGGGCATCGGTAAGGATCGGTAAGAGGTTAAGATAAACTGCCTTTTGTCAATCAGTTAAAATACTCAAAATACCTTTAATAAGAATGATAACCAAACAGAGGGGAAGGAGGTGAGCGACGCTCACCTCCTTCCCCTCTGTTTGGTTATCATTATCTTTAAGGGCTTTGACAACTTAAATAGGGTAAGAAAAAGTATTGTAACGAGAGAAGAACTTTGCGAAATGTGAGGCTCACTTCTTAGATAAATTCAATTATCAAACGAGGTAATGAAAAGTGTTGGTTTACTACCATTCCTATTTTGTTGGTGACAGGCATCGCAGAAGATGATGCTCATAAGGCTCTTGATATAAAGATTGATGGATTTATCCAGAAGCCCATTGACCCTGATGCAGTAATCGCTCAAGTCCAAACAATTTTAAACCGGAATTCCTAAAATCTCCTAAGATTCAACACTTCATCAAAAGATTATGGTTTTGACATACTCACCGACCTGAAGGTGCGGTGAGTATGTCAATAGTAGTATCTTGTTTGACTCCTCTATTTTCGACCATATTGAAATAAAGACGATAGCTGTTGTTTAGTTATTTGTAGTTAGACAAACAACTTTTTTCGTCTGACTGTGGTGTTAGTTGCTAGGCAGAGTTAGAGGAAATCAGACTTGTGTTAAACAAATACGACAGTTTGGCGACATCGACCAAGATGGTGCTGGGAGAAAGTCAGCAGCCAAAAGAGCGCAAACGCCGCGTGTTAGACTGTCCACTGTGCAAACTTAGACACGTCCACTGGACACTCTTATGACAGTAGAAATTGATTCGTTCCCAGTTGCTGCACTCCTTGATAGGTACAATCTAGGGAAACAAGCGGTTTATAACCGGATAGACGCGCTCGACATCAAGACATTTAAGCAGGGGAATAAATCTTACATCACTGCAAGTGATGTGGAATTGCTCGATCAGCTAGCTGCATGACCATATCAGCGCTGGGGGGAAAATGGATGATTTCAAATCCCCATTAGCTGAACTAGTGAGCAGTCCACTTGCCTACTAGACACGTCCAGTAGGCAAGTGGACGCACTCTTACTGACCACTGGACAACCAGACTTGGCACTTGGGGAGGTGGTTCAGTTGGTGGAAGCGATCGCTCGTCACCTGGTCCCAACTTCACCACTACAGCACCTCAAAGAGCTAGAGCTTGCTGCTAGCAAGGGCTGGCTTCTTTCTTCATCTGAAGTGGAGGGGTTGATTAGGTATAAGCCAAGGGTTCAGAAGGGCGAACAACAGTTTACTCGTGGCTCGTTCTGTTTTATCAGGTCTGGAAAGGTTGGGAACCAGTCTGCTTGGAAGGTGGTAAGGGTAAATTAAGTGACCATGTAAAATAGCGAATTAGCCCAAAAATGCGACTTAACAATATTTTTTGAAATTATCCGCAGATGACAATGCAAAATTTCTGGCGTCCAATTTCAATTGGGTTAATGAGAGTACCGCTCCGTATAGCTATCATAGTACCTTTTCTACTGCAAATCTTTGCTGTTGTGGGGCTAACAGCATTCTTTTCCTTAAAAAATGGGCAGAGAGATGTTAATGAAGTTGCTACTCTTTTAAGAAGTGAAGTGGCAAATAGAATTCATCAACATATCACCAATTATATGGAGAAACCCCAACTCATCACTCAGATTAATGCCAATGCCCTCCATTTTGGTGAATTGGATTTGAAAGATACAAAAAGTCTAGAATGCCATTTCTGGCAGCAAATACAGTTATTCAAGTCTCTAAGTCCGATCGCTTTTGGAAGTGTAGAGGGAGAAATTTATTCGGTAGATCGTTTGAATGATGGTTCACTAGTAATCCGAGTAAAGAACCAATCAACGGGTGGTAGATATCATACCTATACCACTAATAGCCAAGGTAATCGCCTCAAGCTAATTCAAGTTAGCACAACTTTTGATCCTCGCACTCGTCCCTGGTACAAAAAGGCTGTAAAAGCAGGTAAAGCTACTTGGACTGAAATTTATCCGTATTTTTCTTCGTCAGGGCTAGCGATCAGTTCTACCCGACCTGTTTATGACCAGACAGGTACCTTGCTAGGTGTTACGAATGCAACGTTATCTCTTTCGCAACTGGGTGAGTTTTTGCACAATTTAAAGATCGGACGCTCAGGAAAGACATTTATTATCGAGCGCTCTGGAAACTTGGTAGCAAGTTCAACGGCTGAACAACCTTTTATCCTGAACCAGAAGGAAGGACAGGTGAAATACAAACAGCTGACAGTACTCGCAAGCAGAGATCGTATGACTCGTTTGACAGCACAGTATTTGAATGCACAGTTTGATAATTTTAAAAACATTAATTCTAACCAGCAACTTGACTTTGAAATTGATGGCAAGCGGCAATTTATACAGCTAATGCCATTCACAGACAGCTACGGGCTAGATTGGCTGATTGTGGTGGTGGTTCCAGAAGGCGACTTTATGGAACATATCGAAGCTAACTCACGAATGACTATTTTACTGTGTTTAGGAGCATTAATACTAGCTACAGTGACAGGAGTGTTTACTTCTCATTGGATTACTCAACCAATTATTCGCTTAAGTTTAGCCTCTAAGGAAATCGCTAATGGTCAGTTAGACCAAACTGTTACAGTAGACGCCATTAACGAACTAAGAGTTCTCGCTCAGGCTCATAACCAAATGGCTACTCAATTACAAGAGTCATTTGCTGAACTATTAAAGGCTAACAGGCAACTAGAAGCTGAAATTGTCGAGCGTAAGCAGGCAGAGAAGGCTTTGCGTTTGAGTGAAGAACGATTCCGATTAGCAATTGATAACATACCCGATACATTTGTAATTTATGATGCCGAGTTACGGTTGCAGTTTGTCAATAGTTTTGGAGTTAAACGCAGTGGTTATCCTAAAGAAGCACTTCTGAATCACACAGATGAAGAACTATTCCCGTTGTCAGTCACAAACAGTTATATGCCAATTCTCCGACAAACTGTGGAGACATACACATTGCAAACTGGAGAATGCGAGATTAGTTTGCCTGGTTATGACCCTTTCTTTATAGTTGTTACTTATGTGCCGCTTTTGAATGAACTAGGAGAAGTTTATCAGATTCTTGGAATCACCCATGATATTACCGAGCGTAAACAAGCAGAAGAACAGCTGCTACAGAATGCGTTTCACGATGCTCTTACTGGGCTACCAAACCGAGCTTTGTTTATGGAGCGCTTAAAATATGCACTTGAGTTAGCTTTACGGCAGGAGAATTATTTATTTGCTGTACTGTTTCTCGACCTGGATCGGTTTAAGGTGATCAATGACAGTCTAGGACATCTAAAAGGAGACCAATTTCTGCTTGCTATTGCAGATAGGCTACTGGTGTGTATACGCTCACAAGATACAGTGGCACGGCTTGGGGGAGACGAATTTACGATCCTACTGGCGGGAATCCAAAATGTGTTAGATGCTATTAAAGTGGCCCAGCGCATTCAACAGGAACTTGCCTTACCCTTTGACCTTGGGGGACAAGAAGCGTTCACAAGTGCAAGTATTGGCATCGCGTTAAGTTCGACAGTAGACTATGACAAACCAGAAGACCTGCTCAGGGATGCTGATACGGCAATGTACCGAGCCAAAGCGCAAGGCAGGGCGCGTTATGAGCTATTCAGCCCAGATATGTACGCGTCGGCTCTAGCGAGATTGCAGTTAGAAACAGATTTGCGCCGAGCAATTGAACGCCATGAGTTTCAGGTTTATTACCAACCGATTGTTTCACTTACTAGCGGCAGAATTTTAGGTTTTGAAGCGCTACTGCGCTGGCAGCATCCAGAGCGTGGTCTACTGTCTCCGGGAGATTTTATTCCCCTAGCGGAAGAAACTGGATTGATTGTGGAAATTGGCTACTGGACGCTGCATGAAGCCTGCCACCAATTGCAAGCTTGGAGGGTGAGCGAATGTACCAACTTAATAGAGAAAATCAGTGTCAATCTCTCTGTTAAGCAATTTTCCCAGCCAAATTTGATTAAGGAGATTGAGCAAATTTTAAACTCAACTGGTCTTAATGCCAGCTCTCTTGTGCTAGAAATTACTGAAAGTGTAATTGTAGAAAATGGCGATGAAGCAACTGCCATACTCTTACAACTTCGAGATTTGGGCATTGAATTATCAGTTGATGACTTTGGTATGGGTTATTCTTCATTAGGTCGTCTTTATAGCTTTCCGATTAGTGTGTTGAAGATTGATCGTTCCTTCGTCAGCCCTATAGATGCTGATAGCAGAAATTTAGAAGTTATTGAACTCATTGTCACGCTGGCACACAAACTGGGTGTAAGTGTGACTGCCGAAGGAGTGGAGACAAAGGAGCAACTAGCACTGATGAGAAAATTGAACTGTGAATATGGCCAGGGAAATTTTTTCTCCAGCCCATTGGATAGTTTAGCGGCGGCGGCATTAATTAAAGCAAATCCTTATTGGTAAGGGTTGTTTTATCTGCGCTGAGAATTTTTTTGAGCTACCCCTCCGTAATCACCATAGGCGGTCGAAGTTTTCAAAGTGCTTTCTGTGATTGGCTTTCATGTTTAGAGTAAGAAATATCTGAGCGGTAAAGACTATGCCTAATGGTCAGTCAACTTGATTTCAACTTTTTTATTCGCTGCAATGATGGCTGTTGGTAGTGAACCACGCTCATTTTATTGTGGCCTTGCTTTTCGCTGACATTACTTACTCCTGGCTCATCATCAATTTCATTTTTTCCGCTCCTGATTTTATCAGAGTTAAGGCTGACCACTAGAAATTGGTGCGGAGTAGAGAGTTAATCTTCAAAAACTTCGTATACAAATTATTCACGACTTCAATTATGTTGAGTCGTCCTCATGAACTACCGAAATTGCTAAATGGCATTGCGAGTGAGATTACAGTTCAGCAAGAGTAGCGATCGCCGCAGTGGGTCAAATTGAGGTGATTTGAGAATATAGAGCCTGAAATCTCCTTGCACTGACTACATGAAGTCATTCCCCTTAAAGACTCAAATCCTCCTCATGCCTCGGCTGTTGTTTTAACTGCTGCCCATAATCTATAAGCTGCTGATTCCAATCTGCCGCCTTGCACTTGAGCCGCTTGGACTGTGGCAGTAGTTCCTTAACAACTCGTGCAGCTGCATTGCCAGCATCGTCCGAGTCAAAAGCCACCTGCACATTAGGAATATTCCGCAATTGCTCTACTGGTAAGCTTTTGGGATTATCTACCGCCATGTACAAAGTTCTATTGGGTGGCACGTCGCCTCTAAGCTGATATTCCAACATGGCAAAAGACACGGCATCGATGGGCGATTTCAAAAGCACCACTTTCTCTACAGGTGAAGTTGGCTGTCCGCCTAAGCGAAAGTGAAACCAGCCCTCACGCCTAACTGTTCCTTTCTCGTAGCCCTTAAACGTGTTGTTCTCGCCCCGTGTCCCCCGCAGGAATGCTCCTATTGCCTGGGGTTCTTCTAATAGATTCCGCATGACAAACACAGCGTTTTGCTGATCATCAGCGTAAACTAACCCCCTTTTATGCAGAAGTTCCACAAAATTTGATGGTATTCCCCGTTTCTGGGTCAGGTAGTTGTGAACTGCTGTCCACTTGCTTTTATCCTCAACTGGTAGCCTGAATTTGTCGCGTGGTTCTAACTGGATAATTTCAGCAGTCACTTGACGACTTTTTGCTATCGCTGCTCGTTCTGCTCCAGCTTCACCAAATCGCTCATGCAACCAGACGACCGCCTGCCGTAGATTGCACTGGTTAACGTGCATCACCAAATCAATTGCACCGCCTGATCCCTTTTGTTGATCGGGGGCGAAATCGTAGAATTTGGGCCCATCTATATTAATGATGTGTCCGTGACCCTTCCATTTTCCTTGGCTATTGTGTAGCCCCAATTCCCAAGCCACATCAACAAGTGGCAAGTCGCGCAGTTGATTGGTCTGAGATTCTAACGATCGCACCCGCTTCTCTAGTTGCTGTCGTTCCTTCTCGCTAGCCCTAGCCCGTTGCTCTGCACTCTCTAGTCGCTCCTGCATGAAAGCGCGGTCAGCCAGTTGGTGGTTGAGGACATGGAATTGGTGATCATTCTGAATCCGGGCAACGTAATTTGTAGCTGATTCAAAAGGTTCGGGTTCAAGTTTTTTATTCGACCAGACGGCAGTGAGGGGTTCACTGTTAACGGCTTGGTAATATTCTTTGACTTTGGTGTGGGTTGCCTTACTGCCCTTGACCCCTCGTTCAATGCCCAAAGGAGCGAGTGCAGCAGCATAGCTATCTTGCAGCTTGGATAACTTAATGCTGGCAGCGCGACCATTACCTCCAAACATTTCTTTGTGGCTTAACTGCTTAGTTTTCTCGTTGATGGGTACAACATAGGCATGAATGTGGGGAGTCGCTTCATCCAAGTGCAATTCTGCCCTGACGCACTTATCACCATAGTTGTTGACTAGCCAACTGCGAGAAGCCTTAACAAAGTCCAACATTCGGGGATTATCCCATTCGCCCGCCTTTGATGGGTCTAAGGGGCGAAAATATTCTGGGGATGCTGAAAGAAAAATATCGCTACACAGCACGGCATCCTTGCGCGGTTTGTGTAAAGTTGTGTTGGCTATCTTGTTTTTCACCAAAACTTCAAGCGGTGAATCATCCTCCATGCCAATCAGTCGGATATTTTTTTTAGTGGTGTCGGCATTTGGGGTATCTTGTAAACGAGCAGTATGTTTTTCACTACCGCCAATGTTGCCGAAAGACTTGAGTTTTTCAACGCGCAGAATCGCTAAAGCCACCATTGTTTTTTTTCGGATTTTGCAGTTGTGCCAATACGGTGCAAACTCCCCGCAGGGGCGAACGTAACTTCTGCGTCTTGAGCGAAGCGAAAGATGGGCGCAGCCCACCCGCAGGGCGCAAAAGTGTAATAAGTACACCACCAACATGGTACACCGAGGCGAAATTCTCCGGCAACAGCACCCACTCCCCCCACTCGCGCGACCTCTTGGCACAAATATGGAGCAAATCAGCACAAATCTTGAGCAACTTGGCACAATTTGGTCAGCCAAAATCAGCATTTAAGGTCATGAACCGAGGTGAATCACGAGTGCCAGATTGTGCTAAATTGGTGCAAAATCTGCACTATAATAGTGCTAATCTGCTCTAAATCTGCACTAAAATCAGATCATCGTTTTAACCAGCTATTTGCATGACTGACATTTACCTCAGCGTGGACGTTGGTGGGTCGCAAACTAAGATAATTTATCAAGTGGATGACCAGACTAAACCAAATTATGTTCTGCTGCCACCAGCGATAGAAGAGATTACTAAGGATAAACTCAATTTTTTCATGGAACGCTTGGGTTGGATTGGTAGCCCCTCACCAGACCAACAACTGTGGGTTGAGTGGAATAACAGAGTGGTGGTGTTGGGTGAGTTCGCGGCTAACTTTGATGCGCTTGACCGCATTAAAGAACTCAAATATGAGAATGCCTTGTGGAAGGTACTAGGGGCTGTTGGCTTAATTGTTGAACTAAGCTTAGTTAAGGTGACGGCGAAAAAACCAATTAACTTGGAGTTGGCGTTACTTCTGCCGTGGAATGAGTACAGCGATCGCCGCCGCTTTGAAGAACAGTTACGGGTAATGCTGGCTAATTTTACGGTACGCAAACAATATTTAAAGGTGAACCTAGAGCGTTTCTTGTGCCGTCCTGAAGGTGGGGGATTAGCAGTAGGCTGTTGACTCTGTACCCTTTAGCCCACAAGACTTCATGCAGAAATTGTGTTTTTTATTTTGGCGTAAAGATGGCTGTTGCGGGCGCTTTCACACAAGCAAAAACCAGCACAAATAATTTTTCGGTAATTCCTCAAAAAATAGCCAAAGTCAACAGCCTAGATTAGCAGCACTGCGAATCAAACAGCAGGGGGTAGATTGGTTACGCACTTCCCAACTGGCGGTGTTGATGTTTGGTCACAGGAACACGACAGCACTTTATTTTGACCGGGGGCAACTGAAGCTGGGAGATAGTCCACTGTTGGGATTTGCCAATATGTTAGATATCGTGCTGGATATGACCAGTGGTTTAGACCGAGAGCGTTTAGCTTCGGCTATATTTGATGCACGCTACACGATTATTAATAAGGTCTACAGCAAAGACCGTAATCACTCGGCACGCCCTAATTGGATAACTTTTGACCAAATACAAGCTCTAGCAAGTGCTAAAGACCCCAGTTTAAGAGAAAAAGAAATTTCTCATATTGTTGATGCAATTAGAGTAGCAACGGCCCAATATTGGGATAAGCTTAAGCGCTGGATGGACAAAATATTACCTAGACCGTTGAACGAGGTAATCATCGGTGGGGGCGCTGCTTACCATGTAGAAGTTGAGTTGGAGACGTATTTCAATTGTGCATGGCAACTCAAGAAAATAGATGAGTATAGCAGTGTTTACGAGAGAACTGGTCAATACATCCCCAAAGACGACAAATTGCCAATGATACCGATGGTTTGGGGTAGTGGTTTTATAACTCAGGTGCAAGAAACTTTTAATTTAGATGAAGAACAAACGTATAGGTATAGTACGTCAGCGCGTCTGGTGGACTGCTTTGGAATGTTTGATTATTTGTTGGGGATGGAGACAAGTCAATGAACCAAAGCAAAAAGAAACGCAAGTCTCTGAGTTTGCGGCTTCAACCTTATGAGGGTGATGTTTTAGCGGAGGTGGTTGATTACTTGAACTCGTTGCCCAAGGATGAGGCACAGCGTAAGGTGGCTGATATCTTGGTGGCTGCTTTCTTGCCAGTGGCGCGATATTCGAGCGGTAATTTTACGCCAGAGCAGATACGTTTTGCTTGTTGGGAAGCGCAGGACTCATTGAATAAACACGGTAGTTATATGCGTTTTGCTATGTCGGTGGAACAACCGCAGTTTGTCAAGTCACAGCCAGCGTTGCCTGCACCTGTTGTAGCGGTCAATGCCCCAAGCTACAAGAGTAATGTTTTATCCGAGCCTGAGCTTTCAGGGGAAGCGGCTGATTCAATCAGACCCGCTTCAATAGTTCAAGGTCAGGCTTCGTCTCAAGAATTGGATGCGATTTTTGTCGGAGATTGAGCGAAGAATATCTGAACAATACACAGCAGTTGTAGCTGTTAACTGTAAGGCGGCTATTGTAGTGCCTATGTAGTTGTTTAGTAGTATTTATTGAGGGCTGTGAGTGTAAATTCAATTTTGTAAAAAAAACTTGATCGAGAATTATGGCGTACTGTGCGTAAGTTTTAGTCAGGAATTTTTGGCGGAAAAATCAGGGAGGTTTACTCACATCTTGCACCAATAAAAATTGATGTAATTTTATTACTCAGCAAAAAAGCAAAACCCTTTATTTAACGATAAAAGCCGATAAAATTTAGGTAGCAATTTTGAGCAGCCTTTTACTTTGCATGGGTTTATACGTAGAGGTGCAAGATATGAGTTTAGGAGGTTTTTGGGGCCTAAATCCTTATATTTACCTTGTGTTTACCTTATAAATACCTTGGAGATGCCATTGTTTTACCTTATTTTTGGCAAAAAAGAAGCATTTTGTAAAAAACGGTGATTTTCAGTGTTGAAGGTGCAAATAAATCCTTATATTTGCCAAAGGTATGCCATTTTCATGCCATTCATTTACCTTACAAATGCCATTTTTAAAAAAATCCTTGTAAATACCTTATAAATGCCTTTTAGTTAAATAATGTTTAGTATGCGAAGTTTTTCGTCAGCCCTGATAAAATCAAGAGCGAAAAAAAGTTCATTGATGATGAGCCAGGGGTAAAGTATGGAAGCCAAAAGCGAGGTAACAATAAAATTTAGCGGCGAACTGCCAACAGCTACACCAGCAGCGAACAAAAAAGTGGAAATCGAGTTCACTGATCAGAACGGTATAGTCTTTACTGCTCAAGTTAATGCAAAAAGCTGGCGGAAGGCTGAAACTAGCGCCTCGGAATTCGCAGACTGGGCTGGGGCTGTATCGGGCAAGCTTGGCCAACGAACTTCTAACGGTTTTGAAGTGATTGACGCAGGAATTCAAATTTTCGAGAAAAAAGCAAAGGAAGTCAAACCAGATGTAGCGGCGGCTGAAGCTGGCGCAAGTTAATAGATGTGTGGCAGTACCATCTAAAGATGGTGACAGTTGGCGGCTTTAGCGAGGAGAACAGCATTCAGAGGAAAACGTTACAGAGGCTTGTAAAATTTCTGCTCCCCGGGCCACTAATATTGAAATTAAGAAAGTAGTTGGAGCCGCCCTTAACTATGAGGGTGAAAATAATAAAAACAATTAGGAAGAAAGCCCAGTGGCTAAACATCAATCCAAACAGCGCTCACAACAACACGTCTCTAACACAGGGACAAAAGTTGCTGAAAACTCTTTCCAGATGCAACTGCAAGAATTACTGAAGCAGAAAAAATATCGGCAGGCATTGGAAGAAATCAAAAAAAATCAGCGCTTGCATCCTGATATTGAATTCACTCCCAAAGAATCAGAGATTTGGTTGCTACGGGGTCAGCAAGAATTCCAAAAACAAGATTTTAAACAGGCAGAAAAATCCTTTGTCCGCGCTCTAGAATTTGGTTTGGTTGGAGAAGTTCATTATTGGCAAGCTAGATGTTTGCTGGAGTTGAAGCAATTAGATGCGGCGCTGAATTTGCTCAGAAATGCTTTTGAGGTAGGCACTCTATCGAAAGAGTACAGCATCTGTTACCTAAAACTCCTGTTACTCAAAGGAGATACCGCCACAGTTGAGCAGTTAATTAACGAACAATCCAAACGCTTTAGTGCTGCCCAACTCCACTGGGTACGAGGTGTTCTGGCGCTAAAGAATGGTCAACCAGAAGCAGCTTTGACATCTTTTCAGAAAATTAAGCAAGCCATCACCGATGGAGACTTGCCAATAGCTTGGATTGTTTACACTCAACAAGTCAGCGGTCATTGGGATGCTGCCGCTAATATTTTGGGGTTGAAATCATCTGGAAGGTCATCCGACTTGATGAACTATGGCGAACCAAAGTATTTGGAGCATCCAATTTTAAAGCGATTGGCGACTTTCCAGCAAGGAAAAACGGGACAACAACTTCTACAATCTAGGAATCCGCAAAAAACAGTAGATAAAATTACCCAAGAGGCATTAACGGCGTTGCGAATGCTGCAACTGATTGACCAAGGCGATCACCATGAGGCCGCACATTTGCTGTTGAAGATAGAGCGGCGTTCCACACGCTTTCTAGAAATAGAAAGTCTCCGTCCACTGCTGTTTACCCTAGCCGGACAACAAGCACTGAATCAAGGACAATTAAACTGTGCTGAACTATTTTGGCAGCTTTTGTTGACAGAGCAACCCTTTAACCCCCAGTTGGCAATCAATCTCTTAGAAGTTTTGGATGCTAATGATTCCGATCAAGAACGCCCACGTCTGTTGACCCGTTTATTGAAGTGGTTAGAGCAGGAAGCAAAACAAAAACCTCAAGAATGGCCTTCACAACGATTGAAACCGACCCTAGCACATCTGCACTGCTGGATGGCAGATGCTTACATGGCAACAGGTCGCTCACGCGCCGCTTTAGGAGCTTTGCAACAAGCAGAACGCATCTGTCCCACATCGCCAGAGTTCCTGGGGCGTAAGGGACTAGTTGCGGCAATGGAGGAAAATTATACTGAAGCAATCTCACTGCTTACCCAAGCATTAGAAGGTGGATGTCGGTATGACGAAGTTTACGGTATTTTGCTGCAATGTTGGGAGGAAGTAGGAGATAAACTTGCACGTAATGAAGCTCGGCGTAAATTTGGCAAGCACTTTGGCGACCTGAGCATTGAAACTGAAGTGGAAATATTGCCTTGGGTAGATGCTCTATCTACGTTAAGTTATCCCTTATTTAGCCGTCTGGTGCAGACAGAAGATAAAAAAGATCCTGCTATACGTGCTTGTCAGATATTCGTGAATGCAGTGCAAAGTCCGCCCAATTCCGGCGGTCGAGTTTCATTACAGCAAAAAGTAGCACTTGTTGCATGGGACACTCTCCTGAAAAAATTATCTGGTCAAGAACAAATTCCTGTATTGCAGGCGATCGCTCTTTCTATCCACCTCTTCGCCAAACGTGAAAAAGGCATCGCCGCTTTAACAAGCCAGTATCTACAAAAATTATTCAACTTATCAACAGAATACCCAGAAGCTAGAGTTGCTCATTTAGTTGTCTTAGCTGTCAAAGAAAGTAGTTCCCAAAAACTAGAAGTTCCTCTACGTACCTACCTCGACACCATGCCACAGCCAGGAAATGCTCTGGCAAATATTCAACTTCAAGTGCGCCGTTTTGGTGAGATTACAACCCTTGTACCTGTGCTGGAGTCAGCACTGCGTCGGGAACCTCAGAATCCTTTATTACTATTAGCTAGAGCCACTACTTACCATGTTGATCACCCAAACTATGAACAATTAAAGCAACAGGGATTTGAATTAGCCCGTCGCTTACAAGATGCCAAAGCATTACAAGCATTTCGGGAAGAACAGGCTTTTCTCTCTGCTCAAGAAACGACTAGCATAATGCCAGACCCAGAGGAATTTGACAACCTGGATATGTCAAATATTGATGACTTCTTGTCAGGGATGCTTCAAAAATTACTTGGCAACAAAATGCCCAAAGCTGAGTTTGAACGGATGCTTCCAGAACTCAAGCAAAAGATGTTAAACAGTATGCCTAACTTCGATGAAGATGATGAGGAAGAAGAGTCAGACTTAGACTTGATCTTTGGAAACTTACCGCCTATGCGTAAGAAACGAAAGGGTAGAAGAAAAGGTGGTTTTCAGGAATTGTTTAAAAGTTAGTTTTTAGTAGGTTGTACTTAATAGTGACGAACAATAAATAGTAAATTTTTAATTTGGAATTATTTGATGACTGACCATTACGAACGCTTAGGTATTTCTCCAGGAGCTACTGCCGCCGAAATTAAAGCGGCCTATCATGCCAAACTGCGGGAATTTCCCGCTCATACTTATCCAGAAGAGTTTAAGAAAATTCGAGGAGCTTACGAGGCAATTCGCAAAGGAGAAACAACTCAGCATGAGGATTTATTAAAATTTCGTCCACTAGAAGCAGAACTGAACCCAGAGATATTAAAACAGGTGCGAGAAAAAGCGCTTGCTCAACTAGAAGTTAGCCTGGATGATTTAATTCGTGCCACATTTTAAATAATTCGTAATGGGCTACGCTCTAAGCAAAGCTATGCCGCAGGCTTTACGTAATTCGTAATTGTTAGTTACTGATTTTTATAATGTCCGCTAACTATTGACAAATGACAAATGACTAATAACAAAGAAGCTTTATTTGCCAAACTTCTAGATTATTTACACTCAGAACAACCAATCCCTGAATATCTGGGTGAACCACCAGAATCTGCTAATTCCTTTGACCCCTATCAAATGGTGGCAGAATGGACTGCCCTGCGCCATGAAGTTAAGCAACAGGGTAAATTATTGCGTTCTACTCAAGATGCTTTTGTGCAAGCATTGGAAGTAACTCGCACAGATAAAGAACAGTTGCAAATACGTCTGGAAGAAAGCCAAAAACAGGCATGGGGACAATTTGAGCAGCAGCAGGAGAAACTGTTAAAAGATTTGCTGGGTATCCTGGATGCTTTAGATCAGGCTTGTACTTACTGGCAAGAGGAAATAGAAGCATTATCTGCTACCTCAAAACCAAAACCAGCAACACAGAAAAGCTTCTGGGAGAAACTAGGACAGTGGTTTACTGGCAAGGAATCTCAGTCAATAGTGTCTGAAAAATCACTAACATCATCAGATTTAAGTGAAATTTTAACCAGCAATCAACAAGGTGTGGAGTTAATTAGGCGATCTCTTTTAGAGTTATTACGACAACGGCGTGTTGTTCCGATTACATCTATGGGAAAACCTTTTGATTCCCAGACAATGTATGCTGTGGGACGTGAATCCAGAGCAGAAGTTACAGACAATACCGTAATTCAGGAAGTAGTACGGGGTTATTTATGGGGCGAACGCATTCTGAGGGAAGCACAGGTGATTGTAGCGGCACAAGGGACTCTTGATTAGGGACGCTTGGACTGGGGAAATTAGTGCAGTTTACTTTTAATCGAATTTTATGAAAGCAGTTGGTATTGACTTAGGCACAACAAATTCCGAAGTGGCGATCGTCGAAAACGGACAAGTGCGGGTATTACCAGGAGAAGATGGCGACCTGATTTTACCTTCCTGTGTGGGATTTAGCGATACAGGTAAACTGCTAGTGGGACGCGAAGCACTCCGTCAGTATGCAGCAGCACCTGAACGCACTGTGAAGTCAATTAAGCGCTGGATGGGAACTGACCACAAAACCACTTTAGGAGATAAAGAATACTTACCTCATGAAGTTTCCGCTATTATTCTCCGCGCTCTGAAACAACGGGCTGAAAATGCTTTAGGAGAAACAATTACCAAAGCAGTGATTACGGTTCCAGCCTACTTTACGGACGCTCAACGGCAGGCAACTAAAACTGCTGGCGAGATAGCTGGTTTGGAGGTACTGCAAATTATCAACGAACCAACGGCGGCGGCTTTAGCTTATGATTTACGCTCCGAAGAGACAGAACGAGTTGTAGTTTATGACTTGGGAGGTGGTACTTTTGACGTGTCGGTAGTTGAAATTACAGGTGAAGTGACAGAAGTACTAGCTAGTCATGGTAATAATCGCTTGGGTGGAGACGATTTCGACAGACTTTTACAACTGTATCTGGCGGATTTATTCCGCAAACAGCATGGTGTCGATGTGCCAGATGATGCGGCTACCCAGGCGCGTCTCCTGAGAGCAGCAGAGCAGTTAAAAATTGACCTGAGTTCCCATGCTTTTGCCACAGTCCGGGAAGCCTTTTTAGGTAGTAAAGGCAAGACTGCACTACATCTGGAGACAGAAGTAGCACGAGCAGATTTTGAAAAATTGATTCGCCCACTCTTGGCAGAAACCCTAGAGGCAATTGACCGCGCACTAACAGATGCCAGCCTGGAACCCAATGAGATTGACCGGATTATCCTAGTTGGTGGTTCTACACGCATTCCTTTAGTACAACAAATGATCCAAGAGCATCTGGGACAAAACCCCACCGATGGCATTCAACCAGACCTTTGTGTGGCGTTAGGAGCAGCTTTACAAGCTGGGGTGCTGGTAGGTGAATCAGTGGATGCCATTCTTGTAGATGTGATTCCTCATTCTCTGGGCATTGCTGCGGCTGTGCCTACACCAATGGGTATTATGCCAGGTTACTTCAGTGTGATTATTCCCCGCAACAGCGTTGTTCCCGTTTCTCGCTCCCATGTTTATTCCACCGTGTTTGATGAACAAGAAGTGGTAGAAATTGAAGTTTTTCAGGGAGAAAATACGGTTGCTGAAGAAAATGTTCCTCTAGGTTCCTTTAGAGTGGAGAACTTACCACCCAAACCAGCAGGAGGTATTGAAGTCGAGGTTCACTTTGACTTTGACCTGAATGGCATTCTCACTGTCACCACTACTGAGAAAGGCAAAGGACAACAAGGAACGCTAGTAGTAAATAATGCAGGTATCCAGAAACTTTCTAGCCATGAATTGAAGCAAGCAAGGGCAGATTTAGATGCATTGTTTGACAGTGATGAAACAATCGAAATCTCCGCAGAAGATTCAATCGAGTCTGTAGAAATCGCTCCAGAATTGGCAGCACTTTTAGACCGCGCGGGGCAAGCACTTCTTACGGTAGACTCTGAACAAGCTCTTGAATTACAAGACTTATTAGGACAGATTGAAAGTGCGATCGCTAACAATAGCCCAGAACTACCCCAGTTAGAAGAAGAACTCTCAGATTTTCTTTACTACGCCAGTACGAATGATGAATAGGGAATAGGGAGTGGTAATTATGAAATGTCCTGTCTGTGGTGCAGTTTATCGTCCAATAAAGGGGAGCAGAGTCGGGATTGAGCAGCGCAATAATGATTACAAGGAAAAAACTGCTACCATATCTGCCTCATCTTCTTCATCTCCCTTACTCAGCACTGCTTCTTCCTCCCCAACTTGCAGACGCTGCAAAGTAGACTTGTCTGACTTGTTCCGTCTGCACGACCAAGCCATCTGGTATCACAGACAAGCACTGCATTTATTGTCAAAAGGGCGTTATCCAGAAGCAGCAACGCACAACAATCAAGCTCTAGCTTTGTATTACAGCAATGCAGACTTCCATGCCTTGGCTGGGAAATTATCGGCATTGCAAGGAGAATGGAGAGAAGCGATCGCATCTTGGCAACAAGCACTCAAGTTTGACCCACAAAATGCCATTGCTTCTGATTCTCTACAAATGATCAAGCTTATGACAACTCTCACCGCTAACCGCAAGCGGTGAGAGTTGTCACAAAAAAAGCCCTCAGAGATTTTATGAGGGCATTGATTAATATCTATGTCATTCATTAAGTGCGGAAATGTCTTTTACCCTGCCTGTGCTTGGCAATTTCTTTACGCTTGCGTTTTTCTATAGGCGTTTCAAAGTGACGATGCTTCCTCATATCTGGAAAAATCCCAGCCTTGGAAACTTCTCGCTTAAATCGACGCAAGGCTGATTCAATGTGTTCATTGTCACCCACTATTATTTGGGTCATTATCTCTCCTGCTAAATTGACTTACTTAATGGCTGATAGTGGTAAGCCGCCCAGTTAACTAAAGTGCAAAAAAGGCAGACTCTTTGTCTGACCTGAAAATTCGCTCTCTCTTTCTTTCAGCTTTCAAAGCTTAGTAGCGGTTACGTCCACCGCCCCCACCGTACCCTCCCCGGTTCCCACCAGACGAACCTCTGTCTTCTCTGGGTTTAGCCTTATTCACTTTCAGGTCACGACCCATCCACTCAGCACCATCAAGACCCTCAATGGCAGCTGCTTCTTCTGCATCTGTTCCCATTTCTACAAAACCAAAACCGCGTGGTTGTCCTGTTTCACGGTCAGTAGGTAGTTGAACACGCTTTACAGTCCCATATTCTGCAAAAACACCCTTAATATCATCTTCCTTAACTTCGTAAGAGAGGTTGCCTACATAAATTGACATTGATTATCTCCAAAAATATTAGTGTGTAGAGATTTAAATTTTGGAGAAAAGTCTGTAAATATCAAAAGGTAAAAGCCTGTCAATACTAAAAACAAAGATACTCACCGAATTAACTCTCCTAGTCTAGGATGACATAAAAGCCAATTCTCTGCATTTAGTGATGTAAGACGCGGATGCGATTAAACTATTAGACCTTCATGGTATTAGTCAGCCAAAGAAGCTTGCTTCTACATTCTTGAAGAGTCGTCCGCAAGTATAAAAAGTAAACATATTAAAGTATTAGACCTTTATAGGATCTACAAAAGGTCATCGCCTCACCATAATTAAAGTCACGATATATTTAAATGTATAGAGATATTAAAGTATTAGACCTTTATGGTATACACTGATTAACGCTTTAGTCTTTTTAAAATGATTGTTATCAGTGTATTCAACTTTAAAGGTGGGACAGCTAAAAGCTCTACTGCCCTGAACTTAGGGGCATTTCTAGCATCTCCCAAACGCCAAACCCTGCTGATTGATTTAGATGGACAGCGTACTCTCTCGTTCGGTCTAGGCATGGATGGTACTGAGCCAACAACGCTTGACTGGCTAACCAGTAAAGAAGCGATCGCACCCAAACAGACCCAAGTAAAACACCTTTATCTGATTCCAGGTGATATAGGTATGTTTCGCCTGACATCGGAGGATAACTTGTTTGTTCCAGCACTGTCACGACTTTCTGGGTTTGATGTAGTCTTAATGGACTGTCCCCCTGGACTGTCGGTAGCATCAGTGCAAGCCATCCTTAGCAGTTCGCGCATTCTTATTCCCACAATGAACGAACCTGCTTCCCTAAAAGGACTTTCGGAAGCTGTAGAACTAATTCGAGGGGAAAGGGCAGATATTCCCATTGATGTTGTCAGAACTCGGTATAAGCCCCGGTTAGTTCTGACTAAAGAGGCTGACGATTTGCTAATTGAGGCAGCAGTGGAGTTAGGTTATCGACTATTGCACACAACTATCCCTGATAACATAGCTGTTGCTGAATCCATCGCAGCGCAACAACCAGTTAGCACTTACGCCCCCAAGTCCAGTGGTGCTAGAGCTTACCAATCTTTAGCTAAAGAATGCATCAAATATTGGGGGACGAAATGACAAAAAAGAAAATGTCTGGCATGAAATTAAGCCAGTTTTCTGGAATTAAGAGCCAATCAGAGCCAGAGATTACCTCTCCTGCCGCCGAAGTAGAACCAACTTCCCCAGTACTTGAGAAAATGCCTATAACATCACCAGCCCCAAAGTCAGTATTAGAAGCGCCTACTGCATCACCAACTTCTCAAGCAGTAGTTAAGGAAAAGCCCGTGACGATCAATATTAAAATTACTCGCACACAGCATGACTGGTTAACGGATACAGCCCGAACAGTGCGGGACAACAACACAGAAGCAGTTCCCCCTGGTGAGCGGGTTTACCCTCAGCACCTAATCGGAGTTGCCATAGAACTATTGCTTTCTTGTGAGGTTGACTGGAGCCAAATCAAGAATACTGAAGACCTCAAACAATTACTAAACCTATAATTTCATTAAGGTATAATTACTTTAAATTATAAAGGTCTAATACTATAAAGGTTTAACAGACATTTCTTGCCCAGCATGACAGAAGAATTAGAATAAACTATGAATTGGAGTTTTCCCTTATGAGCGTCATAATTCCCGATGACATCCTCCGAGCATCAAACATGACTGAGGATGAACTGAAATTAGAAATTGGCATCTTGCTTTATGAGCAAGGTAAAATTAGCAGTGGCAAAGTCCGAGCCTGGACAGGAATCACAGTACTTGAATTCCAGCATGAACTGGCTAAACGCGGTTTACACATCAACTATGATGTAGAAGATTTCCAATCCGATGTGCGGACACTGCAATCAATGGGCTTGTTGTGATTATCGTTAGCGACACATCACCGATCACAAACTTGGCAGCGATTGGTCAGTTAGATTTACTGCGTCAGTTGTATAGTCGCGTTATCATTCCCCAAGCCGTTTATAACGAGATGGTAGGTGTAGATAAAGTTGTCCCTGGCGCAGTAGAAGTACAACAGCTATCTTGGATTCAGACGATAGCTGTTGTTAATTCTCAAGAAGTTACAGAAATTCAGGAAAAACAGGACAATATTGACTTAGGAGAAGCCGAAGCAATTATTTTATCCAAAGAACTGAAAGCTGACTTGCTATTAATGGACGAACGCCGAGGACGAGCAGTCGCTACAAGTTATGGACTAAATGTAACGCAATACTGCTCGGTTAAGGAGAAATAGAGGGTAAAACAAAGAAAATAGGGTTCGCGGATGATTTACGCGAATAAAATAATGAGACTTACTTTTTCTCTTTGAGGCTATCGTACAAGTCCACCCAAT
>JAHHHS010000068.1 GCA_019359215.1 Nostoc indistinguendum CM1-VF10 | reverse complement strand
AATAACAAACTTAAGCTAATTAAACGTTCTGGATATGGATTTAGAAACTTTGAAAATTTTCGAGTTAGATGCTTGTTAAATTGGTATGCCAACTATTAATTGAGCATAACAAGTACTGAAGAACCATAATGATATAAATACGCTGGTATGGGCATGGCATTGCCATGCCCATACGAGAAATCTATATGTATCAGGATTTTTGTGAATTGGTATAAACTTAGAGAATGTTTGAAATTTTTTGGACGAAAAAAATTTGCTACTGCACAAAGCTTCGTCCGCCTACGGCTACTAAACTATATGTTTGCTGATTAACAGACATAGTATATATTAGTATTAAAGTCCATAAAATATTTATTAATCGCTCTTCGGAGAAAAACTTGTTAATTTATTAATTTATATATATATATATAGTTCATTTTTTTACAACAAATCTAAAACTGTCAGATGTTACTAAACATGAAAAAAATTAAATTTAAAAGCAATGCTGGTAAACTGACTGCACTTTTAATTTTAATCACCATTTTATTGACACCTTTTATAATCGTCAATGCTGGAGAACGTGGTGTATTAATGCAGTTTGGCGAAGTACAGGAAACAGTATTAGGAGAAGGAATACACATAATAATTCCTATTATTAATTCTGTAAAAAAACTCAGTGTGAGAGTTCAAAAACAAGAGATTTCTGCTGAGGCTTCTTCTAAAGATTTACAAAATGTGTTTATAAATGTAGCATTAAACTGGCATATCATACCTGAAGAAACTAATATAATTTTTCAAAACATTGGTGATGAAAAAGATGTAGTTGAAAAAATTATCAATCCAGCAATAGAAGAAGTGCTAAAAGCAGTGATAGCAAGGTATACGGCAGAAGAAATAGTCATTAAACGAGGAGAAGTAAAATCTGGAGTTGATAATACATTGACTATAAGACTGCATAACTACCACATAGTAGTTGATGATATTTCACTAGTTAATCTCAGTTTTTCTAATCAATTTAATCAGGCAGTAGAGGCAAAACAGATTGCAGAACAAGATGCAAAACGAGCCGATTTTATCGCCTTGAAAGCAGCGAAACAAGCAGAGGCTAATGTTAATTTAGCTAAAGGAGAAGTAGAAATAAATAAATTGTTACGTGAAAATTTGACTAATGAAATTTTAGAAAGACAGGCAATAGAAAAATGGGATGGTAAATTACCTCTAATTATGTCTAAGGATGCTCCTAAACTTTTCAATATGAATGAGATTTTAAAATTAAAATAGCCATAAAACCAGTATTAATACTGGTTTTATGGTTAAGTGGCAGGGAATAGATTAGGAGTATCAATAATATGCAACTGGATTAACGCCACAATCAAAAAAGTATATATAGTGGAAGAAACTAAGCCTGTTAATAATTCTTTTTTTAAGTTGTGTTTTTGGCTTTGTTTTTGTAAAACATCAATTGCCCCTGCTTGCATCAACAGAATACCAATAATGTTAGATAGCCAGTAACCGATGATGACACAGGGCATCAGTAATTTAGGTGCAAAAAGACTACAAATATAACCGAAGGCATAAGCAATTGGTAAGTTGAATACCAAATCATTCCACCAGCATAAGGGTGATAATAAATATCCAATGACTAAGAAAAATCCACCTCTTAGCTTTTGCAACAATGTTTTGGGTAAGCTTTCTGGAGTCGGTGATGAAAATTCTTGATCACCTGTTTTGATACTTGTCATAATAATACATTAATTCTAGCGGCTTACCGTAGTTTAAAGCAAAATACAAAATAAGTCCAGCCGTAAACACAAGTTTGATTTCAGATAGGTAGAAATTACACGTAATGATGCTGTGTAAAAAAGCCTATTCTTATGAATACAAAAATTTTATTCTTCATTGATTAATTGCTGTTCTTCTGGGAATAATTTCGTTTCACTCGCTGGCTGTTCACTGATGATATTTGCTGACTGTGAGAATGGACGAATAATTAAACTCACGCCAATTGCCCAAGCGATCGCTACCATCCAACCTGCAATAATGTCACTGGGAAAATGTACTCCTAAATATAGGCGTGTCCAGCCAATGGCCAAGATAAACATACTACCCAACATCACTGTTAACCAGCACCAAACACTATCCCAAGTTAAAACTACCAAAATAGCAATCAACGTCATACTTGTCATAGCATGACCGCTAGGGAATGAATAATCAAATTCTGGTGCAGCAGAAGTCCAAATATCAGGACGGACTCTATGCCAAAATTCCTTAGCTGTGCGGTTGATAGTGGCACTACCAGCCGCAGTAATCAGTAAATAAGTCAGCGATCGCCAACGACGTTGTAATAGTAAAATCAGAGCGATCGCACTCAGAGTAGGTAACACAGTCCAAAAAGAACCCATTTTAGTTAGCAGCACGGCGAATTCATCTAACTGCGGCTGTGCTACAGAGTGAATCGCGACTAAAATCGGTAAATCCCAAGGAAATCCACCTTGGTTTTGCTCCACCTTGAACGCCAGTAATCCAAAAATTTGTAGTGGTACATATACCCCCACGAACAGCAGCAACAAAGAACGCCAACGGCTAATCAGCAATTTTTGCCCAAACCCTATGGGTGACTGTGGTTTTGACGGTAATGTTTGCTTTTCTAACTCTGCCATACTAAATACGATATTTGGCTGCAATTAAAGTAGTTTTTTGAATAACTAGTAATTAGTTTACTACTGAGGCATAAATATCCGCTATACAGTCTTTTTCTAGAAAATGCTCTAAAAGTTTTGTATAAACTAACACCAAACTTTCGTATATTTTCACAAAAAGATAGACTTTGATTATATTTTAAATATAAAATACGGTAAGCCAGTAGATATTTAGTATTTAGTGGGGATTTTTCCACATTTACTCAAAACTTGCAGTTGCCTAAAACAGTTTGCACAACAGCATTCAAACCAATCTTTTCGTTTCAGGTAAACACAAACGCATCTACAAAACCCCAGGTAAGGACAGAAGTATGGATTTTTTATTATTGCCTTTCTTCAGCTTTTTAGTGGGAATTATTGTTGGTTTGACAGGAGTTGGTGGTGCTTCTCTGATTACCCCGATGTTGATTTTTGTTTTTCAAGTACCGCCTGCTGTGGCAGTAAGTTCTGATGTCGTTGCAGCCACACTGATGAAACTTGTTGGTAGCGTTAAACACTGGCAACAACAAACCCTTGATGTGCAGGCGGTGAAATGGTTAGCTTTAGGAAGCGTTCCCGGTTCTCTTGTTGGGGTAGGGATACTACACCTGATTAAACAGCAAAGAGAGCATCAACTGAACCATATTACCCTACACTTACTAGGTTTAACAATTCTGTTAGTTACAGTATTAGCGTTGGTACAAATGCTGCTGTTGACTTTCTTCCCCAATCTACGGTTACCTGAACTTCCCAAATTTGACTTAACAACTCAGCTAGGACGCTTGCAGACAATAAGCATAGGAGCATTTTTAGGTTGCATTGTTGGTTTGACAAGCGTCGCTTCCGGCTCAATGTTTGCCTTAGTACTGATTACATTTTTCCGTTTGGATGCTAAGAAGTTGGTAGGGACAGATATTTCCCAAGCAGCAATTCTCCTACTATTTACTGCGGTTGGGCACCTCACATTGGGAACAGTTGATTGGAGTTTAGTCCTACCGATATGGCTTGGCTCAGTACCGGGTGTATTACTAGGAGCTAAAATCTGTCAATCTGTACCTCAAAAACCATTGCGGTTTATGGTTTACTTTATTTTAATGATGGTGAGTGCCAAGCTAGTTTATTAGTTTTCTGAGGGCTGGGATAAAGAGGAAGATTATCTCACTAGTTTCCTAAACACGCCCAAAAACTCCGATTGCGCCTTCTAATTCAGCTCCGCGTAAGTTAGCTCCATTTATATTTGCATTAGTGAGATTTGTTTTCTCCAAGTCAGCATTTTGGAGATTTGCCCCTTCCAAATTTGCTCCTTGTAGGTTGGCTTTTTCTAAATCGGCATCAAATAAATTTGCTCCTTGTAGATTTGCTTGTGCAATATTGGCTTTGCCTAAATCTACTCCCTGCAAGTTTGCTAACTTGAGGTTGATTCCTTGTAAATTAGCTTTTTCAAATTTGACATTTTGCAAGTTTGCTGATTCTAGATTAGCGCCTTGCAGGTTTGCTCCTTCAAAAGATACTCCATTCAAGTTACATCCGACACATTCATTAGTTTCTAATAAACGTCTCACGTTTGCTGTAATTGATTCGACAGGTAGTACTATGGGAGATTCTACTGGAACGGATGTAGATGGGGTTAGATTAGGTGATGTTTCCACTTGAGCTAGGGCGTGGGGTTGGTTAAGCAGAGAAAATACCATTACAAGTCCTAAAATCCAGGAAGTGATTTTTTTGAAGTTGAGTGTGTTCATGAGCTTTTCTTTGTGAGTTTTTAAACGTAGAGGTTGGCACAGGGTAGGAACGCAGAGTATTTCTGAGAACGATCCTTTAATTAGAAAACATGGCAAGAGTAGGTAAGATTCGATAGCTTTCACTGTCCATTAACATAGAGTATCCCAACTAAATTAAGACAAAGGAATTTTTAAGTTGAGGGCAGATTAAACTTTTATTAAGCTGCTCTGTCTAGCATTAGCAGACGATAAGTTTTATAATTTTTTTCAAGCGATCGCTATCAAATCAACTGGTAATTCCTGAGTGAGTGTTTTTTCTGCAAGTTATACGAAGTTGCATCTGAAATTAATATTATTGCTTTCAGCTTAATAAAAGCAAATACTCTTTGTGATTAAAACGATAAACACAGGTTATTAAAAATTAACTACTATTTTTTGTGTTAAAACTAATTACAATCAGGATATATAATGAATGAGTTGATTACTACACTCTTGGTGGGAATCTCAGCTTTTATTGCCACTAATATTGATGATATCGTTATTTTATTATTACTATTTTCACAGATTAATTCTAGCTTTAGATGCCGACATATTATTGCTGGTCAGTATTTAGGCTTTACTATTTTAGTTCTTGCCAGCCTTCCGGGGTTATTAGGTGGATTAATCATCTCACCTAATTGGATTGGCTTGCTGGGATTAATCCCTATAGCGATGGGTATCAGTAGTTTAATCAATCAAGAAGAGGACGAAATTCAAGAGGTCACAGTTGAAACAACAGAATATCCAGAGACAAACACCGCCAGCATTTTTAATGTACAGACTTACAGTGTAGCAGTCATTACTATTGCTAATGGAAGTGATAATATCAGCGTCTACATACCACTATTTGCTAGTAGCAATTTAAATAACTTTTTGATAATTATTGTCAGCTTTTTTATATTAATAGCAGTTTGGTGCTATCTGGCTTATCGATTAGCTTATCAAACAAAAAATGTAAATATTCTAAATCAGAATTTTAATTATATTTTACCATTTATATTAATAATTTTGGGTGGAATAATAGTGTTAAAAACACAGGCTTTAAGTGTGATAAAGTTAATAGCAAGCTGTATATGTTTAACAATTTTAGTCAAAAAAAATAGAACAAATTAAGCACATTGTACATTATTTGGGATCAGCAGGGCTTCAAAAGCTGCCATCACTCTTGTATGAAAACGTTGGTGATGTTTTAGTTTCCAAACAGGTTGAACAATTTCTAATTTCTTCCCGGATTTTTTTCTGGGATCGATAACTTGCACGGAGTGTAATGTTCCTAGTTGCAATTCTTTTTTCACTATCAATTCGGGGATCGCCGCTGCACCAACGCTACTTTCTACAACTGCTTTTACCATTTCGCTGGTGTTCAAATTAAGTACAACATCCAACTTACTGGGTTCAATTCCCCAACTTTGTAAGGCTTGGTGAAACATCTGTTGTGCGCCAGAACCAGATTCACGCATTACCCAAGTGGTATTTAGTAATTCATCTACATAAATCTCGCTACGATGGAACCAAGGGTGAGATTTGCTCACAACAATTTGCAGGCGATCGCTTCCTACTTCTTCTTTCTCTAAACAGTGCTGCAATGATGCTTTAATCTCCCCTGTTACCAAACCTAAATCATACATCCCCACAGCAGTCCCTTCACAAATTTCTTCAGCATTTCCTAGCTTACAGTCAATAAAAATACCAGGATATAAGTGCTTGAACTGACTAATTTTTTCGGGTAGCCAATAATTCCCCACCGTTAGACTTGCTCCTAACTTCAACTCTCCCCGTTGCAGATTATTTAATTCCTTTAAGCCACGTTCTGTTAACTCTACATGAGCCAGAATTTTTTGTGCTTCACACTGCAATAATTTACCAGCATCTGTAATTTCAATATGACGACCAATACGATGAAATAACTTCGTACCATATTCTGTCTCCAAGGTTTGGATAGCAGCACTCACTGCTGGTTGGGTAATATAAAGCGCTTCAGCTGCGCGGGTAAAGTGCAGCATTTCTGCAACGGCTAAAAAAATTCGCAACTGTTCCAGCGTCATTTTTGCTATTTATGCTTTTTACGATAGTAATTTTATACATTAGGGAAGTATTATACGTTAAGTAGGGCGGAAAATTGTAGATACGTATATGCTGTTATATCTGCTTAAACATAAGTTTTATCTATGTATTTAGCAAGAAAGGCTGCTGATGGGACGAAAACCTTGATTTAATTGTTACGTATAATTATTGAGGGGTTTTTGCATTTTGCTTGCTTTTAATCCTTTAATCAGCAAATCATCACTTAGTAAAAATAATTTAAGCCAGATGATATATAAATATTATTCTATATACCCTATAATTTTTTAATTACGGTATTCGGATATAAATACCGTAGCTTTAGGGGTGAATTCTGATGAGCAAGTCTCAACAACTGACACAATTAAGTAAATCTCTAAGTGAGGGGATGCAGGCTTATGCCATAAAAGCTTTGCAGACTACACAACTCTCGTGTCAACACATAATTAGGAGTTGGTTCAATAAACACACTGTGCAAAGCTTTGTGAGCCTGTTTCTCATAGGCACTTTTTTGAGTATAGCAGTTGCCTCCTGTTCTGGAAGCAGTTCAGCTAGCAAAAATGATGTTAAGGTAAAATTAGTTTCTTTCTCTGTTACCAAAGCAGCTCATGACCAGATAATTCCCAAATTTGTGGAGAAGTGGAAGCAAGAACATAACCAGAAGGTCACATTTGAACAAAGTTATGGTGGTTCTGGCTCTCAAACTGCTGCTGTCATTGCCGGTTCGCAAGAAGCAGACATAGTACATTTGGCACTTCCACTGGATGTAAACAAAATTCAACAGGCGGGTTTGATTAAATCAAGCTGGGAAATCAAAGCTCCCAGAAATGGTATTGTTAGTAGATCGGTTGCTGCGATCGTAACGCGCGAAGGCAATCCAAAAGGTATAAATACTTGGGCAGATTTGGCAAAAGATGGCGTGAAAGTAATTGCCGCTAATCCGAAAACTTCTGGTATTGCTATCTGGGAATTTTTAGCTTTTTGGGGTTCTATAACTCTAACGGGAGGCGACGAAGCCACAGCATTAGATTATGTTACTAAAGTTTATAAAAACATCCCTATTCTGACAAAAGATGCCCGTGAAGCAAGCGATTTATTTTTCCAAAAAGGTCAAGGAGATGTTTTGATTAACTACGAAAATGAGGTAATTTTAGCGGAAAAAACTGGGACGAAACTGCCTTATGTCGTACCAAAAGTCAATATTTCCATTGATAATCCTATAGCCGTAGTCGATAAAAATGTCGATAAGCACGGTACAAGAGAAGTTGCACAAGCGTTTGTTGATTTTCTCTACTCAACAGAAGCTCAACGGGAATTTGCAAAATTACAATATCGTCCTGTTAACCCCACGGTTACCCAAGAAGTAGCATCAAGATACCCCCCAATTCAAACTTTATTTACATCTCAAGATTTAGGTGGCTGGGATATTATCCAGAAAAAGTTTTTTGGAGATGGGGCAATTTTTGACAAAGTTCAAGCTGCAAGCAAAGCATAATGTCTCTTTTTTCATGCACCATTCTCTACTGACAGATAGCCAAGCCTAAGAAATTCTGAGTCACTTTATCTCAATTGATAATTTATGAGCTTTCATAGCCGATTTAAGGATAGCTTCTTCCTAACATCTTTAATGTTTATTGCCAGCAGTATCACTGCTTGTAATGGTGGGCAAGAATTGAAAAGCCAGGTGAGTATTGATGGTGCGGCTGTAGGTTTTCCTGTTTCTTTAGCAGTTGCAGAAGAATACGGGAAGGTTAAACCTGAAGCTAAAGTTAGCGTTGCCTCAAGTGGTACTGGTGGTGGCATTAGTAAGTTTTGTGCTGGTGATATTGATATTGTTGGCGCTTCTCGTACTATTAGGGATGAAGAAATAAAAAAATGTAAAAGTAATAATATTGAATTTGTTGAGTTCCCCATAGCTTTAGACGGCATCGCTGTGATTGCCAACCGCCAAAATAATTTTGCCAAATGTCTAACTATAAAGGAACTGAGCACGATTTGGAGCGCTAAATCAGACGGCAAAATATTGAATTGGAATCAAGTTAATCCCAAATTTCCTAACCAGCAACTGAAGCTTTATGCTCCGGCTTCTGATACTGGAACGTTTGATTATATGACTCAAGCTGTTACTGGCAAAGCCAAGAATGGTCGTACAGATTATACTCCCAGTCACAATCAAAATTTACTCGTGCAAGGAGTTTCAGGTGAGGTATCAGCTTTAGGTTATGTAGGCATATCTTATTATATCCAAAACCAAGATAAACTCAATTTAGTTGCTGTAGAAAGCCCCACAGGAAAATGTGAAAAACCAGTTCCGGTAGATAATGTGATCAAAAATATCTACACACCTTTGTCTCGTCCCCTCTTCATCTATGTCAGTAAAAAATCTTTAGATAGTAAGCCAGCAGTCAAAGAATTTGTAGAATTTTATCTAGAAAATTCTTGGAAGTGGGTAGATAGCGTAGGTTATGTAGCATTACCTGACGAAGCTTATGTCAAGGTAAAACGAAAATTGACTACTGGTGAAACTGGTACAAAATTTAAAAAAGCAAAACCTGGACAGCCAATCACAAACTTTATTTAAATAAAGTACTAGTCTTTGTAGTGTCATTGTATCCAAAATTTAACTGTTTATGCAAAATAGCAATTCGGAAGAAGACTCTTATCAACTGTTCAGACAGTCACTAGAGAAAAATGCATCTGAAGATATCTTAGAAAAGATTGTTGCGGTAATTTTATTTGCTTGTGCTTTAGTTTCTGTTTTGACTACTTTTGGTATTGTCTTAATTATTTTTCAAGAAGCATTTGGTTTTTTCCAAGAAGTTACCTTTGCTCAATTCTTTCTTGATACTAAGTGGACACCTCTATTTGCAGATAGACATTTTGGTGTTTGGCCCTTGATAGCTGGTACTTTCTTAACTACAGTTATAGCTATGGCAGTTGCTATTCCTTTGGGTTTATTTTCTGCTATTTATTTAAGTGAGTATGCTCAACCCAAAGTAGCAGCAATTTTACGTCCAGCAGTAGAACTTTTAGCAGGGATACCAACTGTAGTATATGGTTACTTTGCGCTGTTGTACCTCACACCATTGCTGCGGAATATTATTCCTCTAGAAATATTTAATGCCTTGAGTGCGGGGTTAATGATGGGGATAATGATTACTCCTACTGTTGGTTCCATCAGCTTAGATGCTATTCGAGCAGTCCCACATTCTTTGCGTGAAGGAGCTTACGCTTTAGGTATTACTAAGCTAGAAAGTATTTTTAAAATAGTTCTCCCAGCAGCCCTTTCTGGAATTATAGCCTCGATTATTTTGGGTATTTCTCGCGCTGTGGGTGAAACGATGACTGTCCTTATTGCCGCAGGCCAACAGCCAAAGCTGACTATTAACTTTGCGGAATCAGTAGAAACAATGACAGCTTACATGGCACAAATTTCTGGTGGAGATAGTCCGCGTGGTAGCCTCAGTTTCAAGACTTTATATGCTGTGGGCGCTCTTTTATTTCTAATAACCCTAGCTTTGAATATTGTTAGTTACTGGATTGCAAATCGCTTTAAAGAAAAATACGATTAATAAGTATGGCTACAAGTTATCAACAAGATGATTCTCTAGATACTGCGGCAGAGTTTACTGATAATGTTGAGAGTAGAGAGGCGTTAGGAAAAGTATTTGAAATAGTTTTTTTGTTAGGGCTGCTGATTGGTATATTTATTCTGGCTTTGCTACTGTTTGATATTTTTCGAGATGGATTAGCCAGATTTCTAACACCCGGCTTTTTAACAGAAACCCCTTCTCGTTTTCCTGACCAAGGTGGCATCCGTCCTGCTATTGTCAGCAGTATCCTTTTAGGAATTATTGTGATTGGAGTCACTGTCCCCATTGGTGTCGGAGCAGCTTTATATCTAGAAGAGTATGCACCTAAGGCTTGGTGGACAGCGATTATTGAGATTAATATCAGCAATCTGGCGGGTGTGCCTTCTATTGTCTATGGATTGCTGGGTTTAGGAGTTTTCAATTATTTGCTTGGGTTCGGCCCTGCTTTGATTTCGGGTGCATTGACTTTATCTTTATTGTCTTTGCCAGTAATTATTGTGACAGCTAGAGAAGCAATTCGCGCTGTTCCAGATTCCTTGAGAAATGCTTCCTACGGTTTAGGTGTCACGAAATGGAAAACTATCAGCAGTCATGTCATACCCTATGCTATTCCCGGTATTTTGACAGGAGTGATTATTTCTGTATCCCGCGCTATTGGTGATGCAGCCTCTCTAATTGTTGTAGGTGCTGTGGGTTTTTTGACTTTTAACCCTGGTTTATTTCAGAGATTTATGGCATTACCCATTCAAATTTACAGTTATATCACTCGCCCTGAACCAGGTTTTGCTGATGCAGCTGCGGCGACAATTATTGCGTTGTTGCTCTTGATTTTAGTTTTAAATGGTGTAGCAATTTATATCCGGCAACGCTTTTCAATACATTAGGTAATGAAATATCTAATTTATTACATTCACAAATATTAGGAAATACGCAAAATGACTTATAGCAATAGTAGAAGTAAATTAGATAGCACCACAATCGACCAAGATAATGGTGTGTTCAATGTTGAAGGTGTGAAAGTTTTTTATGGAGGATTTTTGGCACTTTTAGATGTTTACCTAAAAATTCCTGAAAAACAAATCATTGCTTTTATTGGGCCTTCAGGATGTGGTAAAAGTACCTTACTGCGTTGCTTTAATCGGATGAATGATTTAATCCCTGGAGCGAAGGTAGAGGGTAAGTTGAATTACCGCGATCGCAATATTTATGATCCTAAGATAAATTCTGTAAAATTACGCCGCCAAGTCGGGATGGTTTTTCAAAGACCAAATCCGTTCCCTAAGTCAATATACGAAAATATTGCCTTTGGGCCGCGTGCTAACGGTTACAAAGGTAACATCGATGAATTGGTAGAAAATTCGCTCAGACGCGCTGCTATCTGGGATGAAGTCAAAGACAAACTCAAAGAAAAGGGAACTGCATTATCTGGCGGACAACAACAACGCCTTTGCATTGCTCGTGCGATCGCTATGAAGCCAGATGTATTATTGATGGATGAACCATGTTCTGCTCTTGACCCAATTTCTAGCCGCCAAGTAGAAGAACTCTGTTTAGAACTCAAGCAGCAATACACCATCATCATGGTAACTCACAATATGCAGCAAGCTTCGAGAGTCGCAGATTTCACTGCTTTCTTCAATACAGAAATTGACGAGCATGGCAAACGTCGCGGAAAATTAGTTGAGTTTAATCCTACAGTCCAAATGTTCAGTTCTCCTCAAACTAAAGAAGCCGAAGATTATATTAGTGGACGCTTTGGTTAAAGAGACATCACAGTTCTAATTCTGGAAAATATGCTGAGACAATGTCTGAGAAGTTTTTTGTATACACCGAACGCTGATAGCTTCCCCTAAATCCCCTGAGAAATTTGAGGACTTTGAGGTTCTTATTCGCTCTTTTTTAAGGGGGGTTAGGGGAATCAACAAATATTTTGATACTTCTCAGACATCCTCTGAGGCTTGATAGCACTAAAGCTGAGTAATACTTCAGTTTAGTAATTATACTGTGTCTAGCCTTGTAGTATTTATCAAGATGAAATTAGTAGTTGCAATAAAATGGTTAAAATATTAAATAATTTTAAGAGCTATTTGCAGGTTAATTTATATGGAAATGGAAACAGAAAAATTAGAAGTGAATAAGTTAGAAAAAAAGAAGTATAGGTCAGATCGAGTCCGGGATCATTTAGCTAATGAACGTACTTATTTGGCATGGATGAGGAGTGGTATTGCACTCATGGGTTTTGGTGTTTTAATTGTGCGATTGCGGATTATCCAACCGCCCATAGCACCACAACCTCCTGGTAATGGTTGGAAGTTGGGTTTAGCATTCGCTTTTGTCGGTGTGTTATCAGTATTACTTTCAACTCAGCATTATTTCGCAGTTCGCCGAGATATTGACGAAGATACTTATCAACCGCCAGATCGTTGGATAATTCTCGCTAGTTTGGCTGTGCTTCTCTTGGGTGGGGGAGTACTATACTATGTATTCACGGTTCCCTTAGATTATTTGAATACTTATATTCTGGAGTAATAAGGTGTCGTGTTAAGTTAGACCTTTGAGGGTTTTCAAACGCAGAGATATGCAAAGCAAATTAAAGCCGGGCTTCCCTGCGTAGGAAACTTTTCAAGGCAGAGGTAAGTAGAAGTGTTTTTAATCTACGGTGGCTATTTGCTGTTTGGGGAATTCTCGGTTGGCTACAATTTCGCCAAAGGGACTGATTAGTTGCGGTTCTGCTATTGGCTGATTTTCTAGGGGTAAGCGAGGAAAGAGTAGTTCTGCTACTCGATATGCCTCTTCTAGATGCGGATAACCAGAGAAGATGAAGGTATCTATGCCTAATTCTTGATATTCCAGCATTCTTTGAGCTACGGTATCGGGATCGCCTACTAAAGCTGTGCCAGCACCACCACGAACTAAGCCAATTCCTGCCCATAAATTCGGGCTGATTTCTAAGGCTTCACGAGAGCCGTTGTGTAATTCTTTCATCCGGCGTTGTCCTTCAGAGTCCATGCGTGCGTAAGCTTGCTGGGATTCGGCGATCGCTTCTTCGTCTACATAGCGAATTAAATTGTTGGCTGCATCCCATGCTTGGCTTTCTGTCTCCCGCACAATGACGTGTAGACGAATCCCAAAACGTAATGTTCTGCCTTGGGCTGCTGCTAGTCTACGTACAGAGGCAATCTTTTGAGCAACTTGTTCTGGTGGTTCGCCCCAAGTTAAATATGCATCTACGTGTTTGGCAGCAACCTCTTGGGCAACGGGGGAAGAACCTCCAAACCACAGGGGTGGATGCGGTTTTTGGACTGGGGGAAATAACAGTTTTCCACCTTGAATATTCAGATAATCTCCCTGTAAGTCGGCAGTCTCTCCGGCTGCTATCTGCCGCCACACTGCTAAAAATTCATCTGTTAATCTGTAGCGATCGTCATGGGAAAGATGTAACCCATCTCCTGCCAACTCTACGGGATCGCCACCTGTAACCACATTAATTAGCAATCTTCCGCCAGAAATGCGGTCAAATGTTGCCGCCATCCTTGCTGCTACTCCTGGTGACATCAAACCTGGACGTATTGCCACCAAAAATTTCATCTGTTTAGTGTGCGTTACCAAAGTTGATGCCAAAATCCAGGCATCTTCACATGAACGGCCTGTGGGTAGTAATGCCCCTGCGAAGCCTAAGTGATCTACTGCTTGGGCAATCTGCCGCCAGTAATCAAAGTTGACTGCTCGCCCGCCTATGGCAGTACCAAGATAGCGCCCTTCACCGTGAGTCGGAATAAACCAAAGTAGCTGCATGATATCTATGTCAAAGTAGCTGCAATATTTCCTGGCTATTTAAATACAGTAAATTGGTAGAAATACCGTATTATTTAGTCACTTTTAGAATATCGCACAAATAATCAAGCAAAGCAATACTTTTACAAAAATAAATACGGTAAATATATCGAGCTACAGTAGTTAAATGCTTGCGGTTTTGTGCAGGCTGTGACATACTCTAACTTATATAAGTACATAAAACCGATAGACTTACCGTACTTAAAATTATAAATCTTGCTGCAAGGAATTAATCATGCTTAAAGATGCACAAGGACTGGTAGTGACCACAGATTCAGCCCAAGCGATCATAGCTATTAACCGTTTCATTGATCAAGCGCTTTGTTATGGTCAAAATGCAGAAACAGCGATTTTACAAGCAATTGAGGCTGATCCAACTTGTGTTTTAGCTCATGCTTATGCAGCTGCTTATTATCTTACGCAAGAAAACAGCAAAGCTTGGCAGCAAGTACAACCATATTTGCAAGTAATACAACAGAATTTAGCCAAAATTACTTACAGAGAAAAATTATATGTGCAGGCAATTTTAGCTTGGGCGAATCAAGAGATTGATCGAGCGATCGCCTTTCATGAACAGATTACCAACAAATTTCCTCGTGATTTAATATCAGTCCAGCAGGGACAGTATCACTATTTTTATACAGGCAAAAAAGAAAAATTACTGAAAATTGCCCAGAAAGTTTTACCTAGCAATCCCCAACAACATTATTTATATGGCATGGTGGCTTTTGGCTTAGAACAATGTCACCAATTAGAAGCAGCAGAAAAAATGGCACGTGAGGCGATCGCCTTAAATAGATATGATCCTTGGGCGCACCATGCTTTAGCTCATGTGATGGAAACTCAAGGAAGAGTCAATGAAGGTATAGCTTGGATGGAGAGTTTTGCAGATACTTGGAAAAACTGCAATTCTATGCTTTATACCCATAACTGGTGGCACATTGCACTGTATTATTTGGAGCAAAACAACTACCGAAAAGTTCTCAAACTCTACGATAACCACATTTGGGAACGTGCAAATAAACAATCTCCTAAAGACCAAGTAGGTGCAATTTCATTATTATTACGTCTGGAATTACGTGGGGTAAATGTAGGAAAACGTTGGCAAAGTATCATTCCTTATCTTTACAGCCGTATTGATGAACACGCATTACCATTCCAGGACTTGCATTATGTCTATGCCCTTGCCAAAGCCGGACATACTGATTGGGTAAATGAGATGCTTCAGAGTATGCATTATCATGCCTTGAGTATCAATCCCTTTTTGCAAAAGAGTTGGTTAGAGGTAGCGATTCCCGCAGCTAGAGGTATGGTAGCTCATGCCAAAGGTGACTTTAACACAGCTGTTACCGAACTCAAATTGGTTTTACCACGCTTGTATGAGATTGGAGGGAGCCATGCACAACGAGTTTTATTTGAGGAAATTTATCATGATGCTGTGTTGTGGACACAAAAGCAGAGTTGGGTTTATGGCATTACGGCCTGATTAACGTGAGTTCGACAAGTCTTATTTGACCTCTCCCCCAACCCCTCTCCGACACGGAGAGGGGAGCAAAAAGCTGAATTTTTCGTTGCTCCTCCCTTTCCGTTTCCGAGAGGGAGGCTGGGAGAGAGAGGTTCATCGAACTCACGTTAAAAGGGGATGGGACAACACGAAAGACTGTTGGCTGTTAACCGTCAACCGTCAACGGCGTTGGGCATCTCTTATCCCATCTTTAAAAAGAGTGGGTTTTTCCGATACTCATATCTTGCACCTGATAAAAACTATCAGTATTAACCAGGAACAAGAAAATGAAGTTTAAAACTGCTAAACATCGCTTTGGTTTAGATAAATTTGGACAAGGCACTCTTTTAGGAATTTATCGTTGGTTAGTCTTGTCCATTACTGCCTATTTATTAGCATATTGGACGTATCTTTCATCCTGTTCACCTCATTCTTTGGATTGGGGTCAAGCTGCTTTTCTTGCACTCTCTACTTTTCTACCTCATTTAGTCTTGTCTTTATTACTACTGGATATTGAACGGCTTCGACCTTTAGCACTTAGTCATGGAATTGACATTCATATTTCCAGGTGCAAGATCTGAGGATACCTTTTTATAAATCTGTTCGAGTACCCGATAATGTTCTAACTTCACTGCGGCAAAACGCCTAACACCAAACTTTTTCATAACTTCTTGCAACTCTGCATCTGGTTGGAGTAGCGCCAATTGCATTTGCTGAATTAAGGGAATGCCTAGACGTTGTGCTACTACTAATGGTGGCATAGGAGAAGGCCCTATCACTTGCACCACACGCAAATGCTGTGATAATTCAGGAACATCACGTAATTCTTGTTCTAACACTACACTGTCAATGGCTGCACAATCTGCCAGCCCCTCAACTATCCAGCGAATTGAACGCTGATGAGAACCTGATTCTATAGTTTTTCCAAAGAAATTTTGTGGATATTTTTCTTGACTCAACCAGTGACGAGGTAAATTATAGCCACTGTTAGAACCAGAGTCGTTATAGCAAAATGTTTTCCCTGACAAATCGGCAAACTTTTTGATATTACTATTAGCCTTGACAATTATATCTGCATAGTAAATAGGACAGTTATCATACCGGGATGCTTGCATCACAGGTGCAACTAATGGCTGTAATTGGTCTAAAACCACTTGATTGTAGCGAATTAGTGGTAATCCACAAATAAAAGCTAGGTCTATTTTGTCTTGAAATAATAGAGGGTCTTGGAGGGGATCGCATTCACCTTGATGTAGTTGGATTTCTACTTGTAAAACACGACCTAAATAAGCTGCGATCGCCTGATATAATCCAAACCAATTAGGAGCTAAGTAAGATACAGCCCGTAAGCTTGTTAATATAGTCATTCTTGTTTTAAAACAGTATTTTTCTGGAAAACTTGAGCCAACTTTTGCCCAGAGTAATGCATATATAAAAATCCTAAGCTAGCAACACTCAGTAGCATAATTCCTAAAACAGTCGTATAAGCATTAATATGCCACCACAGCCGATTTAACACGGATGTTCCTAGAGGTGATATCTTCCACAAAGAATCAGGTTTTACGCTCTTATTGTTTTGGATACTAATATTTTGGGCTAATGTCATTATGATTTCTCCTGATTTACTAAGTAACCTAAAAGTCACTAATTCGATAGACTTAATGTAGATTATATTATATATTATCTAATTTCGTCAAAATATAAGACTCCTAATTTGGTTTTTGCCACAATTAATTACACTTCTATCTCTTTTTCATCTAGAGTTGAGATAATCACAAAAACAAAACCCCAACTTCTTCAAGAAATAGGGGTTGTTCTAGTTTTTTCTTAATAACACTTGATAATTAACCTTTCATATAACTGGGATTCCACTGCAACCAAGATTTTTCTAACTTTCTAGCAATGACATCTGCCAGTTTTCCAAACAATGCATATAGAAAAATACTCAACACCACAACATCAGTTTGCATAAATTCTCTAGCATTCATTGCCATATAACCAATACCAGAATCAGCCGCAATAGTTTCAGCTACAATGAGTGTCAACCACATAATCCCCAAAGAAAAGCGTACACCAACCAAAATAGAAGAAATTGATCCTGGTAAAATAATTCGCCAGAATAAACCCCAATAATTTAAGCCGTAAACTTTCCCCATCTCAATTAATCCAGGATCAACACTGCGAATCCCATGAAAAGTATTTAAATAGATAGGGAACATAACACCTAATGCAACAAGAAATAATCTAGCTTCATCCCCAATACCAAACCACAAAATCACGAGGGGAATTAAAGCCAGATTAGGTATATTACGCAACATTTGTATAGATGTATCTAAAAGTTTTTCGGCAAGAGTAGAAATGCCATTGAGCAAGCCTAAAGCAAAACCAATACCTCCTCCGACTAAAAAACCTGTAATTGCGCGTGTGGCACTAATACTAATGTGTCTAAATAGTTCACCACTTTTAGTTAAATTAATTGCAGCAATGACTACGCTTAATGGAGCAGGTAAAATTCTTGTGGGGATAAAGCCAATAGTAGAAAGGATCTGCCAAAGAATAATGATTGTTATGGGTACGACCCAAGGGATTAATATCTGAATATAGCGACTTTTTAACAAAAACACTTGAAGTTTATTTTTATTTTTTGTATGTCTTGCAGAAAAATCTCTAGAAGTAGAAGAAATGGATTTCATAAGGCTATGTAATTGGGTGGATTAACTAAATGGACGACTACTCGTTAAGCTTACCCCCCTAAATGCTAGTTTTTCGCCAGCAATTCTTTGGGAGTAATTTCGGCATATTGTTCAGGTGTTAAAAAGCCATCTCTGACATTTACCTTCTTAGGTATGAGTCCTAAGTTGTACCATTTTTCCGCAACTTCTTGTTGTTTATTAATAATTACTTCAGTAATTGGTACGAGCGTAAAATCATATTTATCGTGCATCACTTCTAATGTCGGTGGATCGAGTTGAGTTGTTTCTGCCAGTAATTGGGCAAGTTATTTAGGATTATTCTTAGCCCATGTTTGGGCTTTTTGTACTTCGTCTAAAAAAACCTTGATTACTTCCCGATTTTCTTCATAGAATTTACGGTTTGTAGATATAAAGTTATTAGTATCTCGCAAACCGTTACCACCATCAACCAAAACTCGCCCAGAATTATTTTGGACATTTCTGGTAACAAATGGCTCCCAGATGAACCAAGCATCTATTTTACCTTGACTAAATGCCACGTTAGCATCTGGAGGCGCTAAACCAACTGACTCTATATCACTGAGCTTTAGTCCTGCTTTTTCTATAGCTCTGACTATGAGATAATGACCAATTGACGCTTTTTGAAAAGCTACTTTTTTCCCTTTTAAATCTTTTACACTTTGAATGGGGGAGTTTTTAGGAACCAATAGTGAAACTGCTCTCCCATCACTAGAATTAGCAGCTAAATATACAAGAGGTGCGCCAGCTGCTTGGGAAAAAATAGGAGGGGATTCAGCTGTCGAAGCAATATCAAGTGCGCCTGCATTTAAAGCTTCAAGTTGTTGTGGCCCAGCAGGAAATTCAGGCCATTCTACCCTATAGCCTAAAGGTTTTAATCGTTCTCTTAGAATACCTTTTTGTTCTAAAACAGCTAGGGCAGTAAGTTGCTTAGAACGAACAATTATAATTACCTTATCCGCAGCATTACTAGTGGTAACATTAGATGCAGATAAAGTTGCTTGTTGTTGAGAATTATCTGGTGAATTACTACAACTAAATAGCGTAGTAGACAATACTAAACTGTAGCCAAATGCCAACAAGGCGTGACGACGAGTCATGCGTCGGCGGCTCGAGGATGCAAATTTATATTTGAAATCTTCCATTAATTAACTAGCCTCTAATTATTAAGCAAGTTGTTAAATTCAAAATTTAAACTGTAACTTTTTTTCCATCAAATTTTGTCAATGTGAAGCCATTGAATTTTTCGTTGTAACCTAATCTTTCATCTTTAAGAATGCTGATGGCAATTTCTTCACCCAAAGCCAAGCCAGCAGAACCATCTGTTCGCCAGTGAATCCCACCATGACTACGACCAAGGGTATAATTAGCTGCTAATTTGTTCAACTCGCCACCCACTGTTAAAGACTCTTCTGTATAGGGAATTACCTTCGTGGGGTCATTAGGATCAGGAACTACAGGATTAGGGATGACAAAATCTTCGTCAAAGTAGGCTTTTAATAATGTGGCACTGACACCAGCGATCGCAGCTGCACCACCAACATAAGATGAATGGATGGGCGAACCTTCCGGGTATCCATGCGGCAAAAGATAGGAGCCAAATTTGCTGAAACTCTGCGCTAGAGCTTGGGAGTTTAATATATCTCCATGAATCGGATTTTTAGTTTTATTAACAATGTTGTTGTGGATGAGTCCGCCATAGGCTTCTGGGCGCAGCGTGCGGTGTACATAAAACTTCTGCCAGTATGCAGCCCTAATAGCGCGGGATCTACCCAGATGCAGTAAGGCTTCTAAATGTCCGAGTCCAAATGACCCATTACCCCCCTGTTGAGTCTTTGATTTAACAAAGGGATTGCCTGAATCAAAGGGTGCGCCAATACCACTACTCAAAGGATCGTCGGCGTTGCGAGCTGTATTCAAAATTAGAGCAGCACCGGAGAATATTGCTCCAGGCGCATGGGAAAATTCCGATAGGTCACGAGTTGTGAATACATAACGGCGCACTGGGTCATATTGAATAGATTTAGGAGTACCGCCATTTTGCACATTCAACCATTCTTCATAATCAGTCAGGAAGTCATTACCAGGGAGAGCCGTCCGAATCACAGGCGGAATAAACTGAACTCCCCAAGGAATATTCAGTAAAGCAAACTGGGAAATGTGAGGCCCTATTAATACCCCTGATGGAGTAACGTGTTTTGCCGTCCTACCAGATTTGTCATTTTGATCAACGTAAGTGACAGTACCGCGAAACAGACTTTGGGGAGTCACACGTCCATTTTGTTTTGGCCCTTTGAATGTCGCCAGCTTGTTTAGTTCTTCAACAGCGGCCAATACCAGAGGATCATCGGTGTTATTTTGTAGTTTATGAAAAGGTACGTCCCGCAATAACGCTTGCCAATAAATTTCCACAGCTTCAGCAGCGCGTTCTGAACTAGCTAGAGTTGGTGGTGGCGGTACTGCTATCTGCACCCCATGACATCCTTCTAAACTGGCTGCGAGAGGTCCCTGAGCATTAACTAGTTTTCTGGTACCACCCAAAATGACTTTTTCAAAGTCATCATGATCTTGGGTCGTCACTGCTTTCGTTAAAGAGTCATAGGCTTTAAGATCAACTTCACCCAACTTGTTGTGTGGTAATCCCCTAGTGTCAGAGCCGATTTTGTTGGGATACCGTTCTTCATCGCCATTAGTAGGATTAGGCGCAATGGGAACTTGACGATTGGCCTCTGCTGCGGCAACACGTATGCGATAAGCCTTTTCAGTGAGCTTGTTGTTAACTGAAGAAACTTTCTCCTGTGCTTGACCTTTTTCAGCAGAAAACTTTAAACCCACTGCCCCTGCTACAACACTACTTGCAGTAAATATACCAGTGTGTAACAAAAAAGACCGTCTACTAGCCGCACTAACAATAACTTTAGATTTTCTCTGATTCATAACTTTATTTCTTTGCGCCTTTGCCTGAAATTTCAAAGAAAGGAAGTAAGGTGGGTAAAACCACCTTAAGCAACCGATTTGAGGTATCTTGTGGCGGAAACTTTAGGAATATTGCGTTACAACAGGTAATTCTTGATTAAGTACCCAATTGCCAATATCACGCAATTTATAATCTATAGGGTCGTGAAGCGTGAAAGTACGTATATCTATCAAACCCGTATTTGTTCGCCGTAGAACGGGTTCCCATGATTTCAAACGTACTTGTAGTGATATCCAAACCAACACTTTACTAGTTGTGCGATAACCTAGTTGTTATGCTTGTGATCGGATAAGGAAATGGGAAATGGGGATGGGGTAGATGTGGTGAAAGTTAGGATTTGTCTCAACACAAAGAGGTATAGTTCTATCCGCAATTCCCAGTATTTAATTCTAGTTAGAATATCTAAGTTGAGAATTTAGGGCATATTCAGGCAGGCGATCGCGTTCACCCATTACTCGTTGTAAAATCTTCTCAACCAGCTGGGCAAACTCTGCATTGCCTCTGGCTCTTGGACGTGGCAGATTGATTCTTACATCCATACCAATTTGACCGTTTTCAATCAATATTACTCGGTCTGCTAACACCACGGCTTCTTCTACATCATGGGTGATTAACAATGCCGTAAATCCTTGCTCTTGCCACAATTCTTCTAATAATTGCTGCATTTCAATCCGGGTTAGAGCATCCAAAGCACCCAAAGGTTCATCTAGAAGCATCAAAGAAGGCTTACTTGCCAAGGCTCTGGCTAACGCTACCCGTTGCCGTTGTCCACCAGAGAGAACAGATGGCCATTCGTTAGCACGGTCTTCTAAACCCACTGCACGCAAGACCTGCAAAGCTGTTTGTTTGGCGTAAACTTTCGACTTAGAACCAAATAACCCTAACTCTACATTTGATAACACGCGTTGCCAAGGCAGAAGTCGCGCATCTTGAAACATCATCCGCACGGTGGGATTTGTACGCTGAAGGGAAATTTGATTATTCAGCAACACACCCCCTGCACTCGGTTCATCTAACCCAGCAATTAAACGCAGCAGTGTACTTTTACCACATCCACTGCGGCCAACAATAGCCACAAATTCTCCTGGTTTAATGTCTAAATCAATTTCTTGTAAGACAGTCTTCTTCCCAAAAGACTTTGTTAACCCTTCTAGTTGCAAATACATTCCACGCGTTGCAGATACCATCTCAAAATCTCCTATTTTTATGCTGTGTCGGCTGTTTATTCTCTACTGGCTGGATGGAACACGGCTTTTTTGAAAAACCAGCAGTCAATATTTTGATTTCTATCAATTCTGAAAATTTCGGTCTTTGTTAAATAAGTTGTAAGTTTAGAAAATACAATCAACTGGCGAATAAACAACACTTTTGGGATAACACTGAATTAACCATATATATTGTTATGAAAGCTTCAGGACTGAACTACCAAGCATATTCCTGCTATAGCCGGGCTAGCTTTAACAAGATTGATTTCAGTTATCAGATTAAAATACGGTAAGTCGGTAGTGTTTTAGTACTTTTCTATCTTAGTAGCTTCGCATAGTTAGCTATAAAAGACAAGTAATTTTGCATTTTTTTGCAAAATGAAGGTTGATTTCACATCTAGTCATATTTACTGATGAGAAATAAAGTCAGGAAACTTTGATAATTTTAATTAAAAGCCTATTTTGCTGAGTGTTTTAGTGGAATGATACTCAGATAATCAAGAGTTGACTGTTGAGGTTTAAGTTTCGACAGCCAACTTTTTTCAGGACAGTTATAGCATTAAGCAGCTACAGGAGTAGCAAATCTAGCATAGCGCTCTATGTAGAACTCCTTGCTATTAGCGATCGCCTGTACAGAATCACGCTGCTTTAAAGCCTTTTTCCACTGATGTAGACGGGTAAATTCAGTAGGTATGGCAAAGCCGCGATAATGCTTAAGTGCTGGCCAGCGTTCAAACCAAGGATAAAAGGTGAAATCGACTAGACTAACTGATTTACCAAACCAGTAAGGGCCTTCTGGCGATAGTTTTCTCAAACCTTCTTTTTCAATAAATTCCAAATGTTTGTATAGTTCCTGTTTAGCTGCTTCTTGCTGTGAGACATCTGGACTACGTAAGAGAGTAGAAAAAGCTGGAACTAATCTGGTATTGGCGAAATCGATCCAAATCCGCGCTTGTGCTTTAGCAATGGGACTGCTGGGTAGTAGTGGCGGATTGGGAAAAACCTCATCGAGATATTCATTAATTACTGCTGATTCCCACACTCGTTGATCACCATGTGCAATCGCAGGTACTTTGCCATAAGGCGAAATATTAGTAAATCCTTCAGGCTTGTTCTGCAAATTAATCTCAATCAATTCAAAGTCAACGCCTTTTTCTTGGAGTACTAGGCGCGAACGGTGAGCATAAGGACAAACGACTGCACTATATATCTTTATTTGGGGCATTTTCTGTTCCTTCCAAAAGAAGCGCTTGAGTTATTCTACTTTATGTCGGTCGAATTACAGTAGTATAAATTTAAGAATTTGAATTTTATTTAGATAACCTAAAAATTAGGTATACATAAATTTATATTCAGAAGGACTTTTCCTTTCGGAAAGATTGTATGATGTGTTTAAAATACGGTAAAACGACTGATAAACAGTAATATAGTTTTTAGGATAGATAAATACCTGCTACTCAAGCATTTCGCTTCTTGCAATTCCAAACAGTTGGTAACGCAATATTTACAAAGGAAAGCATTCCATGAGCAACTTACAACTTTACTTTGCTAAAGCCTCTACTTTCTCTCAACGCACGCGTGTCGTGTTGCTAGAAAAAGGTAATGACTTTACCCAGATTGAAATTGATTTACAAAACAAACCAGATGGTTACACGCAGATTTCCCACTACGGCAAAGTTCCAGCGATTAAGCATGGAGATGTTGAACTCTATGAATCTGCAATTATCAATGAATATTTAGAAGAGGTTTTTCCAGAACCATCGTTATTACCTCATGATCCCGCACAGAAGGCGATCACCCGCATCTGGATTGACTACGCCAATACTCGCTTTGTACCTGCATTTAGCAAGTTCTTACGTGGTAAAGATGCCCAAGAACAAGAACAGGGACGACGAGAGTTCACAGAAGCGCTGTTGTATATTGAGCAAGAAGGATTAGCTAAGTTATCTGGAAATGGGCCTTACTGGTTAGGGGATCAGTTTAGTTTGGTGGATATCAGCTTCTATCCTTGGTTTGAACGCTTACCCGTTTTGGATCACTTCCGCAGTTTTGCCCTACCAACAGAAACACCCCGTTTGCAAACATGGTGGAATGCTGTGCGCGATCGCGATTCAATTCAAGTAGTAGCAAATCCTGTGGATTACTACGTGCAGAGATTTGCCAAAGTTCTCGGTCAACCTACCCCCGTTGGTGCTGCTCAAAAGTAAGGCAGAAGGTGGGGGAAGGTGCATGATTTCAACACGCAATGAATTGAAATTGACCTTTTCCCGACTTTTATCAAAAGTTGGGTCAAACAATCAGGACAAAAACTATGAGCCTAGATAGCCAAGTTCTCGACAGACCGATTTCTCAGAATTTGCCATCCGTAGAAGCTAACCTCACTTACCTAATTCCGATGGCAGAAAAACTGATTAACTACACTTATGAACCACCAGCAGGGATTCCCCGCTCGAATGGAACTCATCAGACACACAAACTACCAATCTATAATGCTCGCTCTATCTCTAAAAATATCTTGTTAGATCGAGAAGGATTTGCATTTACTAGGCATCAGACTCATGTCAGTAACTTTTATGACGAAGACGAAGTACGCCGTGTTTACTACCCAGAAGCAGAGCAATTATTAAAAGATGTGACGGGTGCAACTCAGGTGGTGATATTCGATCATACCTTGCGTAACGCTGGTCAGTCCAAGCCTGGTGAAAATAATATTAAAGAACCTGCCAAGCGGGTACACAACGACTTCACCGCTAAATCTGGCTACATTCGCGCCCGTCGAGAATTAGCAGCGCGGGGAATAGATAATATTGATACTCTATTGCAACAACGCTTTGCGATTATTAATGTTTGGAGAGCGATCGCCCAACCAATCCAAGAATCACCGTTAGCAGTATGTGATGCCCAAAGTATTGCCCCCATAGACCTTGTAGCAAGTGATTTGGTGTACCGTGATCGCGTCGGCGAAACCTACTCAGTTACGTATAATTCCCAACATCAATGGTTCTATTTCCCGCAAATGCACAGAGATGAAGCGTTATTTATTAAATGTTTCGACTCTGCCGAAGAGGGGATAGCGCGTTTTGCAGCTCACACAGCTTTTGAAGACCCGACCAGCCCAGCAGATGCCCCTCCACGAGAAAGCATCGAACTACGGACATTCGTTTTTTACCCTGCATAGATGCGTTCTTGTCCTGATTCCACAACAATAATACTTGGAGAAATACATATTATATTATGGGTTCACAATACTTTGACATCAAACCAATCGCCGGACGTATTGGGGCAAAAATCATTGGTGTTGACCTGAGCAGCAACCTTAGCGACGAAATCATCAGTGATATCCGTAAAACTTTAGTTAAACACAAAGTCATCTTCTTTCGGGGACAAAATCTCGATGCTAATGGACAAGTAGCCTTTGCCCGTCGCTTTGGAGAAGTCACCACAGCTCATCCCACTGTCCCATCACTTCCAGACAACCCAGAAGTTCTTGACCTAAATTATGGACGAACTGTAAGCCGTGCTAATACCTGGCACACCGATGTCACATTTGTAGACCGTCCCCCTCTAGGTTCTATTTTACGAGCCTTGGTGATTCCCCCATCTGGAGGTGATACCATTTGGGCAAACTCCGTGACTGCCTACGAAGATTTACCAAACCATTTGCGTAACCTCGCTGACCAACTCTGGGCAATACACAGCAACGCTTACGACTATGCAGCAGCTGTAATAGATGTTCCCGAAGAAGTCCGTGCTTATCGAGAAGTCTTCACCTCTACCGTATACGAAACCCTACATCCAGTAGTGCGCGTTCATCCTGAATCCGGTGAACGGGGATTATTTATCGGTGGTTTCGTGCGCCGCCTGCGTGGTTTATCACAGAATGAATCAGATGAAATTGTGAAATTGTTGCAGGCTTACATTACTCGTCCCGAAAATACAGTGCGGTGGCGTTGGCAAGTAGGAGATGTAGCTTTCTGGGATAATCGTGCTACTCAACATTATGCGATCGCAGACTACGGCAATCAACCTCGTCATGTTCAGCGTGTAACAATCGTTGGCGATATTCCAGTTAGTATCGATGGTAAACAAAGTGAAGCCATCAAAGGAGATTCTTCTGCCTATAACCGACGTGAACCTGCTTTAGTTTAGAAAAGGTAAAAAAGGTTTTACCCTTGTACGGGCAGTCTGTACCTTGCAGGTACTCCTTGGAGAGTAGAGTAGCTGCTACGCGTCTACAAGCCGGGAAACCCACCTACACGGCTGCCCTCGTTTTTGTGGTCAAAAATCTTGAACCACAAAGACACTAAGCATTTGCTAGACAACAGAAAAATCAGTACCAGAAAAAAACAGTGGTTTTAGCAATACAATCGGGTTGTCCTTTAGAAACCTTTTTAGCAAGTTGGGCATTCTGACGGTTCTTATATCCGCTTTCGTCTTATCGTTTCACAATGTCGCTGTGCGAGTTTTGTTTTCAGAACATCTCGTACTGGGTTTATTTTTACTCGGTGGATACGTTAAACCGGATTTGCAGAACTCGTTATTGCTCATGTTCATGCGAATGCTACTAGTGGTTCCACTTATGGCATCTCTAGCATTCAAGTTATATCCATCTGGTGGTAAAGAATTTCGAGAGTTATTCAGCCGCGAACGCACTGATGTTTTGCTCCAAGCATTAGGCTGTGGGGTATTAATGTTTGTGTATATTGCCTTACTCTACATTGGTATTGGCTTAATTCCTACTGGCATTGCCATGACCCTCTTCTTTACCTATCCTGTATTTACGGCGTTGCTTGCTTGGAGGTTTTTTGGCGAACGTCCTACACTCTTCCGTTGGCTGGTGATGGTGATTATTTTAGGGGGTAGTGTACTTACAATTCCTCAATCTTCTGCTGCTTACAGTAGTGACACCATTACTACTGGCATTTTCGCCAGTGTTGGCTCTGGGGTTGTTTACGCCTTTTATAAAGTCATAGCGCAAAAATGTTTAGAAAAATTCCATCCAGTTCCTTTCACCTGGATTAGTTTCACCTGCACCCTACTGTTTTCTGGTATCAGCTTACTATTTTGGCCACTTCCCAGCACTCAATTGGATTGGACACCCCTGTGGATTGGTAGTATTTTTTCGGGTGTAGTCAGTTTTATAGGGCACACATTCAATAATATAGGAATTCGCATGATTGGTGCAACTAAGGCTTCTATTATCGGTGCAAGCAGTCCAGCGTTAACAGTATTAGTCGCATGGATCGCAATTAGTGAAACTTTAAATTTGATTCAAAGCCTGGGGATTGGGATTGTCACATTAGGAATTGCACTGTTAAGTGGAGAAGGCTTTATCCGTAGACGTAGCCTTTCATAGAAATCTTCTAAATTACGAATTACATAGCTTGCTTCCCGTAGAGTATTAGGAATTATATCTGCCTCCGTTATTCTGTTTGATATTTAGCGATTTAATACTTGCCTGCTCACAAACCAACTGAATAATAAAGCTGTTCCCACTCCCCAAGCACTATTGACTAATAAGGCAGTAATGATTCCAGCTGGTTGCCAACCTCCGCCAATGGGTAGACCTTTCGATGGTGCAACTACAAACCAAGCCACTAATGTCGGAGCAACAGCACCAAAAATTAGCGATGCTATCCAATATTTTCTATTTACTTGCCAACCCACTGTAATAGTCGCCCACACTAAACCCCAAACTCCTCCCCAGAAAGCAGCTGATAGAAATTGGGGTATACCAAAAGGCTGTGTAGGTGTGGTTTGAAAAGGTGGACGGGGCGCAAAGTTAATTGCATGAAGCAGCACCAGCAAGCCTTGGTGAAATACCAGCACAGCAATAAATCCAGCAATGAAAGCTAGAACAAATCGAGAGAATTCTGCTTTTTGAGTCATCAGGTAGCTTGCTTCCTTAGAATGATTTATGATAACTTCTTATTTAAGTTAACTGCGGGAATTCCATCAATTTATAGTAGTTTATCTCATAAGCTGATGCGCGCTAAAAAAGTATAAACACTCTTTATGATCGTTAACTGTTAACTGTTGACGGTTAACGGTTATCAGTCATCAGTCATCGGTCATCAGCCTTCATGTAAATGTTCAAGTTAAATGCGTAACAGCTTAACTCAATCACTAAAATCAGCGTAAGTGAAGGCGTGAATGTAGTAATTGCTGCTTGCAATCCAGAAAGATTAGAGAAAGCTGTAGCTGATATCCAATCCTTACCCATCCTAGGGGCTAAGATTATCTCCATTAGTGCCGACTTCACTCAAGCAGAAAGTATTGAAGAACAAAATTTTTCAATAAGTTGGATGCTTGACTATTCCAAATATTAATATCTTGCTTGCACCAGCACCAGGTAATTCCCATTGCTTGGTGCTTTTGATTTTTTATTCAATAAATTTATTTTATCGTTTTAAAAAGAAAGAGTATTTGCTGTTATCTGAGCTAGAGCATAATATTAAATTCATCAGCCACTCAATTTACCTGTTGAAGAACAAAGTTACATTTGTAATTAATGGCTAGATCCAATTATTGTCTGAAAAAATTTTGTTAAATAGTTGTAGAGAAAAATATGACTTGGCTAATTAGTACATTATTTATTGGTATGTCTGCGGCTTTCGCAACCACATTTGATGACAATTTATATTTGACTGCTTTTTTTGGAAAAGTAAATCATATATTTCGTCCAAAACACGTTATTATTGGCGAATTTGTCGGATTCACTACATTAGTAATGGCTAGCCTACCTGGTTTTTTCGGTGGGTTACTTCTTCCGGAATCATGGATTGGATTATTAGGGCTTCTCCCAATTATAATTGGTATCAGCCATCTGATGAGCCGAGAACAGCAAGAAGATATTGTACAAACTGTATCAGTAAATTTTGACCATTCAATCAAATATAAACGCCATAAAAAGAGCTTATTAGCAACTCTAAAAGACCCTCAAACCTATCGTGTTTCTGCTGTTACTATTGCCAATGGTGGAAATAATATTGGTATCTATGTTCCATTATTCGCTAGTAGTAATGTTCCTAGCTTGGCAGTAATTTTGTGTGTTTTCTATGTATCAATTGGATTCTGGTGCTTTCTCTCTTACAATCTGACTCGGAATCCTGTAATGGCTTCCGTATTTAGTCGCTATGGTCGGAAGGTATTTCCGTTTGTCTTAATATACTTAGGGTTATCCATCATCGTTAAAAGTGGAACTTATCAACTTGTACCTAATCTAGCAATGCTTTTCAAATAAATTGTAGACATGACAACTATCAAAATCACTTTAATGATTTTAATTTTTTTAATCAATTTAGTAATTTCTGCCCCCTCTTGGGCAGATGAAGCATTACACTTAAACGTAAATACTGACTATTTCATTGGGCAAAAAGTTATCTGGCTTTATAAAGCTCGTGCTGACTCAGAACATACCCAAAGAATTCCTGCCGAAGTCATCAAATTAGGCTCTAAGCAAGTGCAAGTAAAAGTGCATAAAAATAAAAATGAGTTCGTTAATCGCTGGGTAAATCGAGACAGATTGGAAGTTAACAAAAGTGGCAATTGTTTGAAATGATACAAATACACTTTAATAAATAAAATTCATATAAAATGCAATCCTACACTTTAATTATCTAGTTAAAATTTATCATTATTTTTATTTATGGTTATGGAAAACAATAGTGTTTGATTTTAGCAATTGATTAGTATTAAAGTAAAATTAAGGTTAAACAAAACAAAAAAACCATACTCAATAGGAATGAATTTAATGAATAATCTAAACTCAAAACAAATAACTTCTTGGCTTTTGACTTCTGCATTTATGCTACTTCTGACGGTATTTTCTCTTTTTGATCAGCCCTATGCTTTAGCTCAATCAGAGATATCACCAGTACCTACAGAATCTACATCAACTCCAATGGTAGCTCCGGCTATCATGCCTCCAACAGTATTGCCAGTAGATAGTGTAGCTGCAAATGTTCAGCGTCTCTTAACAACTAATGAATGTGTTGGATGCAACCTAGTTGGAGCGCAATTAGACAATGTAAATCTGCAAGCAGCTAACTTAGCAGGTGTAAATCTACAAGAAGCAGAATTAGAAAAAGCAAATCTACAAGGAATAAACCTCGCAACAGCTAATTTACAGGGAGTAGATTTAAGCAAAGCAAACATAAGTGGAGCAAATCTGCAAGGTGCAAACTTATTTGATGCAGATTTAGAGGGAGCAAACCTGCTAGGAGCTGATTTACAAGGCGCGAACTTACAAAAGGCAGATTTACAAAAAACAAATCTCACAAATGCCAATATCCAAGGTGCAAACTTGCTAGGAGCTGATTTGGAAGATGCGATCGTACCTCTAGGATTTACAAATCAGTATCAGTATCACTAATTCTCGGCGTTTAGCTAAGTGAATGGATATCTCATCTCAGCTAGGGAGCGATTCCTAGCTTATTTATATTGATGGCGATCGCTTTGCTGCTATTACAAACATGACTAATCGCCTCGCTAAAGGTTATCAAATTCCAATGGATTAGAGGTTAGGGAAGAGAATTTTTATCTCTTTGATTCTTTTGAATTGCGCGTTGCGCTTGGATGGAAACTTCTCGATCGGGGTCGTCTAATGCTTGCTGCAAGGGGTTAATAACAGCAGGATGAGCTAAATTACCAAGTGCAATTACTGCTTCTTTACGGACATCTGCATATTCATCTGTTAATGCTTGAATTAGTTTCGGCATAGCTTGAATATCTGGGATTTTTTGCAAAGCTTGTGCTGCTGATTTCCGCACTTGCCAATGTTCATCATTTAAAGCGATTGTTAATACTGAAATGGCTTGATAATTTTCATGAATAGCTAAAGATTTAGATGCATTACGACGAACTTGCCAGTCACTATCATTTGTGAGTGCTTGAGAAAGTATTATAATGACTTCTGAATCTTGTAAATGTCCTAAAGTTAAAGCAGCAGATCGGCGCACAAGTACTGATTCATCAAAATCAAATTCAAAGCTTGGGGACATTTTTCTAGTTGATTTATATATCGCAGTGTGGTAATTGCTGCTTCTCTTAATTCAGGGTTATCTGATTTTAAAAATGGTAAAATTTCCGGCAAAGATTGAATATCATGAATCTTCCGTAAAAGCATTAAAATATTTAATTGTGTATTGGTATCATTATTTTGCAACTTATCTAGTAAAAGTAGTAATTCATCTTGCGTAACTAACTCATTTAAAGCTGAAGCTGCTTCAGTGCGAATATCTACATTTACTGAATTAAAGCATTCAATTAAAGGAGGGATAGCAACAGGATTGGCAATCTTCCAGAGAGCAGATATTGCTATTTTTTGCACGCTAATGTTTTCATCCTTGAGGGCGACGATTAAAGCATGGATTGTTTCATCATCGCCTAGATGTTGTAAAGTTTTGACAGCTACTATACGCTCATTTACATCAGGCGATCGCAGCACCTCTAACCAATATTTTAGGACATTGTTCATTCTTTTAAACCAATAATAATTAACGTAATAAGAAGGGAATCTGCACAGTAATAGCATTAGTTAGGCATTTTTTCTCACAAGGTAAACAAAACCAACACTCGTCATATTTCATGTAATTTCCTGTCTCTGGATTTTTGCTAGCACGTCTAAGGGGCAAACCTCAATACAAGCAGTGCATTTTTCTAAACATTTAGATTCATCAACAATGACAGGAACCTCTACTCTTTATGTGATTAAAGCCATAAATTTATTACTCCCTAATTGAACTAACTTTGAATTTTAACAAGACGTTGCTCTATTTGTTGATTTGTTACAAAATATTCCAGTTGCTCGCAAAGACTATTATAATTATTTAGTTATCCAGCGTTGCGCGGATAAAACGATAGCCTAAATCAATTTCCGTCAAATTGCGAATATCACCATACTGTTTTACCCAATCGCCACTACTTAAATCTGCTGCCAATAACTGTAATCCTTTATTGATTAAATCTTGATTAGCTAAAGCAAAAGATGATATTCCCGCACGTACTTCTGGTTGAAGATATAACTCTGGTCTTCTCCACGCTGCTGCTGCGAATAAATCAGATAAGTCGTATGGTAACAAAAGGGGTATGGCTTCAACACGCCTTTTAGTATTAGTATGAATTAAATTAATCTGTTCATTAAGTGGTAAAAATCGTAAGGCATCTTCCCATAAAAACGGGAAATAATCATAAAGCCATATTTTCTTAGCAAACCTAATATCAAAACTTAGCAAAACTATTGCCCCTTGTCTAACAACTCGTTGCATTTCTTGAAACGCTTTTTCAAGATGAACAAAGTGATGAATTGCCAGGATACTGATAACGCCATCAACAGACTTACCTGGTAGAGGTAAATTTTCTGCATAGCCAGTAAACCACTTAATTTGTGGATGCTCTTTTGCTTGCTTTTGCATCACTACAGAAGGTTCAATAGCATTAACAATAAATCCTTGGTTAGCTAGTGCTAAACTGTAACCACCAGTACCAGCCCCAATATCAGCGATAATACTATCTTTGGGTAAATTAAGTAAATTAACTAATGTATTGACAATGCGCTGGTCAGTAACACGAGTTTTTGAGTATTGTTGACCAATTGAATTATAAATAGGCATTATTTTAGCTCACAGCTACATCATAAAGTTCTTTGACTCTATCCATTTCCACTATATAAGCATCTACAGGCATCCATACCCATTGCGATCGCACCACTTCGTCGAATGTTAGATTTTTCTAAAATCAGCACCTCCGCATCGGGATTTGCTTGTTTGGCTTTAATTCCAGCCATCGTTCCAGCTGTACCGCCACCGATGACAAGTACATCAGTTTTTATCCGTTGGGTATTGATGTCCATAAGCTTTTAGAACTGGGCGAGTAAAGAGTAGGGAGGGAATTTTTAGGATTTGTTACCGTTCCAAACGATGTCTTTAACCTGAATTTCCTTGGGAACTAGCTTAATTTGATGAAAAGTATCGGCAATATTTTGTTGCTGAGTAATTACTTCATCTGTCAAAGGTAAAACGCCATACTTCCGGCGCTTTTCAGCAATTTCCAATGCGGCTGCTTTAATACCTAATTCTGGTTCGAGGAACTTGGCAACCTCGTCTGGATTATTTGTTGCCCATTTATCTATTTTGGTGACTTCATCTAAAAGAGTTTTTAATAAATCTGGATGAGAATTGACAAACTCTTGACGAGCAAGATAATAACCCCGATTTGGTGCTAAATTTGTCGCATCTGTTAAAGTTCTCACATCTATATCGTGTTCAACTGCTGCTAAGTAAGGGTCCCAAATTGCCCAAGCATCAACGTTACCACTTTCAAAAGCTGCACGGGCATCTGCTGGTGTTAGATGTATTGGTTTGATGTCACTATATTTTAATCCGGCAGCTTTTACAGCTTTGAAAACAAGATAGTTAGTGTTCGATCCTTTGGCAAAGGCAACTTTTTTACCTTTAAGTTCAGCAACACTTTTAATTGGTGAATTTTTCGGTACAACAATTGCTTCAGCTTTAGGACTCCAAGGATCATAAGCAACATAAAGCAAGGGAGTACCTGCCGCTTGGGCAAAAATAGGAGGTGATTCACCTGTATAGCCAAAGTCAATACTACCTGCGTTCATCGCTTCCAACATAGGCGGGCCTGCGGGAAATTCTGCCCATGTCACTGAAGCACCAGCAGCAGTTAAAGTTTGCCCTAAACTGCCTCGATTCTTGAGAGCATTGAGAATAGTCGCCGCTTTTTGATAGCCGATACGAACTACAATACCTTTATTTGTTGTCTGCGTTGTGGCGGAATTAACTGTGTTGTTAGGAGAACACGCAGATATAACAAGAGTCAAACTTAACCCGCAGGCAAAGAATAAGGCAAATGTGCCAATTTTCCACGTTCCATAATTCTGAAGAAAGTTGCTGACAATCTTCATAAGTCGATGTAATAAATACTTGGTTAACATACGTGCATTCAGGCTATAAGCAAATTCAATACTACGATAAAGTCGGTGATTTACAGTATTTTGCTGATAGAATATTCACATAGATAAGCAGTAAACGCAAGATCCGAAAAATTATGTCTAGTGGTAAAATGCTGAATCTAACACCAAGTTTTTCCGAGTATCTGTGCATTTTTACGCGAACCAGAAAAACTCTTGCAGTTACGACAATAAACGGCTTACTATCTCCATTCATGAGTTCAACACTAAACTATCTCAAGACGATCGCATAGACTTAAGTTTGATTGCGATGCCAACTCTTGAAGACGCTTCTCGTAGTTGCTTCTGCGTAATAGTACGGTTAGATTCTCCACGATACGCTACGCTAACACCTACGCAGATGGACTGACTTTAGCACCCAAGCGTTATGGTAATTAATAATCAAGAGGCGTTGGGTTTGATTCGTTGTAGGAAATCGATATTTAAATCTAGCTTATTTCCTAGCCATAGAGCGTGTGCTGTATGATCTGTGACATCATCACCTGTTTCAGGGTGAACAAGAATATCTAACTCCTCACGGTTCAGCATTAGCCAGGGTACAACTTGAGGAAATTGGTTTGGTGCAAAGGCAACTTGATACATTGATTTTGGATGGGGGCCAATGGGCTGATCATGCCAGCGTCCCAGTCGCACTTCAAATTTAGCGCCTAATCCTTCTCGGATACGGGTGGCAATGTCACGAGTTTCGCTATCGTAATAGACATGAGCGTGAAAACCAGTGATGATTCTATTTTCTTTCATTACCGTTCTTGCTGAGTTGGTCGAATGAGAATTTCATTGACATTAACATGGGGTGGCTGAGTTACAGCATAAGCGATCGCTCTGGCAATATCTTCACTTTGCAATGGTGCGATCGCCTTGATTCGTTCTTCAACATTCTTTTTGGCTACAGGATCAGTGACATGATTATTGATTTCTGTCTCCACCAAACCAGGTTCAATGATAGTGACGCGGATATTATCTTGCAGAACTTCTTGCCGTAGGGATTCTGAAATAGCGTTCACGCCCCATTTAGTTGCGTTGTATATGCCGACACCTGCACGCGCTATACGACCTGCTACTGATGAGATATTAACTATATGCCCTCCGCCTTGGGCTTTGAAAATTGGTAGGACGGCATGGGTAGCATAAAGCAATCCGAAGACATTGACATCAAACATCCGCCGCCAGTCTGAAGTGTTGCCACCATGAATATTACCTGTGAGGGCTACACCTGCGTTGTTCACTAATATATCCACTTGCCCTAACGCTGCATTTGCTTTGTGGATGAGGTTGTTGGCTTGGGTTTCGTCGGTGATATCGGTAACTATAGGTAAAGCCTGCCCACCACTGGATTCGATGCGTTTTGCTAATACTTCCAAGCGATCGCTTCTTCTAGCTGCAATTACCACTTTTGCCCCTTCTGCTGCTAAGGTAATGGCCGTAGCTTCACCAATACCCGCAGAAGCCCCAGTAATAATGGCTACTTTACCGTCTAATTTTCCTATCATAATTTACTCTTAATATCTCTTGAGTTTAATCTACTATAAATTGGACGGTTTACAGTAGTTATATTAAATTGTGCTGAAAAGCAAAATAAAATTGCGTTTTAGGATTAACAGAAATTACTAAACCAAAGGATCTGCAAACTAATAGTGGCGCATCGTATGTACTAGGAAATATCCAAATCCATATCAGCACAGAGCAGCAGGCTAATAATGCAGTATCTAGACGGCATATTTGTTTCCAAGTTGACAACTTGGAGGCTTTTGCAAAACATCTCCAAGCACATGGGGTAGAAATTATTAACGGCCAACCCATACCATTCACCAAGCGCTTTTTCATTCGTGATCCTGGTGGTAATCGCCTAGAAATAGCAGAATCCGCAAATTTAAATCCAGACTCTTGACTTCCCCCTGAATTATGGCAAACTAATATTTAGATAAGCTAAATATTAAAAGTGCGTAAGACTTGTGACCATATTTACAGGAAATACAGATGTATCAAAATCACTACCTAATAATTCTCAAGCAGTGATTTTGGAAACCCAAGGACTGACACGTTATTTTGACAAAGCTATCGCAGTTGATGATTTAAGCATCACTGTAGAACAGGGTGAGATATTTGGCTTACTCGGCCCTAATGGGGCAGGCAAAAGTACAGTCATCAAAATGTTGACCACCTTGTTACCCATCAGTGCCGGAAACGCAACTATAGCAGGCTATGACGTGACACATCAGGCTGCTGGTGTGAGGCGAATATTAGGTTATGTACCCCAAGCTCTATCTGCTGATGGTAGCCTCACAGGTTACGAAAACCTGTTAATCTTTGCCAAACTGTATGACATTCCCCGTAGCCGCCGACAAAGGTGTATTCAAGAGGTTCTTGGTTTTATGGGTTTGCAAGACGCAGCTCATCGCTTGGTACGCAACTATTCTGGTGGCATGATTCGCAAGCTAGAAATTGCCCAATCGATTATGCATCAACCCCGAATTTTATTCCTTGATGAGCCGACTGTGGGACTAGATCCCATTGCCCGTAATCAGGTATGGCAACTTGTACAACAACTCCGGGCAGATTATGGCACAACTATCTTTTTAACTACTCACTTTTTAGAAGAAGCCGATAGTCTGTGTAGTCGAGTTGTGATTATGCAGCAAGGGCAAGTTGTGACAACAGGCGCACCCAGTGACTTGAAAGCCGCTTTGGGTAAACCTAATGCAACTTTGGATGATGTCTTTATTCACCACACAGGCGACCAATTAAAATCAGGAGGAGTCAACTACCGTGACACAGCAAGAACCAGACGTACATCTCAACGGTTGGGTTAAGACAAAACTATATCACCGAACTAATCGTGTCATCTCTGCACTGAATCAGATATTCGCAAAAACCCTGGTAATTGCCGAAATGGAAGTGCGAAAACTCCGGCACGATCCCACTGATTTAGTAATTCGCGCCGTACAACCAGCATTATGGCTACTGATTTTTGGTCAAGTCTTTTCTCGTCTGCGAGCAATACCCACAGGGAATTTACCTTATTTAGACTTCATGGCGGCGGGTATTTTGGCACAGAGTGTATTGTTTGTCGCCATTTTTACAGGTGGGATGACATTGATTTGGGAGCGAGATTTAGGAGTTGTACATAAATTCTTGGCTAGTCCGACACCCCGTATAGCAATGGTTTTGGGTAAGTCCTTGGCTTGTGGGGTACGCTGCTTATCACAAGTATTTATTATTTATGGATTGTCATTTTTCTTAGGTGTGCAACTCAATCTGCATCTTTTAGCTTTTTTGCAAGTCTTACTAGTTGTGATGCTGGGGGCTGGTTGTTTTTGCACTTTTTCGTTAATCATTGGCTGTCTGGTGAAAACCAGAGAACGGATGACAGGAATTGGGCAATTGTTAACTATGCCGTTATTTTTTGCCAGTAATGCTATCTATCCTATTTCATTAATGCCCAACTGGTTAAAGTTTTTATCCCACATCAATCCTTTGACTTATGAGGTAGATGCATTACGTGGAACGATGTTAGTCAACGGCACTAGTATCTATGGCTTTGGTTGGGATTGTACAATTCTCTTGTTAACATTAATCGGCTTGACCCTTATCTGTGGACGACTTTATCCACGGGTAGCAATGTAATCAGGAGAACATTAAGCATTATGAAACTCGATAAACCTACTCAGGGTGCAACTTCCGAAGAATGTGCTGCCAAAGTCATGGAGACAGTTCCATTAATGATGCGGTTTATTCGAGCGGATATGCGGATTCATAGTGCTGCTTCTTTATCAGTACCACAGTTGCGATCGCTAGCATTTCTCAACCGCAATCCAGGTGCTTCGCTATCTGAGTTGGCGGAACACTTAGGTGTTACCTGTGCCACAGCTTCAGCTACCACAGAACGGTTAGTACAGCGCAACTTAGTACAACGCATAGATGATCCCCAAGAACGGCGGCGAGTCCTTCTGAATCTGACTGACGAGGGAAGGCATAATTTAAAGCAATCCCAAGACCAAACTCGCGCTCATATTGCCGAGCTTCTGAATCATCTCACACCAGAGCAAATTTCCCATATTGAAGAAGGGTTGGGTCTACTAAAAAATGTCTTCGAGCAAACGGAAATTAAACCTCCCCAATGATGAATCTGCACAACACGATCCTTTTGCAGCGCTGAGGTTTCGTGACTATCGACTATTTACGATTGGGCGTGTACTTTTATTTATCGGGTCACAAATGCAGACTGTGGCCATTGGCTGGGAACTCTACGAGCGCACTGATTCACCTGAGTTCGATGTAAATAAAAAGTCTAAAAGTGAGTAATAGCATGACTTTTCTCAATAAGAATTGGTTGTTGAAAATAAAGGGTCACGCTAAAAAGTTTTCAAAAAATTAATTTTTTGAAAT
>JAHHHS010000165.1 GCA_019359215.1 Nostoc indistinguendum CM1-VF10 | reverse complement strand
ACAATCAACACAGATGTGATTTTGTTTACCTCGACGTTTACCATTTTTTCTAATCTTAGCAGACTCGCAGTATGGGCAATGCATAGTAGAGCACCTCAATTCATCCCATTATTATGCAACGCCAAAATTAGGTTTATCGGCAAGAGCAAGCGATCGCATTCTCAAAGTAGGGCGGACTATTGCAGATTTAGCGGGAGAAGATGAGCTAAAAACCAATGGCGTTGCTGAATCATGGGATGATTTCGCTGAATTTGATACGAGTTTTCAATGGTTTCAACCGCCTATTCATCCCGCATTTATGCAACGCCAAACCAATCATGTGGCAGAAGCGATTCAGTATCGCACAATCGATAGAATGCAGTAGGAATTTTGTTATTATGGCTTGAGTCTGTTAAATAGTGCGTGTTACCAGCAGTTATAACAGCAAGGCTAAAGCCATGATTCTAATAAATGAGTCATAGTCAAAACTCTATAGAAATTAAGACTTTAGAAGAATCACAGACTGCAAATTTAAAATTCAATATTTTGCTGGAAACTAGAGAATATTGTGGCGCGATCGCATCTATTTTGAAACTTCCACAGTATCGTCTTGGAGCCAACACTTGAAAGTAGGAAAAGTAGGAAAAGTAGGATGTTTTTTATAAAATATTAAATAAACTCTTATTTAAGTGCATTATTGACAAGTTAAGTGTAAATAATCTTGATAAAATTAATTTTCTATTAACCTGTAAACAAGGATTTAAGCATAGGCTGTAGTTATCACTAAGCTTCAATGATTAATCCTTTTAGTAAAGGATTAATCATTGCTGAATCAAAATTAAAAAATCTTATCTTGGAGCTAAGAATGAAAGGTTTTATCACACGTAAAATTGCCCTTATAGTTACTTTAGCCACTGTAAGTCTTGGCTTGAGTGCTAACAAAATTTTAGCTGACGTTGGGATTACCAAATTAGCTGATATCCTTCAAATCAATGTTACAGGCAAATGGTCTGCTTTAAGATTCATTGGTTTGACCTCAAATAATACTCTTGTAAATATAGATCCGAGTGGATTTGCCAAAGCAATTAAAGTCAAAGGAATTGACGGCAACTTACAAGGTATTGACTTCCGTCCAGCAAACGGTTTGCTTTACGGTGTCACAGATACTGACAACATATACACCATCAACTCTATAACTGGTCAGGCGACCTTTGTGAGCAAACTATCTAGCAGCTTTGATGGAGGATTTCAGTCAGGGTTTGACTTCAATCCCGTACCAGATCGTTTACGGACAGTAGGTAGCAATGACCAAAACTTCCGTACCAATGTAGATACTGGTGCGGTTACTGTCGATAAAACCGTAGCTTATGCTAGTGATGATGTCAACGCTACAGTTGACCCCAACATTACCGCTGTCGCTTACATAAATTCGGTTGCTGGAGCCACATCAACTCAACTTTATGGCATTGACTATGATCTTGATGTTTTAGTACTACAAAACCCACCCAATGATGGCACTCTCAGAACGATCGGCAAGCTTGGTGTTAACTTTGCACCGATAAGCGGGTTCGACATCTTTACAGATGCACAAGGCAAAAATACTGCCTATGCACTGTCTGGTTCAGTTCTTTACACTATTAACCTATCTACTGGCACTGCAACTAAAATCGCCGATGTACCTAAAGGTAACTTCATTGGTTTAGCCGTTACATCTAAGTAGGCATCCCCAAGCTCGACTTAATCTATTTGTTAAAAGCGTAAACGCGTATGCTCTGCTCTTGATTGTTAAGATATTCAATCGAGAGTAGGCACTTCAGATTTTTTTTACTCCGCCTCCGCAGACTTTGTTTGTGTAGCCGCGAATTCCAGTCCCCCTGGCTCTAACTTGACACCTATGAGCAAGTAGATCCCCCCAGCCTGCCTTAAAAACGGGGACTTTGATTCCGGTTCCCCCCTTTTTTAAGGGGGGTTAGGGGGGATCTTTATACAACTTGATACTTTTAAAACAACCTCTAAGACGTAGGAGAAATCAACTGACCAATACGCTTGAGAATTTGCAAAACGGCGTATAGTTCTCTCACGGATGCAAACGGAGCAAAGACCCTTGACAAATCGTACTGTGGTGTATTTGTTTGCGTCACTTTAACAAATAAAATATCGTCTCCATTCGTCACCATACCAAACACAGGTTTACTGGGGTTGGGGTTAGCCATCATATAAGCTAGGGCTTGCGGTACAGCCGCCCAAACTGACAGCGTGGTTTTTTTTGACTCTAACACCATCACCCACAATTGCTGTTGTAACACTAAAACGGCAATCCGCCCGCGCAGTATCTCTTCGCCATCATCTAGCACTAGTTCCACGGATGATTCGGCCTTAATTCTGAAAGGAGGATCTAAAATCCAGAGAGTGCAAGTATTGGTGAAACTAACAACAATATAACTGTCCCTTCTAGTAAATCACCTCCGGCACGGTGATAAAGATACCTGCGCCGCACGACATCCACAGAAGCTTTTTCCGCTTCTGTAATTTCAGACAATCCCTCATACCACTCTGGAAAAAATTTCTCGTCTTCAACACGGACAAAACCGAATCGATTTTCTGCATCCTGAAGAGTGGTTATTGCTTGTGTAATTGCTGCCGTTTGAGTCATTGCTTCTAGGTAACAGTTGCTTTGCTACATTATCAACATCAGTGCATCTTTCTTATCGCCAATTGGCGCTATCGCATTGTCATATCACTATGAAATTCTAAATTACTCCCCCAGGACGCTGCACAAACTCCCTTGGGAGGATGCTTCTACTTATGAAATCAGTATCCAATATATCAGGAAGTAAGCGACATCTCCAAAGGAGACTGATTGAATGAATTTGCAGGCGATTTGGAAGTTATTACAAGAGACATTCAAAGAATGGAGTGAGGATAAAGCCTCACGGTTAGCGGCAGCGTTAGCTTATTACACGATTTTTTCTATTGCACCGTTGTTAATTATTGTAATTGCGATCGCAGGGGCAGTATTTGGAGAAGAAGCGGCAAGGGGTCAAATCGTTGGACAAATTCAAGGTTTAGTCGGGCCAGATGGTGCAGAATTTATCCAAACAGCCATTCAGAATGCTAATAAACCCAAAACAGGAGCGATCGCTTCGATTATTAGTATTGTAGTTCTCCTAGTGGGTGCTACTGGGTTATTTACCGAGTTGCAAGATTCCCTTAACACGATTTGGGAAGTGAAACCGAAACCTGGACGTGGCGTAAGTAACATGATTCGCCTACGCGTTTTGTCCTTTGCAATGGTGATAGGTATTGGCTTTTTACTTTTAGTTTCTCTGGTAATTAGTACGGCATTAGCAGCATTATTAACATACTTTAGTAACTTAGTGCCAGGTGTGGATTTTCTCTGGCAGATTATCAATTTCATCCTCTCTTTTGCCATAACTACGTTCCTGTTCGGACTCATTTTTAAAGTTCTACCGGATGTCGAAATTGGTTGGAGTGATGTTTTAATTGGAGCTATGCTCACCTCCTTTTTGTTTTCTATTGGTAGATTTTTGTTAGGACAATATTTAGGTAATGGCAGTTTTGGTTCAGCTTATGGTGCAGCCGGTTCACTGGTGGTAATCTTAGCTTGGGTTAACTATGCCGCGCAGATTCTTTTTTTCGGAGCGGAATTTACCCAAGTTTATGCCAGAAGGTACGGTAGTGGCATAACCCCATCTAAACATGCCATACCTTTATCTGATAACACGGAATCTAGTGGCAAGGCTCAAGGGGGGCAATCGTCTACTAATAAAAAGCCCTCTTCTAATTTTATTAATCGCTTATTCCAGTCTTTCAAGAAGCCCAAGCGTTTAAAACAGAGAAGAAAAAATCAGCGATTTTAATCTCTCAATACTGGAATTCTAAGTTTGTAACTCTGATAGATGTTGAAGTATTTAACCTCTAATAAAAGTTAGTTTTATGAAATAAGATCACAGATAAATAACTTGATACTGGATTTTTCCAGAAGTCTATTGAAAAAAGAAGAAAATCAATGCTAATGGAAAAATGGTTTTTTATCGATTGGCAGGCAATCTTCATTCCTAGCATCAGCATCTTTGAGTTAATTATCCGTGGTTCACTGGTTTATTTAGCGCTGTTCTCAGTGCTACGTTTTCTTCCTAGCCGACAACTAGGAACACTAGGAATTACTGATTTACTCGTAGTTGTGCTATTTGCTGAAGCTGCCCAAAACGCTATGGCAAGTAATTATACATCGATTACTGAAGGCGCTATTCTGGTAGGAACTGTGATTTTCTGGAGCTATTTACTAAACTGGTTAGGTTACAAAATACCCCAGTTCCAACGTTTTATGAATCAGCCACCGCTTTTACTAGTAAAAAATGGTCGGATGATTCAGCGCCATTTGCAACGAGAGTTAATTACGGATGATGAGTTGATGAGCAAGTTACGCCAGCAAGGTGTGGAATTTTTAGCAGATGTGAAGTTTGCATATATGGAGGCTGACGGTAGGATTAGTATCATCACCTTTGACTCCAAAACTAATCCCGTCCCTGAGCAAAAAGCAGTAGTAAAAAGCGATGTACATTAATTAAACTGTAAAATATGACGGTTGTATTCTGTGCCGAACTGTGATTGAGCGTTATACTTTGCCCGAAATGGCTAATCTGTGGAGTGAAGCCTATAAGCTAAAAACTTGGCTGCAAGTCGAAATTGCTGTTTGCGAAGCTCAAGCTGAACTAGGTTACATTCCATCTCAGGCGGTTGAAGAAATTAAAGCCAAAGCAGATTTCGATCCAAAGCGGGTGTTGGAAATTGAGGCTGTAGTCCGCCATGATGTGATCGCTTTTTTAACAAATGTCAACGAATATGTTGGTGAAGCTGGACGCTACATTCACCTGGGTTTAACTAGTTCGGATGTTTTGGATACAGCTTTAGCACTGCAATTGGTTGCCAGTCTAGATATATTATTGCAACGTCTGGAAGATTTGATTCAAGTAATTCGTCAAAAAGCAGGAGAGCATCGTCATACGGTGATGGCTGGTCGATCGCATGGCATTCACGCTGAACCGATTACTTTTGGTTTCAAGCTAGCTGGGTGGTTAGCAGAGGTGTTGCGACACCAAGAACGCCTGAGAATTCTCCGCGAAACGATTGCCGTGGGTAAGATTTCTGGTGCGGTGGGAACTTATGCAAATGTTGAACCCCGTGTGGAAGCGATCGCTTGCCAAAAACTCGGGCTTAAACCCGATACGGCATCAACACAAGTTATTTCCCGCGATCGCCACGCTGACTATGTGCAACAATTAGCTTTGGTCGCGGCATCCATCGAACGTTTTGCTGTAGAAATTCGCAATCTACAAAAAACAGACGTTCTGGAAGTTGAAGAATTCTTCTCAAAAGGCCAAAAAGGCTCCTCGGCAATGCCACACAAGCGCAATCCCATCCGTTCGGAACGGCTGACAGGAATGGCGCGACTCGTCAGAAGTCATGCCGGTGCAGCTTTAGAAAACGTTGCTCTTTGGCATGAGAGGGATATTTCCCACAGTTCTGTAGAACGCGTGATTTTGCCAGATGCTTGTACTTTGACACATTTCATGTTGTCAGAAATAACCGACTTGGTGAAAAACCTGTTGGTCTATCCTGAAAACATGGAACGAAATCTCAACTGCTACGGCGGCGTTGTATTCAGCCAAAAAGTGCTACTTGCCTTAATAGACAAGGGAAGCAGCCGTGAAGAAGCTTATGCGATCGTTCAAGAAAGCGCTCACGCCGCTTGGAACAAGCCAGAAGGCAATTTCCAGGACTTAATTAGCAAAGATCCTCGTGTTACCGAAAAGTTATCCCCAGCAGAATTAAAAGTCTGTTTCGACCCCCAGCAGCATCTCCAGCATTTAGAAGAGGTTTATCAACGGTTAGGAATTTAGGATTAATTTGCTTGTAGTGAGCGCTTAAACGCTCACTACTAATTTGTTACCCAAACAATACGCAAATTTGATCAAAGAAGATATATTAAGATACCAAAAATATTTAGTATTCCCTTGTTGAAGACTGTAAGTTTGGTGCTGGAATTATTGCCAGCCCTGGGTAGTATAAATAACAGATATTTACTTCTTTATTAGTGCTTCGAGTGCCTTAATGATTGAAATCTTAGCCACACTTTCTGCCTCTGCGGCAGCAGGGATGAGAATAGGTACACCTCTGCTGATTATTGGGTTATTGCAAGGTAGTAACTTGTGGTCACAAGTCCCAGTTTTATCTCACATTTCTCCACCAATCTTATTAGGCTGCCTCACCTGTTGGTCTTTAGTTGAATTATTAGCCTCAAAGAAGTTATGGGGGCAAAGATTACTACAACTGGTTCAGTTATTCATGTCTCCCCTCGTGGGGGCAATTATGGGGTTAGCAGTAGCTACTGCAACAGCACCACCACACTGGCTGATTGCCTGTATTGGAGGTTTATTAGCTTTAGTACTCCAGCTAGTTCAAGTTGGTTGGTTCTATCGCTTACGCGGCTTACCGTTGTGGGCAGTCTTTCTTCAAGATACCTTGTGTGTTGCTTTAGTACTTTTTGCCTTTGATGCTCCCTGGCAAGGAGGAGTAATTGCTTTAATACTGCTCTGGTTTGCAGTTCGTAGCGCGAAGGAGTGGTATAACTGGTATCACAAAAGGGCATAGGGCATGGGGCATGGGGCGAAGTTTAAATATCAGGCTTAGATGAGGTTACGCTACCCCCAAAGTGGTAGAGAACTTTTCCTAAAAGAGAAGATACACAAACGTTGGAACAAAGGAAGAGGAAGAAGAGTTTTCCAATACCCAATACCCAATGCCCAATATCCTTTACTGCAAAAGCCCAATCATGTGCAAGAAACCGTGACCGGTAATCAGCTCGATGATTAAGGCAATGAAGCCCAGCATAGCAATCCGACCATTCCATACTTCAGCACTAGTAGTCAGACCCCATTCCCAACGCTCTTGAGGGTACATTTTCACCCTTTTTTTCATTTGGGCAGCTTGCGAAAGCTTGAAACTGGGATTTTTCAGCGCATTAATCACTAAGTCTGCAAGTGCATTAATAAATACTGGATGGGTATTGGGAGCAGGAACACGACGGAAGTTGTGAATTCCTGCTTCTTCTGCTACTTCTCGATACTCAATATCAATTTCTTGCAGAGTCTCGATGTGTTCTGAGACAAAACTGATTGGCACAACAACCAAATCTTTCACACCTTGTGCGCCTAGTTCTTTGAGGGCATCTTCAGTATAAGGTTGGAGCCATTCTACTGGGCCAACGCGACTTTGGTAAGCTAAGGTGTGCGCATTAGGACGATTGAGGGTCTGCATAATTAGTGCAGTGCATTCCTCAATTTCTTGCTGGTAAGGGTCGCCAGCCTCTTCAACGTAGCTTTTAGGGACACCGTGAGCACTGAAGAATATATGAACCTCGTCTGGATTAGGAAACTGCTTAAGTTCCTGGGCTATAAGTTCCGACATTGCTTGGAGGTAGCCTGGTTCTTTGTACCAAGAAGGAATGACGGTGTAATCAATGGGTTGAAGCTTTGGGTCTTCTTGCCAAAGCTTATCTAAAAGCCGGAAGCTAGAACCACTGGTACTGATAGAAAATTGGGGATACAGTGGTAAGATTACCAAGTGTTCTATTTTATCTTGGGTGATCTGTGCGATCGCTTCTTCTGTATAGGGATGCCAATAACGCATTCCAACGTAGATATTGGCTTCTTGTCCCAAATAACCCAACTGTTCTTTTAAAGCTTCCCCTTGAGCTTCTGTGATCTGCCGTAGTGGGGAACCGCCACCGATTTGCTTATAATTCTCTTGAGATGTTCTGGTTCGCCGCGAGGCAATAAACCAGGCTAAGGGCTTTTGCAACCAGCGAAATGGTAGGCGAATAATTTCCGGATCGGAAAATAGGTTGTACAAGAACGGCCCGACATCCTCGAGCTTATCGGGGCCACCGAGATTGAGTAATAAGACGCCTACACGACCCATAGCAGTTACTTTCCCCCGATCTTTTCAGGTTTTTTACTAATGTTAACAATATATCTTTATTAAATAATAAAGCTTAATAGCAAGGAAATATGCAATGGCAACAATTTTAAGGGATTGGAGTTACCGTTATCAGTGGCTGTATGATGCTATCTCTCATTTAGCACCCTTAAGTGTAGGTGGTGAAGCCCATTTTGGGCGAGTTGCTTTGCAAGGCTTAACAATTCACTCAGATACTCAGGTTTTGGATTTATGTTGCGGCAGTGGTCAAGCAACGCAATTTTTGGTAAAATTATCACAAAATGTAACAAGATTGGACGCTTCACTCAAATCTTTGCAACGGGCAGGGCAAAATTTACCTGAAGCACCTATGTTGAAGCTTTTGCTGAGGAAATGCTATTTGCAGATAATCTATTTGATGTGGTATATATCAGCGTCGCATTACATAAAATACAGCCTCAGCAATTGCGAAAAATTATTAATGAAGTGTATCGCGTGTTGAAGCCAAGAGGAGTGTTTAGGCATTGAATCTTGTCTTTCTTTTTATTTCCGTAACCTAACGTTTCAATCCCTAATAGGGATTTTCATGAATTGCAATGGTTTATACAAAAACCCAAATTTTAACTATCTAAGTTTCAATCCCTAATAGGGATTTTCATGAATTGCGATCTCAGGTTTTAAGTAGAACGATGTGGAAAAACCAAAGTATGTAAAGATAAGTAAATGCCAATACGTGCGGCTTTTTCCTGACAACAGCGACAGACCAAGAACGCTTCGACACCAAACAAAGCTAATAGCTAATATTACGGTAAACTAATTCATAAATTGTAATATTTGTTGTCGTACTACTGTACTGATAACCAACAATAAAGTTTTCGCCAATTCAAGGTAGAGATGATGAAAGAAATAACACGCCGCAAATTTATCGCAACTGCCACCTTAGCAACGGGTTTTGCCCTGGCAGTGCAACCCATTTCGGCTCAAGTCATCAGCACTGAGGCTAAGGGTTTAATAGCTGGTGCAGTGAAAATTCCTGTCAAAGATGGCGAAATTCCTGCCTACAGAGCAGTACCTGCAACTGGTGAAAATTTCCCAATTGTTCTAGTACTCCAGGAAATATTTGGTGTACATGAGCATATTCAGGATGTCACTCGTCGCTTTGCTCAATTGGGGTACTTGGCGATCGCACCGGAATTATTTATCCGTCAAGGTGATGTTACTAAGTTAAGCAATATAGACGAAATTCGCCCAATTGTTGCTAAAGTACCAGATGCCCAAGTGTTATCTGATCTTGATGCCACGGTAAACTGGGCAGTGAAATCAGCTAAGGGTAATGCTGATAAATTGGCTGTTACAGGCTTTTGCTGGGGTGGTCGCATAACCTGGCTATACGCAGCACATAATCCCAAGGTGAAGGCAGGTGGAGCGTGGTACGGGCGACTCGTAGGTGATACTACCGAGCTTCAGCCCCAATATCCTGTTGATATTGCGTCAAAATTGACAGTCCCCGTTCTTGGACTCTATGGTGGGAAGGATACAGGTATTCCCCTTGATACAGTAGAGCAGATGCGCGATCGCTTGAAGTCCAGCAGCAGCAAATCTGAAATCATCGTCTATCCCGACGCACCACACGCTTTTTTTGCTGATTATCGCCCCTCCTACCGCGAGGAAGAAGCTAAGGACGGTTGGAAACGTCTTTTGGCATGGTTTAAGCAGCATGGCGTGTAAAAAAGAGGAAAAGGGGCAGGGGGCGGGGAGCAGGGGGGGAATCCCCATACATGAATGTAGTTGCTCTCTAACTCTTGTGGCAGGCTAATTCTAGTATCTTTCTCCCTGCCCCCTTTCCCCTTCCCCCTGCCCCCTTTCCCCTTCCCCCTGCCCCCTGCCTCTTTAGTAAGTCTGCAAAACAAAAAAAGCCTCCCATACTAGGAGGCTTAAAAGTTAGCGGAGAAAATTTATCAATCTACTACTGTGTAGCTACAGCGATCACTCCTCCTAATGCAGAGAAAATCGCGGAGACAGTTGCTGTGGCAAACAGCCACCAAGATGCTGAAGCCGCGGCTTTGCGGGTTTCTTCTGCTTGCTTCTGTGCTTGATGCTTCACTTCTTCGAGACGGCGTTGCGCTTCATGCTGTATGCGTTCTGCACGTTGCAATACTGTGTTGCGGGCCCGTTCAATTTGGTCGATGACCCGGTTGGCATCTTCCTCAGAGATGTCCTCACGAGAACTCATAATTGCTACTAGGGTATCACGGTCAAAAGAAGATAGGCGATCGCGCAGGGCATCAAACCCTGCCTGGGGATCGTCAAAAAATGTGCGGACATCGCGCTTGATATTATCATAGTTAAGTTCTGGGCGATCCAAGGAATTTAGATAGTTACGAATGCGGGCAAAAACCCCATCAATCGCATCTTGAATGCCTCGTTGGATGTTCCGTACTTGTTCTACAAATTGATCCCTGACGGACACAATGCTATCGGCAATCCGTGTTGCTTCTTCATCGGACATATCTTCCCGAATTTTCAGCAAGGCGATGATAGTAGAACGATCAAAATGAGAAAGGCGATCGCTTAAAGTTTCTACCCCAACTCGCGGATCGTGTAACAGTAGTTGCAAGTCGCGTTTAATACCTTCTGGATTAAGTTCTTCCTTGCCAGTTTGACGCAAATACTCTTCCAAATAAGCTTTGAATGTTTCCGCTCTTTGCTGTGTCCGGGTAGCTAAACGACGAGGCGCACGCACAAAGTTGCGAATCGAAGTTTGCGTGGAATCAATGATTTGATTGATTTGTTCTTCATTCAAGTCTTGACGTTGACTGAGCAACTTCACTAGTGTATCCCGGTCTACCTGTGACAACCGACGGCGCAGTGCTACGGCTCCCTCTTTGGGATTTTCAAACAATCGGGTCAAATCCCGTTGAATACCTTCTGGATTCAATTCTTGTTTACCAGTATTTCGCAGGTAATCTGCGATCATGGTGGTAACAGAGTCGTATTGCTCTTTGGCTTTATCCGCTACAGCTTGGGGTGTGTGGCGAATACTATGCCAGGACTCCTCAGCAGAATTGATGATTTGATTAACTTGATCTTCACTCAAATCTTGCCGTTGACCCAACAATTGCACTAAGGTATCGCGGTCAAAACGAGATAATCTCGCTCGAATTGAGGTAATTCCAGCTTGGGGATCTTCCAGTAACCTTTTAAACTCTGCGCGGATAGCATCAGGATTAAGTTCTTCTTTTCCTGTATTACGCAGATATGATTCTACATTCAGCCAGAGGGTTTCTGCTTGATATTGGGCCTGTTCTGCTAGTCCTTTAGATTCTACCAAGACGCGATCGCGTTGTTTTTCCAACTCGTCCAGAATGCTGTCTACTTCATATAGTTGAACATCATTCCGTTCCAGTAATATCGCCCGAATTTCCTGACGATCAAGGTGCGCTAGTCGCAATGTCAGAGTTTCATAATCTGCATCTGGATCTTGCAACAGTGGTTTAAAATTCTGCTCAATGCCTTCGGCAGTCAAATCTGCTTTTGGGGTAACCAGCAGATAACTTTCCACTGCACGTTGCAAGTCTTGTACGATCTCTCTTTCTTCGATACCTCTAACTGTCACTATCACATCTTGGCGGACAGCTTCTAACTGATCTGCAATGCGCTGAATTTGGGCTTGGGTAAGCAGTCCGCGTTGTTGCAGAATATTGGCGAAATCGTTGCGGGATAGACGTTCTAGTTCCCTACGGACTATTCCAGGGTCGGCTGCTGGGTCGTAAATAACATCACGAAATTCTTGGGCAATTCTTTCCTGACTTAGTTGCCAAGCATAAGTGTTGTGCAGGTAGTTTTCGACATCAGCCCGAATTGGGCTATAGGGTTGTGATGGTGTTGGCAGTCCTAACTTATCTGCTTTTTGGGTGACTTTATCTTTGGCAGTGGTGAGGCTACGCAAGATTTTTTCCACATCCAAATCAGGCAAATCTGCCCGTCCCATCACAGTGGCGGTTAAGGCCGATAGTGCTTGCTGGATTGTACTTTGCATTGGGCCAGGGGCTGCCTTTTGGTTTTGGTCAGCTTCTTTGGAACCACCTTGTTCTGCTAATAACCGATCCAGTTTGGCATTGAGTTCATCTGTTTTGTTTTGTCCTGCTGGAAGTGATTTTAGATAATCCATCAACTCACCCAGACGGTCTTGGGTGGGTGATTGCTGACCGACTACCTGTTGCCAAACTTTATATAATGTATCAGCAATGCGGTTAATGTCTTTTTTGGAAAGATCGGTGCGACTGCCAACTAAGTCGATAAACTTCTGGCGGTCGATGTTGCGGATATCTGGAGTCCCTGCGATCGCTTTTAATTGCGGATCGTTGAGTAAATTTTCAAAGTCACTCCGAATTTTCGATACATCTAGTTCAGGGGGACGGATCTTTTCTAAGTAATCCTCTATATTCTCCCGGATACTTGTAGGGTCAATGGCGCTCCCTAGCTCTCGACGGACAGCGGCGGCTGCGGCTTCAGCTGTTGCTACAACTTGGTTATTGACAGCTTTTGCACCCAGTGCGGCGGTGGCTGTCCCCATAATTGCCTGAAAACCGGAAGTTGCCGTATTAACGACTGAGCCAATTAAGGAACCTACGGTAGTGGAACTTACCCAAACGAGCAGCAAAAAGTAAGCGCCCCAAATTACCAAACCGAGAATCGCCCCCAATACTGGGTCTAAGATTACAAGGCTCAATTTAACCGCAAGAAAAGAAGCAATTAATAAGGCGATCGTCACAGTGACTAATGTCCAAATCCCCACTGCGGTGCCAATTTTGCGAATGTTACCGCCCAAACTTCCGGCTTCCCCAGTATTATCTGAATCCGAGTCAGATGAGTGCCCCAGATAGGAAATACCGGCTGCAAGGGAGAGATTAGTTAAAACTAATTGGAAAGCAAAGGCTAAAATCACGCCGGAGATTAAAGCCACAAAAAAGCGCGGCCCGGAAGTGAGAACCGATGCCTGTGCTGGCGTGACGTTTGAGGGATCTACTGGAATCTGTGCCACCCACAATAGTGGTTTGTAGAGTCCCAGCATGATTTCCGTACTTTGGAACATTGTATTTCCTTCTACTAAGTTTAAATTTGGGGAATTAAGAATTTCTTGAGAAGCAACTCTTAGTATTTATGTTTGTACCTATGGCAATACCTAACTCTTCACTAGCTCAGAATCCTGGAATTTAGCTGTTTAAAGCATCTCTCTAAAGATTGAAAAGTGTATCCAGCGGAAGATATAACTTTTACTATGTCGGTGGAAATCTTAATCAAATTGCCACCTACTATTAATTATGTATAACTAATTTTTAATTTTTAATTACTTTATTTGTAGCAATTGATTCTGTTTAAATTATGGTTCGTTCCCAGCGACTTTACATTTATTTACATATTTATTTTTGGTCACCCTCTCAAGATGGATTTGTCTAAAAAAATACCTTTCAGATAATCGTCCAGAAGAAGTGCCCGCGGTTTGTGCCCACAGGCATAAATATGTCTGGTTATAAACAGCTACATTAAAGTTAACAAATGAAACGAAACGTTGAGGACAAACAAATGGCAACTAGTTCTTCTATATATTTGCCACTATTTCCAACAGAATGAATCGCAAAGATCGCAATAAATTCTGTTTGGCTAGACTCCTCAAACCAAAATTTGGAACGTTCGTTTTGTAATTATTGGCTTCTTGCCTATTTACTTTTGGGATGTAGCCGATTATAGCGTTCTAAGTGAAGTACTAAGCATCATTGGCTACTAAAGCATTAAATACTTGAAAAATTACTAGATATTGGAGAAAAAAAATGGCAACTCAAGAAACTCGTCCTTCTACTGATTTACCACCTGTTGCAGCAGAATACAACGGTGTAGACCGCAACGCATTTCTGTTTGGCTGGACACCTCAAGCCGAACTTTGGAACGGTCGCTTTGCAGCTATTGGTTTTCTAGCCTATTTATTGTGGGATTTGGCGGGCTATAGCGTTCTTCGTGACGTTCTACGCATAGTTGGCTACTAGAGCATTAAATACTTGAAAAATTACTAGATATTGGAGAAAAAAAATGGCAACTCAAGAAACTCGTCCTTCTACTGATTTACCACCTGTTGCAGCAGAATACAACGGTGTTGACCGCAATGCATTTCTGTTTGGCTGGACACCTCAAGCCGAACTTTGGAACGGTCGCTTTGCAGCTATTGGTTTTCTAGCCTATTTATTGTGGGATTTGGCGGGCTATAGCGTTCTTCGTGACGTTCTACGCATAG
>JAHHHS010000108.1 GCA_019359215.1 Nostoc indistinguendum CM1-VF10 | reverse complement strand
GGAGAAAAAAAATGGCAACTCAAGAAACTCGTCCTTCTACTGATTTACCACCTGTTGCAGCAGAATACAACGGTGTTGACCGCAATGCATTTCTGTTTGGCTGGACACCTCAAGCCGAACTTTGGAATGGTCGCTTGGCAGCTATTGGTTTTCTAGCCTATTTATTGTGGGATTTAGCTGGTTATAGCGTTCTTCGTGACGTTCTACGCATAGTTGGCTACTAAAGCATTAAATACTTGAAAAATTACTAGATATTGGAGAAAAAAAATGGCAACTCAAGAAACTCGTCCTTCTACTGATTTACCACCTGTTGCAGCAGAATACAACGGTGTTGACCGCAATGCATTTCTGTTTGGCTGGACACCTCAAGCCGAACTTTGGAATGGTCGCTTGGCAGCTATTGGTTTTCTAGCCTATTTATTGTGGGATTTGGCGGGCTATAGCGTTCTTCGTGACGTTCTACGCATAGTTGGCTACTAAAGCATTAAATACTTGAAAAATTACTAGATATTGGAGAGAAAAATGGCAACTCAAGAAACTCGTCCTTCTACTGATTTACCACCTGTTGCAGCAGAATACAACGGTGTAGACCGCAACGCATTTCTGTTTGGCTGGACACCTCAAGCCGAACTTTGGAACGGTCGCTTGGCAGCTATTGGTTTTCTAGCCTATTTATTGTGGGATTTAGCTGGTTATAGCGTTGTTCGTGACGTACTGGGTCTAATTCGCTAGTAAATAAGTAAAGATTGAACACCTGAAAGATTACTAGATATTGGAGAAAAAAATGGCAACTCAAGGAACTCGTCCTTCTACTGATTTACCACCTGTTGCAGCAGAATACAACGGCGTAGATCGCAATGCATTTCTGTTTGGCTGGACACCTCAAGCCGAACTTTGGAATGGTCGCTTGGCGGCTATTGGATTCCTTGCCTATTTGCTTTGGGATTTAGCAGGTTATAGCGTCTTAAGGGACGTGCTACACCTAATTAGTTATTAGCAATAGCTCAGGATTGATAAGTGTCTAAGTATAAATTAAAGATAGTACTCAGTAACCCGGCTTCTTACCAAAAGCCGGGATTTATCTCCTGAGCATTTTATATTTAATTAGGTTTACCTTTGCCTACCTAGAGCAAAAAGCGAACCAACATATACAAAGCTGAAGTTATTAGTTGCAATACCATTACTGGAATACCGTAGTGGAGAAAAGTTTTAAACGAGATGCGGCGTCCATGCTGCTCAGAAATCCCGGCGGCTACGATATTAGATGATGCACCTACTAATGTGCCATTACCTCCCAGAGTTGCACCAAACGTCATCGCATAAAAAAGCGGTAACACTTCTGGGGGAAACTGCCCTTGAAAGTCTTGTGCTAAAACTTCTGTGGATGCTAATCCCACAGTAACAATGTATTGTTTAAGTAAGGGAACCATCCCCACCACTAAAGGAATATTGGGCACTACGCTAAATAAGCTGTTAAGCATTTAATTTGCACATTGAGATCGCAGGGGGGCAGGGGGCAGGGAGCAGGGGAGAGGGTTTGCAGCTTTTATCACCATAAAATTGGTGCAATTTAAATGACGATTAGCTTAATATACCTACAAAAAATAGCAAAACTAGGGAACCCAGGACAATATTTTTTCCTAAAATTACTGCTAATACTCCTGATAAACCATTAATTACGCCTGTTTTTTCTAGTCCTCCAATTAATACAAAAATACTCATAAAAAATATTAATGTACTCCAGTCTACATCCCGGAAAATGTTGTTGACTGAGTCAATTTTGCTATGGTGAGATAAAAGCAAAGCTAAAGCTGCTCCTAACAAAGCTACGGCAGCAGGCGAGATCGGAACTGGTAGAGATTCTCCAATGAGAAAAAATAGCAGGAAAAAAATACAATAACTGCACCTAAGCTTAAAGCTCGTGGATGATTGATTTGTGGGTGTGGCAGTTCTTCAAGATTATCTAACTGTGTATTCCAAATTTTACGGAATAAAAATGGTAGTGTTGCAATTACTACAGCAACGGCAATTACTCCCCCTAAACTTAATTTAAACAAATAATCTATAAAGCTGATATTCACAGCATCGCCAACGATAAATGTAGCTGGATCTCCAACTAAAGTAAGTAGTCCGGCACTATTAGCAACAAATACCATTAAAATTAATAAGGGTACAAAATTTATCCCAACTTCCTGCGCCATTGGGGGAATTAAAGGTGCTAGCAGCATTACTGTTGTGGCATTTGGCAAGACTGCACAGATGGGTGTCAAAATAGCTACAATACCAAGTAATAGACACTTGCTTTGTCCCTTCGCTATAAGTACTATTTGAGTGGCTAAATAATCAAATATCTTGGTAGGTTCAAAAGCCCGCACTAAGACCATAACTCCAAAGAATAAACCGAGTGTTCCATGACTGTTGCCGATGTAACCAACAGCTTCTTCTAAAGTCATGACGTTGGTAAAAACTAATAACAATGCTCCTAATAATGCAGCAATTGTGAGATGTATCCATTCTGTCATCACTAAGATAATGACGCTGATAAATGTAATAATACTGAGGATTGCTTGCCAGTTTTCCACATCCTACCTCCTGAAGTTTAATTTGTTGCATAATACCGAAAAAAGCCACCTAATTTTAGGTGGCTTATCTATAATTACAATTAGATAAAAATTACTGAAATTCTAAACAGTGATTATTCATCAATACAACTAGGAATACCCAAAACGGCGCAGGGAAAATTAGAACCTAGAGCCTCAATCATCGGATGATCAACAGATTTGCAACCGAGAAACAAAATATCGGCAGTTTCTGATTCAACAACTCTGTTAAGTTCTGTGGAAATCCTGCCAAACCGCAAATGAGATTTGAAGGAACCCTGCCATTCTTCAGCCAGACTTCGGGCTTGCCAGAGAATTATATCTGCTTCTTGCAGGGGACTTACCACTGTCTGCAATTGGCGTTGAGTTAATACCTGTGTGGTAGATTTTGATATTTCACTGACTTGACACTCCAATTGAGGCTGTTGTTCTGCAAAGGTTAAGATATTTGAATACTGGCTACTTTTATTATCTCCTATCACATAAACGGCTTGAACTGTGACTTCTGCATTAGTCGCTAAACGCGTTTGATGAGCAATCCAAAAAGCGATATCTAGCGCCGTATGACTGTTAGGAGATGCGTCATAGGCAACAATTAAATTAACTGCCTTTTCTCTGTGAGGTTTTTTAGAAAAAGGTTCTTTTGGTTCTGGTACTAGTACCATTTGTTCAATTAAGTCATCTCGACCTACGGCACTTTGCAGACGTGCTAACATTGGCTTAATTTGCACAGCTTTACTTCTCCCAATGAAATGATTTAGTAATGAGAGGCAGGGTGCTTAATTTTAGATTTTGGACTTTGGCTACACTCAGCCGAACGATTTTGGATTTTAGATTGAGTCACGATAACCAAAAGTTCAAATCTTAAATTAATCAAGGAAACCCCAATAATAACTGTATTACAGCCAAACTCTTGGGGGTTCCTTCCATTGCCTACGGAGTTAGCTGACGGGCTAAGACTGGAAGGTGTCTCTCGTTAGATTAGCCCCAAACATTGGTTCCTCCGTTCCAAATTCAGCTTTGATGAATTTGAATTAGGCTACCCACTAAAAAAGATGATAATCTAATTTACTCGTCTTGGGCAAAATATCGATCAAGGAAATTCAGGGCGTGATTGCGGAGTTCAAAATATTCTTTTGAGTTTCGCATGGCGGCGCGATCGCGTGGATGTTCAAAAGGAACTTTTAATATTTCTCCTATACTAGCAGCTGGGCCATTGGTCATCAAGACGATGCGATCGGACATATAAATTGCTTCATCAACATCGTGGGTAATCATCATCACTGCCTGACGATTATTTTCCCAAATATCCAATACCTGGCGCTGCAATTTGCCACGAGTTAATGCATCTAGCGCTCCAAAAGGTTCATCCATTAATAACATTTTAGGACGAATTGCTAAAGCTCTGGCAATACCTACTCGTTGTTTCATACCTCCAGAAATCTCATCAGGATATTTGTCAGCCGCCGCCGTCAAGTTTACCATTGCCAAGTGTTCATTTACAATGCTAATTTTCTCAGATCGATTAGCATTTTTTAGCACTTCATCCACGGCTAAACGGATATTCTCTCGCACGGTTAACCAAGGTAACAGCGAATAGTTTTGAAATACCATCATCCGTTCGGCTCCTGGCTTATGAATTTCTTTTCCATCTAACCGGACTGAGCCAGAAGTGGCTTTTTCTAAACCAGCTACTATCTTTAGTAGAGTTGATTTTCCACAACCAGAGTGACCAATTACAGAAATATATTCATCTTCACCAATCGTCAGATTAACCCCATCTAAAACAACAAAATCATCTTTATCAGGTGTTGGATAAGACTTGACTAAATTTTCAACTTCTAAAAATCCATTGCGGGGCATGACTTCTTCGTAGGTATTAATAGGTAATGAAGTATAATTCATCCTCAAATGCTCCTTTCGAATTTATTCATTAGTCAATATTTGAACTTGGGATTTAAGACATGAAAAAGTTAGTGGGAGCATTAGCCCTGATAGCAAAACTATTCAGATAGCCCACAGGATCGCTAGGGTCAAAGCCTTTCTTATCTATAAATACTTCTGGTGGTTCGACCTTGTAATCATCCTTGGGACATTCGATGCCCATTTCAGATGCTATCTCCCGATATAAATCTGCTCTCCAGCCAAGTTCTGCTAGCTCCTCGGCATTTTTGGGGAATTCCTTTATTTGTCCCCACCGCGCTGCTTGTGTCATCAACCACATACTTCTGGATCTCCACAAGAATGTGGAGTGTTCTCCTGGCTGTTTGGGAACGTTGTCAGGAATATCGAAGAAAATCGTGGTGTCAGCGGCTTTGATGGTGCGGTCTTTGCCGTCAAAGCCGCCATAGTTGTAGTTGCCGAGAATTGCCGGGCTTGTAAATTTCGCAATTGGGGCATCTTTCTTTTTGGGTCTAGCACCTGTAAAGGAACGGTCTGTTATCAGTTCGGCGACTTCTTGGCGGTTTTCTACTTTGCTGCAATACTGACAAGCTTCAATCATCGCTTTGACTAAAGAACGATAGGTTTTAGGATATTTATCGATGAAAGATTCCATCACACCCAAAAGCCGATCTGGGTGTCCCAACCAGACTTCTTTACCTTGTGCAAAAGTAAAGCCGATGTTTTCGTTACCTGTTATTGCTCGCGTATTCCAGGGTTCTGCAACCATGTAAGCTTGCATTGCACCAATCCGCACGTTTGTTACCATTTGGGGCGGCGGAACAATGATGACGCGAAACTCTTTAAGCGGATCAACACCTGCGGCGGCGGATAAGTAACGGATAAAGTATTCGTAAATGGAGGAACTTAATACTACTGCCCAAACTCTGTTTTCTGGCGGTTGCTTGTCAAAGTAGCCTCGGAAATCGCGCCCAAAGGCTTCTATAGCACCATCGCCATATTTTTCTTGATACTCGTACCACGGACGCAGCCCAAAATCCCACATGGCTTTGTTCATTGTCATGGCGTTACCGTGACGGTGTATGGTCATGGCTGCACACAAGGGGGCATGGCGTGCGCCTTCAGCACCAATTCTGGCGTTAGTAACCGCACCAGATACCACGGGTGAAGCATCCAGGCGACCAAAAATTACACCATCGCGTGAGGTGGCCCAACTGGCTTCGCGGTTGAGTGTAACGTTCAAACCATACTTACGGAAGAAGCCTTTTTTCCAGGCGATCGCAAATGGCGCACAATCATTAACGGGAACGTAACCAACTGTAAGATCGGCTTTTTCTAGGTCGCCGCTTTTAACTACTGGTTGCACAGCTAAAGCTTCTTCTGTCAATCCTTTGGCTGATCTATCTCCTGAAATCCCACAGGAGGACAGCGCCATTCCCGCCGTTGTTGCTCCTATTCCCTTGATAATATCTCGTCGAGTCCAGTTAATATCACCCATTCTTGTAGCTCCATTGGTGATTAATTGCTCACGCTTCAGGCGCAGAGTCTCGTTAAATGCTGTTTTGAGAGCAGCCGAATTTTTTTAGTTGGAAGTTTTAGGGCGGTGGGTTACTAATTCTTGGATTTTGTCCACGGCGTAATCCAGGATTAACCCAGTTACACCAATTACCAACACAGCTAAAAAGACTGAACTCAGGTTTAAGCGACTCCATTCATCCCAGACAAAGAAGCCGATACCAATACCACCTGTGAGCATTTCCACGGCAACGATTACCAGCCAAGCTATGCCTAAACTAATTCGTAAACCTGTAAAAATATACGGCAAACTTGCAGGCCAAATTATTTTTGTAATCCGTCTCCAACGGGGCATTTCTAGGACTCGTGCCACATCTAAATAATCTTGGGGAACGCTAGAAACTCCTAAAGCGGTATTAATAATTGTCGGCCATAAAGAAGTAATAAAGATAACAAAAATGGCTGAAGGATCTGCCAAATTGAAAATTGCTAAGGCGATGGGCAGCCAAGCTAAGGGCGATACAGGTTTAAAAATTTGAATGATCGGATTAAGCGCTAGCATTGCCGGTCTGGACATGCCAATTAGAAACCCCAGAGGAATCGCTACTACCGCACCCAACAAAAAGCCTATTAATACCCGGCGCAGACTTGCGATCAATAGCCAACCAATTCCCAAGTTGCCCGGCCCTCGCTGATAGAAAGGATTTAATATGTAGTCTAGATTAGCAATTAACGCTTCTGGTGGAGTGGGCATCAATTCATGGTTTGCAAGTGCAACAATCCACCACAGGACAATTATTCCTAAGAACCCCAACACAGGTAGAAAGAAGACATCTCTAACGACGACAGGTTTTGCCTTTTTCCAAGCAGTTTGTCCAGCGATCGCTGCGATCGCGGCCAAATTTAGTTGAAATATCATTTACGACCTCAACAGATTTAAGTGCAGGTACAAAGAATCCGAGCAGTACCAGCCTTGGACACCGATGAGATCGGAACATTATAAAAATGCCGTCTCTTCAGTCTCCTCTCAATGCCTACGAAGTTAGCTGACGGGCTAGGGCTGAGAGATGCCCTTCTGAAGAAAGTTATGAGTTATAAGTTATGAGTTATAAGTTAAGTATTTAGTAAATTAACTTCCAACTCCTCACTGTCAACTCTTGACTTTCTATGAGATACGCCCCACAATTTGGTTCCTCCGCTCCAGCGTTATGCACTGTGACACGCTGGATTAGGCTGACTTACTCTAATGGATACTAAATTATGCACAATATAACATTGACGCTCAGTAAAAGCTATCTATCTTATGATAAATATTATTTACTTGAATACTGAGATCAAGTGCCTCTATTTGTTTTTTGGTAATAAACAAAATTTATATTTTTAGTTGTGTTGTGAGTAAAGTCTTGCACAGACAGCTAAACAATATAGTCGAGTCAAGCATCAATATTGTTACGTGCTTGATTAATATTTCTTAATATATTAATTTTGTTGGTAATTTTTTATACACGGAAAAACCATTAGCCAGTAAATAAAATAATATTATAATATATTCCTTTTGGTAGGTGAACTAAATTATTAATTTTGGTAAAAACTCACTCCAGTCGCTAAACTAATTGGATATGGAAGTTTATTCATCTATCTTTGTAGCTAAATTTAACAAAATGGATTTTAGTCAAGTACTGGCTGAAAAAACGGACACCATCATAGATAAATGGATTACAGCAGTTCGCAAGGATAGACGGATTGAAAGTGCTGATGATTTATCTTATACAGCAGTAAAAGATCATATCCCTGATGTTTTACAAGCAATGGTAACAGTGCTTTCAAAATCTCAGGATAATGATATTCAGTCAATAGTTACTGCTAGTTTCCAACATGGAGCTATTCGAGCTGAACAAGGCTTTGATCCAGCAGAAATTGCCAGAGAATATCATCTGCTGCGAACAGTAATATTTGATGCTCTACAAGCAGATTTCTTGAATGGAACACCTGTAGAGATAATTCGTTCCATGCGTTTGATTGACGCTATCATAGACGAAGCGATCGCTCGCTGTTTTAAGAGTTATGTTGAGGAGCGGTTGCGAGAATTACACCAGTTGCAGTTATCACTAACACTCCATAATGATGAACTCACACGCTTGATTAGTGCAAATCAAGAGTATCTTTCGCAACTAGCCCATGAATTGAAACATCCCTTAACTTCCATTATTGGTTACTCGGATCTGTTTTTGCGCCAACAACGGCGGAAGACTGAGATAAAAGACAACTATACCAATTTAGAACATATTGAGCGCGTGTTACGCAACGGTAGACAGTTACTCCATCTGATCAACGATGTGTTAGAACTTTCGCGGCATGATGCAGGGCAGATAAAACTCCAACTAGTACCCACCGATGTGCGTGAATTAATTAATAATGTCTGTGAAATGTTGGAACCTTTAGCTGCTGGGAAAAATTTAAAAATTGTAGTAGATTGCGATCGCACTCCCAAAAAATTAATCACAGATCCTTTTCAATGCCAACAAATTATTACAAATCTTATTAGTAATGCGATTCGTTATACAGAGTCGGGGACTATTATTATAATGTATCAGGTGTTGGAGAATCAGAAATGGGCGATCGCAGTTTCTGACACAGGAATTGGCATTGCACCCGAAAACCAAACCCAGATATTTGAACCTTATTTTCGCGTAAGTTCTAGCGATCACCCTTATCTCCCTGATAGTACAGGATTGGGATTAGCGATCGTCTCCCGCTTAGTAAAACTACTCGAAGGTGAAATTAAGCTAGTCTCTGAGGTAGGCGTTGGTTCTACCTTCACCGTAATTTTGCCCTTACAAATAGAAAGTTGATTTCGCGCCAAGACGTAAAATCCTTTTTTGCGCCTCTGCATGAAATCAAAAAATATTATTACAACAACCCTTGTTTTTTCAACTTATCTAGCGCATCCTCAGCAGCAGCTTTTTCTGCGTCTTTCTTATTCCGTCCCTTACCTTCGCCGTAAAATTTTTCATTTACCAATACTTTTGCGATGAATTCTGGCGCGTGAGAAGGGCCTCCTATTTGTTCTGTAAAATATTTGGGGGGATTTGGAGTAACGTTGCGTTGCACCCATTCTTGAAAGCGATTTTTTGAGTCTACATTAGAACGAGACATAACTATATGCTTAGGATCTACAGAATCAAATAGCGGTTCTATAATTGCGCGAACTGCTTCAATATTGGAATCATTATCTAAATAGTAAGCACCCAGAACTGCTTCAAAGGTGCTACTAAGCAAATTAGGATTTTGGAAGCCTCCGTCTCGAATTGCGCCTTTTCCTAACCGCATCCTAAAGTCCAAACCTACCTCCTCAGCGAACTTTGCTAATTGTTTCTCATCTACCAGCGCCGAACGCCGCCGGGTTAATTCATCTTCTCCCATTTCTGGGTGACACTTATATAGATACTCGCCACTTAAGAAATTCAGCAAAGCATCACCGAGGAATTCTAGGCGTTCATTATGTTCACCTTCTCCGGGGTTTTCATGGACATAAGAACGGTGAGTAAGCGCATGGCGTAGAAGTTTTTCATTATGAAATATTAGAACTTTGTGCATTTTTATATTGTCTTTTGTTGCGTAAATTGACTATTGGGGAAGTTTACAAGTGTTCTTTTGTTCAGACATGAAAAAACCGCAAATCGCGGTGTTTTGAGAAAACCCAGTTTCTTATTCAACTGGGTTTTTCAAAGCTATTTTAGGCAGCCAGTATATCTAACTCAGTTAAAAATAACTCCTGATTTTGCTTTCGGACTTTACCATCCTTGACAGCAACATCAATAAACTGGCTAAAACTCTTAAATTTCTTGCCATCAGCCTTAAAAATAGATGAGCATCCTTGATAGTTAGCACAATGTTGACGCATCAATCTATCAATGCTACTAAATACGGTAGGCTTACCTTGGCTTGAGGCAGTTTTGATAGCTTCAATTAAATACTCTATAGCCTCTTTGTAATTAATCTGAGACACAAGAGCCGTGTTTTGATGTTGAGTCTTATTGCTATTGTCAACTAGCTCAGGTAATTCATCTACAAAGTAAAAATTATCATTCCCAACCAGTTTAATCAACTTTAGACTCTCACTACCTCGTTGAGCAAAGACAATGACTTTTTTACCCATAGCTTTGAGAATGGAAATTAATACAGCAAAATCCTTGTCTCCTGAGAATAGGATAATCTTCTTTAAAGAAGGATTAAAAGCAACTGCCTCATAACAGTCATCTTTAAGTCGTTTATCTGCACTATTCTTTGAGGTGTCAGGAACATTAACACATCTAAAACCAAGCTCTTTTAGCTTATTTGAGGAAGCAACTTGGTCTTGACGCTGTGAATTGTAATAAATATTTTTGCAAGATACAGTCCCGTTATATTCTGCAAATTGCAGTACTAAACTAGCGAATTTTATGATTGAGGGAATGTTCTGAATATCGCAAAAAATGCCAGGGTAAGCGCATCTCAAACCCTATTGACAAGGTAGTTTTGGGGTTTACCCAAAGCACAAATAAGTTCAAAATTACTACACTGAGCCAAGGGGTGGGATTGACATTTTAGTCTTTATATGGTCAAAAAACATAAAAAGCTATTTGAACTATGTTTTTTCAATCATTTACGACAATTCGTCCTACTTTGAATGAGAAATTAATATTTAGATAGAGCTTTAAGCTTTTTGTCTGTATCAAGAGCTACAAAATTAGATGCGCTTACCCTGCAAAAAATGCCAGTATAATCCTTTTTCTGGCTTGCTTTTTTTTTGGATGGTAGATGATAGCTTGTCATTTGAGTATGTCCAGAGTTGGTTTAAAGAAACCGGACAGCTTCAAGAAATTACACATCTAATAGCAGTCTAGCTTTATTAAAGAAATTTATACTAAAAAAAGTATTTCCCTTTTCCTCGCTAGGCTCTCTATTTACAAATTTAATTGATTTCTAGTCTAAGAAGGTAAAATCCCTGGCTGACTGCTAAGTATCGGGTTATTTATTCCGCCGAACATTCACGCAAATATATTGTTTTCCCGCTGATAGTCTAATCAATGAATTGACCTGACATCAGGCTGAATGTTCAGCCGAAGGAATAACGCGATACTTAGCGGTAAGCTAGGGATTCTACGTTCTTAGACAACAATCAATAATTTGCACTTGTCGAACTTTCTTTTAGAGTGCATTTGTTTTGCTGCCGTTGTTATATATCTAACATGGGCTTAATCTGTGTGTCAAGCATCTTATTTGTCCAGAACCGTAAACCCAACGACTCGACACCTATATACCTATAAGCTTTAGGAATAATACTTTAGCGGAAATCTCTACCTAATTCGAGAGATAAATTAAGTAAACAAGGCAAGGATATCACTTGATTAAGTAACACAATAGGTTTATTTAAATCATCATATTTACTTTCAACATTTTAAAAATATGGTTAACTGTAAAATCATAAATATTTTAATAATCTTCTAGCTAATAAATAGTTTACGGTTTACTTTGTGCGATCGCACCATACAAAATACCTAAAATTTTCTTAATATCCTTGATATAATATTCACTCAAATCAATCGAAACTACATTTCCTTCAGCTAAATCAACATTTTCTTTAAGAATAGTAGATAATAAATCACTACATTCTTGCTCCTGTACATTTGCGAATAGTCCAGATGATTCGTGGATAACTAACCCAAAAGAATCAATAACTTCAATAAGTTTAAAATCACTATAAGCCATAAAACTTACTCCTTTGTCTTATGACTAAATCCTATAACAAAGTTTAAAAATTCAGCTTTGGCGGAAACACCTTAGTTAAATCAAGAGATAAATCAGGGAAGCAGGGAAAAGTTATTATCTCATTTGACAATAAAATTCGCTTATTTGAATAACCATATCTGCCTTGATTATCCTGATATGGTTCACTGTAAGCTTCCAAATAATTATCGAATAAATTGAATATCCAATAATCAGTAATACCCGCTTTAGCATAGAGAGGAATTTTCACATCTTGGTCATAAGCTAAAGAAGAATCTGCAACCTCTATCACCAATAACACATCAGTCGGTTTAGGGTGAGCCGACAGATAATCATCAGCACGGTTTTGAACAATGGCAAAATCTGGTTCAGGTTCGCTGTTAGGTGGCAAAGCAATCGGCGCTTGAGATTGCAAAGTAGCCTTGTCTCCCAGGATTTTGGGGACTTCCTTCCACAGTTTTCTTAAACAAGTTTCATGGGCTGTACCTTTGGATGCCATTTCAATAATTTCCCCGTTGATTAATTCAATGTGGTCATCTTCATGGAAAAAGCCCAATTCTCCAAGCCTGTGATATTCATCCAGTGTGAAGCGTTTAGCCTGAGCAATACTCATAACCTTACCTTTCTCTCTTTGCCATACATAATACTTATTCTAAATGCGTCAGAAATTGGTATGCTAAAGGCCGAGACTCGCTATGAAAGCAAACAATGCCTGCGCCTACTATCAACCCCACGATCACTGCCTTTCCCTTGACAGCTGTAGTCGGTCAAGAAGCGATTAAATTAGCCTTGCTGTTAGCAGCCGTTGATCCTGGTTTGGGAGGAGTAGCGATCGCAGGTCGTCGCGGTACGGCAAAATCTGTGATGGCTCGTGCTATCCACGCTCTACTACCGCCGATTGAAGTTGTCAAAGGTTCAATAAGCAACTGCGACCCCAATCACCCAGAAGAATGGGATGATCAACTTTTGGCGGAGTACGCAGACAAAGATATTCAAGATGTGCCCGTCGAAATTATTCCCGCGCCTTTTTTACAAATTCCTCTAGGTATTACAGAAGACCGACTATTAGGTTCAGTAGATGTTGAAAAGTCGGTAAAACAAGGTGATACCATTTTTCAGCCTGGATTACTCGCTACAGCAAACCGGGGTGTACTGTACGTAGATGAAATTAATTTATTAGATGACCAAATATCAAATCAGCTTCTAACAGTATTATCTGATGGACGCAACCAGATTGAACGGGAAGGGATTAGTTTTCAGCATCCGTGCAAATCCCTATTTATTGCCACCTACAATCCAGAAGAAGGCGGATTACGGGAGCATTTGCTAGATAGAATTGCGATCGCACTTTCTGCTGACGGTGTACTCGGCTTAGATCAAAGGGTAGAAGCAGTTGAACAAGCGATCGCTTATTCTAAATCTCCCCAAGACTTCCTCAAACAGTACAACGAAGACTTAGACTCCCTCAAAACCCAAATCATTTTGGCGCGGGAATGGTTGAAAGAAGTTATCATCACCCATGAACAAATAGCCTACTTAGTCGATGAGGCCATTCGCGGTGGAGTTCAGGGACATCGCGCCGAGTTATTCGCCGCGCGCGTTGCCAAAGCCGCAGCAGCTTTGGAGGGACGGACAACAGTCAATGCCGAAGATTTGCGCCGTGCTGTAGAACTGGTGATTGTACCACGCGCCACAGTTGTGCAGACACCGCCACCCGAACAATCACCACCACCTCCGCCACCGCCGCCGCAACAGAATCAAGAAGAACCCCAAGATGAATCAGAAGAGGAACAAGAAGAACAGGAAGAACAGGAAGAGAATCAAGAGCAAGAACCCCCCAGCATCCCGGAAGAATTTATCTTTGATCCGGAAGGAGTAATCCTTGATGACAACGTGCTGTATTTTACTCAAATGGCGAAGCGGCAAGGTAAATCTGGTAGTCGCAGCGTCATCTTTTCCGATGACAGGGGACGCTATATTAAGCCAATGTTGCCCAAAGGGAAAGCGCGACGCATTGCAGTAGATGCTACTCTCAGGGCAGCTGCTCCTTATCAAAAAGCACGAAGAGAAAGACAACCAGATAGAAAAGTTATTGTCGAACAGCCTGATATTCGCTCGAAACGCTTGGTACGTAAAGCCGGGGCGTTGGTAGTATTTGTGGTAGATGCTTCTGGCTCAATGGCCCTGAATCGGATGCAGTCGGCTAAAGGTGCAGTGATGCAACTGTTGACAGAAGCTTATCAAAATCGTGACCAAATAGCATTAATTCCCTTCCGGGGAGAACAGGCAGAGGTATTATTGCCTCCAACACGTTCTATTGCCTTAGCGCGTAACCGCTTGGAAAGGTTGCCCTGTGGTGGGGGTTCGCCCTTAGCGCATGGTTTAACTCAAGCTGTACGCGTCGGCTTAAATGCTCAGATGAGTGGAGATATTGGGCAAGTTGTCCTTGTAGCAATCACCGATGGGCGAGGTAATATTCCCTTAGCGCGTTCTTTGGGTGAACAGCTAGAACCAGGAGAAAAGCCAGATATTAAAGGAGAATTATTAGAAATTGCTGCCAGAATCCGTGCTTTAGGGATGCAACTATTAGTAATTGATACGGAAAGTAAATTTGTGTCTACTGGCTTTGCTAAAGAATTATCGCAAACAGCAGGTGGTAAATATTATCATTTGCCAAAAGCGACAGATCAAGCTATTGCTGCTATGACCAAAGGTGCGATCGCTGATTTAAAATCTAGATAATTAGTCATTAGTCATTGGATTTTTGACTCAGCACGACTACGATCCAGTTGGCATTACCTGTGGTTGCAAATAGCAAATCAAATCTTGGATTCCCTTTTGCAGATACCGCGTTACTGTCATTGGGCTAGTACCAATGTTTTTAGCAGCATCTTTGCGAGAAAGTTCCTTCAAAAATACCATTTCAACTGCCATCCGGGGCTTTTCTTCCAACATATTGATTGCGCCTTGGAGTTGTTGGCGTTCTTCTTCTTGTTGCAGAAGGACATGAGAACGAGGACAAGGAAGTGCTTCACCTAAGGTTATTTGGCAATCAACATAGTTAACTGCGGTTGCATCTAAACTCAAAGGCATCCGATTTTGAGCAGCTAACTTGGTTTCTTGCCATTCATGCACAGATACCCGGAGATGGCTAGCAATTTCAGCATCCTTGGGCTGGCGACCTAAAGACATTGCCAAGTCCTTGCGAATTTTTTGCCCTTCATTGTATAATTCTTGCCAACGACGGGGAATTTTTAATAGAGTACTGCGATCGCGCAAAAAGTGCAGCATCTCACCGCGAATGTATGGGACTGCAAAGGAACTAAAAGCATATCCTTGGCTAGGATCGAAGCGTTCAATTGCCCTAATCAAACCAAAATAACCGATTTGTTCTAAATCTTCATAAGGTTCATTACATTGATGGCTGAACTTATGAGCCATCTTCCGTACTAAGCCAGTATGTAACTGTACAAGTTTATTACGAAGTTTAATAGATGGATTCTGGTGGTACAAGTGTAATAATTCTATACCATCAGTTCGTAAAGAGGACTCACTTGTTGCCATATACATTCCTTTGTTGTGACTCCTATTCCTGGGAAAATGGAGTTGCGTATATTTTCTTTTAAGCTGTCATTATTTTCCTTAGTTGGGGCTGAATAAGCCATCGTCGTTTCACTGAACTTGTAAGGGGTCGCACTCCGCAATTCAGTATTTGTACGCATGATTTTGCTACTCTTTCGGTTGCAGATTATGTTTGTTTTTTAGATAAATCTTGAATGGCACATAATCTTTAGCTTTTGCAACAAAAACTGGCTATTTATGCTGAAAAATGCATCACTGACCTAATAGCCATATTTCATACTGAGCGCAACGTGCATCCGCACTGAATTAATTGCGGAAGAGTCTGGGCAATTTTATCTCTTAGTACACACCCTCATTCATAAAGGTCGGAAATTCAAATTGGAAGTTAGGTTGAGAAACAGAACCCAAGCTATAAAAAACAGAATTCCGACTCATTTTTACGGGAATTTGTACTTAGTTGGGTGTTGAGGGACATTTCCATTTATAGTAAAATTGAAACTTCGGAAACATAGTGGAAACATAGAAACAGTTTGTTGACACGCAAGTTTGGTGGGTGTCACACTTCTCCTAAACAAGAGGGTGAACAATCATGGGGAGCGATCGCTCTACCTGAGCGTCAGAAAGGCGTTGTATACTGAACGAGGCTGGCCTTATTTTGCAAATGACGTTTCCCTGCCTTTGCCTTTTCCCTTTGCAATCAAGGGTAAAGAGTATGCTATCAGTACTAAAGATCCAGTGGAATCCTCACAGACTGACAATTCAAATTTTTAACAACGAAGCTACCTTTCAGATTTTGCAACAAGATTAAATCGTTGGCTGTTAACCGCAAAGATTGGTAACAATAGGAATAAGCACAACGTTTTCCTAAAAAACAGTTTTTCAATATGAGCAATACCAGTAATTTTCGTGAAGCTATCCGTGAGGCTAAATCTCACGCCCTCGTTGGTCCAAACGTAATCGCCAACGCCCTCCCCTACGTCGGTGGTGGATTGGTGCTAACCGCATTAGGAACCTACGGCGGTTTGGGAGTTATCCGTGCTAACCCCGAAATATTCTTTCCCACCTTCATTGGTGCGGTGATTTTGGAGTTAATTTTGTTCTTTGTTGCCCAAAATGTTGCCCAAAAAGGTAACAAGGGGCTTGCACTACCCCTGTTGGCAACCTACAGCCTCTTGTCTGGATATACCCTCAGTGGCTTGGTATTTGTCGCTTTGAGATCCCAAGGTGTTGGCATTCAAGGCATTGGTTTAGCTGCCCTTGGCTGTGGCGTTACCTTTATAGCTGCTCGTCAAATTGGTTCAAATCTCTCTGAACAAGATGGGATGGCTTTGACGAAAACCATCAATCTCGGCGTTATCGCCTTGGTGGTTGTGTGCCTAGCCCAATTCGGCTTTGCCATGTTTGGTGTTTACACTCCAAATTGGTTAGAAATTGCCATCTCCGGTTTAGGAGTATTCTTGTTTGTTGGGGTTTCTGTTGTCGATTTCTACATCTTGCCCCGCACTTACAGCGATGACCAATATCTGCCTGCTGCTTTGTCGATGTACCTCACTTACATCAACTTGTTTGTCTTTATCTTGCGGTTGCTAATTGCCATCAATGGCCGCGATTAATTGTCTGTAGGCACTAACACAAGTAGAGTTTTATAAAGTAAAAACCGTGGTTAAATTTTTAGCAACCACGGTTTTTTCATCGTTTTAATACTAGGATATATAGATAAGTTAAGCCTCAAGTGAGCAAAACTATGCTTGAACTCTTAAATATCAAAATTGAAGTAGAAAAGTTGTCTAATATCTTGGGTAAGGCTGAGGACTGTCTTTAACCTCCAATATTTGACTGCAAGAATTCAATATTTAGATCAAGTAATTGCTCAACCGGATTTTTGGAATAATCCAACTCCTGCTTATGAGACACTTCAAGAAATTGAATACTCCATATTCTACAAGCATCAGGAATATCAGCGCTGGTGTTCGATTCTAGAAGATATCAAGGCTGCGTTGGAATTGCTGGAATTATCAGCCGATGAGCAATTGTGGCAAGAGGTGCAAAGCAACCTTACCCAACTCCAACAAGAACTCGAAACAGCAGAAATACGACAATTATTGTCTGACCCCTGCGATCAAAAAGGTGCATTTCTCACTATAACTGCTGGGGTTGGTGGTGTAGATCTTCAATGACCCAAGAACCGCTTGATAATTCTAAGTAATTTTTGTAACTTATATAAGTAGTGCAGAAAAATTTGCCCAACTACAGCTAAAATCAAGAAACATAAGTAGAATAAAGAGCAATTTTCAAATCCAAAGCGCTCTATCTATCATTCAGCAAGCACTATGGAAGTTTTAGAACTCAAACGCGAAATCGAAACGTTGTCTGGCCGCCTGGGTAAAACCCAGGACTATCTTTGACGTACCTGCACTGACAGCCAAAATTCAAGACCTCGAAAAAATATCAGCACAGCCAGAATTTTGGGATAACCAAACCCAAGCCCAACAAACTCTGCAAGAACTCAACGACCTGAAAGCCCACCTCCAGCAATACGATCGCTGGCACGCCAATCTCGAAGATACTAAGGCTGTTGTTGAATTGTTGGAGTTAGAAACCGATGAGGCACTACTCCAAGAAGCGGAATCTACCATTACTAAACTGAATCGTGACCTTGACCAGTGGGAGTTACAACAGTTACTTTCTGGCCCCTATGATGCGGAAGGTGCTGTACTGACGATTAGTGCTGGTGCTGGTGGCACAGATGCTCAAGACTGGGCATTTATGCTGATGCGGATGTACACCCGTTGGGGCGAAGCTCATGGCTATAAGGTAACTTTAGCTGAAGAGTCGGAGGGTGATGAAGCCGGAATTAAATCGGCAACCCTAGAAATTACTGGTCGCTATGCTTATGGTTACTTGCGATCGGAAATGGGTACACATCGCTTAGTGCGGATTTCACCTTTTAATGCCAACGGGAAGCGACAAACCAGTTTTGCAGGGGTGGAAGTGATGCCGCAGATTGATAACTCTGTGCAATTGGATATTCCAGATAAAGATTTGGAAATCACTACAACTCGTTCTGGTGGTAAGGGCGGGCAAAACGTCAACAAAGTAGAAACTGCGGTGCGGATTGTTCACCTTCCTACCGGTCTTGCCGTGCGGTGTACAGAAGAGCGATCGCAGCTGCAAAATAAAGAAAAAGCTCTAAATCGCCTCAAAGCAAAGCTGTTGGTCATCGCCAAGGAGCAACGCGCCCAAGAAATTGCCGAAATTCGTGGCGATATGGTAGAAGCCTCCTGGGGAAACCAAATCCGTAACTATGTATTTCATCCTTACCAAATGGTGAAAGATTTGCGTACAAATACAGAGACTACGGCGATTGGCGATATAATGAATGGCGAACTTGATACATTCATCCAAGCTTATCTGCGCCAAGAGAATAAACTAGTAGAAAGCGCTAGCTCATAATTTTGAATTATTTACAAGTGCTAAGTAATTATTTTTAATATTACTTAGCACTTGTTATTTATTTTGAGGATTTTCCGATTGGCGCGTAGACGTAGCATTATCCCTTATTTGGTCGCTTTCAGAGAAATTCCTTAGTAATATACAGGCGATCGCCACTCTATCCCAGACCAACTGTTACAGTTATAAAAGAGTCTGTGGATAAATAACTATGAGCAACTCCCCTTCAACAGAACCTCAACCTAGCTACGTAAAACTCGCCATGCGAAACATGGTGCGTAAGGGTGCAACTTCCCTGAAGCATTTTGGATTGACTGCCGTAGGGCTTTTAGCTCTCCTTGTTGGTCTTGCTTACCTAACTCATTAAACTAGTCATTAGTCATTAGTCATTAGTCATTAATCATATTTAAAAGGACAGATGACCAATGACAAAGGACAAAGGGCAGCCTTAACAACAAACCATAAACCTCAGATTAGGAGACTGTGTGCCCCTGAGCGTTGAACTATATGTAGAGGATGATTTTTACGAGTTGTCCCCGACAACATCTGCAAAAACTGGGGACACTGATCCTCGAATTCCTACTGAAACTTGGGAAAATTGGTTTAATCGCTGGTTGGAAATACTTCACCCTCAGATTCCGCCAGCGCCAAGTTATGAAATAGGGCTGCGTTTGACAAATGACGCGCAAATTCAAGAACTGAATGCCCAGTATCGTCAACAAAATAAGCCTACAGACGTTTTAGCCTTTGCTGCTTTGGAGGTGGATTTTCCTCAAAGTAAAGAAATGCTTGCTTCTATACCATTATACTTAGGCGATATCATCGTGTCTGTAGATACAGCACAACGTCAAGCTCAACAGCAGGAACATAGTTTACCAACTGAGCTAGCTTGGTTAGCTAGTCATGGTTTATTGCACCTGTTGGGCTGGGATCATCCTGATGAAGAAAGTTTGGGGCGAATGTTAGAACAGCAAGTGAGATTGCTGAACACAATAGGTATTTCTATTGACATAGAATAGCAGGAATTTGTGTATACCTATAGTGTGAATTTTTGGTAATACTTTTATAATACTTCTGTGGAAAATTGCTTAAAGATTGCCTCAAAGTTAATTTCGCCATTAAGATCGGCGAATATTCCCACTGTAGCAACTCTATTCTTGTGTTTTTAAGTCTATGTCCCAAAAAATTTCTCCATCACCAACGCCTACCTCGTTACAAACACTGGTGTCTAACGAACGGGAATTTTCCTGGAAAGTAGCCTCTAATTTATTTGTTAGTTTTAAATATGCCTGGGCTGGAATCAGCTATAGTTTTCAAACTCAACGTAATTTTCGCATCCACGTAAGTGTTTGTGCAATGGCGATCGCTTTAAGCGTTTTTTTGCATCTGCAAGCCGTGGAAATAGCCGTAATTGGCGTAACTAGTGGTTTAGTTTTGGCATTAGAGTTACTCAATACAGCGATCGAGTCCCTTGTGGACTTAACCGTTAAGCAGACATACCATGATTTGGCTAAAATTGCTAAAGATTGTGCGGCTGGTGCAGTTCTTGTCTCTGCTTTGGTAGCGGTGCTGGTAGCTGGTACACTCATGCTCCCCCCTCTGGTAAAGTTAATTATATTGGCTTTGTAGAGGTGGTTTGTAATCGCCAAGTGACTCAATAAGAGGACCACACTCTGTCCGATCCCCTAGAGAACACATTATAAAACAACTCAAAATTCAAGTAATGCGATGTCTACGACGGGCTACGCCAACGTGCTAAACATCCTCGGTGAAGGGTTACTTGGTAATCTTTAGGCGTCCATGCCAGCTTTATTTTTACACCTAGCGAACAAATAGCATAGGATATCTGTCTATGCTTTGTTGCAACTGATGAGTGGTAAAAACCAGGAGTGATAGGCTTTGATTATAGTTATCGATAATTACGACAGTTTTACATATAATTTAGTGCAATATCTGGGAGAACTTGCAGCAGAATTCCCAATAGCAGATGATATTAAAGTTTTTCGTAACGACAAGATATCCATAGATGAGATTCGGGCATTAAACCCAGAAGCTGTGGTTATTTCTCCTGGCCCAGGTCGCCCGGAAGATGCCGGCATTTCCCTAGAATTGATTAAACAGCTAGGCCAAGAGTTGCCAATTTTAGGTGTCTGTTTGGGACATCAAAGCATCGGTCAAGTATTCGGTGGTAAAATAATTTCTGCTCCAGAGTTGATGCATGGCAAAACCTCTCAGGTGTCTCACACTGGGGTGGGGGTGTTCCGGGGATTAGAAAATCCTTTAACCGCCACTAGGTATCATAGTTTGGTAATCGAACGTGAGACTTGCCCAGATGTGTTAGAAATCACCGCTTGGGTTGAAGATAACACCATTATGGGAGTGCGACACCGGAACTATCCTCATATTCAGGGCGTCCAGTTTCACCCAGAGAGTGTCCTGACATCTTCAGGAAAACAGTTATTGCGAAATTTTCTGGAACAGTTATAGTCGAGAGCATAATTAATGAAACGACGACAGTTGATGGGCTATGCTGGGGCGGGGTTAGTCACAGCTTTGGTTACTAACTTGGGTTCTGAATCTCAAACTGACGCACAATCTAGCGGTTTATCAGTTCAGTGGTTGGGTCATACTTGCTTTCTTTTTACTGGTGGCGGTGCGAAAATTCTTGTCAATCCATTTCGGGCGGTCGGTTGTACTGCTGGGTATCGTCAACCAAAAGTTGCAGCAGATTTAGTACTGATTAGCAGTCAATTGCTGGATGAAGGTGCTGTGGACGTACTACCGGGAAATGCAAAACTCATCTATGAACCAGGAGTTTATGAGTTTAAAGGCATTAAGTTCCAAGGAATTGCCATAGACCACGATCGCAAAGGTGGTAAGCAGTTTGGTTCAAACACCGCTTGGAGTTGGAAGCAAGGCGGAATTAATATCCTACACTTAGGTGGAGCTGCTGCACCCATTTCCATTGAGCAAAAAATCCTCATGGGGCGTCCCGATGTAGCATTTATTCCGGTGGGAGGCAGTGCAAAAGCCTACAATGCTGAGGAAGCAAAGCAGGCTGTGCAAATCTTAAATCCCAAAATAGTGATTCCAACCCATTACCGCACACAGGCAGCTGATGCTGCTAAGTGCGATATTTCACCACTCGATAATTTTCTGACCTTGATGCAAGGTATGACAGTGCGGCGTAGCAATGGAGATAGTATTTCCATTAGCCCTAAAGATTTGCCGGAAAATAGCGTGATTCAGGTTTTGAGTTACAAATTTTGAGGAGTAGGGGATGAGGGAGAATAACCAATGACTATGAACAAAGTCATGCCGCGTTTGCCAGAGTGTTGTAGCAGAAAGAGCTATCTGCAAAGATAAATTTCTCAAAGCCGATTGTAGACAAGCTAATACCGTTGAAACTGAAGTTGGCAGAGTTAAGGGGATTGCCAGAAATAACACCAGATACCAGTAGTTCGGAACGATTGAAAGCGCCCAGATCCAGGGTATCAAAACCTTTACCGCCATCAACAGTTGCAGTACCGAATCCTTTCAAGTAGTCATTACCTGTGCCGATATCAATCTTGATACCGCCATCGATAGAGACTTTTTGTTGAACTCCATCTACGATACTGGTGGCTGTAATTTCATCATTTCCATCGCCAGTGTTGATGGTTCCTTGTCCATAAATACCGTAGGCAGTACCACCAATTGTTGTTGTTGCCTGTCCGGTAAGCTTGTCACAACTATCGCCAGTATCAATCAGTCCATCGTTGAAGATGCCATAGGCTGTAGCGTTTTCTCCTAAGCTATTCCCATAACCGATAATCGTGTCTTTGTCCGACCCTGTAGTAATGGCGGCGTTTTTAATGTTCTCGATACCGGTTCCAGCACCGCTCCTTCCAGCAGAGCTACCCTTGTTGCCGCCGTTGCCAGTGCCAGTGATCGTGTCTTTTCCTGAGCCTGTATTAATACTGCCACTGTTATTGATACCAGTTCCAGTACCGCCATCGGTTGCGAAGTTGGCATTGCCACCACTGCCGCCAGTACCTATACCAGTAATCGTGTCTTCTCCGTCTTGGGTATCCAGTTCCCTAGTGTTATTGATACCAGTTCCACTACCGCCATCAGCAGAGCCATAGTTGCCATAGCCGGCGTTGCCGCCGTTGCCGCCGTTGCCTGTGCCAATGATATTGTCGTTTTCTTTCTCTGTATTCAAATTGCCACTATTAGCGATGCCAGTGCCAGTACCGCCGTTGCCGCCGTCGCCGCCGCCGTCGATGCCGTCGATGCCGTCGTCGCCGTTAGTGCCGTTTCCTGTGCCCTTAATGGTGTCCTTTCCTGAGCGTGTATCAATGGAACCTTTGCTTAAAATCTCAATTCCAATTGCCAAAGGCGCAAGCGGATTGCTTTATTCGACTTCCCAATGACTGTAAATATTTTTGTCCATCTACTTCTTTTTATCTCTGGCTTTAACAGAAGGAAATAGATCTCAAGTTATAAGATGCATTCTTGCTGTATCTTTCTTTGGCCAGGATAACATAGTTACTTCAATCAGGAAGTATGTGTTCACAATCACAGATGTATTGTGCTTAAGAACACTGCTAATTTAAAAAAAGTAAGTAGATAGGCAAGAATCAACCTAACTCTGTAGGGGCGCACAGCTAGCTGTGCGCCCCTACGATGGAATGTTGTTTTTACTGGAAGTCCCTAACTCTGTCAATTTTAGGTTTTGGGTCGCGCCTTTGGTGCGCTGGAAGGACAACTTGGATTTTGGATTCAAGGAAAAATCTAAAATCCAAAATCCAAAATTGAATGACCTCTGTTTCTAGCTTTTAAAACGTATACCATTCTGGGCCAAGCTTATCTGCTTCGCTGATAGGAGTTTCAACAGCTGTTGTCTCATTTATAGTCCAAATGTTGTCTGCACTTGCTGTCTGATCACGCCAGTAGATATCGGTCTTACCGTCGCCGTTATAATCGCCAAGAGATGGAGCCAAGGCAGCGTTATTAGTCGGTAAGAAAGCTTCAGTAGCAACTGTTGTACCATCCATCAACCAAGCGGTGTTTGCACCTGTGGTTCCATTGTGCCAGAAGATATCGGTCTTGCCATCACCGTTAAAATCACCAATCTTAGAAGTCCAAGATGAGTCAAGTGTACCCAAAGCACCTTCTGTGACTAAGATACCATTCATCGTCCAAATCTTGTTTTCACCTGTTTGGGCGTTTCTCCACAGCAGGTCAGTGCTTAAATCGCCGTTAAAATCACCAACGCTATAAGTCCAGGCTGCGTCTTGTGATTGCAACGCAAATTCACTCTTTTGCGTACCATCCATAAACCAAACGCTGTTATCGCCAGTTGTTGAATTACGCCAGAAGATGTCACTCTTGCCATTACCGTCGAAATCGACAATGGTAGGAGTTAGTGCTGCGTCTGTAGTGTCTAGAACAGTTGCAGTGACAACCGTTGTACCATCCATCTCCCAAATAGCATTCTCACCAGTTTGAGCATTATGCCAGAAAATATCAGTTTTACGATCGCCGTTGAAATCGCCAATCTGAGAATTCCAGGCTGCATCAACGCTAGTTAGAGAAGCCGCATTAGCAACTCTTGTACCATCCATGAGGACAATGCTATTCTCACCGGTTGTCTTATTGCGTAATAAGAAGTCGGTTTTGCCATCATTGTTGAACTCGCCAATTTTGTAATCATAGGCGGCTAGGTCAAATTGACCTAGGGAACCTTGTTCGATGACTCTTGTCCCATCCATCAGGCGAACGATAATTTCACCGGTTTGGGTATTAACCCAAAGTTTGTCAGTTTTGCCATCAGCATTGAAGTCAGGAACAATCGCCGCACTGGTTAAGTAAGGATTAGGATTGGGATTTGCTGAGGTTTTGACAGGCCGAGTTAACGGTTCATTTTGTAGTGTTAGTGAGGAACTTTTACCCCCAAATCTCAAATCAGAAGTTAGATTCTCAAAAGAAGATGTCAAAATTTCTGATTTTTTGAAAGATTGTTCTGCCCAGTCAGATGTATTCAAAGATAAAGCTGAGGAATTTTTATTTCCAAGCATGGTGCGTTTTTATGATTGATTGTTATATTTTTTTAACTTTTTTTTGATATCTCTTTCTGTAACCAAATAACATTTACTAGGTTTTCAATATTTCTTTAGAACTATTTTTTATTTATGAATATTGTTTTCTGAAGATAAATATTCGTTGATAATAAACGATTTTTAGGAAAATTTCAAGCTCTATACAAGCAATTAACAAATATTGTTTTGTGTTTTATATATAACGATTTGCGGATAAAATTTGATAATTTTTTGTTTCTTGTAACATTTTAAAATTTGAATTAGAATATCCACCTTTGTATAAATGTTACTCGGCTAAATGAAAATATTTCCATTATGTAATTACATAATGGTTTGTATAGTAACAGGACTTACGGAACTGGCACAAAGAGCGGGCGGAGCACAGCCCCGCTACGCTGTAATTTAAGTCAGACCAAACACATATGAACGTCTGGACGTTTTAGTTGTTGAATTAGATAATTAGAAAGTAAT
>JAHHHS010000067.1 GCA_019359215.1 Nostoc indistinguendum CM1-VF10 | reverse complement strand
TTATTGTTATGTGCATTGATCACTTTCTGGCGCAGATCACAGGAGTAAGGTTTCATTCCACAGCTACTTAGATGTTAATATACTCCATTATCTCATATCGTATTGCACTCAATCAGGAACCGCTATAATTTCAATGGAATTGACTCGTCTTGGGTGAGAATTAAGTCTTTAATTGGAGTCGAAAGAACTGGAATACCAGCAGGCCAATCATAAGATTGTCTGTTACATTAGTAGCTTAATTCACACAGTGCAAGAACTTATCTCACTACAGTTCAGTTAAGCATCGATTCTTTGTATTTATTCTCTTAGCGTTCTTAGCGTTTAGTTAAAAAATTCGACTTTGACAGAGAGTTTTAAGCCCTAACTGAACCGTATTGGAACTTATGTGTGGTATTTACTGAGACTTATGTATTAAAATCTGCTTTTATCCGGTCGAATACGTGGTTTCCAAGGAGGATGATTTAAAGATACGTATGGTAATGTCCCCGCAAATCTCTCTATAACATCCTCTAACTCTGATACCATTTTCTGTAATTTCCTGCTTGCTAAAAAAATTAGTTGAATAGAAATTAAGCACTTAGATAAGGAAGAGTTAAATGGGACTTAGTGACGGACTTTTGAACCCGACCAAAAAAGCTATGGTCATAAATGACTGTTGCAACATGATAGAAGGACAGCTTGCATCCAAGTCAGGTATGAGCGGTATTGCTTTGAAAACCGCTTTCGCCGCCCTCAAGGGGGTCAAACCAGGGTATATTCCCTACGTCGTTGAGCAGATTTTGCCGCAGTGCTTCACAGCACTTGATCCTATCTGGAATGAAGGCGTACAGAAAGGCGATCCAATTGAATACCTGAATGCAAATCGCTCTCAAACAGCAGACGCGCTACTAGGTGTCACCGATGCTAGAGTCAAAAGTGCCAAGCGCCAAATCGTGCGAGGAACCTACGAAAAATTTCGCGGTTCAGCTAAAAAGCACGTAGAAGAAGCAGTGCCAGACTTAGCCAAAGTAATCAATAATTACACTAAGTCCTGAGCCAGAAGAGAAGAATCACAATATAACGTATGCCACCGTTCGATGCGTCGGTGGCTGGCATACGGGACAGATAATAAATATACTTGTAGGGTCAAGGTTTTTGCGAGGGGTTTGGAGATGCCATATTCACTAAATTTCCTGATATTTTCCGAGTCAGCTTGAAACAGCAAATAATCAGAAACCATCTGAATTATTGTTTGAATAAACTTTCAACTTATGAAAAAAGTTACCGTTTATCGATATCGCACTTATGGACTAATTGGGTTAATATCTTTAACCACCGTATTAAGTACAACTACATCTGCCTTAACACAGTTAGCAGACGATTCCCCAATTGGGCAAACTCTTATTCCTGCTTCTAACTTAATCTGGCCGACTCAAGGGTTTATTTCTCAAGGCTTCCGCAAATATCAACATGAAGGAATTGATATTGCAGGGGCATCTGGAACTCCTATTGTTGCTGCTGCGTCTGGTACAGTTATCAAAGCAGGTTGGGATGATTGGGGATTAGGCAATGCTATAACTATTAAACATCTTGACGGCAGTACCACTGTTTATGGTCACAATCGCCGTTTGTTGGTGAGCAAGGGTCAACAGATCATTCAAAGTCAAATTATTGCTGAGATGGGATCTACAGGCAATAGTACAGCACCTCATCTGCACTTTGAAGTTCATCCAAATGGTCGAATAGCAGTCGATCCCCTTGGTCTATTAACATCCTTAACTGCAAGTGTTAATTCTCCTTCTAAAGTCCAGCAAGTGGATAACCCGAATCCCCCAGTCTCGACACCTTTAGTAGCAAAGCCAGTTTCACCTTCACAGCCAATTCCAATAAGTTTTGCACCTGTTAGCACTGATACTAAATGCAATGGAGTTACCATGATTGAGGGTGAGACTGCAAGTATTCGTGTAAAAGTTTGCGAAGAAAAGGGTGAGTTATTTTATATTGGGCAGTTGAAACAAGATCCAAGCAAGCCTATAAAAATAGCAGCTTTGAATATTGGCAAAGGCAGATATCGAGCAGATAATGGTAGTTTTTATTATTTAGTCAGTCCTGAGAAAATCGAAGTTTGGCGAAATGGCACTCAGATGCGTTCTGATAGATTTTATAATTTAACAAAATCGCCATAATGTTACCATCCAATATTTGACTGTATTGTAAGCGATCGCTTGAGTTGATCAATTTGCTAAGTGAATCCATAATTATCTTGCTATGCCGATTATGAATTGTGATGCGATCGCAGGAATTCAGCTTATGCCTCTAGCTCTCCAAATAACTCACTCTGGGTAATTTTAGCTACCTCTGATAATATAAAAAGTGGCAATTGTGCTAGACGAAAATAGCTGAAACCCAGTCCAAACTTAAAAATTCTCTTTAACAGATAACATCTGTAAAATCTTTTCTACATGATCCAACTCTCCAACGATTCGCCGAATTGGGTGAGGCCAAACCTTGACAAGGGTAGGAGTTGCAGAAACCTGATTGAGTTCTGCTTGTTCTGGATGACTTAAAACATCAATCACTTTCAGAGTATAAGGATGTCCTAGCGATCGCTCCAACAATTCGTGTAAATTTTTGAGAATGCGTTCGGTGGTACTGCTATGTCCTGCAACAAACAATCGCAGAACATAGCCTTGTGTCATGACTTCCTTTTTTTGTATTATTACTGGTTGGTGGTATTTTGGTACAGGTTCAGAGAGGTCTAGATGGACAATTAAATCGTGATCCTCCCAAAGCTGCGGGAATGACGAACGATAAGTTGTTAACACCATGCGATCGCACAACCCATCCTGCCAAGGAGCTGCTTGCCATACTAACTCCCCCGTGCCAAAAATGGCATTAAGCAAAGCTTGATTTCTAATTACAGCCGGATAAGCTTCAGCGAAAGTTCGGACTTTTTGAGTACGTGGATCTAACCAGTTATCAATAGTTGCAGTATAACAAGGTACTAAAAAGTGCGGTGGCTCTGGCAAATCTAAGATTTCTTGCAAAGCCGAGCACAAATGCAAGTGCCATCGACCCTGCTTGCTAGGATCGATGCAGTAAATTAAATCTCCTCCAGGCGTAAATAGGGCAATGCCTTTAAACAACTGGGGTGTAGATAGTTTGTTTGTCGTTAAGTTATTCACAGAGGCTAGGAAGCTAAAAGTAAAAAATTCTCTCTTTTACCTTTTACCTTAGCTATAACCGCAACCAGGATCAGAAAAATATTTGGGACTGGGGGATGAGGGAGCAGGGGAGGATGAGGGAGATGAGGGAGAACAATATAATAACCAATGCCCAATTGCCAATGCCCAATGCCCCATGCTCCATGCCCAATGCCCAATCTTAAACTCGACCTCGGAGAAACTGGGCCATTTCGTTAGGAGTTGGTGACATTTCTAAAGCAGTTTCTTCAGTGATGCGACCGTCTTGATAGAGATTGAGCAACGACTGATTCATCGTAATCATGCCGTCAAAGCCAGCTTGTTTCATCAACTCGCTAATTTCATCATATTTACCATCTTTGATCCATTCTTTAATAGCCTCAGTGTTAATCAAGACATCGTGAAAAGCAGCCCGCTTCCCGTCAGTTGTGCGGCATAAACCTTGGGCAATGACTGCCACTAAAGACTCAGAAATTGCCACCCGCATTGCATCCTGTTCTTCACCAGAGTAGAGGTTGAGAATCCGCTCAATGGTTTTAACAGCGCTATTGGTGTGCAGGGTTCCCATAACTAAGTGACCAGTCTGAGCGGCTTTTAGGGCGGTGTTGACTGTTTCCTTATCCCGCATTTCACCCACCAGAATCAAATCTGGGTCTTCCCGCAAAGCTGCTTTCAAAGCATTGTCAAATTTCCGGGTGTGCATTCCCACTTCGCGCTGTTTGACTAAAGACTTGCGGCTTTGATGGACAAATTCTATCGGGTCTTCAATGGTGATGATATGCTTGGCCATCTCTTTGTTGATGTAGTCAATCATCGCTGCCATTGTGGTGGACTTACCCGAACCAGTGGGGCCAGTCACCAAAATTAAACCTTTGTGGTGATGACAAATATCCCGGAAAATTGGGGGTAAGTTCAACTGTTCCATAGTTAAGATTTTCAGAGGAATCAACCGCAACACCATTGCAGGCCCTTTGAGGGAGCCAAAAATATTAATCCGCACGCGAGCAAAGTCGTATTGAGTTGCTCCGTCAAATTCTAAGTGTTCTTCAAAGCGTTGAATTTCCCCCTCAGTCATCACCTCCCGCAACCAATTCATAAAAGTTTCTTTATCTGTTTCTGAATAATCCGTTGTTTGAATTTCTCCTCGGTTGCGGAAGCGGGGTGCTTCGCCTACACCCAAGTGCAAGTCAGAATATCCCTGATCGTAAGCTTCCTTGATTAACTTCGCTAAAGTGATTTGCGGAATGCTGTTTTTAGGGCGAACTGAACTAGGAATTGGCGGTGGACTACCCGGACGATGACCTGCAACAGGCGCATTGGTGCTTCTATCCATTGACATATCCAATGTTTGTGTCATCTGCCGTTGCGTACTAGAGTTTGGCGGTGGTGGCGGCATTGGTGGCAGGTTACGTCCGGCAGCAGAGTTAGAATTTAATGGAGACTGTGATTCTGTCATATATCTTCACATTTGGTAGTTAAAAAGTTGAATTAACGAGAAGTCAAGTCACTTGCTTTAATGACTTTTGGAGAATGCTTGCGTGCTAGCTCTAGCGGTGATGGCAGGCGATTGAAACTCTAGAACCACGGTCAATCCATTTCATCCACCTCAATTTGTATCTTTTTTTTCCTGAAATTCCACTACTCAGAATATTGAGAGAAATTATTTAACCTATCTAACATGGTTTAACACACGCAAGTACTCAAAACCCCTCAGAAAAAATACATAGATTATTTAGTGATTTATATTACTTTTGATAAAACATAAATATTCTAAGCCTTTAGATGAGAAATTTCTTTCATGCATGGACACGAATTGCCAGCAATTAACAGCACAAACACTAGCAGATCATTTATTCAGCCCATCTATAAATTATGAGAACGACTCCTACTTTTTATAAGAAATGTTAACTTGAATAGGAGTAATGTCCTGGGGATCAAAGTTAAAAGCTTATAGTTTTGAGTTGATATACCTGAAGATAGATGCAGAAAGCAGGTTTTTTTAATAGATAGAAACTTGAGTTTATATTCACAATTACAAAAAATTAACTGTAAACTTTAGTAACTAAATGCTCATTTTCCCAATTAGTTTTTATATACTTAATTTCACTGAGAAAGAATTCAGTTTACTCGCAAAAAGCGAAATATAACTGAAAAATTAAAATTCACTGTGTATTTTTGGGAGGAAAAGTCATGGTTTCTGCTCAAAGCTCTAATCAAGGAAAGACCTACTCCTTGTTGATGATTAAAAGCTTTTTAATATGGACTTTTACATTAGCAGTATGCTTGTTGGTTGTGGGCTTTCCACTAGTTGTATTGATGGCTACGGTCGGATGCCTGTTGTCGATCATCTTGCAATCTGTAATGCCTGTTAGTGCTGTTTTGCTTGTAGCAGGTGCTTTAATAATGTTTAATGTCATGGCAGTTGTATTAGCTGCGGGTGTACTAACTCTTAAAGGAGTTCATCCTAGTGAAATCAAATGGTTAAGCTGGCTGCATGGAGAGGCAGACCAAATGCAGACGAGTGTCTACGCTGCTTGCCCTTTAACTTGTGAGATTAAAATGTAGTCATTACAGGTGAATACGACAAACAGTGCGTCTGCCCGGTTAAGCCGGGTTTTTTCATGCTTTTTGCAATTTTACTTGTGAGATAAAAATGTAGTCATTAGAGATGAAATTCGATAAACAGTGCATCTGCCCGATTAAGCCGGGTTTTTTTATGCTTATTGTGTGATTTATCCTTTTAAGGAAGTCGGCACAATAAAAACAAACTGTGTGAAGAAAAGGCTCAAACCCTTTTTCGTCCTGCTTTATCCCAACGATAATTATTTACGTTGACTTATATCATGTCCGCTTGATTGCTTATTAAACCCGAAGAACCCCACCCCGCCAAAGCTACGCTTTGTCTCCCCTCCCCGCAAGCGGGGTGGGGTGTAATGACTGTGGTTAGCATAACCAATTATGCGGACATAATATTACTTATATTTATAGTTTGTGTGATGATTGATCGCTAACTATTGACTATTGACCATAGAACATTGACTATAACCATTGGCAAATGACAGATGACTTAATGACAAATGACTAATAAAAAACGCGTTTGCATTATCTTGGGTACTCGTCCAGAAGCGATTAAACTAGCTCCAGTGATTCAGGTTTTTCAAAAATCTTCAAGTTTTGAGTCGCAAGTAATTTTAACTGGACAGCATCGAGAGATGGTTGAACAAGTTATGCAGCTGTTCAACATCAAGGCAGATTATGATTTGGAAATTATGCAGGTTCAGCAATCTCTAAATGATATTACCTGCCGTAGTTTACAAGGATTAGAAGCATTATTTAAGGAGAAAAAACCAGATTTAGTGGTGGTGCAGGGAGACACTACCACGGCTTTTGCCGCAGCTTTGGCAGCTTTTTATCAAAAAATCCCTATCGGTCATGTAGAAGCAGGGTTAAGAACTGATGATATCTTCAATCCTTACCCAGAAGAAGCTAATCGGCGGTTGATTTCTCAAATTACTCAGTTGCACTTTGCGCCGACTCCTTGGGCTGTGGAAAACTTGCACCGTTCTGGTGTTTTGGGTGAAATTCACATGACGGGTAACACGGTAATTGATGCGCTGTTGAATGTAGCTGCAACCCAAGCAGTTTGTAATGTACCAGGCTTAGATTGGGATTCATATCGCGTTCTGCTAGCAACAGTTCATCGTCGGGAGAATTGGGGAGAACCACTGCAAGCGATCGCTCAAGGCTTTTTACAAATCTTAGACAAGTTTCCTGATACAGCTTTGCTGCTACCATTACACCGCAATCCCACAGTGCGAGTTCCATTACAAGAGCTTTTAGGGAATCATCCCCGAATTTTCTTGACAGATCCTCTAGATTATGGGGAATTGGTGGGTGCAATTGGGCGATCGCATCTTTTGCTCACTGATTCTGGTGGCTTGCAAGAAGAAGCCCCCAGCTTGGGAAAACCAGTACTGGTTTTAAGAGACACCACCGAAAGACCAGAGGCTGTTACAGCCGGTACAGCTAAACTCGTAGGCACTACGAGTGAGAATATTTTTGCAAATGCTGCTGAGTTACTTAGCGATCCAGATGCTTATGCAGCAATGGCAAATGCAATTAATCCCTTTGGGGATGGTCATGCAGCAGAGCGCATTTTGCAGATTGTACAAAATTACCTGGCTCTTTCATCAGAAACTTAAACAAAATGCAAAATTTCTGTTTTTCAGGGTGCATAAAACCGGGGCAAAACCCGGTTTTTCTTTTTTTAGCCTTTCTCAAAATCTTATAGGACGTGTATCTTGTCCGCCTTAAGACGGGACAGACGCTCCGAAGTTTTAACGATATCGCGTAATTCCCCTTCCTCAACCGTATCAAATAAGATCATAGCCCCCTCTCCAAGAGCGGGGAGGGGGTTGGGGGTGTACCTTCACTCAACTGAGAATTGCTATAGCTTAAATTTCTCTCCATCCACAAGAAAATGTATAATTCAGAAACAAGATTTTCAAAGGGTAGCTTTTAACTAAATACCTAGAGCCAATCGAGTTTGAGGGCCCACCACACCATCTACAAGTAGACCTCTACTTGCTTGAAAGTTTCGGACTTGGCTAGCAGTTTCTGGGCCGTAAACTCCATCAACTCTGAGATTACCTAAAGCTGTTTGAACGTTTCTTACAAGCTGACCTCTAGAACCACGAGTAAGAATGACTGAACCACCAACACCACCAGGTCTAGTCACAGGAGCGTAGTAAGGTCTATCACCAACCCATCGAGCAAAAACGTATCTACCTGTAGAAAGCCTAGCAAAACCGTTATCATACCTTTCAATCGCTGGAAGTGTTGTGCCATTTGGTACACAGCCTACATATGAGTAGTTAGTGCTTGGGCCTGTACGGATACGCAAACAACTGCCGTTAGTTCTGACAAATGCAGCCGAACTCATTTGAATTTGGGCAGCAGCAATAAGTAATACACCAACACCAGCTAAAGCTAGCCAAGCTGAAGATTTAAGAAGCTTTTTCCAATTGAATTTAGCTTTAGTGATTCCAAATGTATTTTCTTTAGTAATAACTATGTCAGAAGATGTAAGAGGTTTTTTGCTATCTAATTGAGATTTAGACGGATTATATTTGGTGTTTTGAGATGCCTCTTCTTGAGCAATAAACATCTGAGAATAAGCAAGATATTCCATAATGCACCCCTTTATATGAAAAAATGAGTAATCAGAGATAACTATTTCAGTTTTCTCTGTATTTACTCTTAGTATATTTTATATCCCTGTGTTGTCAAAAGGTTTTTGCTGGTAGCGAAATTAAGAAAAAATAAAATCAACGTGAATTCGATAAACCTCTCCCTGCCTTTAGAGGTTGTTTGAAAAGTATTTCGCTGTGACTTTAGGCACTTTTAATCCCCCCTAACTGTCGGTTCGCTCATTTGAGGATGACAAGAAGAATTAATGCCTTGAGGAGAAAGGAATACGGCAATTGTACGAATCCTCAAACATTATTAGTACCATTTCCGGGTAGTCTGGAGGACATCTTGTTGAGATGGGTGCGCGGATGAGCAGTGAACTCTTAGAAATCAGTTCGGAGCGGATTGATGATATTCCAGTGATAGTGGAATGGCTTCTTCAGATGGAGATAGCTAAACTCCTGGACAAAAACTTGAGCCGGCTGCATGGAAACCACCAGGGGTTGAGCTATGGGCAATTAAGCGTGTTGCTATTAACATATATCATCACGCAGGCGGATCATCGGTTGTGTGCAGTGGAAGCCTGGGTGAAGGCACATCAACAGATTTTGGAGTTGAGTACAGGGTGGTTGATTGGAGAAAAAGATACCAGCGATGACCGATTGGCGAGGGTCGTGGAAGAATTAGGCAAGCAGTCTGAGGCAATAAGACAAATAGAAATAAGGCGTTGCATAAATGCGGGATGAATCAGCTAAATACAGGTATTTCTCTATACTTCAGATAATGGAGTAACAATCGAATTGAATATTTAAGCATATTTACTGATTTAGAATAGCATAATGTTTTTCGATGCAGTCGTGCTAAATAATGACGTAAACGTGTATTCTCACCTTCTACTCTGGTCATATATGTTTTACTGACAATATGGTCTCCTGGCTCGATAAAACTTGGGTAAACTTTCCATCCATCTGTGACGTAAAAATAGCACTGCCAACAACAAACTTTCCTCCTACAAAGGTTTAAATGTTTTGGCGCTATGGTCTCCCAATACCCAAGCCAAAATCCCTTGACGAAATTGATTTACTGCTGTCGACAACCAAATTTTGTTTTTTTTGACCCAACAAAAGTTTCTAATTCATCTAGTTCTCCAACTTCTGGAATCTCGTTGATTGGTGGCGTATCTGGGAGTTGTTCACCAATTTGTTTTAGCCAATAAATAATCGTTGTATGATCAACCCCCTTATCACGCTCAATTGCTCGCAATCCCATCCCATTCACATATGATCTTAAACATTCTTGTTTGATCTGATCCGAATATCCTTTTGCTGGGCTATAGACATCGATAAATTGACGACCACAATTGACATAAATGTGATTTTGTTTACCTCTTCGTTTACCATTTTTTCTAATCTCAGTAGACGCACAGTATGGACATTGCACAGTATAATACCTCAATTCATCCCTCTATTATGCAATGCCTAGAATTCAAGTGAAGAGATTCCCAAATAAAACTTGTAGATTCAGTTAATGTATGCAGTTACTAGTTAATGAACTGTCCCTCTCAATGATTCAGCATCAACGGGTTTGATTAGGTAAGTCTGCAATAGATGCCCAATAATGGAGGCGATCAAGGGTAATTTTTGGCAGAATTTAACAATTGGTGAGCGTAGCTTGCCGCCGTAGGCATCGCTGTTGTTAATCTCTGCTAGTTTCAGATTAAGGTCAGAACACTTTTCCAACCGCCGGAAGAACTCTGGATGATTTGTATTCAAAATCAAAGGAAATGCCCGTGCAGCAGTGTTATTGGTCTCTTGAATGACTCTGGTATTATATTCGCGCGGATCTATCCCAATGGATTGATAAAACGTGGCGCGTTCAAATACGGTCAATGTGTGAGTAGCAAAAACACTTAGCAAAAACAAACGCACCCATAATCTAGCTCTCCAATTGTTCCATAGTTGAGGTTGCGATCGCAGTAATGCTTTAAAGAAATCTCCATGTCGATTTTCATCCTGACACCAACTTTCAAACTTACGGAATAGTGGATAAATTTGGTGTTCTGGATGTTTCTCCATGTGCCGATACACCAAGATATAGCGCCAGTAGCCAATTTTCTCAGACAGGTAGACTGTGTAAATAATCCACTCTGGCGGAAAGAAGGTATAAGTGCGATTTTTGGTTAAATAACTTAAGTCGAGGGAAAGATTAAAATCTGCCATTGACTTATTTAAAAATCCCGCATGGCGTGCTTCATCCCGCGCCATAAAATTAAAAGCATCCGCCAAAATCGGATTGCGGTTTTTCAGACGGCGTGATAATTCTTTGAACAGCAGAAACCCAGAGAACTCTGAGGTGCAGGAACGTTCCAAAAAGTCAATAAAGGCGACGCGCGTTTCTCCATCAATGTGATCCCAACACTGCTGAAATTCTTCATCACGGACAAAGTGATGACGGTTATAGTCAGATCGTAACTCCTCTACAATTGCCAATAACTCAGCTTCCTGGGACGAAATATCCAACTGCGCCGCAGCTTCAAAGTCAGTGGTATAAAATCGGGGTGTTAATAATGTTTCTTGAACAGGCGTTTTTACACCTGGTTTTAGCAACTCAGGTTGTGAGGTTTCCAGAGACTTAACCATAAGAATCCTTTGATTATTTCATCCTTTAAAAGTTATCTAAGCATAAATAGTTGTTTGTAGACATCAGTTAAATTATTGAGAGTAAATTGTGAGAAATAAACTTATTACCCGTTGTTTCAGGAGAGTTTAAATGCCTATTCCCCAATCAGTTTTGTTACTACTCAACTAGGATGTGCCTAATGGTAAAAATTAGAAAAATATAAATAAATACTAATATCTTTCTCGTTATATATAAATTAATAGTTAAATAATCTTAGAAGAAATAAAAATGGCTGGGATCTACATCGGCAGTGATACTTGCCAGATAGAGTGATGTAGATCCTCTCTAAACCTAGAATAACAATCTTTTAGCTGGCACTGGCAGGCATCCTGAGTCGATGACTGCCCAGAAGCCTTGCCCTTGAAGTTAAAGGAAGCAACAATGAGTAGTAATCTAGCTATCAAACTGCGCTCTGGAACTCAACAAGCCCACACCTCAGCAGAAAATGTGGGATTTATGAAATGTTTTCTGAAAGGAGTTGTGGATAGAGACTGCTTCGCCAAGTTCTTAAGCAACTTGTATTACGTCTACAGCGAACTAGAAGCAGCATTAAAGAGCCATTTAGAACATCCAGTGATTAGTGCGCTTTACTTCCCCGAACTTAATCGTCAATCCTCACTCGAAAAAGACATGGTGTTCTATTATGGGGATAATTGGAGAGAGCAAGTTACACCCTCACCTGCTACCCAAAAGTACATTGACCGCATTCGGGAAATTTCTATTAGTGAACCAGCCTTATTGTTAGGTCATGCCTATACTCGCTACATGGGCGATCTTTCTGGGGGTCAAATGCTACAAAAAGTTGCTCAGTCAGCCCTGAAGCTTTCTGAGTATGAAGGCACATCCTTTTATAATTTTGAGCAAATTCCTGACAAAAAGGCATTTAAGGATAAGTATCGTCAGGCATTAAATGCATTACCCATTAATGATATAACAGCAGAACGGATTGTTGCAGAAGCTAATAATGCCTTTGGGTTCAATTTACAGATGGCTCAAGAGTTAGAAGGAAGTTTAATTAAAGCACTTGGTCAAGTTATGTTTAATAGCCTAACTCATTAGTCATTTGTCATTTGTCATTTGTCATTCTTCCCCACTCCCCACTCACTTCATTCATTGGAAAGCAACTCAATGGTTTTTCTATTACCTGGTGTCAAGTTTGATCTGGATTTGATTCAAAAGTACGACACTCGCGCACCTAGATACACCAGTTACCCGCCCGCTACAGAGTTAAGCGAAACATTTACTGAAAGTGATTTTAAAGCTGCGATCGCAGCCTCGAATCAACGCAAAACTCCTATAAGTTTATATTTCCATATCCCCTTTTGCCAAAGTGCTTGCTACTTCTGCGGCTGTAACACGGTAATTTCCAACAACAAGAATATTGCCAAACCTTACGTAGAATCTTTAGCTCAAGACATTAAAAACACCGCAGCTTTAATCGATCCAGACAGAAAAGTGCTGCAAATCCACTGGGGAGGCGGTACTCCTAATTACTTGGATCGTGACCAAATAGAATTTTTATGGAAAAATATCAATCGCAATTTCAACATCGATCCACAAGCAGAAATCTCAATTGAGATTAATCCTCGCTATATTGATAAAAATTACATTTTCTTTCTGAGAGAAATTGGATTTAACCGTATTAGTTTTGGCATTCAAGATTTCAATAGCCAAGTTCAAGTAGCTATAAATCGTGTCCAGCCAGAAGAAATGCTATTTGATGTCATGAGTTGGGTTAAAGAAGCTAAGTTTGAAAGTGTGAATGTAGACCTTATTTATGGTTTACCTTATCAAACCCGCGAAATATTTCGGGAGACGTTGAAAAAGACTGTTGAGTTAGACCCTGACCGAATTGTTGTCTTTAACTTTGCATATATACCGTGGATCAAACCTACACAAAAAAATATTCCTCAAGAGGCGCTACCCGCAGCAGAGGAAAAGTTAGAAATTCTGAAAATGACTATTGAAGAATTGACGAATAATCAATATCTATTTATTGGGATGGATCATTTTGCTAAAACTAATGACGAACTAGCGATCGCTCAACGCAATGGCACTCTAAAACGCAATTTCCAGGGCTATACTACCCACGCTGAGACAGAACTATTTGGTTTTGGTGCTACATCCATCAGTATGCTAGAAGATGCTTATGCTCAAAACCACAAGGAATTAAAGGATTATTATCAGACAATTGCAACGAGTAATTTACCTGTCAGCAAAGGTATCAAGCTTACTAAAAATGACATAATTAGACGGGATGTAATTATGGGGATTATGTCTCACTTTCAATTGCATAAGCATGATATTGAAAACAAATATGATATCAATTTTGATGAATATTTCTTTGAGGAACTAGAGGCGTTAAAACCACTAGAAACCGATGGTCTAGTCACTTTATCAAATAACCATATCCAGATTACAGATATTGGTAGATTACTGGTAAGAAATATTGCTGTCATCTTTGATACTCACACAAGAACGCGAGAGACAAAATTTTCCCGCGCCATTTGATATCAGTTTTGCAAATCTTCGTTACATATTAATCGCTCAATCTACTTTAAAAATAACGGTGAGGGGATGTAGTTTCTCAATACGCTTAGTCAGTGATATTTTGCTGCGGAAGATCCCCTAACCCCCTTTAAAAAGCTATCTATTTATTACGGGTTGTGGGATCTCTTCTGCGTAAGTATTATGAATTTATCATTTGTCAGAAGATGCGATCGCGGCAAAGTATTACAGTGATTCAAACAAATGTATGAGAGTATACTTATTAACTTACCCAAAGACATAATTATGGTTTTTGCTGGCAGACGACCAAATAATTTAGGTATCAGCAACGGTAAATTAGCACCCTGCCCTAATTCTCCTAACTGCGTTTCTAGTCAGAGTACAGATGCAACCCACAAAATTGCACCACTGACTTTTACATCTACCCCAGAAGAAGCAATCGCTAATCTTAAAGAGATTATTCAGTCGTTACCAAGAACTAGAATCATTAGCGAAAGCCAAGATTATTTATATGCAGAATTTAAAAGTGCCTTGTTGGGATTTGTGGATGATGTAGAATTCTATCTAGACCGAAATGTTAATGTAATCCAAGTACGTTCAGCTTCACGCTTAGGCCAGAGTGATTTAGGTGTAAATCGTCAACGAATAGAGACGATCAGAGGCAAATTAAATTAACATTCCCCCGCTATACCGCTTTGCGGTATAGCGGGAGATTCTTGCTTCTCAGAAACACAGTTTCAAAGGTTTGCTTTTTGGTCGAAAAATAACCAATGGTTAACACCAATCAACTGGATGGTATTCTATTAAGCTTGAGGTTCATTTAGTGGGGAACCATTTGATTACCTACTAACAGAAATCCCCCGATGGATCGGGGGCTAAAAGTCAGAAGATAATATTAAATGGCTTTGTTGCAATGGTAGCGTTCGTCTTGCTGAGAAAAATCTTTCAAAAGTTTGAATGCCCTTTAAAGAAGGAATGTGATAATCAACACAAATTAACGCCTCAATAAAACTTAATTTTTTTCATTATTGTCTTGTGATGGTTCAGTAACAGCAAGATTGAACACAAATTGTCAAGAAAGAAATTTTAATGAGATTAGCTTCGAGGCTATTGATAATAAACTGCTATTATTGATATAATAACCGCCCTGGAGCCAATAGCCTACCGTAGGGGTACAAGGATTTGCACCTTTCCAATGGTTTGTTGCCTGAGTATTGCTGTAATTCGTAATATATAGTTTACCTAAATGTAAAACATAATTTTGTTACGCCAAGTCATCCTCTAGACATTTAATAGAATATTCTTTTTAGTAGATGTTTACACTCAGCATTAACTATAAATTAAAAGTACATAAAGATTATTTAATCCTTTCCTAAAAAAGTAGCTTTTTATGATATATACTGTAATTTTCTTTGTTGGCTACACTGTAATATCTGCGTTTTTCATTTCTCATATTGAATAATTGACTACACTTTCAGGCTGTTATTTGACTATTCTGTTTGTAAAATGAGCGAACCGACCGTAACTTCTTTTATATTATTCATTTGTAATTGGCATGACGGGTCAAGTTTCAGATGTGCAGACGACATCACCCGAGATCAGGCGCTTGACTCTATTACATAGCATATTATCCTTCTTTTTCAATACCACTATTTTAGCTATGAGTATCAATATAAATAATTGTATCGCTGGTTTAAAATTTGCTTGACTCAGCCAAAAGTATGATTATTTACTTCTCTACTTCCAGAAAGAGGAAATTATATTGCCAGTTTCTTAACATGAACTATAAGTTTAAATAATTGGAGTAAGTTTATGCCTGATCAAACAACAAATGAATTGCCTGATGATATTAGAGAACAGTTGCCTGAACACGCACAGCAGATTTTTGCAGCAGCCTTAAGTGCTGCTCAAAGTAATGGTATGAGTGAAGAGGGTGCCCGTGAACTTGCTTGGAATAGTGTAAAGAATGAATACCAAGCAGGCGACGATGGCAAATGGCAGAGAAAGCCTGAAGACACTGCCATACATAATAAATCTGTTGTGTCTGGTGGCAATTGAGTAAATTGAAGCTCGACATAGGTATTTTTTGTTAGAGGTAAGGCAAAAATCTAAGGGGAATTCCATCTTTACAAAGCGGACATGGAATTTCCCTTTACTGTATGGTATACAAATGTACGGAGCTTTTTCAGAAATCAAATATGATTCCTATATTATTTTTGTTTAACTCCTAATAATTTCTTCAGGTTTTAAGATTGATAGGTTAGGAAATAACATTACGAATTCCGCACAGTGTTACTAGCCTTCAATTTCGGGTAAGCAATCCGTTTGTGATGAAATTGCTGCCAAACATCCACAAATATCTGAGCAATTTGTGACATCTCTTCCCGTTTTAGCCCTGAATCTACGAGTTGATTGTCTTGCCATTTGGCACGCAGAATATTATTAAGCATTGCTAAAGCTTGTTCAGTTGAAACATCTTTAAGCGATCGCTTCTCTCCCACACGCTTACCTGAACTTGACGCTTCGAGCGATCGCAGCGCCGCTTCACAAGAATCTGCTAACATAACAATTCCGGTTTCCCGTGATTGGGGGATCGGGCCATCGTAGCGAAAATCTGCGTCGTTTACTGTTAAACTTGGATCTTCCTGAGCCATTTGCTGGGCTTGATGATGGAAATAGGCAATTAGCATCGTTCCCTGATGCTCTGGAATAAAAGCTTGAATTGCTGTCGGCAAAAGGTGTTTACGCGCCATCACCAACCCTTCAGTTACGTGCTTTTTGATAATTTCTGCACTCTTCCAAGGGTCTTTAATCTCTGTATCATGTTTATTCGGTCCCCCCATTTGATTTTCAATAAAGCCAAGGGGATCGTGCATTTTGCCAATATCGTGATATAATGTCCCAGCCCTGACTAGTTCAACATTGCATCCTAGTTCTTTGGCAGCAGCTTCGGCAAGGGTAGCCACAAGTAACGTATGCTGAAAAGTTCCCGGAGTCTGTGTAGCAAGTCGTTTTAATAAAGGGCGGTTAGGGTTCGCCAATTCCGCTAAACGGATTGGGGTAACTAAATCGAAAACTTTTTCTAGATAAGGACTCAAGCCTAAAGCTACAACACTCCAGCCTAAACCGGATAAAGCAAACAATCCGGCTTCTCGGAGAACGAGATACCAAGTTGAACCAAATGCTTGACCAATTAAGATTTTAACAAGAAGGTAAATGCCGCCCTGAGTTAAAGCGATCGCAACACCTAATAATGCCAATTCTTCACGCGATCGCAATCGTTGTGCTATGTAACTACCTAATATTCCTCCCCCTGCACCAGCTAAAAGTGCAGCCTTGCTTATATCCAAGCTAATAGCTAATATCGGCAACAGCAGTCCAACAACTGTCAAGCCCAAAGTGGGGCCATAGAAGCTTCCCAACAATAAACTAAGGGCACTCCAGGTGGTATAAGGCAATCCCATCGTTACCAACCCTGGCACACTCAAAGTCAGCAATAACACCAATAGGCGATCGCGTTGTCGCAATTCGCAATTGACATGACGTTCTACCCAGACAAAAATGCCAATGGCGATCGCAATAACGCCTGCTAACTTCGCCAACTCCCGCCATTTTACCTCCCAACTAACCAGGTGATAATACTCCAGCACCTCAAAGTTCCATGCAGTAATCTGCGCTCCTTTTTTGACAATCACCTCACCACGCCGCACCTTCACCATCACAGGTGGCACTCCAGCAGCAGCCTTTTGAGCATTTTCTCTGGTTTGTTCTTCATCTTTTTGCAGATTCGGCTTGAGTACAGCTAACAATAAGTTTTTTGCCAAAGGTTCAGCAGATTCTGGTACAAAGGTCTGCAATTGTAAACTCACTGCATCTTGTAAAATATTTTTTGGCAGTCCATGTGGGATGCCTTGGGTGAGAATCCGCTCTGCACTCTGATGGATTCCCATTTGTGTTTTTTCCCATTCCACATCTGACAAATCCAAAAAAAGAGATGCTTCATATACTGCTTCTGGGCTAACAGTCTCTAACTTTAAAAGTTTAGCAGTGGCTTGGGTATACCTTTGGCGTATTTGGGAAATTTGAGCAATCACTAAAGACAAGTTTTTCTCAGAAGTTGTGAGGTAGTAAGATTCTAGTTCTCCTACTGCTTGGGTAAAGTCAGTGCTTTGAGAAAAATCAACTAGCTCTGTTTTCTGTGGTGTTACCTGGGGACTCTGGAAATCAGATTTGGATGGCGCAGTGCGCGGTTGGCGTTCGTGATTGGGTGCGGGGATGGATGATGGACGGGATGAAGTAGTGGTTTGTCCTATTCTTTTCTTATGCTGATTTTTACTATTTTCTACAGCTACTATCAGTGCTTGCCATTCCGAGTCTGGACAAGAGCGGAGGTAACGCTGGGTAGAGATGGACAAAACGACAGGATCAAAAAAAGGAAAAGCTCCAGCAACGGCGCGAATTTCGTTACCATCATCCAGAAGTTGTTGCAATTTTCTGTTGATTTGCTCATTCATTCGCGCATCAATCATCAACACTTGTAAGGAGCTTTTAGTGACGGCATTGCGCTCGGCTTCTGTTTTTTTCTGATCTTCGATGCTGGCTGTGTAAGGTGCTGTAATCGTCTGGGATGCAGTATTTCCTACTTGAAGTTGAGTTTGGTTGTAGAATTTATGCCCCGTAATACCTGTGAGGGACACTACAGCGATCGCTAAAATTACCAAAGAACGCTGTTCATGTACCCAATCTAAACAGACTGCATAAATACTACTCTTAGTTTTGAGCGATTTTGCCTTTGACTTGAACGCTCTTTCTTGTTTTCGACGTTCGCTTTTATGGTTGATTTTTGTTAAAAATAAAATTACATTGTTAAAGATAGTCCTTAGAAGTTCCCTTCTATGAATTTTGCTTTTGGGACTTCTCATTAACTTTCCTTTACGGCGTAGTCCTTTGTACTGTCGCCGCCAGTGAGTTAATTGCTGGGTTAAGAACTGCAAAAATTGCTCTATTTTCATTATTTCTGCCTGCAATTGCTGACTTTGATAGCTCAAAATAAGACAATCATCAGGGAAGTTTGATCTGCGGCTGCTGCAACTAGGGTGGTGGAGGTTAATTAAAGCTGATTTACCACAATAGCTACCTACATACTCAGGTTGAGATTTGCTGAAAATTTCTAGTATATAAGTTTTTTAGTTTTTGGCTAAATTTAGTAGTCTTCAGCGTTTAGTACCCGTACCATTGTTCGGTGAAAATAGCATTAACGCGACCGAATAACACGAGGAGCTGCGTAAACTGAAAGCAAAGCTACCTCACATCCCTCCTGTGCTACTAACTCCCTTGGATTTAAGGCAATATCATACACTCCCGACCACACTGCCACTAATGCATCGGTCAATTCTAACATTTGGGAAAAGCTACTTAGTCCCCATGTTGGAGAATTCCTTTGCAAGAGCAAGACTTGCCAATTTACGGGAATTGAGCCTATACCGTTATATGCTCCTGATAAAGTACCAGTAATTGCACCTGTAGCCTGTGAACAGAAAGGCGTAGCATCTTGCACTTTGAAATTGCCATTGTGAGTAGCCCGCAAAACTGCTAGGCGAAAGTCTTCCAAAGTACTCAAAAAGCAGTAAAATGCCATAGCAATAGTGTTACTGAGTTTTTCTTCCTTAGCAAACTCAGCTTGCGCCCTTGACAATCCAGCCCCTTGCTCTAATAAATTTTGAACTCTTAATAATTTTTTTGGTATTGATGTCGGTGTTTGTCCGAGAAAAGAAATTATTTGTGGAATGAGGGTTAGAGAGTTGAGTTTTTCAGTTAGGGCAAGAGATATCGCATATCCTACTGCTAGCGTTCCATCCCTGACTACTGGGTCATACTCCCAGATTTTTAGAACGTGCAGCAAGTTTTTTTGGAGCTTAATAGGATTTTCGTGACAAAAAAGTGCTACTGGTAATGTCGCAAGAATTATTTTTATCGATATATCGTCAGCTGCTGCTAAATGAAGAGATTCTTGTTGCTGACGCGCTATCCAATCATCTAAATCTAATTTACCTAACGCAATCAAACTCTCAGTGCCTAGAACCGCCATTCTGCCCAAATCCAGACTACTCTGAGACTGTATATCACCAGTGGCTAAACTTTCTCCCAGGAATGCTCCCAGTAAAGTGCCTCTAAACCGACTTATAGGAGAATGACGCATACAATTTTGGATTTTAGATTTTAGACTTTAGATTCAAGAATTTAATCTAAAAATCCAAAATTCAAAATCTAAAATCAATTTATTTTTCATGCTTATATGCTTCTTAAATGATTCACTAATGCCTGTAAGCCCAACAAGTAACTTTGTCCACCAAAACCACTTATTTGTCCGATCGCTACTGGAGCGATATATGAATGATGCCGAAAATCTTCCCGGCGGTATATATTACTCAAGTGTACTTCGACTGTGGGCAAATTAACAGCAGCGATCGCATCTCGCAAGGCTACACTTGTGTGGGTATATGCCCCTGCATTAATCAAAATTCCTTGATGTTGTCCTAATGCACCATGAATAGTATCTACTAAAATTCCTTCATGATTTGACTGCATAGAAAAAATTTTCGCCTGTAGCTTGAATCCTTCTTCTTCTAACAGGCGGTTAATTTCAGCTAGTGTCAACGCACCATAAATTCCTGGTTCTCGCTGTCCTAGCAAATTTAAGTTCGGCCCATGCAGTGCCAGAATGCTTAAGGGTTGCAATGTCGAGTTAAGCACTTTAAGCCTAATGACGACGACGCGAGCGATCGTTCACAGGAATCGGAATCAGTTCCGGTTCCGGTTCCGCCTCTGGCCCTAACAGGCTCTCAATTAGCCTCCGTGCTAATTCCTTAACCTTTTCCAGCACCTTTTCTATATAGTCCATGAACTGACTGCTCCTGAGATACTACCTCAATTTTTGATTTACAGGTACGCAGAAAATAGTATTTTTTCGCACCTCTGGCTTCCAACCGGGCTGATAAAAACCCCGTATTTGGGACATAAGCCACTTCTAAAATTTGGCGTTGTGTTTTCCCTTACTTTTTAGAGTATCACACTTGCAAGCTAGTGTACTGCATCCTTGATAGGATGAATATCAAGGGTCAAGAGTTAAGAATCAGACTTTGGACTCTTGACTACGAATTTTAGACTGATAGATTTTAGATTTATTTCACCTACAGGGAGGAGCCACTGCGGTGGAAGATTTCCCTGGCATAAAGCAAGTGGCATCCGGGCATGAACCCCAAAACTCTATGAATCCAAAATTAGCTGACTTGCAATTAACTTTCTGTTGCCTTTTTTTTCGCAGCCGTCGTTGATGACTTAGCAGTTGACTTAGATTTAGAACTTGTTGATTTAGAACTTGTTGATTTACTAGTTTTGCGAGTCGATTTTGCTGTCGATGCTTTAGCTGCCAACAAGTTCAGCGCCTCAGTCAGGGTTATATCCTCTACTGTTTGACCTTCTGGAATACTCACATTAGTTTTGCCATGCTTAATGTAAGGGCCATAGGGGCCATCGTAAATGTTAATTTTTTCCTCATCGTCTGGATGAGTACCCAGTTCGCGTAAGGCTGCCTTTGACTTGCTGTTGGTAGAACTGCGTCCCTTTTTTGGCTCAGACAATAATTCCAATGCACGTTCTAAGCTAATTGTCAATACATTATCAGCAGCTTTCAGGGAACGGTAATCTTTCCCCTCCTTACCCTGGTCATGAACCACATAGGGGCCAAAGCGTCCCAAACTTGCTTGGATTTTGCCGCCAGTGGCTGGATGAACTCCTAATGTCCGGGGTAGTGCCAACAGACCAACAGCCATTTCCAGGGTAACGGTTTCTGGGGTAACACCTTTGAGTAGGGAGGCTTGTTTCGGTTTGGGATTTTCGTCGGTTTTGTCACCCAATTGGACATAAGGCCCGTAAGCACCAATTTTTACATAAATCGGTTCGCCAGTTTCGGGATGCCGACCTACCTGGTCAGGGCCTGTGGTTTTTTGTCGCAGTAATACTTCTACCTGTTTGGGGTCGAGGTCGGCCGGTGTCAGGTCTTTAGGAATTGAGGCGGTGATAACTCCATCGCCATTTTCGACCTCAATGTAGGGGCCATATTTCCCAATGCGGACTTTGGCATCTAGATTCTCCAGTTCCACAGTCCTAGCTTTGGTGGCATCAATTTGACTTTCCTGTTCTTTGACTAGGGTTTCCAGCCCTTTATCTCCCAGATAGAATTGCTTTAAGTAAGGTAGCCATTTCGCTTCACCTGTGGCAATATCATCAAGGGTTTGCTCCATTTTCGAGGTAAAACTCGGATCAACGATGTCCGGGAAATGTTTTTCCAGCAAGTCGGTGACAGCGAAAGCGGTGAAGGTAGGAATGAGAGCGTTACTCACCAAATGGGCATAACCCTTGTCGATGATTGTGCCAATAATGCTGGCGTAGGTACTGGGACGACCGATACCTTCGCTTTCCAAGGTTTTTACCAAAGTTGCTTCGGTGTATCTAGCTGGCGGTTGGGTTTCGTGCCCAACTGCTTCCAGTTCTGTACAATTCGGATGATCGCCCACTTTCAGATTCGGCAAAATTACTTCCTGGTCTTCTAGTGCTGCTTCTGGGTCGTCTGAACCTTCGACGTAGGCGCGTAAGTATCCTGGAAATTCAATCCGTTTGCCAGAAGAACGAAATCCAGCGTCCTCAACTTGCAATTGCACGGTAATTTGAGTTTGGCGGGAATCAGCCATTTGACAGGCAACAGTCCGCTTCCAAATCAAGTCGTAGATAGCAAGTTCTCGACCGCCCAAAGGAGTTTCTTGGGGCGTGCGGAAGGTGCTACCTGCTGGACGAATTGCTTCGTGCGCCTCTTGTGCGCCTTTGGATTTGGTGGTGTATTGCCGGGGTTGGGGACTGAGGTATTGCTGACCGTAAAGCTTTTCTACACAACTCCGAGCAGCTGCGATCGCTTGATCTGACAAATGCACCGAATCTGTCCGCATATAGGTAATATACCCCTGCTCGTACAAATTCTGGGCAACCCGCATTGTGTCACGGGCTGAAAGGCGCAATTTTCGGTTAGATTCTTGTTGCAGGGTTGAGGTGGTGAACGGTGGCGACGGTTTACGCGTCACTGGGCGTTCCTCCATATCGGTAACACTCCAGGTTTTGCCAGTTAGGCGTTCCTTGAGTGCTACCGCTTGGTCAACGTTTAGCAACAAGACATTGCGACCTGCGGTAATTTGTCCGGTCGTTGCGTCAAAATCGCTGCCGTTAGCGATTTTGGTTCCTGCCAATGTCACCAACTGGGCAGCAAAGGGGGTTTTTTCCTTTGACAAACTAGCTTTCAAATCCCAGTAGGTACCTTCATGGAAAGCGCGGCGTTGGCGTTCCCTAGTGACTAAAACTCGCACGGCTACAGATTGCACTCGCCCAGCAGATAATCCCCAAGCGATTTTTTTCCATAGCAGGGGAGACAGAGTATAGCCCACCAGTCGATCTAAAATCCGCCGCGTTTCTTGGGCGCGAACTAACTGCTCATCGATATTGCGGCAGTTTTTCAGAGCCTTTTTGATCGCCTCTTGGGTTATTTCGTGAAACACCATCCGCTTAGTCGGAACTTTCGGCTTCAGCAATTGGTATAAATGCCAACTAATGCTTTCACCTTCCCGGTCTTCGTCCGTTGCCAGGATCAGTTCATCTACATCTTTGAGGGCGTCTTTGAGCTGGGTAACAATTTTCTTTTTGTCTTTCGGGACAACATACACCGGTTCAAAGTCGGCGTCTACATTTACCCCTAGCTGCGCCCATGTTTCCCCTTTGACGGTAGCGGGAATTTCACTAGCCGACTGGGGTAGGTCACGCACATGACCCATAGATGCCTCTACCCGATAGCCTGCTGGCAGGTAGTTGCGAATGGTACGAGCTTTGGTTGGAGATTCGACAATGACGAGAGTTGACATGGAAATTTCAATAAAAAGAAGAGCTACTAAGCTAAACAGTCAAATTGAGGTAATTTTTGCAAATTGTCAAGATAAAAGGTCACGCTTAGAGCAGTGATTTAATCCTCACATAAACTGCCTGCTTGGGATAAAATCTGCTGAACTTATGGCCTAGTCTATCCCAGAGGTTAGGGGAGGGGAACGCTGGGTGTGAATTTCCAGCTATTTCAATCTTTAACTTATCTAACGCATAATTGGCGACTACAGTTTTCAAAATATCATTGGGCATGGGGCATGGGGCATGGGAGATGAGCAAGTAGGGGAAGAAGGGGAGAATAACTATTTATTAATTGACCAATGCCCAATGCTCAATTTCTAAGAGCTTGTGCCAAGATTAAACCAAACTTGAGAGCAAAAGCGAAGTTGGGTTTGTACCCATGTCAGGAAAGCAAAACCATGCAACCAATTCGTCAAGGTGATGTAATTTTACTGCCTGTGCAGCAAATTGAAGGACAAAAAATACCTCACTTAACTTTGGCAGAAGGCAAAGTTACAGGGCATAAGCATCACATTACTGAGGGAAACGCAGAATTATACGAGAAAGATAGCACACTTTATTTACGTGTGTTTTCAGAGTCGGCATTGCTAGCCCATGAGGAGCGTAAAGCCATTTCGATTCCCCAAGGTGACTGGATAGTAAAAATTCAGAGGGAATACGAGCCTGAAGGTTGGCGTTATGTCGCTGATTGAAAAGTTAACCCCTGAAGAAGAGGCTTTGATTCCAGTTTATCGGGAAAAGTGGAGAGCGATCGCGCTTTCAACTGATCGAATTGATAGAGAGAAAGCAGGGGAAGCAGTAAAAATAGTTTACGAAGTTATAGGCTTATCTAAACCGGAAATTTTATTTTTTGATAGCCCTCTTGCAGCTTTTAAAAGTGTTAATACTAATTTAAAAAATAGCTACAGCAATCTTGAAAAATATTGGTATCGATGGAATTTACCAAATTATCTGCTAAAAACATACCATGACTTGTTTATTAAGATACTTAACTTTTTAGGAGAGTTATTGTCTGAAGATTTATTTTCCTCTCTATCCAATGAACTCTACTTTGACTTAGATATATGTTTTTTCTTCTGGCAACAGGTAATACAGCATTTAATCACTCAAGAAGATATTCCTAATGAAGTTTTGAGCTTCTTAGAGAGCGATATGCGAGTGGAGCCTGAAGAATGGATACAAAGATGCTGTTTGATTGAAATTGGTTTTGTTATATTCAATGCACCTTACAATTCCAAAGGATGGCAGTTATTGCAAGGACTTGTTGAGAATTGTGGTTGGGTTATCCTTTTAAGGAAATTTGTATAGTATGCGATCGCCCCCTTCATCTACGCTTCGACAATCAAAATCGCCTGCACGCTGAAGGCGAACCCGCCATTGAATTTATTGATGGATATAGCCTTTACTCCTACCACGGCGTAACCTTGCCTGAAAAATACGGTAAAATCCACCCGCAGCAATGGCAAGCTAATTGGCTTTTAACAGAAGAAAATGCCGAACTACGCCGAGTGTTAATTCAGGGTATCGGTTACGCCAGAATTTGCGAAGAATTGCAAGCTATTGAATTAGATAATTGGCAAGAATATACACTATTAAAAATTGATAATAATGTGGATATCGAGCCGATTTATTTATTAAAAATGACTTGCTCTAGCACAAGCTTTATTCACGCCTTGCGAGTTCGACCTAATATGAACTCAGCGCGTGAGGCAATTCGTTGGGTAAATTGGGGAATTGATCCAGAAGAATTTGTTGTGCAAACCTGAGTTTACCAAGCCCAGCATTTGGATTGAGTTTTATTTTTGATATCACACAAAAAAAAGACGCAAATTTAACTTTTGCGTCTCCTTTAGAAATTTTGAAAATTAGAAACTGAATGTGGTTCTCAGTGCGCCAATCACAACATCATCGTTGTCATTGTTATGATCTGGTGATGTTAACCAGATGACTCCTGGGGTAATGGTGATATTGTCAGTCAACTTATACTGATAGAACGCCTCTAGATGATAGGATGTATCCTCATCTCTATCCAATCCTGCGATATTAGAACTTGTGACTCTTGGCTCTACACCAGCGATAATACCTGCTAAGTTACCTTCTTTACCAAGGTCGGGAAACCCGAGGGTAACGGCATAGTTCCAAATGTCAACCTCTCCACGGTTTCCAGTCAATGTGCGGCTATTGGTGTATCCAGCCCAACCACCTAAGACTATGTTATTAGTGATGCCAATGGATGCTTGGACACCGTAAGAATTACTGGAAAATCGGGAATCTAGCGTACCATCGGCATCTAAATCCAAGGGTGCGAGATTTGCTGCATTGCTACCAGTTAGTAGTGGTTGGTTGTAGGAATTGAGGTAAGTTAAACCAATAGTAATGCGATCGCTTGGTTTAACCGTCAACTGTGCCAAGGCACCATAAGAACCATTAAACAAACCATTATTGGGCGTTGGGTCATTAGCTGTACCACTCAAATACCCTAAACTTAGTGCCAATTTGTCACTGAACTCGTGCGTTACTCCCAATCCGGTGCCACCTATTTGGTAGTAAATTGGGTTACGTGTACCAAAGGTGGACAAAGCACCAAAAGCGCCATCACCATCAAAGATATTAACAGTAGTGGTAAGGTCGTCTGCTGCACCTGCGTTGGCAATAGCGATAACCTCTGTTTTTTCGCCCAAGGGAAATCTGTAGAACAACGCATCTATAGCAGCATCAGTGGTACCATCACCAGCAAAAAATAAGTTGCCCTCTGGTGTACCAATGTTAGGGCTGAGAATATTATTAGTCTGGATTCTGGTGAATAGTGTATCTCGCCCTGTGAAGCTGGTCACAAATTCTACCCGCGCCCGTACCCCTAAAGTTGTATTTTCATCTGTAATTTCTGCACCATTAACTGTATTTCCTGACAAAACATCGCTAACGACTGCGACAACTTGCCCTTGCAGTTTGGTTGTGGTTGAAAACTGATTCGCCTCCAATTCAGCAGTGCGTGCTTCTACTGCATCTACACGACCTCGGAGTGTCGCCAGTTCGGCTGAAAAATCTTCTTGCAGCTTTTGTAATGTGGCTAAATCTTGTTTGCTAACTAAATCGCCAGTGGCTGTAGCAATTAATTCGTTAACCCGATCAAGACAAGCATTCAAACCAGCAGCAAACTCATATCGCGTTAATGCCCGATTACCACGATAAGTACTGTTTGGGTATCCTGCAATACACCCATAGCGCTCAACCAAAGACTGCAATGCTTGGAATGCCCAGTCGGTGGGTTGCACGTCGGAAAATTGAGACACTGAGGTAACTTGCGCCATTGGCTGATCTGGCGCGATGTTCGTAGCTGTTGCGTCTGGATTAGCTAAAACTTGCGGTTGATTAATTTCAGACGTGTTGGATGTTTCACCTGCAAATGTAGCAGTATTAAAAAATAGAATGACACCACAGAGTGCTGGACTAACTAGCAGATATTTACAGAATTTTTGCATTTTTCCCCTCACACTGATCTCCAATTCACACCCAAAGCACGTTTTTTTAAACGTGTATTTTATGAAAATATTTGCCAGTAATTTTATCAGAGTTAAGCTAACTTTTTAACAAAAAAAGTCAAGAAATCCTAATTATTTAGAGCAAACTAAATTGCAGATGACTGTACCATCTGAAAAAGTTTTGTTGTTACTCATTACACAGAAAACTCAGAATGATATTATGTGGATTGAATGAGAATGAGAATTATTATAGTATAAATTTAGAATAGGTCTTATTGTCAATAGGAATCGTGACAAAGGCAGACCTGCATCCATTTTGAGGAGAAAACCCCGTGATTGTAAATTGCAGAGGACTTAGAACAGGCAGCCAAAGAAGCGGCATCTTGTCCGTAATTGTTTTGTTAATGTTGTCAATGACAGCTGGCTGTAGCCAATCGAATCAGGATCAGGGAGCAAGTACTGAACAGTCATCACAAGCACAGACGACTGCATCCACCCCAGTAGCGCAGTTAGAAAAAACTAAAGTAGTGACAACATTTTTACCGATATATTTGTTTACTAAGGCAGTAGCTGGGAATGTAGCAGATGTAGAAATTCTAGTGCCACCTGGTACGGAGGTGCATGAATATCAAGCGACACCAGAAAATGTCAAAGCGATCGCAACTGCAAATGTGTTAGTAAAAAATGGTTTAGCTTTAGAGGAGTTTCTGGAAAATACTGTTAAAAATGCCGAAAATAGTAAATTAACTGAAATTGATGCTAGTAAAGGTATTAAACCCTTAAATGAAATTTCACCTGTTGTGAGAACGACCGAAGAGGAAAAAGACCACGACCATGAACACGCCCAAGGTAATCCCCACGTTTGGTTAGATCCAGTTTTGGCAAAACAGCAGGTAACTAATATTCGTGATGGATTGATTGCTGCCGACCCGGCGAATAAAGTTACTTATGAGGCCAATGCTGCGGCTTATATTAAAGAATTAGAAAGTTTAAACAGTGAATTTCGGCAGACTTTACAGAAAACTCCTAGTTGCACTTTTGTTACCTTTCATGATGCGTTTCCATATTTAGCTCAACGTTATAACCTCAAGCAAGTTGCTGTGGTGCAAATTCCCGAAGATCAACTTTCACCAACGGATGTGCAAAATGCAGTTAATGCTGTGAAAAAATTCAAAGTTAAAGCTTTATTTAGTGAACCAGGAGTAGATAACAAACTCCTAACCAGCTTATCCAAAGATTTAAAATTAAATTTGCGGACGCTGGATTCATTGGAAACCGGCGAAACAGATCCACAGCATTATTTCAAGGCTATGAAAGCTAATTTACAAACTCTGGAAACAGCGTGTAAATAGGTTTATCATTTGTCCTTTATCCTTTGTGAAAACCAATGACCAATAACCAATGACCAATGACCAATGACCAATGACTAATGACATTGCTATTTTGAAAGTAGAAGGGTTAACTGTCTATCAAGGCAGCTATCTAGCTGTTCAAGATGTTTCCTTTGAATTATTGCCAGGAACAGATACAGCCATCGTTGGCCCCAATGGTGCTGGTAAAAGTACTTTGGTAAAGGCGGTTTTAGATTTGATCCCTCGAAGTGCTGGTACGATTGAAATATTGGGTCGTCCAATTGCAAGATTGGGGCGTTTACGTCACACGTTGGGCTATATGCCGCAAAACTTCATCTTTGACCGCAGCTTTCCCATTTCTGTCAGCGAGTTAGTGGGATTGGGATGGGACAAGGAAGGGAAAAGAGGAGATTTATTTTTTTCCAAGCTGTGGAGACAAGACCGAGAAAAATCGGCAGCAGTAGTAGAAGCTTTACGGCGAACTGATGCTTATCATTTACAGCATCAAGCTATTGGTACTCTTAGCGGTGGTCAACTCAAGCGGGTTTTATTGGCTTATTGTTTGGTAATGCCTCGCAAACTGTTGGTACTCGACGAAGCCTTTGCTGGTGTTGATGTGCAAGGTGCAGCAGATTTTTACGCTTTGCTAAATGAATTAAAGCGTGAGGAAGGTTGGACGGTATTGCAAGTTTCTCATGATATTGATATGGTAAATCGCCATTGCGATCGCGTGCTTTGCCTCAACCAAAGCATTGTTTGTACTGGTAAGCCAGAAATTGCCCTTTCACCGCAAAACCTGTTAGCAACCTACGGCCCAGGTTTTAGCCGCTACCAGCACCAACATTAATGTCCATAAGTATGAATTTTTTCAATGATTGTCAGATAGCAAGGCTTGCGATCGCCAATAGTAGTGACTTGATAGAATTATTACAATTCCCCTTTATGCAGCGTGCGATCGCAGGTGCTGTGTTAATGGGAATACTTGGTGGGATGCTAGGTAGTTTTGTCACCTTGCGCCAGTTGTCTTTTTTCAGCCACGCGGTTGGTCATGCAGCATTAGTAGGTGTAGCGTTAGGTGTGCTATTACAGATAAATCCGACTTGGATGCTGTTACCTTTTACCTTAGCTTTTGGTGTTATTGTCCTCTACTTCATCGACAAAACCGACTTAGCTAGCGATAGCGTCCTTAGCATAGTGCTATCTGGGGCATTAGCGATCGGTGTAATTCTCACTAGCCTGATTAAAGGATATCGTGGGAGCTTGATGGCGGTGCTGTTCGGCGATATTCTAGCGATCGATGCCACAGATTTAATTTTGACGCTGCTAGTGCTTGTGGGAGGCAGCATATTTTTACTATCAACCCTGCGGCAGCAAATTTTATTGACCCTTAACCCCGATGTAGCGCAAGTTCAAGGTATTCCCGTCCAGTTGTACCGCTACGTGTTTGTGGTCTTGCTTTCACTCGCGGTTGCTGTAGCGATTAAAGCTGTCGGCGTTTTACTGGTGAACGCCTTTTTGGTCATTCCCGCCTCCACCGCCAAACTGATGAGTCACCACTTTAGCCGCTTTCTAGTCATGTCGGTGATAGTTGGTTCCATCAGCAGCATTGCTGGCATCATTGTGTCAGGTATTTTCAACCTTGCTTCTGGCCCGAGTATTGTTCTTGTCCAGTTTCTGCTATTTGTAGCTGTTTTTATCTGGTTTAAGTTGAGGTTAAAAGCTGCATAAATCTTTTTTCTTCAAGGTCTTGCTATATTCTTGGATGTTTGATACATTTATTAATCGTGGCTCACAAAAGCCCCAGCCGGGATAGCTCAGTTGGTAGAGCAGAGGACTGAAAATCCTCGTGTCACCGGTTCAAGTCCGGTTCCTGGCATACAACACAGAGAAAAACACCTCTTACATAAGACATAAACTGACATAAAGCTGTCATAAGTAAAAAGCTTCTTGATGCTTATACCGCGTAAGAGGTTTATGTCTTAGCAATTGTGTTCTCTAAGCTTTTCCACACCATCCCCCCTTTGCAATATTTATCTGAGATTAATATTGGGATATCATTGGCACTTGCAAAATGACCACTGCTGATCAAAAGCTTGATTTACGCAACATCCCTAGCTACTCAATTTCTGAGTCAGCACGTTATCTGCTGATTCCAGTAGGTACGTTGCGATCGTGGCTTCATGGTCGTTTTTACCCGACGGGAGAAGGTAAACGATTTTTTAAACCACTGATTGAGCTTCCTAACCCAGCGATACCTCAACTTTCATTTACTAATCTGGTAGAAGCTCATGTACTGCGGGTTATTCGTAAGGATCATCAAATTCGCCTAGATAAAGTTCGTACAACCCTAGATTATATTGACCATTAATTCAAAGTGCCTCATCCTTTGGCTCGGATTGAATTTCAGACAGATGGGGTAGATTTGTTTGTTGAGTCAGTGGGAAAGTTGATTAATGCTTCAATGACAGGTCAACTGGCAATGCGGGAAGCACTGAAAAATTTGCTGAAGCGAATTGAAGCGGATGAAACCGGAGCAGCAATTAAACTTTTTCCCTTGACACGGCTAACTGAAAGCTTGATGGAAAAAGAATCTCCTAAAACCTTAGTGATTGATCCTAGAATTTCATTTGGTCGTCCAGTATTAATCGGAACGGGAATCCCCACAGCAATTTTGGCAGAGCGATACAAAGCTGGTGAGTCGATTGATAATTTGGCTGATGATTATGGTTGCGATCGCCTCCAGGTTGAAGAAGCTATTCGATGTGAATTGTCTCTGTCTCAAGCAGCGTGAATAAAGCAGACAAGCCGATTTTCTTTATTGACAGAGCGTTAGGAAAAAAATATGTTGCAGATGCTCTACGTAGTGTGGGTGCAAACGTGGAAGTTCATGCAGACCACTTTTCGCCTGATGCACTAGATATAGAATGGTTGCCAGAAGTAAGTTGCAGAGGTTAGTTAATTCTCACAAAAGATGATGAAATTGGGCCCAATTTTCTAGAACAAATGGCGATCGCCAGTTCGGATGCCAAAGTTTTTGTACTATCTTTGCGAAATTTGACCGGAGAAGAAATGGCAGAAATCTTTGTACAGGCTATTGAGCGGATGGAGAAGTTTGCCCAAAGTAATCAATCACCATTTATTGCCAAAATCTAAAAATATGGCAAGGTAAGAGTTTGGAAAAATCATACTCAACTGCTTAAAATACTGAAAAATACTACTTAAGCGATCGCTCTGAAGTTCACCCAGAACAAAAGTGCTTGAAACGCATATTACAAGATGATTTCGGCTTTTTGTGTTCTCAAGTGGCAATAAAGGACTGGTAAGGCATCTGGAAAACTTTTTGGTCTACTGATGGTGCTTAGGCACTTGTCTCTAAGGGGTTTTGGGCATTTTTCTTATAAGCACTTAAAAAACAAAAAGACCAGCCTCCCACAGCTGGTCTGGAAAATTTTTTTGCGTTGTCTTCTCAAGAGAGTTAAAACCCATTTGCGCGTTCCCAAAATGCAACGGGCAACTTTTCTTAACAAATATTGTAACAGTCAACACACATTTTTCGTGAAATTTCATCAAAAAAAGATACGAACAAAGCTTAAAAGCTTCTATCTATCAGAATAATTCAGCAAATCACAGGGTAGAAAAGGAGTGGAGCAGGGGAAGCAGGGGAACAGAACAAGGGAAGCAGGGAAAAATTCTTAATTTTTGACAAATGACAAATGACTAATGACTACTAACCATTTGTGGTTTTCCCCAAAGGATGCTTTCCTGCTTGTAAATTGCAATTCCCGGTTTTGCTCCTTTGGGTTTGTAGACGTATTTTAGCTGAGTGTAAACTACTGGCACTTGTTCACTCTGACGGGCGCGACTGTAGTAGGCGGCAAGATTAGCTACAAATTGTAAATCACCTTCTTCTGCAACAGCACCGGGTTCTAGACGTAGTAGCACATGGCTGCCTGGAATTTCTTGAGCGTGGAACCATAAGTCATAATCCCCAGCTACACGAAAGGTTAATTGGTCATTCTGGCGATTGTTACGCCCGATTAATACTTCAAAGCCGTTGGGGGTAAGGTAACGATGAAAGTTGGTGCTGGGGGGTTCATTGGCACTGCGACTGCGATATTCTGGATCTTCTAAATACTTTTGTCCAATCAACTCTTCGCGGATTTCTTCTAAAGCTCGCAAATCTTCTGCTGTTTGGTAGGTGTCTATCTGAGCGATCGCAGCTTCTACTTGTTCTAAATACTCAATTTCTGTCTGCACTTCTAATAGTAGCGGCTCGACGGCAGCACGAGCGCGTTTGAGCTTTTGGTGCTGTTTGTAAAGACTTTGGGCATTTTGGACGGCATTTTTATCTGGCTGGAGAGCGATCGCTACTGGCAAATTTGTATCAAAATCAGCAAGGATAATTTCTTTCATCCCCGGTTCCCAGTTTTGCAAATGAGCCATCAATAAATCAGCTTTTTGCCGATACTCATCAGCTTGATCTGATTGCTGCAAGCGCGTCTTAAAGGTTTGAGCCTTATTCCGTAATTTCACCAGAATATTATTCAATTTCTGACTCAACTGATGGCGCAATTGTAAAAATAACTGTTGGTCAATTTGGTTACTGTAGTAGCGGTTGAGTAACTCTTGGATATTTTTAACCTTTTCAACTGCACCCCAACCCATTACGGTGTAGCCATCTTTTGTCCAAGCGGGTTGAAATTTATTGGAATTCAAAGCTTGCAGCCATTCTTGCCAGCGCTCAAATAGCCGTCGCCAATCGTCGGGGTTGAGAGTATCGGTGGATGTTTCTGGTGCGATATTTGCTTCTAGCAGCATTAACTCTAGTAGTGCTGCACTCAAGCCACTATAACTTTTGAGCAATTGCCGCTTGATTGCTCCTGGCACTAAACTTACCCGTTCTTGCCAACGTTCTTGGGATTCGTTCAGACTGGGGACAGTCCCAGTCAGTTTTGGTGGTGTTTCATAAGGTTGTCCGGTTTGGATGGGACGGACACTAGATTGTTGCTGACTGACTTGATGAGCAGCAGTGATAATTATATTGTTGGCATCGGTGAGAATGACGTTGCTATACTTGCCCATGATTTCTGCATAGACATGATATAGGGCGGTTTCTCCAGGACGACGGGCAAATTGCAAATCAATAACTCGCTCCCAAGGGGCGATCGCTTCAATAGCTACCAGTGCTAAACCATTCAATTGGTGTATCAGTTGTTGGCTAAAGGTAAAGGTATCTGGCGATCGCGGTGGTGGCTCGCCGATACAAATATGTGCAGCTTGCGGATGCCAAGAAATCTGTAGCCAATCTCGCTGTTTCAGGGTGCGTAATGCCATAGCAATAGTGTAGCGATCGCGCTGGTAAACCTGTTCTAAGCGTGATGGTAGCCAGTTAGCGCGGATTTCGCTACAAGCAGCTGTGAGAGTGGTAAAGTCAACTGGTTGCAAAGCGATTAGTTGTTAACATTCAAATGGTAGCGATCGCTATGCTTTTATCTTCGTTTAGTCAAAGCATAGCAGACCTCAACTATCATAGCGGTTACTTGGTTTGGTGATAGCTGCGAATCACAAAACACAGAAATCTATAATTCAAATAGACTCTCAGTACTTAGATGATAACTTACCTTGTTATACATTTATTTAGTGTCGAGTTTTGTAAGCTAAAGCGATCGCTGCCAAAGTTAAGCCCAAATTACTGTGTTATCTGTCAGCCAACTTATATATAAATAGGCTAAGTAATTTCCACTAATTAAACTAATAATGGAAATCACTCAGCCCAGAGAAATATTTAGAATAAATGATTGAGTAATGGTGAGTGAGGACTAGGAAAATAAAATTATTGCTTACTTCCGAGTTACCCATTCACCATTATCTGTTACTCAAGAGAATTATTTAGCAACCAAAGCTGGCTTTTTTGTTGTTGACTGCACTAATTCAACTGTTGATTCCACTAGTTCTTTTGCTGTTGACTGCACTAATTCGGCTGTTGACTCCACTAATTCTTTTGCTGTTGACGCTACTGATTGTGGCTGCAACAGTTCGATGTAAAGTTCACTCAGTTGATGTGCTACACCATCCCAGCTAAACCTAGTTTCGACGCGCTTTCTACCAGCTTTACCCAATTCATCTCGCCATTCTGGATTTAAAAGAATTCGGTCAATGGCAGATGCAAAGGCATCTACATCTTGTGGTGCTGCCAATAAACCAGTTTCTTGATTAACTACAGTAAACTGAAGTCCGCCAACATCGCTTGCTACTACTGGTGTACCGCTTGCCATCGCTTCGATCGCTACGAGTCCAAAAGGTTCGTAGTGACTGGGAACAACGCAAACATCAGCAGCTGCGTAATAGCTTGGCAAAATATCTTGACTGAGACGACCAGCAAGGGTGGTAAAGTCGCTCATCCCTAATTCGTTGATAATAGCCTCAATGCGATCGCGCTCAATGCCGTCGCTGTTACCTGGAGTACTGCCACCACCAATAATTAACTGGAGATTCTTGGAGTCACGTAGCGAAGACTCGTTTACTGCACGTACCAAGGTTTCTATCCCTTTGCGTGGGTCAAAACGCCCTACATATAATACTACTTTGGCTTCTTTATCAATTCCTAATTTAGCTCTGGCTGCTTCTCGTGCAATCGAGCCAAAGCGCTGAATATCTGTACCGCAGGGAATAATGTCGATATTACCTTTAGTGGAAACTAGCGATCGCATATGTTGATGTTCTTGCGGACTTGTCGCTACAATTCGCTCTGCTTTTTCCAACACATCTTTTTCTACTGCTAATCGCTGACTAGCAATCAAAGGAATATTTTCTATGGTGTTGTATTTGACTGCCCCTAAGGAGTGGTAGGTGTGAACTTGTTTACTATGTTGGATTTTATTTAACTGCATCCCCACCCAACTAGACAGCCAATAGTTAGTGTGAATTAACTCGTATTTAATGCCATTTCTTACTTGAAATTTGAGGAAATTATCCACAAATTCTGGCAGAAATTCAAAAATTTCATCTCGCGGCACAAACTCAAGGGGGCCAGCTTTTAAACGAATAGTGCGGCAATTGTGGCTATGTTCAACAATCGAGTCTTGCTCCAGGCTCACTTTGCGAGTAAACATATCAACTTGCCATCCCACCTGCGCTAGTGCTTCACCCACATTACGCACATAAACATTTTGTCCCCCAGCTTCTTCTTTCCCTATTTCAATCGCCGGGTCTCCGTGGACGGAAATTAAGGCGATACGTTTTTCGGTGGTAGAGTTCATAGTTTGTGTGTTGCTAATTTTAACAAAGTTTTAGGCTTTTCCAAGCTCGTGTATAGCACACTTGCCTAAATTTTTCAGGAACTTTGATTAATATTGATTTTAATTTACTATGCCTAATATTTTTTTACATCTTCTGCCAGAAGTATACTATTAGATTAAATAAAAATATTGAATTTCTTTAGATATAGAAAATATTTATACTAATATTTCATACTTTTGATAGATACAAATCATGTCTTATTGTGCATATATTCTAAACTCTTTTTAAGAAGCAAAATTGCTGAAAAGCTTAGAAATAAGTACTTTTAGCTCCCCTACTTTCTCTCATTTCAATTCAGATTGCTATATTAATTTAGAATATCTAATACCTTTGATAGATAAATCTTATAGTTTTCGTCTTGTTTGTGCAGATATAATCCCATAGATATAAACTAATGTGAGTTCGATGAAGTGAAAATTCGATGAAGTGAATAAGCAGCCGCACGCAGAACTGCTGCTGAGGTTCCAATCATCTAGCACAGTTAATTCCAGGATTTTGACATATTCTACGAATTCTTCTCTAGAAAAACTATGCGATCGCACAGTGTTTTGTAGAAACAGTAGTTCAATAAATTAAGTTTTTTGGCGATTTTGATGTAAGTCCTGAATTCATCTCACTAAACTCACATTGTATTAAGTAATAAGAATAACTGTTAAATATTGATGCAAAATCGGGTACTTTCTGGAATTTGCTTCGGAAAGTTTCAGATTATGTTTTCAATCATTAATAAATTTCAGGAGCAAATCAGGTGTTTACTTCAACCTTACTCGCTGCTGCAACCACACCTCTGCAATGGAGTCCAACAGTTGCACTAATTATCATTATTGTTAATATCGTTGCCATTGCCTTTGGTAAATCTACCATCAAATATCCTAACGCAGAACCAGGGCTACCCTCAGCCAATTTATTTGGTGGTTTTGGTTTACCAGCCCTTTTAGCAACTACCGCCTTTGGTCATATTTTAGGAGTGGGCGTTGTCTTAGGGCTGCATAACCTGGGAAGAATTTAGGTTATTACCCAAGTTAGCCTTTATTTGATGATTGCCTTTATTTGATGATTATTTTGTCTCCAGCTTTGAGCCAGAGAGTTATTTCTCTGGCTCTTTCTTGCCTAGTAAGAAACACCGCAGAACAAATTATTTGCTTGCATCCGTGATAAGCGATTGCACATGATAATAGAGTGAGTTTCTGGTTTTAGTTCCTCGTCAAGCCCTACTGTTGTACCGTGAATTAATAAACAATCCAGGTCAAAAAAACCAAAATTTAGCCTTCTCAACCTTTGCACCGTTTGGGGAGAAACAGATTCCCACAGCAACTTAACAGTTTCTCCTCCATATTTCGCCATTAAATCATTTGCTTCTCCAGCCGGGTCAAGATTATGTACGATAAAACACTGTTCTTCTGCTGCCTCACCTTTGATACGAACTTGTAAACTACCTGCATCCAAGTTACGCACATAAAGTACATGAGTATGTCTGCAAAACAGCACATCTCCTTTCGTAGAAAGTACTCGCTCTAAGGCTTGAACTACTGACCATAGCGCCGACAACTATCTAACTTTTAACGAATGTCCACTCTAATACCTTGATGGGAGCTTCTTGTAATGCTTGAGTTAATTCGGTATTACTATCAAATTTCACCTGGGAGAGGTCGCAAGCTTCGACGTTGACTGTAAATCTATCGTCTTGGAAAGGCCAGGGTTTAACAACAACCAAGTTATCACTGCGTTGCATGATGTCATAGCGTTGACCTTCAGGGCCCTTGCTAATTTCTAAAAATCGCTCATCATCAGGTAGTTCTTGCTGACATAAGATAAGAGAAAGGCGATCGCACCACTGCATAAATGCATAAGCTGCATCAACTTCTTCCTTTTTGATGCCTAGTCCTTTCCGCAAACGTTGCTGATTTTCAAGTTGCTCATCCAACAGTTTGTCTAGTTCTGGAAATTGACCCCGGCTTGCCTCATTTAAACGGCTGATGTGCATGGAAATTAATAGAGCTACCCATCGTCCACGGTAAAGGGCATTCTTTGCCAAATCAGCCAATTTCTGGATGCCAGCACGTACATCGGCCTTTGAGGACAGCAGAAAGTCCTTTGGCGCACCGGCTTCAGTAAGATTGTCTTCTTCCCACTCTTTTTCTAGATCATCATGATGAGAAATTGCAGCGATGGTTTCATATAACCTTGGCGGAGCATCCTTGCGTCGCCATTGGCCCGCCAGTTGAGCCGCTAATAAAGCGTGGGCGCGATGATAAATGACTTCCCAACCATTTTGCGTAGCGTTGACAATCACAAATCAATCTCCTGAGTTTTAGTTTTGATTTTGAGTTGAATTAATTTCTGAATTCAGAAACGTCGGGGTAGATTTGAAGAGGCGATCGCTCTGGCTTCTTCAGTATGGCTTAATTAATAATAGTTATTTTTTGTGATACAGAGATATATGTTCAAGGCGCGTATTGAATCCAAATGAATAGCAGCAAATGCTTCTTGACTCGGATTCCCCACTTCTCTAAAACTGGAGAATCTTGTTCACAAATGATTTAGAATTGCTATAGGTTTGGATAAAGCTAAATTCTCCCTAAAAACTACCTGATGTAGACAAATAGTTTAACCATTGGTAAAGAAAAGAAGGTGGGCTGTTTGCCCACCAGAGAATAGGGAGCTTTCAAATAATTTAACCAAAATCCCTTTACCTCAAATTAACCTAAGCTCTAACTGCTGGAGTTAAGAGTGGCTTTCTAGGGGATTAGCAATATATTTGAATGTTGGTTCAGAATTCCAAGGGCCACGCTCATCTTGACCATTTCCGTTTGTAGATAGGTTGTAGTAGAGAGCAACAGTTTCATCTGGCTTAATATTACCAAAGAATGGATCTGTCAGCTTACCTAGTGAATCTAGAGCTTTCATAAACATCTGGGTATGAGAAATTTCTCGTGTTAACAGATGGACTAAAGTCTCTTGGGTTCCTTTGTCAGTTGCCAACTTAATTAACTCTTCGTAAGTTTGACGAGCGCCGGCTTCTGCTGCAATGTTAGCTCGCAAATCACGCACTACATCTCCGCCTTCATTCAAATAATTTGCAGTCCAAGCATTACCTTGACTATCTAGAAAATGAGGCCCAATCCCCCGCACTGCAAAGAGAGTACTTTTATAAGCCTCTGTTTGATCCGTATTCTTAGTATGAGCTTCAATGAGTTTACCAACCATTTCTAAATGGCTGAATTCCTCAATGGCAATGTCTTGGAGCATATCTTTGATGCCAGCATTCTCGACATGGAATGACTGAACCCAGTATTGAAGTGCTGCACTAAGTTCTCCAGTAGCTCCGCCAAACTGCTCTAAAAGTAACTGAGCAAAACGAGGGTTTGGTTCAGTTACGTTAACTGCATGAATAGGCTCTTTTTTGTGAAAAAACATAGATTTACACTTCCAGAAATTATTATGTTACAGAATTGATAAACATCGCCTATGGCGGGCGGATACTCTATCGCACCTGCTAAAAGCCCTAAAATCATCTAAGCAATAATACTCATTACTGCCTCAATAATCTGACTTGTGTCTAAGTTATCAACTTTTATTAACAATTCTTTCTACCATATGGGATAAATGCTAAATCCAAAAGTTAGACAAAAGAGTTTACCTGAAGATTTTGAGCATAATAATCATAAGTGGAAGTTTTGCAATATAAATCAGGAATTATTGAATATATATTAAGTCTAAAGCCTATGACTTATTGGCTGTAGAACTAAATACTAATAGCTTTATCAATATATCTATCTTAAGATGGAAAAATAGTATCCCTCTTTTTGGCGATGCATTAAAATATGGCTAATACATAATAACAGCGTAAGTTTCGTTACGCATTCATTATTTTGTGAAAATTCCCGGTGTCCAGATCCCCTACTTCATAAAAATTGTTGGAGGTCTAACTTTTTACCAATAATTCCAAAATCGAATTTCAGTAGCTTATTATATTTAAAATTACAGTTTACTCATAACAATATTTTGGTAATTGTTATGTTTTAGCCGAGTAGACAACGAAATCAGCTAAAACCAGAAATGTTGAATCCTAATACAAAACTTTACATATCTAGTTACACTAACTCTAAAAAGCCTAAAATAGTCAACATGACATCATCTCCTCAAACCAATGAACATAACTGATTTTCTGACACATGC
>JAHHHS010000066.1 GCA_019359215.1 Nostoc indistinguendum CM1-VF10 | reverse complement strand
TATTTTCTCTATTCAACTCTCTAGTCCAACCCACGATCAATACACTAATTTCTCTGAATGCTAAAGCACAAGAGCAGGGAACTGCTTTAGGTTTGAACGCATCTTATTTAAGTATCTCTAATGGTATTGGGCCTATAATTGCTGGAACGCTCATTCATCAATCGCATCCCATAACCTACGGCTATCCTTTATATCTAGCTGGAATTTTAACTTTTTTAGTATTATTTTTAGCGGTAGTTAGCCGCCAAAGTTACGTGCCGCAATTAAAGTAAAAATATTAGATAGTCGATTCCAGGAGTAGTAGATTAAGTCAATCACTCCCAAGTGATATCTGGATTTTGGAATAGTGGCAATTGAATCACTTGGGTCTGTTTGGCATTATCCAGATTAGACAAGGAAATCCCCAGCAATCTAATAGTACGATTCTCCAAGTCAATCGATTTAAACAATGCTTTGGCTAATTCAAAAATCGTATCTAGCTCACCAATTGAAACAAACATTGTCTTACTGCGGGTTATCTGCTGATAGTCAGAAAACTTGACTTTCAGAGTTAATGTCCGACCTCGCGTTTCGTGCTGCTCTAGGCGTTGCTCGACAATTTGGGCAATCTGTTCGAGTTCCTGTAACATCTGGCTGATATCATTTAAGTCTTGTGCAAATGAAGTTTCTGCACCGATGGACTTACGAACCCGATTCGCCTCAACTGGGCGGTCATCTTCTGCCCTGGCAATCTTGTAGTAATATTGCCCTGCTTTACCAAAGTGGTGTGTTAACTCAGTCAGCGATCGCCTTTTTAAATCTGCGCCAGTATGAATCCCCAGTGAGTGCATCTTCGCTGCCGTCACCTCTCCAATGCCGTGGAACTTCTCAATCGGCAGCTGTTCTACAAAGGCGACCGCTTGCTCTGGCAAAATCACCGTTAATCCATTGGGCTTATTCTGCCCTGATGCCATTTTTGCAAGAAACTTGTTAATCGACACGCCCGCAGTTGCCGTTAACTTCGTTTCCTGGAAAATTGCAGTTTTGATGTGTCTTGCGATAGTAGAAGCATAGGTGATGTTTTGCTTATTCTCAGTAACATCTAGGTATGCTTCATCTAGTGCAACCCCTTCCACTAAATCACTGTAGCGTTTGAAGATAGCGTGGATTGCAGCAGAAATCTCTCGGTAAACATCGAATCTCGGTCTGACAAAGATAAGCCCAGGACATTTGGCAATTGCTGTTACTGACGGCATCGCGGAATGAATACCAAACTTACGAGCTTCATAACTCGCTGCTGCAACCACGCCTCGCTGATTCGGACTGCCACCGACAACTAACGGTTTTCCTCGGTAGCTAGGGTTGTCCCTCTGCTCTACCGATGCGTAAAAAGCATCCATATCAACGTGAACTATTTTCCTGGTTCTAGCGACAGATTCTTGTCCCAAGGGTAGCTCCACTACAAGCAGTCTCGCTTTTCACACCACTTTCAAAGAAGTAAATACAACATCAGTTTTATAGTATAACAGTACTAGATAAGAGATAAAATTACCTGCTGTCGTTTTGAGCAACTGTCTCCTGAAGGGGTGTTTGAGGGGATACATAGTTTTTATGTCATCAAGCAAGCGAAGAAAGTTTTTTAAGTAGAAAAGAGCGTACCTGGAATTGCAACTATATTAAATATTAAACAGCTCTAACTTTATTAGTTCAAAAACATAAAAGAACACACATGACCAGTAAAATAGATTTTCAAGGGGATATGGATAACGCAAGCGTTCCATTGGATCAACACAAAGAAGAAGTATTTCAATGGACAAAGCAGTGGTATCCTGTAGCAGTTGTGGATTTTCTAGATCCATCTCGCCCACATGCAATACAGTTATTAGGAAAAGATTTAGTCTTGTGGCGAGATAGTTTAAGTAAATGGTCAATATTTGAAGATTGTTGCCCCCATCGGCTAGCTCCTCTTTCAGAAGGGCGTGTTGAGTCTGATGGCACACTTTTATGTGCTTATCACGCTTGGCGTTTTGATTCGCAGGGAAACTGTGTGAGCATTCCCTAGTCGAAAGATCAGCAAACATCCTCTAAGCACTGCTCAAATTCAAAGTCATCTGCAATTAGTTATCCAACACAGGAACGGCAGGGTTTATTGTGGGTTTGGGCTGAGTCTGGTTCTGAGGCACAGCTTGAAAGTCAATTGAGGACACCACGAATTATTCCAGAACTTGAAGAAAATTCCAACAGAGTAGTTCATCTATTTTGGAATATACGTGATCTACCCTATGGATGGGATTTTTTCATGGAAAATGTAGCTGATCCTGCCCATGTCCCTGTTTACCACCACGGTCTAGTTGGCAATCGCTATAAAGATGCTAATTACTACGATATGCTTTGCATCAAGCAAATGTCTACTCAAGAAGGATTTTCTTTTGAAATTACACCGACTGCCCCCACAATTTCACAAGCGATTCACGACTTCCAACCACCTTGTCAGATGAGGATTGTTTCTACTTCCAAAGATGGTGGTAAGCTGATCTTGGCATTGTATGCTACCCCTACACGCCCAGGGTGGTGTCGTCATATTGGCTGTCAGGTCTTAGTTAAGAACGAGATGGGTAAGACTCCTAAAGGATTAGGAGTCTTTGGGCTACCAATGCCAACTTGGCTAGGACATGTTTTGTCATCCTTGTTCTTACATCAAGACTTAGTATTCCTTCATTATCAACAGAAGATTCTAGCTAAACGCCAAAAGGGCCAATGGGTGAACGCAGTTTATACACCCAATCCTCAAGATAAAATGGTAATTGCATTTCGCCAGTGGTTGGAGAAAAAAGCTGGAGGTAGTATTCCTTGGGCTTCAGGGTGTAATACCGATTTCCCCTTGCCCGAATTAGACAAACAAAAGCTTTTTGATGTCTGGACAACTCATACCCAACATTGCCAAGTTTGCAAAGATGCTTTGAAAAATATTAAACGCCTACGGGTGTTGGCTTACGGGTTATCTATATTATGCTTATCTGTTGCTGTAATTCTGGATGCAAGAGCCATAGCGGTAAAAGCTGCATTAGCATCTGCAAACCAAATACCTGAATCACTTTTAAAGATTTTTCCTCATACAGGATTCTGGTGGGCGCTTGGGGGTGCAACATCATTTGTACTTCTAGGATACTTGCTTGATAAATTTAGTTGCCTATTTTACGTTTACGAGTTTGAACACCCACACAATGATTAATCTACTTAAGGTAAGTCCTAAGAAAATTTATTCTTGCATTGATTGGGCGAGGTCAGAAGTTTCGTCCAATCGCCGAACTTGCACCTGTAATTAAAGCGTTTTTTCCTTTTAATCCTCTCATGATATATTTTCTCTCTAAATAGTTGATTTGTATAGATTTTTATTTGCTGACCCAAAGAATTTTGTCTTGCTGTGATGGACGTGGGGATTGTCCATCACAGTTACTAGTTGTGACATATAGTTCACCATCTGGCCCCATAATCGCCTCTCGCAGTCGTCCATATTTACTTTGTAAATACACCTCATGACGGAATGGCACTAAGATAACGGCAAACCTATTATTTATAGGGCTTTTGGGTATGGGGTGTGGGGTGTGGGGTGTAGTGATCAAGAAGTTTATTAATGTTCGCACTTCCATTCTGTTTTTCTTAATTTCTGGCTACACCCTACACCCTACCCCCTACACCCTGTCCTAGCAAGGATTTTAGCTTTTCTTAGTGCCATTCCCTCATGACGCTCGACTTATTGGGGAGACTTGGGGTTGAAGACGACACGCTGCAAGTGTTGAGAACGCAGAGCAGCAATAATTAAGCTACCCTTCCACTCAATACCTTTCTTTCGGTTAAGGGGAAAAGGGGAAGGGGAAAAGGGAGATAAAAACCTTTAACCCAAACCCAGTAACCTTTTTCCCAAACCCAATTTCAAGTTAAAAATGCTTAACCGAACAGTATTGAATTTTACAACTTCTATCTATAGACTTAATTAAACAAATCAATATACTAATATTACGATACATAGTTGTGGCATTTAAAAATATATACGCCTTGATTTTTGACCAGATATTTTGACCACACTTCAAACAAAAATTATTATTTATCCTCAACGATAAATAATTTTATAGATTTTATTTGCCTCATCTAAGATTTTTTCGACTCCAGAGTCGGCAATATTCTTGACATAGTTAATTTTTATTTCTTCTAGCATATCAATCAGTAAAGTTTGAAGTTCTTGAATATTATAATTTTTCTGCAATTCCATCTCTAATACATCCCGAAAGTTGGTGATTAAACGAGAGGTAAGTTCTCCTGCTACTGGGTCTGATAGTGCTTTGATTAAATTGTTATAGATTGAGTCAGATAAATCATGAGCCAGCTTTTCTGTTAATTGATGAGGTAAGTGATTTAAACCGGGGATGTTCCGTATTTGTTGGTAAAACGGAGATTGGTTGAGGGTGCTGGTAATACTGTGTTGCATCAAAGCTTCTATGTCAGGCTGAACTTGCGGTAAAACATCATAGACGCTGACGTTGACTAAGCGAGTAGCTATAGCGTTTACCTCATTCCTTCCATTCAATTCAACATAGGGTTTGCGGCTTTCTGGATGAAATAACCAGCGTGCTAAATCACCTTTGCGAATTGCATCTTGCATTTGGTCAATCACTTGTATACCTACCATTTCCGTGATTTCCTCAGCAAAGCTGATGGCGAAGTCATGATTTAATTGCGAACGCAACGGTTCAAGGTTGAGTAAATGTGCTTGGTAAAGGCGAATAGCGACTGGAATCACTCGTAACCAACGCCACAAAGGAAGCAACAAAAATAAATCGTACCAACGCCGCAGCATTGCTTCTAGCCAGTTTAAATCAGGATTACAGCGACTGATATAAAAAGTACGTGCGAGAAAATCCAAGGCAAAAATCACGATAAAAGGTAAGTCAATCAGCCAAAAGCGACTGATAAAATTGCCAAATCTATCAATATCTCGAGAATAATTACTATTAATTAGGGTGCGAATCTGTGAATTAAAAAAGTTGATTTCTGATTGCCATCCTATTTGTGAAAGATAAGCTGGACTCCAAAATATATTAAAAGCTTCTCTAGCTAATTTTTCATTTGTTCGCAAGCGGATTTCATTTTTAATCTTTGCTAAAGTCCCACTTTTATTGGCAACATCAAATGGATTGTCTTCAATCATTTGCTGGCTGAAAAGGCGTAATTCACCCAGCGAATTTTCTACTTGGGGTGACTGCAAACCAGCCTGTAAAACCTGCTCTTCTAATTCTGTGACTTTGTTGAGATAGTTTTGGGTTTCTGGGTGAGGTTGAATACCCTTAATTGGGTCATAAGCTTGGGTAATACTTGGTAAGACCTGAAAATACAAGTCTCGCCAGTGTATATAGGTCAAATCAAAAAAGACCAAACATAAGTTTAGCAACGCTAAAACGGCAACTAATCGTTCAAACCAAAGGTTGCGATAAGTAGGTGATTTTTTGATAGCTATTGTTGATGTCATAACTAAAAACTTAAGATTGGCTTTGAGTAACGCTAATTGTTACTTTACTTACTAGAGTTTTTGTGCTTTGTACGTCTATCGAGGTAACTTGCGTACAAGACTCATCTACATAAAAACCAAATTGGCTTTTAAAATGTGAAAAGCTCGGTGTTTGAAGTTGTTGACTAAGATATGACAACAATCCGGTATCTGGATCTGATAGAATCTGGCGAACGATGGGGATTTGTGTCATAAATGTTTTGCGAGTTTTAAATTAAACCTTTCTGAACAATTTCACTTGATTTAACCACTCTGGGACATCCATCAAACTGACGAAACTTAGCTCAATCACTCTGCTGATTTACTTAAAACATCTTTTGTGCTGCAATTTGCCAGATATTGATAAAATCTTCAGCAAAAGACTGGTATTTTCCATAGATTTACAGTAAAGTGTTTATTCCGTGCAAATTATTTATACTTACCTTCCCCAACTGGGAGCCATCCAAATTTTTTGCCAATGCCTTTGAGGGAATAGCCAATGAATACTTCTAATGAAATACAGATACATACAAAAAAAATCATCAAAAAATCTGAGAAGCTGACTTTGAAGCAAATGATGGAAATCGAAAAAGCCGAAGACCAACTTCAAGCAGCTAATACTATTGAGATACAGACAAAGAAAATCATCAAAAAATCCGACAAGCTTACCCTGAGACAGATGAAGTTAATCGAGGAGGCAGAAGACCAACTTCTTGAAGCTAATACTGTCAATTCTCCAGCCCCTGTGGTTGAGGTTGAGGAGAAACCAGTAGCAATTTCAGAGCCTAGAGTTCCTGACTATATTCCATTCCTTGACAATCCTCCAGTACAATCTGTGGGCAATTCCGGCTGGCAGGTTTCTGATGTCTGGCGGGATATTCGGGTGGATAGCTTCTCGAATTAAACCGGAACTAAAACAACCGCCTGAGCAACTTTGTAAACTATCTTTGCACCAAGTCAAAGCTATAGTTGCATTGTGCTTATAATAAGTTACGGCTAACTATAACTGGAAGTTAGCACCCTGTAAATGGTTATCGCTTGGATTACGCATCAAAGGCGATACCAAAACAAGCAAAATTTATCGGCAGCGTAATAGTTTCTGTTCCGTTGCCAACATGCACCCTCCGCGATCGCATGTTGGTGAAAGTGTTGTATATCAAGAAAAGTAGTATTAATCGTAGTTTTAGTCGGACAAAAGATAAGGGTATCTTATTTTGTCTTCCACTGCGATCGTGTATACTGAATTTTTAAATTCAGAGCCACCCAGTGCGATCGCATAATTTAGTGAATAACCCTGAACTAAATAATTTACCTCCGATTAAACTCATTCCCCTGAACGCTGAAACAGTATCGTTCCCTGGGCGCACGGCTAGTACAAGACCACCAACCGATATCCGGTGGGTAAAGGTGCTGGAATTTTTACGCAGCAATAACCTTGCGCCGAACAGTCGCAAGCTTTATGAGCGCGAACTCAAAAGGTTTTTGACTTGGAGTGAGCTGCACTATCATTAGCTACGCCCCCGTCACTTCGCACTATATAAAGAGTATCTGCGGGATGAACTGCGGACTGATGCAGGTAATCCCCTTAATCCCCTTTCAAAAAGCAGTATCAATGCAGGAGTTGCGGCACTCAAAAGCTTTTTCAAATGGATGTGCTATACGTATCCTGATATTATTGCTACTAATCCCACGCTGGGGATAAAACTGGAAAAGGTGCCATTGCCAGCAGCCCAGAGTTTAACTCCTGAACAGGTGGAACGGGTTTGGTCAGCGTTGGAATTGCTGGGAGAAACAAAGCAACGCGATACAGCACTCGTTCACATTCTCAGTCATGGACTCCGGGCTGGGGAAGTTGTACAGCTAAATGTTGGCTCATTTGATGGCAAGCTGCTGTTTTTACCAGACACTAAAACTAATGAACCGCGCCTAGTGCCACTGCGAAAAGAGAGTCGGGAAGTTTTAGCAGAGTATTTGCTTACGCGCGAACAGCAAGGAGAGGTGTTAAACAGCGACTCCCCACTGATGATTTCACACCATGCTTCATACAAAGGTGAACGCTTGAGTTATCACGGGATTTACTTTGCTGTAGAAAAAATTGGTGAAATAGCTCACATTGAGGATTTACATCCTCACTCCTTTCGCCACACCTATGCCACTGACTTATTGCTATTGGGAGTTGACCCCAGTCATGCACGAAAATTAACAGGACATCAAAGCGAGAAAGCGTTTCGGCGCTATACGCTTCGCAGTGAGCAAGAAGCTGCGTAGTTTACCACCGTAGGCATCGCTGCTTATTATCGGGCAATCGGTGAAGAGGAAGCAGAGTAGACTATGCCCAAGCCGTTAGATCCCAAGTGTCAGCTATGTGCCAAGTTATCAACTGCCCAAGCTAAAGTTTTACATGGAACAGCAGGGGACGGGTGTTGGAATCCAAAAGTCTGCCACAATCGCCGCTCATTCTATCGCCACCGCTCCCAGAATAATTCAGCAGAAATTGATGCGATGGGCTACGCCCGACCGGAGGTCATCGCAGTCGAACCACCAGCAACATATTTTGCAGTGCTGTACTTGTATAAAGAATCAGGGGATAAGCCATTGCACGCTATGTCGGCAGAACTGTGGCTGGGACAACAGCCTATTTGTCGCTTAGAACCAATTCACTGCTTTGGGTTAACGGCTGGCAAGATCCGCGCCTATACAGATCAGGTGTTGCAGGCTTTTGCCAGACAATATAGTGTTTCACTATATCAATATAAGGATATGTTTGAAATTACCTCAAGTTACTGCCCAGTGCGGCCTTGCCCCTTGCATCCACAATCTTAGAGATGACTACGTATCGTCAATTAACAATTTGGGATGTATTAGATGAGTTGTCAGAATCTCCACCAACTTCTTCCCTTGATGCTATGTGGGATTGTTTGGATGCCGAGCTAGAAAATTTACCCTTGGAGGCACAGTTATTAACCGCAGCGCTTGCCTTTAGTCAAATTGCGGATATTCTTAAGTCTCGTGCCGAAGTGCTGTTGCAAGATACCCGCGAGCGCAATAGTCTTTTGGGGCCTGTTGTTAACACCGATCTCTTTGCTGGTCTAGTGCGGACAACAATGCACCTAGATTTAGATGATTTGATTGAACCGCAAACACCACAAACCTTTAAACCACATGGCCCACACCAATTTTCATCTCCTACTGAGTTGGGTAATTCTGTCGCAGCACCTGTTGAAAAAGCGAATGTTTTGGCAATGCTCGATGAGGTGACAACTTTAGAAGATGTCCGCAATTTGGCATCAGATGAGGATGTGGAAAAATGGCAGAGTGCAATCGCTAATTACCTGATCAATGTCAAAGATGAGATTTCTTTGGTTAAACTGCAACGTGTGTTGCAAATGCCGATGGTAGAAGTCTGGTTGGGATTATTGCTGGGTGGGTTTACACTAGAACAGCGTGGTGATTTTTATCACAACCATAATGTCTGGGTGAAAAGCTCTTCAATTATGACCAGCAACATCCTTGAGGGATGATGCTTTCAAAGTTGCTCATCTTACGATTACAGTGACACCAGTCCAGGCTGGCTACGAGCGGCGACGACAGCTTTTGTCCCTGTGACATTGAAAGCGTTAAGGGCGATCGCGTAAACTTGACATTCTCAACAGGCTGCACTCAAGCAGTACGCAAACGCGCAATATCCCGAATCGGGGGCGCACCAAATAGGCGAGAATATTCGCGGCTGAACTGTGATTGACTCTCATAACCAACTCGATAGGCAGCATTAGCCGCATCAGAGTTTTCCGCCAGCATCAGGCGACGTGCTTCCAAGAGCCTTAATTGCTTTTGATATTGCAGCGGACTCATGGATGTCACTGCTTTGAAATGGTGATGAAATGATGAAGGAGACATCCTGGCAAGTTCTGCCAGATTATCAACCCGCATTGGCTGGACAAAATCAGCCTTGATCAGCTTGATGACTGAAGCAATCCGCTGCATATTGCTACCAGATGTTGCAATCTGGCGAACCGCTTCGCTTTGTTCCCCTATCAAAAGGCGATAGTAGATTTCGCGGATAATTAGCGGTGCCAAAATCGGGATGTCTTGGGGCGTATCCAAAAGCCGTGCCAGTCTGATCGCACAATCGAGCAAGGGAGCATCGGCAGTGCTGACGAATAAACCTCTGATAGAGTTCTTTTTCTGGCTTTCGATTCTCATACTCAGAGGCTTTGCCAACGCACTGGGTTGGGACGTAATGATATCGCAGAGTTGACGGGGATCTAAATTTAGCTTGAATCCTAAATACGGCTGTTCTGGGGTTGCCTCGACAATAAATGCGCTCAACGGCAAATCAACCGAGACGACTAAATATTGAGCAGCGCCATAACAATAGGTTTCCTCACCCAGCAAGACTTCCTTTTTACCCTGAACTAGGATGGCGAGAAGCGGTTCACTGACGCTATGTAGTGCAGTGGAAACAGACGATTCTCGCTGAAATTCTAGTTGTTCTATCGCTGTTTTATGAAAACCATTGCCTTTGCCCTCGGTTTGTTGAGTGACTAATGCCGCCAATTCATTGCATTGATCTGCGATCGCCATACGGTTCCTTAGCTTATTGAACCCCGCTTCGTTGAACATTGTAGAACATCCTAATCGATTCATGAAATCTGAATTTGGAGGATTAGGCAATAAAATGCGAGGTCTGTGTATTTAAACTCATTGCTTTGACTCCTAGTATGAACACATCTGTTTCAAGAAAACAACATCAAATTTCCAGTGACATCAAAAAAATAGGAGATTGCAATGTCGAACGTAAATGGAAAAGTCATTATCATCACTGGAGCCAGTAGCGGCATCGGTGAAGCTACAGCTCGGATGCTGGCAAAAAATGGCGCAAAAGTTGTTTTGGGCGCACGTCGCACCGATCGCCTTGAAACTATTGTCAAGGACATTGACGCAGAGGGTGGCATAGCTGAATATCAGGCGCTCGATGTGACTCAACGCAGTCAGCTAGAAGCGATCGTGCAACTTGCCCAGAGCAAGTTTGATCGCGTCGATGTCCTGATTAATAATGCTGGCATCATGCCGCTATCGACTCTCGATCAACTGAAAGTTGAAGAATGGGATCGCATGATTGATGTCAATATCAAAGGGGTCTTGTACGGCATCGCAGCAGCGCTTCCCGTCATGAAAGCCCAAAAGTCGGGTCAGATTATCAATCTTTCCTCGATTGGTGGACACGCAGTGTCTCCCACTGCGGCTGTTTACTGTGCGACTAAGTTCGCGGTTGGCGCTATTTCAGAAGGATTGAGACAAGAGGTAGGTGGTGACATTCGAGTAACGGTGATTTCGCCGGGAGTCACAGAGTCGGAGTTAGCCGACAGCATCAGTGATGAAACTGCCAGAATTGAAATGCAGAAATTTCGCAAATTATCCATTCCGGCTGAGGCGATCGCCCGCGCAATTCTATTTGCAATCAAACAGCCTGATGATGTTGATGTTAGTGAAATTATTGTCAGACCTACAGCTAGCCCTTACTAAAGCATTCAGTTTAGCGCTCTAAAATTAATAAATAGTCTTAGGGTGAGGATGTGCTGCACGAGTGCGGCGTATCCTCACTTGTTTAGGACTACCCGCAAAAAGATAGCTAGCTTGAATCGAAGACGGCTATTTTATCTTAAACCTACCCAGTTTTCTCCAACTTCGTTAACTCATTGGACTTTGGACAAAAAGAAGATAGTTTGCGAGTGTAAGTCGCTAAACAAAAACTACGCATCATAAATTACCCCAGTTATTTTTCAAACTGAGTCCAACTGAGTTAAACGGCTAAAGCCTAAGAAAATTTACGCGGCTTCTTGTTTATCAGGTGTTGATTTTGACTGCTTCTTGAGCACAGGATGCTTAGTGCGTTGCGTTTGAGCCTGACCTTGAACTCGACCGATTGAATAGCTATATTATCACTTTGGCTGTCTCCAAACAAGGTTGTACTCTCTCTCAACAGCCGCCAGCAGCAAAGCGTGCAAGGATGACAGATAAGGTTTGGCAAAATCCCCAATTCTTGCAACTGCAAAATACTTGAAACCCTTGATTTATCGTTACAATAGTATTAGTAGCTAATAACCTCCAGAGGGCTAGTCTGAGCGCTATTGAGCTTACTCGTCGTCAGAAGATTCCTTTTCTTCTTCGTCATCCTTGTCAAAATTTGTATTGCTGAGGGAGACTTATGGGTGAATCGAAACGCCGAAAGGCAATCTTAGGCAATCACTATGGTTTGCCTAATATTTTCAATGAAGTCCAATCAATGTGGACGCAGATTAATTTCTCGATCAAGCGAGTCAAAGATTCTGATAATGGATGTTTACTTGTTCAATGTTCCAACAACGACCGAGGATTCCATCAAGACACTATTGCCCAAGTTCAAAAAGAAATAGAAAATTGGAAATGTGATTTGGATATTCCTATCTTGATACAAGTTCTCCCGAGAGGAGTTAAAAATTCAGAAACTAAACTTTTTGATGGGTTCGTTACCCTTTGGTGCAATTGTCCGGAATTTGAATTGTGGCGAGAAATATTTAAAACTAAACGAGTTTAGTAAACTTTGTTGCATTAAATTATTGTTTCCTCGCTGCACCATCATTTCTGTTGCCTCCACGCGATTTTGTACTCCCGTTCCACAACCGCCAGCAATTTTGCCTGCAAGGATGATAAATAAGGTTTGGCTTGTTTCCCCAACCCCTGCAACAGCCAATCTACAGCCTCGTCACGGCTAGCCAGTTGATGCAACTGCCGTAACCTCACACATAACTGCTGCATAAAAAAGCAATCTTCATCAAGTAATTTCAGTGATTTCATCTGTTCGATTTTTACGGTGTAGTCGCCGTCCCATGTCTGAAATGTACAACTGTATATTTCAACGTGGCTGACCACTCCCCAATAACCCGCTTTACCCTTCAAGTCTGGGTTATCCTTTGGCAAGAGAACGCATATCTCTCCAACGTGGTAAGGATTGGGTACTTTTATGCTTTCGCGTATCCTATCCACAACGTCTTTCACTATGCGACCAGAGGGAATCTTATTGCCAGCTTGCTCTACTGCTTGTTGCCATACATTCGCTTGTACAGCCGGTTCCAACTCAGCTTTTGCCAAAAACCGCAGTTGTCGTTCGTTGGTCGGCATTGGAATTTGCTGACCATTGGTCGGCAAAAACTTAATTATGATTCTCGTAAACAGCAGTAGCCGAAATCTTCAAGTACGCTGCATCACGGCTGTAACCAAAGCGTTCCCGGCAGTATTCTTCAAAAGTTCGGTGCGTGGAGCGGTATAGCCGTCTGTCTCTCAACTCCATTAACGCCTGACCCGCTGACAAAAATGCCCTTTCTACCTGACGTTCCAATTGCAAGCGTAAGCTTTGTTCTTGGTCGGTCAACTCTCTTACTTCAACAGCCGTCACCGTAATCGTTGCTGAGGCTGGGTTATCCTGTCCAGAAGTATTTTCCTGTGCAGAGTCGCTTGCTGGCTTTGGTTCACCAGATGTCGCAGGGGTAATTTTCTTGCGTCTGGATGGTGGTTTGTTCATTATTCCACCTCCAGGACAAATTGGCTCGTAGCAATATTGAGTTGTGTCATCATGAAAATAGAGTTTTTTATTTATACCCCCATCCTTCAAATAGGCTGGGGTTTTTCATTGCTTTTTATATTTTGCACCGATGAAAGAATACTTTGACGAAAATCAGTCCAATACTACAGTTAACCAGAAAAACTTCGGAAGTCAGGAGCCTGAATGCAATTCTGACTTCTGAATTCTGACAACTGAATTCAATTTCAGCTTATTCTAGAAAATACCCTCTTTAGCACATGGGTAAAACAACGGCTAATGCTTGATTATTTGACTGCGGGTATTGCATTTTGGATGACTTTGTTTGGAGTACAAGAGTCGTTGTTAGAATTTCGCCTGGGTTATCTCGGTCGCTACTGGTTTCTTGCCATTAGTGCTAGCTTACTCCTGAGCTTTTTGCTCTCTGCCCCGATTACTATCACGCTAATCATTAGATTTGCAGTAGATCCGTTTACTTTTCCAGGTAATGTTATTCTTTGTGCTATCGGTGCGGTAATCTTTGGTGTGATTCTTAGTCTGGTGCAATGGCTGATACTCCGTCGATCCGAGATGACGCCAAGAGTCTTTGCACTGATCAATACAGTTATTGGAACTTTCGTTTACTTCCTACTGGTATGGTTCAATGAGGGTACTCTGGAGTGGAGCGGTAATCCCTTGGCGGCTGGAAAACTGTCCTTGTCTTTTTAGCTGGTGGTGCAATTACCGGAAGTGTCACAGGTAAGGCTTTGGATTTTTACTGTAAGCGAGTGGAGCAGCGATTAATTCAAATTGAGAGAGACAAGGTTGAAAGAGAAACCAAAGAGAGAGAACGGATAGAAACAGAAATACGTGAAAGGGAAAGGCAAGAAATAGAAAAGCTAGAAAGGGAAATTTTAGAAAGAAAAAGGATAGAGAGAGAAATCGCTTTGGAGGAAGAAAGAAAGTGGTATGAAGAACACGGTGATGATGATTTCGATTATGAGGAAGATGAAGAATAATATCTAGGCTTCGTGTTATCAGTTATACAAAATAATACAATCTTAACCATACAATTTCTACTCAATCAGAGTATATATTTAATATGGCTATCAAATACCCTCTTTTACTTGCACTGTTATCCCTCTCTATTATCTGTGTTGGTACGGCTTCCGTCTCTGCACTCTATTTACCAATACCAACAGCACTAGCACTTATAAAGGATGACCAAAAGCCCCCATCAATCATGAGTTTTTCTCTCAACGATTTTACAAAAGTTTTTATTTCATAGGATAAAAATTTCTGTGATGTGGTATTAATATGCTAATACACTGATACACTGTTTGAAGTTCCCTGTCAGATTTAGTCTGGTGTTTACTCGGCTTTCTTTTGCTTTATGGAAAAAATATATGATGTTGTAATTGTTGGTGCTGGCCCCGTTGGATTAGCAACTGCTATTGGCTTACGCAAGCATGGTATAGAAAATGTTCTTGTTATCGACCAAACTCGTACCTTCCGTCAGGTTGGTCATGGGTTGGATCTTCTCCCAAATGGATTAAAAGCTCTCAAATGTTTAGATTCTAACGCTTACGAAGAGGTCAGGAAAACTAGTGTTAGGCTCTTTAATCCTCAACAATCTAATAACGAGAAAACTATTAAAACTAATCAGGAACAAAAACCTCCAAAGACTTCTCCTAGATGGGTTTACAAAAATTTGCAGGGGCAGTTAATTCGATCAATACCTCTTGGGTTCGACGACTGGTTTAAAGATTATGGGGAAGGTCGAGTGTCAGTTCCTTGGTATGATTTGCAGACAACCTTAAGACATCTACTACCTCAGGAGCAGGTTCAAGCTAATCACCGTTGCATCAATGTTGTGGATGAACCAGAAAATGGGTGTGTCCGAATAGATTGCGTATCTAATACAAGCATAGAAACCAACCTCTATGCTCATTGGACAAACGAAAATAAACATAATGATACACAGTTCGAGAGTTCAAATACTGCCCCCAAACAATTAGAAACAAAATCGCTTCGATCTAAGTTAATTATTGCAGCAGACGGGATTAACTCTACAATTCGTAAAGTTCTTTACAAAAATAGTCCATATTCTGATTTTGCACAGCCTAAATATTCAGGATTTGCAGCAATATCTTGTATGGAAACAGATGAAATACCAAGTGAGCTGTGGACAGAATTACAAGATAAATTTTTTCAAGACTCATCAATTGTAACACTCAGTAATGATCAAGTATTTAGTGATCAACCTTGGATAGAAAAACCAAGATTGATGTTATTTCGTAAACGAAGCAGTCAAGTTGGATATATCATAACTCTGGCTTTGCCTTTGGATTCATTACAGGGCAAGTGTGGAAGTTCTTTGATTAATTTAGCTGTACAGGAGTTAGAAAAGGGAGGCTTTCCTCACATACTCAAGCAATTAGTGGGTAGCTCTCCCCCTACTAATATGCAGCAGCGCCCATATTACATTCACCGCGCTACCATTTCAGATCCTATCCAAATTCCTAGCAAAATTGACATTAATACTGAAGAGTACCCTGTCAAATTTCAACCACCCTGGAGTAGCGGGCGAGTTGTACTGGTTGGTGATGCAGCACATGGAATGCCTCCGTTCACAGCTCAAGGGGCTAATCAAGGACTTGAAGATGCACTAGCTATTGCAACGATTCTTGCTAACATCGCTCTCGAAAATAACTGGGATAATAAGCAAGCTATAACCACAGCCTTTGAGAAATATGAGCATCTTCGTCGCCCATTTGTGACATATGTCCAAAAGGCAACATTGACAGGTTTCCCTCACTCGTCAAATGAAAAGTGGCAAGAATATCACCAACAGGTATATTGCCGTAATTTTGACCAAGTAGTAGAAGCGTTGTTGTAAAAGCCTCTGTGAACAAGGCATAGTTAGGACGCAAATTAATTTTTTTCTCACCTGGTATCATCTGTACCACTTGAAATAATTTTTCTGAGTTAATTGGACTTGATAATTTTCTTAATAAAAATAATAGCCAGACTTTGTTCTATGAATAGCAAATGCATTTTATTCATTCATTAATCACAAATATAAAAGAGGGGCGTTCAGTGAAACAGCGTGCTACACAATTCTGGAGTATTGAAGGTAGCATCCTCTTTTTTTTGCTGGGCTCTCCATCAGTTACAGCACAAGTTCTACCAGATAAAACGTTACCCGTTAGTTCTATTGTTACATTACAGGATAATACCAGAGTCATTGATGGAGGCACTATCAAGGATAGCAACTTGTTTCATAGTTTTGAACAGTTTTCTATTCCTACAAGCAGCACGGTTTTATTTAACAACGCTCAAAATATTCAGAATATTTTTGGTCGTGTAACAGGCTCATCAGTTTCTAACATAGACGGGTTGCTCAAAGCTAACGGCATAGCCAACTTATTTTTAATCAATCCCAATGGGGTTATCTTTGGAAAAAATGCACGATTAGATATTGGTGGCTCGTTTTTTGCAAGTACTGCCAGTGCTGTCAAATTTGCTGATGAGTTTGAGTTTAGTGCTACCAATCCTCAAGCGACACCCTTGTTGACTGTTAGTGTTCCTGTTGGCTTACAACTGGGGAGCAATTCAGGTGCAATTCGGGTACAGGGTACAGGTCAAGGTTTAACTGCTCCAAGTACACTGCGTTCACCAATTATTAGGGGTAGTACCTTAACTGGTCTCTCAGTACAACCAGGTAAAACATTAGGTTTATTAGGGGGTAATGTCACTTTAGAGGGTGCCACTTTGACAGCAGAGGGAGGAAGGATTGAACTGAGCAGTGTTGACTCTGGTATGATCAGCCTTATTCCAATTGTTCAAGGGTGGACTTTAGGATACGAAGAGGTATCTTCTTATAAGGACATTCATTTGTCTCAACAAACCTTAGTGGATACTAGCGGGAATAATAGTGGCTCTATTGCTATACAGGGCAAGCTTATCTCATTAAGCGATGGCTCCATAATTTTAGTTCAAAACCAAGGTTCACAACCTTCGGGCGGTATTAGTATCAATGCTTCTGAATTACTGAAATTGAGCGGAATCTCTCCAGATGGAAGATTTCCTAGCATCTTGCGGACTGAATCTACAGCTTCTGGAAGTGCAGGAGATATAGACATCTCCACTAAGTGGATGGTTATTCAGCAAGGAGCAGGTATAAGCAGTAGATCCTATAGTTCTGGCAAGGGAGGTAGCATTAATATCAATGCCTCTGATTCTATAGAATTGCTTGGTTTTTCACCCTCTAATCCTTTTATTACCAGCAACATCACTACTAGTACTTTAACTACTGGGAAGGCAGGAGACATCACAGTGTCAACAGGGCGGTTGATAGCTGAGGATGGCGGAGTGATTATATCTCTAACTCGTGGAATCGGCGCAGGAGGTTCGGTGACTCTGAATGCAACCAATTCTGTACACTTACTTAACTCTGTGGAATTGATTAATTCAGATAGAGAGTATGTTCCTAGCTATTTAGCTGCTTCAACTTTTAGTGCAGGAGATGCTGGCAATCTAATAATAAATACATCAAAAATGGTAGTGGGGGATATGGCAACAGTTAATACTTCCACTATAGGCTCTGGCTCTGCTGGAAGTATTACTATAAACGCTTTCGATTTAGAGATACGCAATAGGGTAAGTTCATCTGCGATTATACCAGATTCAGACACCCAAAAAGTATTCGGAGTTCCTTCAGTACCAAGTGGCTCCCCTGGAGAGGTAAATATCAATACTAGTAGTCTACGTATCACAGATGGTGGACAAGTTAGCGTTAGCAATGAGGGAACAAGTACTGATGCTGGAAGGCTTACAATTAATGCTCGGTCAATTACTTTAGATAATAAAAGCTCTATCACTACCGCAACTGCTTCCGGCGAAGGCGGCAATATCGACATCAATACACAGAATTTACAGCTACGCAACAGTACTATTAGTGCAACTGCCGAAGGTAACGGCAATGGCGGCAATATCAAGATCAATACACAGATCCTAACTGGTTCAGAAAACAGCAGCATAAAAGCTAATGCATTCGAGGGGCGCGGCGGTAATATTCAGATAAATGCTCGTGGATTATTTTTATCTCCCGATAGCTCTATTACCACACGTTCACAGTTGGGAGTTGATGGTACAGTCCAGATCAACAGCTTTAACGTTAATCCTACTGGCATTAAAGCAGCCCCAGAAATTGTTACAGAAACTCCTAATATGGTATCGGGTTGTGCTGCACAATCAGGCACAGGAAGTGATATGTTAATTGTGGCTAGCAACAGTCCACCGCCTAAATTTGACGAACATCTAGATAGTCAACCTATCTGGCAGAAAAATTCTGTTTCATCTAAGTCCGATGAACTTTCATCTAAGTTACAGCTATCAATAATTAAAGAGACTACGGAAATTGTTGAAGCTCAGAGTTGGATAATAGATTCCAGAGGGAACGTCGAATTAGTTGCGATAGCGCCTAATCAAGCTACACCTGATAGCTTTTTTTCTACCATTCCGTGTACATCGGTCGATTCTGTAGCAGAACTTTCCTATCCAGCAACACAGTAAAGCGATGATTAAATGGAGATATTGCCTAAAACATGCTCTTTTAGGCATTCTAGCTTTATCAATAGTTTTAACTCAATCATCTCTATTGCTGGCTCAGTCAACGGAGAAAGAAACACATATACAACAGGCTGAACTTTTAACCCAAGTGGGTAGAAAACAATTAAATCAAGGTCAAGCAGCAGAGGCTCTTGACAGCTGGCAACAAGCCACGAAAATTTATCATCAGATCAAAGATGCCGAAGGTGTTAGTGGGAGCCTGATTAATCAAAATTTTGCCTTGCAAAAATTAGGTTTACACTCTCAGGCTTGTGAGAAACTTGTGGAGGCTCTAAAATTAAATAATTGGAATTGTAACCCAACAATATTAGAATTTACCCAATACGAGAAGTCACAACTGATAGCAGCAATACATCAGTTAAAAATAACACCAATAAGCTTATTGGGATTACAAAGCATGGGGCAAGTTCTACGCTTAGTTGGCAAGTTAAATGAATCTGAGCTAATTCTGGAAAAAACATTATTATTCGCTAAACAAACATCTTCAAAAGGAATTAGCGATATTTTGCTGTCATTGGGTAATACAAAACAGTCCATCTATCAACGAGCGCGAGATGAATACAAATGGATAGAGGAACCAGTCTTTAGAGAGACAATTGTAGACTCGATTCCACAGAAAGCGCAGGAGTCACTTGATACATACCAACTTTTAGTAGATCGGGCAAGTTCTCCACAAGAAATAAAACTACAAGCACAACTGAACCGTTTAAACTTATTACTAGACTTTGATGAATGGCTAATAGATAAACCTAAGCTAGTGAATACTCATACAAAAGTTAATCAGCAAATTCAACCTTTAGTAGATATTATATTGCAAAGCTCTTCAGTTTTTTATCAATTGTCGCCTGAACAATGTATTCAAGCTCAACTTAAATTTGCTAAAAGCCTAAGCAAAATTCAGAATCAATCATTGCAATCGGTAGCTATTCAGTATACTACATCTGCCTTAGAAATAGCTAAAAATATTAACAATCAACTTTTAAAATCTAAAAGTTTAGGTGCTTTAGGTAAGTTAAATTCATACAAATCGCAAACATATTTTGAAGAAGCTTTAAGTTTAGCTCAGTCCATTAATGATGCAGATGTTGCTTATGAATGGCAACAGCAGTTAGGGAATTTATTCCAAAAACAGGGTAAAGACGAAAGAGCTATTCAAGCTTACAGTGCGGCGATTGATAGCATAACACAAATTCGTGATAATCTCTTGCATAGCAATTTAGATGCACAGTTTTTCTTTTATGAGAAAGTAGAGCCTGTATACCGGAATTACATGCGACTGCTGATAGCAGGACAATATCCTAATTTTGAACGCAAAGTAATAAAAACCAACCAACAGCTTCAATTAGCACAGTTGGAGGATTATCTAAAGTGTGGCAAACTCGACCTTATTGCTTTAGATAAAATTGATAATTTCGCTGGCGCATCAGCAATTATTCACATTATCGACCTAGACGACACTATACAAGTATTTGCCCAATTCCCAGATTTTTCTATTCATCATCATTCTGCTGATTCCAAGTTAGTTAAAAATCATGTTAATGCTCTGTTAAGCATCTTACAAAACAAAGAGCTTATTTCCAACGGCAAGAATCTTATCACTCCACATTCTCAAGCACTTTATAAGCAGCTAATTGAACCTCTTAAGAAATCTTTGCCTTCAAGTGGAACTTTAGTATTTGTTCTAGACAAATCTTTTCAAAGTTTACCAATGGGTATACTTTATGATGGAAAAGATTATTTATTTCAGCACTATAGCTCCTCAGAAACTTTAGGGTCTAAAGTTCGCCAGCCTCGAGCTTTATCTCAAGAACATTCAAATGCTCTAATTGGTGGAATTTCCACATTTGCTCCTAGCTTTTATGACCCTGATGCTCCTAAAGGACTAAAACCTCTACCTGATGTGGAAGCAGAGATAGCAAATATTAAAAAACAAACCAATTCCTCAGTAGGCTTGCTCAATAAAGAATTTAATACCAAACGCTTTAGTGAAGAACTGAATAAAAAAGATTTTACTATTCTTCACTTAACAACACATGCTCAATTTAGCTCTATTTCTAGAAAAACCGGATTTTTCACTTGGGATGAGTTAGTCAACATTGGACAGTTTGGCACTTTGCTAAAAGCTAAAGCTCAAATCCGTCAAGATGCAATTGAGTTATTGGTACTAAGTGCGTGCCAAACTGCCAAGGGTAATAAGATATCAGCATTGGGAATTGCTGGTGTAGCAGCGCAAGCAGGTGCCAGAAGTATAATAGCTACTCTGTGGTTAGTAGATTCTAAATCTAGTGTTGTTCTCATGAATGAATTTTACAAAAATCTCAAGAAGGGTATTCACAAAGCAGAGGCTTTAAGACTTGCACAAATAAGTTTGATGGCGATTCCTGAGTACAATAACCCTTATCATTGGGCCCCTTATCTACTCGTAGGAAGCTGGTTGTAATAGTCTACTAACTTTAATCCCTCTTGCACCTTCCTTAACTCAGTTGAGTTTTTACTAGTTTTCACTAACTCAGATGCTTTTAAATATTGACGCTTCGCTTGATCTAGTACACCTGCCTGAAAATAGCGGTCGCCCAGTACTCTGTAAACAGTTGGATTTTTAGTCCCTACTGAAACAACATTGTTTAACTGTTCAATTGTTTCATCTAAAAGGTCTCTTGACATAAATATAGCATCAAAGTCAAGAGCAGCTTCATCTGGAGGAAGTTTTAATTTACTAATTTGTTTGACCGCATCTTTAATCCATGCAACCTCATTCTGTGGTAACAGAGAGATCACTGACGGATCTCCACCAGTAATTTTATCTTTCTTATAAGCGAAAACAAGAATTTGACATGTTTGCCCAGATGCAAGAGGTTTCTCTTCCGCAGGGTAAGCCAATCTCGTTTGATTTGTAACTCTTTCCCAACTAGAATCATAACAATCAAACCTTATTTTATAAGAAGTAGCACTTGTAACAGGAAGCCAGACGATTTCTGGGCGTGGTTTTAATGTTGGCATAGCATAAGGATAAATGATTGTCGGCTCATCGTTTCCTCCTGCTCTGCCTTTTGGCGTTCTTGGGCAGAAGTCTCCGTTACCTGTGTAACAAGCAGACTTAGACAAATCAGGTTTGGCACATATATCAGAAGAAACAACTCCACTTGATAAATCTAAAATTTCTCCTGTACTGAAACAGAAAAATTTAATCCTACCACCATTTAAAACTTCTATTTTTTCTCCATCACAAACTAAGCTTCCTGCTTGAAGGCGTTTATCGCCTGGAGATATTAGTCTTCCACTTAACTCACAACGAACCTGATTTCTTTTAGTTCTGGCTAACGGTACACCTGCCAACAATAACGTATCTTTCATGAGTAGAAAGCTTAAGCAGAATCTTGTCAAAACTTTTATACTGTTTTTCACTGCTTTCACTATAAATAACTGTTTATATCCTGTTATTATATAGGCGTAGTAACTATATTCATCTCTATATAAAATTTTGTTTATGATAAATATCTGATAAATTGATTCAGAGGATACTATTTTTTAAGTATGCGGTCTAGTAACTCTTGCCTCCAGTCGAAAACCTCTGGTAAAGTAGACTTGGCTAACAGACATACTTCTATATAAATTCTGGCGGTATCTTTTTCACCTAAAGCTTCTTCAACCTGAGACAATAAGCAGGAAGCATCTGTTCTTCCATCTAATTGAATTGCCTTTTCTAAATATTTTTTAGCCTCACTTAACTTATTCTGCTTCAATCTTGCCCAGCCTAAATCTTTATACAGGGCTGCTTGTATTTCAGGATCTTTAGTTTCTTGCAACCCTTGTAAGGCTAAAGTAATTGCTGCCTCATGCTCATTATTTATATTTTTCAATCTTGATAAAGCAGCTACAGCAAGTATTGCTTTATCACTTTCTTGAATAGCTAATTGATATTCTTTTTCAGCTAAATCATATTTTTGCTGATCTTCATAAAAACGTCCTAACCCATAATGTCCTTGCCAATTATTAGTCCTAAGCTTAAAAGCTTTTTCATAATTTTCAGTTACACACTTAGTATCTTGCAAATCTTGGCAAACTAATGCCAGATTATTATATGCAGAGGGATCTTTGGGGTTATATTTAATTGCTTGTTCATAATACTTCCTAGCTATCTTAGAATCATCTATATTTCGAGAAGCCTTATTAAAGTAAAATTCTGCAATACTAAGTTTTAATTGAGGATTAATTTTAATGGCCCAACCAAAAAGCTCTTGTGCACCCTGAGAATTATTTACTGTTTCTAACTTTCGTCCTTGGGCTACTAAATAGTTTGCTGCTAGAGGTAGAGATAGAAAGACACCCCCAACAATTCCTAAACCAATCAATGTATACTTGCTGTATTTAAATACTTTAGAATTAGCTAATTTATAATTTTTAATTTGCTTAGGCAGTTTTTCTAGCCGTTGCAAAATTACTTCAGTCGTTTGCGGCCGCTGCCCCGGCAAGGGAGCCATCAACTCATCAATGAAATCAGCAAAAGGTTTGTCAATCTGCGGTGCTTTATCTCTCCAAACTAGGTTTCCTGTTTTTTTATCTGTTGGCAAATCAATTAGTTGAGTAGCAGTAGTCAAGTGGACAAAAGTCCGACCCAAAGCGTAAAAATCTGACTGGGGTACTGCTTTACCATTTACTTGCTCCAGGGGGGAATAAAGAGGCGTGCTAATAGCTGTAATTTCATATCGTCCTCCCCTACCTGTACTAGTACCTCCACTACCACTTACTTTTGCTAGGTAAGTGTTAGTTACTTGCCGTGCTGCACCAAAATCAACTAATGCTAATTGACCACTTGGCTGAAGAATTATATTAGAAGGCTTAATATCTCGATGAAAAATATTAGAGCGGTGTACTGTATCGAGGATATCAACCAAATGTCGTAGCCATTCTAATGCTAGAGATTGTGAAATTGAGCTATTAGACTCCAACCATTCCTCTAAATTTTGCCCCTCAACTTTATCCATAACTAAGCAATACAATGTTAAAGAATTATTGCGAGGAACTAAAGCAAAAAAGTCATCTATAGTGCTTCTAGGAATACCGCAATGTCGGATTATCTGTAAACAAAGAGATTCCCGCTCTATTAGTTCAACCAGCTTAGGCGAGTTCCATTTCAAAACTTTCATGACTCGTTGTTTGCGAACAGGATTCCATTGAGTACCAGCGTCATCTACTTCAAACACTTCAATGTAATTGTACGGATCATCAGTGAGCGCTCTCAATGGCTTGACTAAGCGGATGCGATCATTAATCAGTAGCGAAGTCCCACAATATAGGCATTCTTTGACATCATCAGAATTAGGATTTTGGCGGTGATTGCAAAGGGGATTGATACAGTAACTCACTGAACCTCCTTACGAAACAAGCTCTTAGCACTTATGCATAGCGAGTTACGGATACAAAAAAATAATGTATATTTTATCACTTTTTCCCTAAGTGCCGCCTGATATAGAAAAAGTCTTCAGTAAACCTATCAGAAATTTTTATGATACTTTTTTACAAAAAATAGTAATAACTTGAAGAAACAAAGTATATTAATGTGATGCAATACGCTCCTAGATACTAATCATAGTTCAGGAAAAACTCTTTATAAACGTTTCCTAAACCTACGGAAATAGCAAGTCATGGATTTTAGTACCATACAAGAACTGAATTCACCTGCCCTTTCCTCAGTTATCCCAAAAGGACGGAGGGAAGGGCAAACATCCTTGGCAACAGTAAATTTTGAAGCTGCACTACTTGTAGTAGATAATTTGGTGTTTGCCAAAAGGGGGAAACACCTATCTGAAGCAGAAATTATTGTCCTAAAGGGAGCATGGGATGATGATGATTACGAAGAAGTGGCGGAAAACTCACCTTACAGCCTTAACTACTTGCAAAGACGCATAGCTCCTCCTTTATGGGATTTACTCTCCGAAGCTATTGGCGGTGGAGAGCGGGTTGGAAAAAAGAAGCTGCGGCGTATTTTGTTAGAGCAGGTTACTAAAAAGTATCCTATTCAATCTGTGTCAATTGCAAAGCAAAGACCCTCTGGCAACAAACTAGTACAAGTTACGGGAAGTTACCTGCCTGACATATCCAGTTTTTATGGACGGAAAAAGGAACTAACCCATCTAAAGGAACTAGTAATCGAGCAGCGATGCGTATCACTTGTAGGAGTACCGGGCATTGGTAAAAGTGCATTAGCTGCAAAACTATTAACAGAACTTAGTATAGAATCTCAACCTAAATTTGATTGCTTCATTTGGAAATCGGTGTCCTATGCACCACTAATTCAGGACTTAATAGCCGATTTAATAGAGCTAACTCAACCTATAGAACCTGAGCCAGGCTTACCTAAATCTACTCAGGCAATGCTTACTGTGTTAATTAAGCAGTTGCAATCACAGCGCTACTTCATAGTATTGGATGAATGTGAAGCCTTATTTCAAACAAGTAATTTAGAGGATAGGCTAGAGTACAAACTATTTTTTCGCCGCTTAGTAGAGGAGCAGCATGAAAGCTGCTTGTTTTTGACTAGTCGAGTTTGGCCTAATGAGTTCGATGTACTGATAGAAGCTGATCGACCTATTCAGTATCTCAAACTTGAAGGTTTAGATCCCGATGCAGCCATGCAGTTCTTATCTGCCTTGGGATTGTGCAACGAAGAAAAGCGCTGTAGTCAATTAATTCAAACTTATCGCGGTAATCCTTTAGAACTAAAAGCAGTTTCCAATCGGATTCACCACTTCTTTGCAAGTAGTACTGAAAAATTTTTTCAAGATCCAACTACACTCGTTAGTAGTCGTTTTCAAGAAATGCTCAATAAGCTTTTTGGTCAAGGATTGAGTAAAATTCAGAGACAAATAATGATTTATCTAGCAGATAAAATAGTTTTAAACTTTCAATATATTAGTTTCAATAAATTATTAATGGAGTTAAATCAAACCCACAAAATATCTATTTCTACATCAGAATTGATTACTGCATTAGAAGGACTTGAAAAAAATTCATTAATAGAAAGTAGTAAAGACCCAACTACAAAAGAAATCAGTTTCACTCTTCAACCAGTAATTAAAAAGTATATTACGACAGATCCTCTGGGGTTAGTACATACATCTAATGCTTCACCAACATTAGCAATCGCATCTTAAGAGAGGTACCTATGATTGCAGGCAAACTAGAAATCACAATTAAAATTAACGAACTGCCACAACCCAAAATTATAGAGAACGGTTGGCAGCAGCTTGATATAGACTGTGACGAACGCATCATAACAATCACAGTTAAACCTAAACCAAAGGTTTACAAAAAACTGACCGATGCCGCCAGTAATTATCTACAGTGGGTAGCGGTAATCATTGGTAAACTTGGTCGGCAAACAGAAAACGGGTTCGTGCTGGAGGAACCCAGTATACAAGTTTTTGAGAGCAAACCCAAACCAGAAACGACCTCTGCGTTAGGTGCTGCTTTTTGAAAAAGTGATTACCCGATCAGGGTAAGCTGGAACAAACATTAGTAAATACGAAGGAGTAAACAGACAAAAAATCAGAATCTCGCTAGATACGAAAAGACCAAAAGTCATCTAAAATCAAGCTAATTGAAAGGAGGCATGAAGGTGAAAAGCTTACAACAATACCCACATTTAACGCAAAAAGCGCCACTAAGGAGTAGCGCTTCGTGCGTTGCTTAAATTTCATATAACCTCAGAGCGGGGTTGATCTCGAAGGAACAAAATAAGTGGTTGTTAAAGTTTGGTCGCTTGAATTACCGCTAACTTTGTCCGACTGAGTTAAATCCGCGCTGCTTTCCCTATTATACAGGGGTTGTCACCAGATCGTCGAATTTTTGGTGGCGGATTTTTGGCTATTGAAATTCCTCAAGTTAGTGAAATGTTAAATTTAGTTAAGAAAAGTCCTGAATTTCGTAGCAAAAAGCAGTAGCAGCGCGAATAACAGTTACCAGTTATCAGTTGGAATTTACAGTCCTTGATAACTGTTGACTGATAACTGATGCAACCCCCTCTGAACTTGTCAACCAAGTAATCAGGGGAAAATATCGTGAAAAATGACTTATGCCCAATACACCTTAATGTCGGGGTTAAGGTGACATCAAAATTTTTTTCAAACGCCTCTCCTTGTGATAATTACAGGAGAGAAATATGCTGACACTAGATAGAGAAGAAACCAAATCAGCACATCATTACGATGATCTTAATAGCAGTATCAAAGACACCTTCGCTACCATAGACCAATTTGAGTTGCAAGCAGTAGAACTCTGTCGCGTCATGCATGACGAGCGGATGTACAAAATCGCTGGGTACAAAAACTTTGAACAATATTGCCAAGGCGAATTGCATGTATATGGCGGCTATCGGCGTATAAATCAACTCTTAGGGGCATCAAAAGTTATTGTTGCAGCAGGGGAGTTGGGGCCACAGATTAAAAATGAGCGCCAAGCCCGTCCTCTTTTGAGGTTAGCCAAAGAACCCGAAAAACTTATTGCTGCAATAAAACTGGCTTTGTCATCAAACCCGAACCCTAGCGAATCAGATTTCGCAGTTGCCGCAAATACAATTGCTCCAATGCCAAGAGGAAAAAATAAATTCCATCAGGAACCAATGGTTCCGAAAAATGCCATCACAATTTCATCACCAGAACATCCCCGTTATGGGGAATCGGCAGTTATTGTTGCAGACGCACCGAATAATTCGCAGCAGATTGTGACTTTCGCTGATGGTGAAAGGCTGTTGGTAAACAATGCTGATTTGGATGAGGCAATTGTGTCCGAATCGACTGAGCGTACATATCCTAAAGTTTATGCCGAAGCGATCGCTGCACTCAAAGAGCAACATAAGCAAGAGTTAGAGCGCCTGGAGCAGGAATTGAGGATTGGACTACAGTCAGAAGCCACTGCTAGAGCAGAAGCCCAAGTAAGTGAGCAAATCCAATCTCTGCAAAACCTGTACAGGCAACAGAAGGAGGAAAATATCCAGTTGCAGCAGCGCTTAGACGAGATGGAATCGCTACGGCAGCTTGAAACTGAGAACCAGCAGCTAAAAGAGCGCATTCGGGATTTGGAAAATGCTCAAGAACTGAAGACTGGACAAGATTGGGAGAATACTTACACTAAACTTCAGGCTAAAGCGTTAAACAAGAAGGTTCAGGAACCACTGGAGAAGACAATTGATTTGAGAACTTTGGCACTTGTTCCACCCAAAGAAAATGCGACTGAATGTCTGCGCCTCATGGGTATGGCTTTGAAAAACCTAAGCGTTGCCATGAACAATACCCAAGCTCTTGAGGCGGCGGCTCTCATTTTGGGTACTAGTCCCACACTCTCTGCCATCGCAACAAGGACGGAGCAATTACAACTATTACCCCAGGCGGTTAGGGAAATTAGGCAAGTACTTGCACGTATTGAGTTTACATGGCTTGACTTTTGGGCTGTGGCTGAAAAATACGAGGTGATAAAACCTGACTACTGGGCTGAACTTACTACCCATGAAACTGATTTAATCACACAAGCTCGAAAAAACAGTTAACAGTTAACAGTTAACAGTGATAACTGATAACTGATAAGCTAATCGTCATTCATTTTTCCAGACTGACTCGCTCGTGGTAAGCGGCTCCAGCCCTGGGTTTATGCAACTTAAATGCTCATTAGCTTAACTGATAACTGATGACTGATAACCGAACAATTCGCACTCTTGCTAACGCCCCGCTCCGCTAACGCAATTAAAGACAAGAAATTACTTAATTGTTGAATTGTTAATTAACGGGTTTGGGAGCTAACTCTGATTCTCTGAATCAGTGAACTTAATTCAGGGGTGGGTTCAGAGCTAACTCTGAATTCAACTGCGTTAGCGCAGCGGTAGCGACGCAGGAGCGTCATTGCGTTAGCAAGAGTGTCAATTGCGAATTGCCTTGACTGCGGCATAGGTGCTGCAAGTCGCTCACAAAGTCATGGAAAAATTTAGGAGAAAAGTGAATACAACAACTTATATTGCACTTAACGGTGGCAACAAAGAGTTCAAAAAGCCTAAACCTGATTGCAAGGTATCAGTTGAGCAGAGGGAACACCCTATTGTTTATCCAAACAATCTCACGGCAGCGGAATACCATGAGTTGTTAGCTGGTAGCGCCATTCATCCGGCGTTGATTAAGCGCAACTTTTTCCACATTGAGGGAGAATCAGTTTATGATTTCCTGTTCATATCTGATAAAATCCCACGCAAGAATGCGGGTCGGGTCACGGATGCATACGTAAAAATGTATCAGCATCTATTACTGGGTGGGACGTGGATTCAGTCACTTGACCCATTCAAGAACTGGCAACCGATGGAGTGGGGGCGGATTAAGCCCAACTTCCCGCGCTTTGATTGGCACTCCTGTAAACCAGTTAAATACGAGTCGCCACCCAAAACCGCCAACCGCGTTACCTATTTCGATGTTCCCAACTGTGTTTTGAATCTAGTTGCACAGCGCTATAACGTTTCCGATATTCAAAGAGTGCTTTTTGCAAAACGTGGGAAAAAGCTAAAAGTTAAAAGCCGAAAGAACTCTGCTTTTGGCAATGGCGCTTTCTTGCCTTCGCTCTTGCAACTAGGACAATACCAGGCAACGCTAACGCAAATCGCCCAGTTTAGTTCCTTTTTAGCACTGTGCAGAAAAAGCATACTCAATCCCCTAATATTTTGGTCATGGGTAAAACAGCACAAACTGAATTTCATCGACTCTCAGCAAGAAGATTTACAAATCAGCTTCTGGGAGTGGGTAAAGCAGCATCCAGAGATTCCGATTATCTTATGCGAGGGCGAAAAAAAAGCTGCTTGCTTGCTTAGTTTAGGGTTTGTAGCGATCGCACTGCCTGGAATTTGGAACGGGCGCGTGGGCAAACAGGATTTTGATGAACGGTTGCATCCTGACTTAGTACCAATGGCTCAGGCGGGGCGCAAGTTCATAATTCTTTTTGACCACGAAACAAAAGCTAAAACCAGGTGGTCGGTGTTTCAAGCCACTGTTCGCACTGCAAAGGCAATCTTAGCTGCTGGTTGTAAATGTGAAGTTGCATTACTGCCGGGGCCAGAAAAAGGCGTTGATGATTTTGTAGTTAGTCGCAGTGAAGATGCCAATGCTCTGCTGGCTGCAATTATAGACGATGCCAAATCACTTGCCGATTACCAACGCTCGTATCGGGCTAAAAAATGGGGACTTAGCAAATACAAACCAGATGTCACTATTAATGTCAAGTATCTTTCTGAGGCTTTGTGCATTCCTGAACTTGAAGAAAAATGCTTGAGAGTGCCTGAGCTTTATGAGCTTGAAAAGGAACAACTTTTCACGCCATCTATAAAAGGACATCCTCCAAACAAGGAGTCTACCGATTCTGGCGGAGTTGATTCAGACAAATCGAAGAAATCCCCTACCTTCAATTTCCCCAAATCAGGACTGGTTGTACTGTGGAGCGACATGGGCACTGGTAAAACTGAACTTATGCGCTGGTGGCGTGACCAAAATCCTGATGCGCGGTTCCTCAACAATGGACATCGGGTTAACTTGTTGAAAAATCTTGCCGAACGTTTGCGGACGGCGATGTATTCCGACTTGGGTTACACAGGTTTAGCCCAGGCTCAAGCCCTTAGTATTACTATTGACAGCTTGCATAAGCTGAATACTCAATCTCTCACCTACGGCTGCATATTTATTGATGAAGCTTGCCAATACCTCACCCACTTACTACATAGTAATACTTGCAAACAACACCGTGCAGCAATCCTAGAAGTACTGGAATATATAGTATACAACGCGCCGTTAGTGGTGATTGCCGATGCACACATGGATGATTTAACGGTAAACTTCTTTCTTGCAATGCGACCCAAAGGTGAAGTACCTTACATCATTAAAAACGAGTGGCGAAATGGTTCACGCACAATTTATTGGTACGAGGGAGATAATTCAAGCGCCCTAGTCGCCCAAATCTCGGCAGCGCTGATGCTTGGTGAGAAAGTCATGGTTGCAAGTGACAGTAAGCGTTTTATCAAAAAACTCGACAAATCCTTTACAATCAACTACGAAGAATCTAACTCCGAAAAATCACATACACAAAAAAAATGGCGCATCTGGTCTGTTCATTCTGACAATTCTGGCAGTGATGAAAATGTTGCTTTCATCAAAGATATCACCAACGCCGTCAAAAACTTTGATGCCTTGTTCACTTCCCCTAGCCTGGGGACTGGTGTCGATATTTCTGAGTATCATTTTGACTTAGTGTTTGGCGTGTTTCACGGCGTAAGCCAGACAGCTACTGAGTGTGCCCAACAGCTTTACCGCTATCGCCCGAAAGTTCCATTTCATATTTGGGTGGCAAAGCGTCCTCCCTTTGGTTACAAGGATACAAACGCATCCAAGATTAAAGAGCGCTTGCTCCAAACCAATGAAATGACCGCTTTTCTGTTGCGGATTGACCGTCAAACAGGCAAGCGGGGCGCAGAGAAAGATTGGGCCCTTGAGGCTTACTGCCAAATTATGGCTAACCGCCACTATTCTCTCAATAATTTGCGTGATGACTTGCGATCGCTCCTCACAGAAATGGGTAATACATTTATATATGTGGGAAATGATTCAGATCCTCAATCCCTTGAAAGTCTAAAAGCAGCAGCACAAGCTTTGGATAGTGCCCACAATTCGGCTGTTGCCAGGGCTAACAATATTACGTTGAGCGAGTACCGTGCCCGTCAGAGCAAAGATTACCTTGACCCTAATGAAATTTTTGAATGTGAAAAGTTTCGCATTTCTGATTCTTACGGCATCGAAGTAACCGAATCACTCGTAGAAATGGATAAAGGTGGCCGCTTAATTAGAGCGATCGCTGGACTTGAGGCCATTTTAGCCCCACCCGAAGAATCGTTTACTGACCCCAAAACTGGGCAAAGTTATCCTACGCCACCCCAAATTGTCGCCCAAAAAGACCGCAATGAGCGGGACATTTTACCTTTGTGCATCGACTGGGGTAATTACTCGGCACGGTGGCTGGCTAGATTTAACCTGGGGCTGCATCAGATTCTCTTAAGTTTAATGAAGGGTGATGAACTTACCGCCGACGATTCCACCTTACTCAAGATGACGGAGATCGCTAAAAACTGTGCTGCTCACGTTAAAGCAATTCTTGGGTTTACCATTCCCAGTGACTGTAAACCTATTTGGTTGCTGGCCACAATGCTAGAGCAGCTGGGGCTAAAGTTGACCTTCCGTAAGCAGGGCAAGCGCGGTCAACAAGTGAAACTTTTTTCTTTATCTAAAGAGGAATTAGAATTTGCTCAAGAGGTAATTGCTCATCGCGTGGAAAAGCGTAATCAAAAAGAAAATCGAACCTATTATGCTGCTCAAACCCCTGCTGCGTATAGTGTAAATCCTAATCAGCAGCCCGTATCCGCCCCCCCCCTTGATGCTATAGGGAACTCCCATTGCCAAGGGGAGGATACTACCGTTTTTGTTCCGCCTCCGACCTCGCGCACTACCTTGCTTCATTGCGTGGAAATGCTTCGCTCTGGTATCAAGCAGGGGGTTGATGCGATTAAGAGCATCCTTAAGCGATGGGTTGAGGATTTGCGCTGGGAGACGGTACTGGAACTTGAGGTGATCGCGGCAAATGAGCTGCGACTTGTCGAAGCTCAAGTCCCGGAATTTTATGCCTTGCTGAATGAAGAGGTGTTGCCTATGGAGGGGGCTGGCTAGGGAAAAAATCTTTTTGACATTTTGAAAGCTGTTTTTTGTTTCGTTTCCGGTAGCAATCTATGCCACTGGTTCCAATTTGTGATGCATTTTCACAAGTTATGCGAAATGTCAAATATCCATCAAGTTTAAAGCGCTACTATCATTGGGTCTAGCCTTGAGATAGCGATCAGTGATGGCTAAATTGGCATGACCCAAAGTTTCTTTCACCAGCACTGGATTAGTCCCGCGCTCAATAGCGTGAGAACCGTGGGCATGACGTAACCAGTGAGCAGAAACCAGTTCGCTTAATCCGGCTTCTTGTGCAATTGCTTTGACAATCGGGTGCAAGTTTTGACGGTCGAGGTGTCCCCCTTTTTGACTTCGGAACACTGCGTCTGTAGATAAAGCTTGACCTTTAAACTCCATTAGTTCCGCCCACAGCTTCGGCTTAATGAGAATTGTGCGGCTTTTACTCCCCTTGGCTTTTCTCACGTACACCTGTCCACTGTCACTGCGGGGTGTCAAATCTCCCCAAGTCAAATTACAGATTTCACTTGCCCGTAACCCTGCCTGATACAAGAGTTTGATAATTAACAAATTACGTAGGGCTGTGTACTGTCGTTTGCCAGTTTTCGCATCAGCTAAATGCCTATTGGCTGCCCGTACCAACAATTTAATATCAGCTTCGTCTAAATAGCGTTCGTTGATTACATCTGGCAATTCACCCAGTTTTAGTGCCATACCCACATTAAAAGGGAGATATCCAATTTTATGAGCAAAACTAATTAAGCTCTTAGCACAAGCTATGTATATCCGCTTTGTGTTTTCTGCATTGCCCCCAAAGTCAGCGGCGTATTCTACCAAGTCTTCATAGGTCACTTTTTTGAGTGGTTTGTCCAAAAATTCCAGAAATCGCCTAGTGTACCGTCGGTAAGAGATGATAGATGACTCTGCTTTTCCCTCCAACCACAGCGCAATCAACTTCGCCTCCGCCTGCGCTACTGGCAAGGAAGCGATCGCCTTTCTATGGGCTGTTATGTGGACTAGAGAGAGCGTCATTTTTATTACTCCCTTAATAATCAGACACAAGTCAAGTTTCGTCTGGTTATATAGTGTCTGATTTTTATTGTCCCTCTAAATGGTCATTTCAACTCACTGTTTCACAACTAAAAAATTCTCATTTTTTGCGTATAGTACACTCATAATACGCAGAGGGCTGATACAAGCAATACTATTGTTGACTATCCATTGCGGATTGAGAGCCGAGTATTTCCTCCGAGTATTGCCGTTTATACACGGCTAACTTGCAGTAGAGGGAGGTGCTATTTTTGGGTGTGGGGAATTAAGAAAAAGATTTGCAACGGCGATTGCTGAATTTAACTGGCGGATTGACTATTTAAAATTTTTTAGAAGGGAATGGGCAACAAAAGGTTTTGTCCGGGGATTTAGAACTATACCTAAACGCTCGTCCTAAATAAGGGGGCTTTAAATCCAAGGGTTTTCTCTGTTAGAAGGGAACAGGCAATTTTTCTTTGAGCTTCAATCCTACTGTTGCCTGTTCCCTATCTCTACCCCGAACGCGAGTGCGGTTTGCAGGAGAAGGGGTCGGTGAACTATAAGAAATGGAACCGAGCGATTATGCAGATGAGCAGTATGGGTATTTTCAGCAATTAGCAGAATTGCTGAAAATATTTAATACCCAGTGTGTGGCGAAGATGGCTGATCTGGAATTGCTACGGGGTGATGTCTATATTTATTTGCAATCGCCTTGCAAGGCGATTGCAGTAGCATATTTTTACAAAAGCGATGGCGAGTACGCCATCGCTTGAAGAATGCGCTGACACATTTGGCGATGATAGCATCAAGGTAATTTATCATGACAAGGTACACGATTTAATAAGCGTGGACAGTCCAAGTTTACCTAGATGGTACGCAAACCTGAGTAATGCAGGGTGTAAAAACAAATACCATATTTTAACTGTTACCAAAGGAAGTGGGAGCAGTTTATCGCCTGTTGCACTCGAAAGGCGTAACAGCAACAGCCACGCTGCTCGAATTTATCGAACTCTACTTAGGCGATTCCCAAGATAAGGCTGGTGCAATAGGTGGTAACGATTTAGACGAACGCCTAGACTCAAAGATTAAGGCAAGGGTAGATAAATACTTAGTTGCTAGTAATAATATTAACAGCAGTCCTACCAATGAAACGATAAAAGCTATTTGCGAAAGACTTGATAAGCTCGAGTCAGAGTTTTTAAGTGAATTTGATAGCAATCAAACTACAGCAATTGATAATCTTGCCAATTTATCACAAAAAGTGGAGAGAATGGCAGCTCGAATGACACAGTTGGCTGAGGCGATCATTAAAATACAAGACTATCTCAACAACCAACAAAAGCGGGGACAGAAATCGTACTACAATAATTCATCATTCAAAGCGCATACTCCTAGAATGCAACCGTTAACTGAAGAAGGTTTGGCTTCAAGACTTGGTGTAAGTGAGGAAACTGTACGCAAGGAGCGAATTAATCTGCCACCACCGCTTTTTGTAGCATGGTGTAAGGGCAAAGATAGAGCAGGGAAAGTGTGGGAATTTAACGAAAATACGGGATTTTATCAGCCAGCAAGTTAGTATTTTGATTAATTCCAACTTGTAGCGGCGAATGTGCGTTCTGCTGTTGCCAATTTTAATTTTTTAAAATGTGATTATTTCACAACCTTCAAGCAATTCGTCATAAACAGTTAGTTGTTGTGTTTTTAAGTGGTTTGGCAATGAATCATCATCAAAGGTCAAAGTAACAATATGAGTATTTTTGAGACTAAGAGATGATTTGCTAATATCGGTTATTGCCGCACTCATGCCGCTTCGAGTACCGATCAGATACTTCACTGATTGGCCGATCTTTAACTGTGTTGCTGGAATAGCCATAAATGTTAAAAGTATAATTTAAGCAGTAGTCTTTGGATGCTCCCGGCTCAAGCGCCCATGCCCAGGTGATGGCGTAACCGCCCACCGTAGGTGATCGCTGTTCGTAAGTTGGACAGTGAGTTGACCTGCGCTTTGTTTGCCTGTATTGACACAATGCATTCATCGGTGGGATTTAAGGGATTGGCTAATAGTGCCGTTTTTTCGTTGTCTTGATGGCTTGTTTTTTGGGTTGTAATAGTTGATGGAAATGAGCATCTATATTTGACGTTATTTTGAGTAATTATCAAGGAGTATTCCTATCATAGAGAAGTAGAGTTTACCTAGCAATACTGAATATTGTTCGGCGAATAGTTAAGATAAATAAAAATGGTGAATATCCTGATATTTTAAGTACGAGACATTAACAATTAACTAACTAATTATGCTACAAATATATAATAGTTCATCATGCAAGTATCCAAGTAAGTGCTATGCAGCCAATAGAGTTTAAAAGAAAGTGGGGACTAAGCTATGAGCAACTTGCATTTGTCCTCGGATATGAAAGTGAATACACCGTACGGTGCTGGTGCAGGGATGGAAAGAAACATCGAAATCCGCAAAACGTTGTTCTTGTGGCTTGCTGTCTTCTAGACGAGAAATGGTCAAGTCAAGGAAAGAAAATAGTTGCGACTCATCTATAAATAATTTTATGTCGTGGCAAATGCCCCTTTCCCGCCCGTATGAAAGCGGGTATTGTTATATGTAGTAAGAAGTTCCAAGAAGTTCTCGCACGAATGATTTTAGGGAGGTTATCCTGCCGATATGAAGAACTAACAAGACAAGAAGTTGCGGCAATGTTGAGTCCCAAGGTTTCCGCAAGGCAACTACAAGCATATTTGAATATAGCTCGTAAGTATCTACCAGAGTTTAGGAAGTTCACCAATAGAAAGACAGGTGGACTAAATGGCAATGCAAAACTATACGAGTGTCACATTCCAGTACTTCAATAAATTCGCTCTCTAGCAAGAGTTCTATACTTTAGCTGATATAGAGAGTGAGTTTAAAAAAAGAGGAGCAAATCAGTGAACAGTGAACAGTAAACAGTTATCACGTCCTCTCGGTATTCTTTACTGATAACTGATAACTGATAACTGTTAATAGTTTTCAAGTGATTTTTATATTTATGAAGAAAGGAGCGATTGTCTTGACATCTAATGAATTTCAACCCAAGCAACGAACACAATCCCAAATTGTGGCGAAAGCTTTAGGCAGATTAGGACGTAAATACCAACATCAGATATATGCTGTCGGCGTGACTTTGATTGTTGCTAGTCAAACGATGCCAGCACATGCATTTGGACTGTTTGATCCAGCGCAAATAGCCCTAACATGTATGTTTGGAACTACGGGTGCTATAGGGAATGCCGCCATAAATGCCTTACCCGGAGTAATTAACGCTGCAATTACAGTAATGTTATTCGTTTACTTTGTAGCGTCTGGTGTGAAGGTGGCTAATGCGCTGGGAGACGGACAAGAGGTAACGCAGATGGTACAACAGCCCATCGGCATCTTTTTCGTGACACTGGTGCTATTCATTGCCCAAAACATCTTGTTTGCTGGGGTGACGGCGGCTTGTTAGCAAGAATTCAGCACCCAGGAGTCAGAAATGAGAACCCGCATTTCTCACAAGCTTCCCTGCTTTGATGGAGCAGAAGGGCAGAGGGGAAAGAACAAGGCACATTGAACTTTTCCCTGCTCAAGAGCACAAGCGCAGGCTTAATCGAGGTGTGGTGAGAAATCCGGGAGAAGATTGGTATCTTCAATCATCTGATGTTTTTCTAACTTTTAACTATTCTGAATACTGACTTCTGATTTCTGACTCCTGACAAAATTTTTATGAAACAACAGATAAAACAAGTTAATCAATCATTAGGCCAAAATGCAACAATAGGGATTTTGACTGGTTTTCAGTTTGCAATTTCTTTAGTTTCATTTGGAATAAGCTTTTTCATAGCTTTCCTACTCGGTATAGGGATGATATGGAGCATTTTAATAGGTGTTTGGGTAAGTGCTACAGCTTTGGTTTTATCTGGGAAACGACCTTATTTATTTTGGTCAAGAGTATTTCCAGGTGTTCCGACCTTTACTCGCGGCTACGTCAAATATTGTTCTCCTCAAAATAAGAAAAGAGCCGGGTCTAGAAAAGTGCCTAAATCATGGTAAAAGTAAATATTAAAAACAAAAAAATAATTCCTTTTGAGGACTTACTAGATCTAACTACTCTAGTAAGATTAAAAAAAGGTAGCTACAGCATTGGTGCATATTTACTAAGTAAAAAGCAAGTAAGCGATACAAATAACACATTACAACTAGTTTTTGGTTACAGTTGCATAGGGTTTCACCCATTATTTAATTCTGATGAACAAGTAGAAGCACTTGCCAAAGCTTTTGAAAATGGGTGCAAAGAAATACCTGGGGGTGAAAAATTTACTTTTCGCTGGTCTTCTTTATGTAATGAATCAGAAGTATTTGAAGCGTATCGACATAGATTGATAAACCCTGCATCTGTTGAAAGTGAATTTATAGACTGGGGACAAGTAGCGCGGCAGCAAGAACTGACACGCCAACATCAACGTAAAAATATTAAATTGAATATTTATACAACTTTCACGATTAGACCTGGAGGGACTGAGGGAGGAGACGCTGTAGATAGAGCCATTGTGAAGCTTGCGAATTTCTTACAGCGTCGATTTACGCCAACGGGGGCAACTGAATTAACAAAGAAAAATTTAATACAGATTCTTGAGAAAGCGATAAATGTTTCTCTACGACATCAACAGATATTATCAGAGATGGGTTTATTCCCATCTCCCAAATCCGAAAAACAATTATGGAATGATTTAATTCATAATGTCGGGGCAAAAAGTGTAAAAGTACCGCATACATTAGTCTTCGATGATTCGGGGTTGAGGGAAGAATTTAATGAGGCTGAACCTTCTGGCTCACAATATATTGATCAGTTACATGTAACATCAGTACTTTTAAATAACGGTATTCCCTATGCTGATAGGCAATGGGTATGTTTGCCAACAAAAAACGCGGATAAAAAATATGTAGGTGTGATGACACTTGCTCAAAAACCAGAAGCGTTTGCTTCTACTCGTGATCAAGTGCGCTTTCTGTGGAATATATTCTCCCGTGAAGTGATTCATGATATTGAAATTATTAGTGAAATAAGCCCAGCAGACCAAAAAATAGTTAGACTAACTCAGCAATTAATCACTAGACGTTCGCGTAATGCTGAAATTAGTGCAAGTAAGAAAACCATCGACGTAGCTTCACAGATTAATACAGAATGGTCGGTGAATGCACAAAAGCAGCTTTATACGGGGGACGTACCAGAAAATCTAGCGTTAATTGTTCTTGTTTATCGCAATACGCTTGAAGAAATTTTTTACGACAATCCTGATATTCAACGCCGATTTGAATCAGCAAAACAAGCAGGTATTGGTAGGCCAGAATGGGCTGACACCCCAACTCTAATTGACATGGAACAGTTTTTCAGTGCCGATTGTATTGATTTAGGCTATGAAGATGAAAATGTAGACAAAGCGTTGAACTACATTCGCTTGCGACTCCAGTACTGGAAAGCTAGTTCAATAGGCGATGCCATCTGTAAACCTTCCACTTTCCAAACTGATTCTAAATTAATTACTTTCGCCTTAACTAATCTGCAATCTGATAAAGAAGCAGAAGTTTTCGGGATGTCAATAAAGAAACCAGTTGCAAAGTTCAATTAAAAATGGGTCAAGATGCGGTGAGAAGAAGCAGAATTTTACGCAGCTTGAAGTACAACAATATAGTGATTTCGAGAGTAGAACAACCCGGAATTACTACCAATTTTGTGAAAGGTGATACTTATTTATTGATGTCTCGGACTAACGGTTCTACTCTTCCGGTAGATACCAATGTTTACGACAGTATTATTTTTAGAAGTCTTTTGAAAACAAGACTAGATCCTGAAGCCTTACTTGTAAAAGCTGTTTCTATCGACAAACAAAATAAACAAGCTATAGTTTCTTCTGATTGTGCCCCTAAACCTTTTGCAGTTTCATTGAAAAATTTATATGAAGAATATCAAACACTTACTGATGATTCAGGTTATAGCCGTACAGATATTTCTTTCTAGTGTCCCAGCGAACGCACAAACCAACAACAAACAAAGTCAATCTTTTTTGACCCAGTTTGAAGAGATTTACCACAGTTTACAGATTTACATCAACAACTATCAAAAAGAGTTCTCTAAAGCTGTTGGTAAATTAGAAGCTGAGTTAAATCAGGCAATTCAGTCTAGTGTAGGTGACTTAGGGATTCCTGACCCTTTTAAAGCTGGTAAGAACATTGAAAAAGTTTTACAAAAGCAAGAAACTCAATTATTAGAATTAGATCCTGGGACTCAAGCAAAAAATGCAATTAAAAAATGGAATCAACAATACACCCGTGGTCAATCTCAATCTGTCTTAGGTACTGAAGGACAAACAGTGCAAAGACAAGAATCTGAAATAACTAATGATGCGATTTCGCAATCTTCAAGTAGTGCAAATGCAGCACAACTTGATGTGATTACACAAGACATTCTCAAAAAAGTTGCTATCCAAAATTTACAAACTGCTGTAGTTACCAAATCTATCCATAGTGAAGCTCAAAAACAATCCCGTTTTTTAGCGGCAGCAAATATGAACTTGGCAGATATTTCTGGTCGTATGGATGAGCAATCAAAAAGACAAGATAGCGAAGCTAACGCAACAGCTAGAGAAATATTACGAACTGCTGCGGTTAATGAT